>CAMYKB010000011.1 GCA_947258875.1 uncultured Gammaproteobacteria bacterium | reverse complement strand
GCGGTTTTGTCCCAGTCGAGGGTTTCGAGGTAGTCGCGTACGAATTGTTTGTCGAAGGATTCGGGGCTTTCGCCGGGTTTGTAGGTGTCGGTGG
Organism: uncultured Gammaproteobacteria bacterium; assembly: GCA_947258875.1. Lineage (GTDB taxonomy): Bacteria > Pseudomonadota > Gammaproteobacteria > CAMYKB01 > CAMYKB01 > CAMYKB01. Next base: position 81,680 of record CAMYKB010000011.1, on the reverse strand, counting down.
GCCAGAAGCGGGAGGAATCGGGGGAGAGTATTTCATCGATCAAGACAACATTGCCGTCGTCGTCGAGGCCGAATTCGAATTTGGTGTCGGCGATGATGATGCCGCGCTCCAGTGCATACTCTGCGGCCTGTTTGTAGATGTCTAGACTGATATCGCGGATCTGTTCGGCAACCTCTTTGCCCACCAGGTTGACGACGTGGGTGAAGTCGATATTGATGTCGTGTTCACCCACTTCCGCTTTGGAGGAGGGTGTGAAGATGGGGGCGGGTAGTTTCCCGGCCAGCTGTATGCCATCGGGTAGCGGGATACCGCAGACGACGCGTTCTTTCTGATAATCTTTCCAGCCTGAACCGATCAGGTAGCCGCGTACAACGCCTTCGACCGGCAGTGCCTTGAGTTTGCGAACGATAATGGAACGTCCTTCCAGCGGCGCGCGTTCTTTCTTGTCCTTGATGACATCGGCGAGTTTGATATCGGTGAGGTGATTCGGCACGACCGAGGCCATTTTCTCGAACCAGAAATTGGAAATGGCGGTGAGCACCTGGCCCTTGCCGGGGATCGGGGTAGGCAGGATCACGTCGAAGGCCGATAGCCGGTCGGTGGTGACGATCAGCATGTGCTGGTCATCGACCTCGTAGATATCTCGCACCTTGCCGCGGTGCAGGCGCTTGAGTGAGGGGATCTCGGATTCGAACAGCGTGTCTTGCATGAGGTACTTCCTGCGTTAGTGAGGGCACGATTCTACGGCTTTGCCCGGCGATACGGTAGTGGAAAAGCAGGCCGAAAGCGGGTATTGAGGCTGGTCATTGGGCGCCAGTTCAGGGAGAATGCGCGTTTTTCCTCGTTACGGGGATGCCAGTCGTAGAAGGGCAGGTAACATGGCTCATATATGGATAATAGGTGCGAGATATGGATAAGCCGTTGGTGGGTGTGGTGATGGGCAGCGATAGTGACTGGCCCGTGATGCAGCGCGCTGTAGAGCAGCTCGAGGCCTTTGGCGTGGCTTATGAAGCTGAGGTGGTGTCAGCGCATCGCACCCCGGAGCGCCTTTATGAGTATGCCCGCGCGGCCGCCGGGCGTGGCCTGAAATGCATTATTGCGGGCGCCGGTGGCGCGGCTCACCTGCCGGGCATGATGGCGTCCATGACCACCGTGCCGGTGCTGGGCGTGCCGGTGCCATCCAAACATCTGCAGGGCCAGGATTCATTGTTGTCTATTGTGCAGATGCCCAAGGGTATCCCGGTGGCCACATTCGCCATCGGTGAGGCCGGTGCCACCAATGCCGGACTGTTTGCGGTGGCGATGCTCGCCAATGAGGATGCTGCACTGCAGGCCAAATTGACCGAGTACCGCGCCTCGCTGGCGGACAAGGTCAAGGCGATGACGCTGCCGCCGAAAGGCTGAATTCAAGCGGTATTTGCCTAAATGTTTGTCATTCCCGCGGAGGCGGGAGAAGTGGTGCATGGATGTGGCGTTGACGGACCAAAGGATGGAATTCAGTCAATACAACCTGTCTTCTCACTAGATTCCCGCTTTCGCGGGAATGACGGAGTAAATATTCGGTAATGACCGAATAAATATCCGGGAATGATGGGAAAATATTCGGGATAGCGGAGTAGTATTCAGGGATGTATGCGGTAGGGTGCTTCTCCCGCCTCGGCAACTGCTCCATGCGTTGCTCTACTACCTACATCCCTGTAGGCATTCGCGGGAATGACGGAGTAAATATTCGGTAATGACCGAATAAATATCCGGGAATGACGGTAATGAGTTTATTTATGATTTCATACCTGTTCTCTTTAGTTGCTCAAAAGGCGCATTTGATGTCTTCCATGTGGCATGTCTGACTTTATTCTTCCCGGTGCGACCCTGGGCATGCTCGGTGGCGGTCAGTTGGGCCGCATGTTCACCATTGCCGCGCGCAGCATGGGCTATCACGTGACGGTGCTCGACCCCGATCCTCACAGCCCGGCCGGGCTTATCGCCGATGATCACCTGCAGGCAGGTTATACAGATGAGGTCGCTTTGCTGAAACTGGCGCAGGCCAGTGATGTGGTGACGACCGAGTTCGAGAATATTCCGGCGCAGACGCTGGCGCTCCTGGAACAGCATTGCCCGGTGCGGCCGTCGTCACGCGCCGTTGAACTCACACAGGACCGCATTCGCGAAAAAACCTTTATCGACAAGACCGGACTTGCCACTGCAGCGTTTAAGGTGATCGAGCGCGAGCGCGACCTGGAGCCGGCGTTTGCTGCATTGCAGGCGCCGTTGATCCTCAAACGTTCCGCGCTGGGTTATGACGGCAAGGGGCAGGTGCCGGTGACGAGCATGGAAGAACTACACGCGGCGTTTGCTGCACTTGAAGGTGTGCCCTGCGTGCTGGAACAGCGCGTTGATCTTGCCTGTGAAATCTCCGTGGTGCTGGCGCGTTCGCTCGATGGCGAAACGGTATGTTTTCCGGTGGCGGAGAACGAACACAAGAACGGTATCCTCGATGTCAGTATCGTACCCGCGCGCGTCGATGAGGCATTGGCGGAACGCGCGCGCGATATGGCGCAACAGCTAGCCGATGCACTGGATTATTGCGGCGTGATGGCAGTTGAGTTTTTTGTGACGAAATCCGGGGACTTGCTGGTCAACGAGATTGCGCCACGGCCGCATAACAGCGGGCACTACACCAGGGATGCCTGCGTAACCTCGCAGTTCGAACAACAGGTGCGCATGGTGTGTGGTCTGCGCGCGGGGGCTGTCGATTTATTATCGCCGGTGGTGATGGTTAACCTGCTCGGTGATCTGTGGCATCCCGACACCCCGGACTGGTCGAAATTACTGGCGCAACCTGCCGCCAAGCTGCACTTATACGGCAAACGCGAAGCACGCCCCGGTCGCAAGATGGGACATTTCTGCTATCTTCATGAAGATATCGAAGTTGCCGTTACCACGGCGCGTGAATTATTCGCCGATCTGGATCAATAGCCAGGTCACAGAAAACACCTGGGAGTAACCGACATGTCTGAGTTTCGCGCCTTTCGCATCCATGAAGACGAAGGCGCGGTACGTGCCGGGATTGAAACAATGTCGCTCGACGCGCTTTCGCCGGGCGAGGTGGTGATTGAGGCGCAATTCTCCAGTATCAATTTCAAGGATGCCCTCGCGGGTAGCGGTAAGGGCAAGATCCTGCGCAAGTTTCCCCTCAACGGCGGCATCGATGTTTCCGGTATTGTGCACAGCAGCGAAGACGCGCGTTTCAAGGCGGGTGATGCGGTGTTGGTGACCGGTTGCGGCCTCAGCGAAGTCCATGATGGTGGTTATGCAGAATATGTGCGCGTGCCTGCCGAGTGGGTGATACCAGTTCCAGAAGGTCTGGATGCCTATAGTGTCATGGCGCTGGGTACCGCGGGTTTTACCGCTGCGCTGGCCATCATGCGTATGGAAGACAATCATCAAACGCCAGATCTTGGTCCGGTGATTGTCACGGGTGCAACTGGGGGTGTAGGGAGTTTTGCCATCGATATGCTAAGCGGTCTGGGTTACCAGGTTGCCGCATTCAGTGGCAAGGCCGATGCCAAAGGCTTCCTCGAATCGCTGGGCGCTACGCAAATCATCGACCGTCACCAGCTGGAGATGGGAACGCGACCACTCGAAAAATCCCAATGGGGCGGGGCCATAGATAACGTAGGCGGCGATACCCTGGGCTGGTTGACCCGCACCGTGCATCCCTGGGGTAATATCGTCAGTATCGGCATGGCGGCGGGCATCAAACTCGAAACCACGGTGATGCCTTTCATTCTGCGTGGTGTGAGCGTATTAGGCGCATCCTCATCAAACTGCCCGACACCCTGGCGGCATACGCTGTGGCAACGTCTGGGCTCTGACCTCAAACCACGGCATTTAGACAAAATTGTTGCTGATACAGTGACCATGGAGCAGTTACCCGAGGCCTTCGAGGCGATGCTTGCGGGTAAAACCACGGGCAGGGTGGTGGTGGCGATCAAGTCATAAACACACATATGAGGAGGTGGATAATGGACAGCATTAATCTCTTCAATCATTTTGCAGCAGCTTTCGAAGCTACAGTGCAGGACGACGACTGGTCGAGACTTGCGAAATACCTTGCAACCGATGCGACCTATTTGAATGTCGGTGGTCCGGATTCGAAATTCGAAGGGCGCGATTCGATTCTCGATTACTTAAAGGGCAATGTGGCCAACAGCGATCGTCGCTTCGATACGCGTAAGCTTGTCGGGCTTACACCACCAAAAGCCGAGGGCAACCGTTTATCGCGGCAATGGCGCTGCACCTACACGCTTGCCGGAACGCCCGATCTTGTTGTTGAAGGCGAAGCACGGTATCAATTTGAAGATGACCTCATCAAGGAAATCGAAGAGGAGCCCACGGAAGAGTCCATGCAGAAATACACTCAATGGATGCAGGAGTATGGTGACATGCTGCATGCTTGATAGAGATATTCACTGGATCTAGAAAATTTCGTCATACCCGCGTGGGCGGGTATTCAGCGAGATCAAGAGATTACTTTGACTGGATTCGTTCAGCCTTGAATCAGAAAATTGTACATTTCTGTGGCGGTTCATTCGCCTGCGCGGTAATGATTTGTTTCTGCATTAGTTGTTCGGCGTGTTTCTAAATGGAGTGTTATACCGCCATGCCCTTCTTCACTAATTCGTCTATCAGTTCACGGCGCTGGATTTCACCGCTATCGCCGCCATTGAAGATCAACACGCCGGAGGAATAACTGCCGCCATAGGTGATGGCAAGATTGACCACCTCACCAATTCCCTGCAAAAAATCTTTTGCCTGTAATGATGACAGGGGATGAATGAAGGCGCTCCATAGAATATTATTCGCTATTGCATAACGTGCATCCAGCGCTGAATCAAAGTTGGCCTGCATCAGGCGGTGCAGTTGTGTCGCATCGAGTCCGTCAGTGGAGGCAACAGGGGTGACGATTCTCATGCGGTCCGCCTGGGTGTCCGTGATCACAGAGACGGTATAACCCGCAACGCTTAGTTGCCAGTAACCGTCTGAACCTTCCACGTTTTTGTCGATACGTCGCAGCATTTCGAACAAGCGCTGATTGTTCATGGGCGGCGCCTGTTCGTGGGCGGATTCGGCAGGCACCGCTGTCTCACCGGTTTCGGCAGTGCATGCAGTGAGTGGCAACGTGGTGCTGATAACAATCATAGCTAACAGGTGTATTTTTTTGATCATGATGTATTCCCCAGGCGCGCGGTCACTGTGGTGTTATGTAATAGACAGGATAATGCATCCAGGCTGTGGTGGCTGTCGTAACTACCCGTGACACAGATTAATTCTATAGGGGCGCTCAGTGATATTTATTACGCAATCAGGGATCCGTTGGATGCAATGGCTGCAATCCTTGCTGGTTGTCTGTTCGTTGACAGCAGTGAGCGGCGTGTCTGCAAAAGATATCGATTCCAAACCAGCACCGCAATTCACAGGCACGGATGCAGCCGTCTGGCTGAATTCCGCACCACTAAAAATTGAGGAGCTGCGTGGTAAGGTGGTGCTGCTTGATTTCTGGACCTTCGATTGCTGGAACTGCTATCGCTCGTTCCCCTGGCTTGAGTCGCTTGAAGATCGCTACCAGGGTAAGGGTTTGCAGGTTGTTGGTATTCATACGCCGGAGTTTGCACATGAAAAGATCCGGGCAAATGTTGAAGAGAAGGTCAAGGAGTTCAATATTCGTCACCCGGTGATGATGGATAATGACTTTGGTTATTGGAACGCCATGCGAAACCGCTACTGGCCGGCATTCTACCTCATCGATAAATCCGGTAATATTCGTGCAGTTTTTATCGGCGAAACTCATGCGGGAGATCGCCGCGCGCGTGCCATAGAGGATAAGCTGCAACAATTACTGGACGAATGACTCGTGTAGCAGGCGCAAGCGCGTGAACTTGCGTGCTATGGCCGTGTCTCATCTTGTAAGATGCCCCTTTGCGGGCGATATTAATTCCTAGGGGTAAAGTATGAGTAATTTCAAAACCGGTTTCTGGGCACTGATTGTTATGGTGTTTCTTGCAGTGCCTGCGCTACATGCCGAGGATGTGGGCCCGGAAATGCTCAATATGGATGGTGAACCCACACCACTGAAGAATTACATCGGCAAGGGCAAGTGGCTGGTTATCAAGGTTTGGGCGTCGGACTGTCATGTCTGTAATGAAAGCGTTCATGAGATGATCGCCTTGCACAAGGAGCGTGGTGACAAGGACATCAGTGTGCTGGGGATCGCTGTGGATGGCTATGATCGTAAGGCGGCAGTCGAGGCTTTCATGAAACGCCACCAGGTCAACTTCCCCAACCTCATTGACGACGGTGCCATTGTTGCGTCGGTGTATTACAGTGCTGTCGGTACGCCCTGGATAGGGGCTACACCCACCTATTTGCTATTCTCGCCAGAAGGTGAAATCGTGGCGGAGAACCTGGGCGCTATTTCCAAGGAAGTGGTCGAAACATTTATTGCCAAGAACGAGTGCCAGCGTGATTCTGCACTTTGTTAATCTTTTGTTAATGCATCCATAAGACTAAGCGTGATCCTCGCGCTGGCGCCCCACAACACCTCGCCCTGAAACTCGCGAAAGTAGGTGACCGGTACGGGCGGGTGATTGGCTGATAGATGGCGCATTTTTGCTTCATGATGGCTGTTATCCGCCAGCCATGTCATCGGTATGGTGAACACATGACGCACTTCACGGGTGTCAGCCTGCAACTTGCAGGGCCAGGATATTAACCCGACGAAGGGTGTAACCCGGTAACTGGGATAGCTGATGAAGTCGCGCAGGCGGCCCAGTATCTTGATATGCTTGTCTTCGAGTCCGATCTCTTCGTACGTTTCGCGCAACGCCGTCTGTTCAAGATCCTTGTCATCACTTTGTTTGCAGCCACCAGGAAATGCCACCTGACCGCTGTGGTGATCTTGCTCATTATCAGCCCGGTGAATAAACAGGGTATGCCAGCTGTTAGAGATCTCGAACAGTGGGATGAGTACCGCGGCATGCCTTAGGGTGGGTGGCAATAGTTCGGGAGGGTAAGGGTTATCGTCCGGGTAGCCTGATTGGCGGGATAACCGTCTTGATATCTCCCTTGCTGTCAGTTCCACATAATGCCTTATTGCGCCGAGCCGAAAGAGGTATTGGCGCTGTCAGCGGGTGAGGGTATGCCAGCCAGCCTGCATCCCTGAGTGACCGGGCCGCCGGGAAACAGGCTGTGCAGGTATTTTGATCCACCCTGGTCCGCATAGGCCTCGTCCAGTATTTCGGTTACTTTGTGTGCCTGGGTCGGGAGTCCTTTTTCGATATGATAGTTTCTGAGGAACTGGATGACCTTCATATGCGCATCATTGAGTTTGATATTTTCCTGCCTTGCAAGATCGGCTGCGATGTCATTGTTCCATTCAGGCAGCTCCGCCAGTCGGCCTTGCTTATCGAGGTCGTCAGTGCTGTTATCGCCAAGGTGTTTCAGGATGTCCGGCATAGATAAATCCTCCTGATGATTGTGTGGCAGGACGCAGGGCCTGTGCTTTGAGTGATTATGGAAGAATTAAGCCGGGATGCAAACACATCTCATGAATTAAGGAGTCCCTGGAAAAGTCATCCATGGCTTTTTCAGGGACGAAAAACGAAAATGTGATTTTCGTTTTTCTTCATTTTCAATCACTTAAAGTGATTGAAAATGGCGGCGCATCTAACCCACAGGGGTGTGGGGAATGCCGTTCCCGTAGGGACTCGGGAGCGTGCCTGCGCCGTAGTAACCTCGATATATAATAATAAATTCCCTCCATCAGCGAGGCTACGATCTCCGGCGGGTATTGGCCTGTGATAGGCTTTTCCCTTGGAGCTATAAATACATATAGTCGAGTATGACGACACATTACTTGACTTACATCAAACTAGCCGCAGACAGGTTTAATCGCAACATATAGGGTTGACCCAAACAACGATGCTGGATTCAAAAACCTATGATGTCGTGGTGGTTGGCGGCGGTCACAATGGCCTGGTCTGTGCTAGTTATCTTGCTGCTGCCGGACTCACAGTCAAGTTGTGTGAACGACGCTCTGTCGTCGGAGGCGCGGCAGTCACAGAAGAATTCCATCCAGGGTTTTCTAATTCAACCGCCAGCTACACGGTCAGCCTGTTACACCCCAAAGTTATCGCGGATTTGCGTTTGCATGATCACGGTCTGAAAATTCTCGAACGTCCGTTGGCCAATTTTCTGCCGTTGCCTGGGGATGATTATCTGAAAGTAGGTGGCGGGTTACAGGCCACGCAGGCCGAGTTTTCGCGCTTTTCGCAACGTGATGCTGATCGTTTGCCGGAGTACTACGCCATGCTCGAAGGTGTGGCTGCTGTGTTGCGCGAACTGCTGTTGCAAACGCCGCCCAACGTGGGTAGCGGCCTGTCCGGTCTAGTGCAGGGCATTCGCTCTGGACGTTTGCTGCGCAGGCTTTCGCTGCAAACACAGCGAGATGCGCTTGATCTGTTCACTAAGAGTGCGGGTGAGGTGCTCGATCAGTGGTTCGAATCCGATGCCGCCAAGGCGCTGTTTGGTTTCGATGCGATCGTGGGTAACTTCGCCAGTCCTTATACACCGGGTTCGGCCTATGTGTTGCTGCATCACTGTTTTGGTGAAGTCAACGGCAAGCGCGGCATATGGGGGCATGCGGTCGGCGGCATGGGCGCGATTACGCAGGCGATGGCGAAAGAGGCGCGTCATCGTGGTGTGGATATCACCACGGACGCGGCTGTTGAGCAATTACTGGTAGAAAACGGGCGCGTTATGGGTGTGACGTTGGAAAACGGCAACCGCATCAAGGGGCGCAGTGTCGCTGCCAATGTCAATCCGAAGCTATTGTACCTGCAGTTAATCGATGAGAATGATTTGGATGCGGATTTCCTGCAGCGTATGCGTAATTACCGTTGTGCTTCGGCAACCTTTCGTATGAATGTTGCCTTGAGCGAGTTGCCCGATTTTACCTGCATGCCTGGCAAGCAGCTGAGAAAACACCATCAATCAGGCATTATCATCGCACCGTCTCTGGGTTATATGGAGCGTGCCTATTTCGATGCCCGGCAACAGGGCTGGTCACGTCAGCCGGTCATCGAGATGCTGATACCCAGCACCGTAGATGACAGTCTGGCGCCAGCGGGACAGCATGTTGCGAGCCTGTTTTGCCAGCACTTCAATCCGCAACTGCCGGATGGGCGTGACTGGGATGAGGTGAGGGAGTCCGTGGCGGATCACATCATCGATACCGTCAATGAATATGCACCCAATTTCAAGTCCAGTGTGCTGGGTCGTATGGTGTTGTCGCCGCAGGATCTCGAACGGCGTTTCGGTTTGATTGGGGGTGATATATTTCACGGTGCGCTGGGACTCGACCAGTTATTCAGCGCGCGGCCCGTGCTGGGCCATGCCGATTATCGCGGCCCGCTTGGCGGCTTGTATCACTGTGGCTCGGGTGCACATCCGGGTGGTGGGGTCACTGGTGTTCCCGGTCACAACGCAGCGCGTGAAATCATTCGTGATTTCAAGTGGCGGAAGTTAAGGCGCTAACGGCAATCGCTGTGTGTTTTTATCTCGTTCCCACGGGCGCCTATAGGAATGTAGGTGGTACGAGCCCACGAAAGGGCGAAGGTAGGACAATGCAGGAGCAATTATCGAGGGCAACGCATGGCGCTGTTGTCGAGGACTGTGGGAACCAGTGGGATGGTGCAGGTTGTCACGCTAGCGGCTTTCATTGCGGGTCTTTCCGCAGCGCGTGCAACGATACACGGTGATCAGTTTGCCTTTGCTGACATCGAAAGGCGTATTTTCAACGGCTTGCCATTTGTGAAACCCGCTCTTGCACAATGAACGGCCCTTGAACTTGTCCTTGGCTTTTTTCTTTTTGAACGGCAGGATATCAGCCATCTCGGTGCACTAACGGTATTTTTTGTTACGCGGTGCAGGGCCAATTACCTCGATCGTTTCCTTGCTGCCGACTTCTGCGCCATGTGTATAGGCCTTGCCCCAGGGCATGAGCAGATAGTCTTGCACGATATTTTGCGGATCAGGGGTGATCTTGCCCTGCAGGTATTCAGCGTAACCCAGTTCGTTCAGGGTGTCGACGATGCCATTGGCATAGCCGCGGTTATACCATGATTGCTGGTCTTCCGGGTTGTCGATAAATCCGTCTGTTTCTGAATACAGCCTGTTCGCCAGGTTGATCAGGCTGTCGAGTGTTCTGCGTTGTATACCGGGTAATTTCATACAACAATCAACTTTTACTCCGTGCCTCGGATTAACGTTTAATGAACTCGACCTTGGTCTCCTTAACGTAAGGCTTGTCGAATACCAGATCAACCAGCATTTTGCCGTCCTTTACGGAGGCCTTGACCTGTTGGAGGTCCGGGAGGCGCAGTGCCAGGTAGCTGCAGGAGGCCGCGATCAAGTTGTCGTCGTCGTTCTGGATTGCCTGGATCAGGTTATAGGCAACGAATTGAGCACGCTGCCCCAGGTCAGGCGCATCAAAACGTTGCTCGCCGAGCATGATGCCCTGGTCCATGTTGTGATCCATTCTGTCCAGGTACTGCTGCTGGTCTTTAGGTAAGGGCTTACTGCGATCATACTGCGCGGCGAGTTCGCTGTTGAGTACTATGGCGAGCATGTCATTCATAATGAATAGATCCAGATATCAGCGATTACCCAGAGTTAAAAAAAAGGGCAGCCATGCAAGTAATAACAGGCCGGCAGCCAGCAGGTCGATTTTCATGATAGTACGCAACCGAACACGTTCCGCACCCTCGGCGTCGCTGGACCATACGCGGGACATCAGTGCATCCAGTAACAGCACCATAAAGATCAGGGGCGTGATCGCTGGAAACACCAGCGTGGGAATCATGTTCCAGCCGCTGCGCGCGGCTTCCTCGCCGGCGAATGCAGCGGCCAGTGCGGCAATTAGCGCACCGATGATCAACGCCATGCGCAGTGTGCCCAGTTGGGCCGGGAGTCGTTTGATATCCAAGGTCATGTGTTCTGGGGTGTCGCTACAGAGTGACAGAAGGGGTGGATTATAAAGGGAAATGCGCCGTCGGTCGCACTAATGCCACGATTTTGTGGTGTGTTCAGCCGTTGTTCAGCTAATGTTCTGACAATGGAACACTCAATAATACCGGATTATGTTTATGTGGAGAGTTACGGCGATATTGGCACTTGCCCTGTTTATCGGCGCTTGCGCGCACCAGCAGCCCCAACAACAGGCCCATGGTGGTTATTACACGGTGAAGCCGGGTGAGACCCTGTATTCGATTGCCTTCGCACTTGATGTAAACCCCGAAGTGTTACGGCAGGCCAATCCAATCGCCGACCCGCTCAATCCGCTGCCGGGTTTTGTGTTGACGATACCCAGGCAAATGTCAATGCGCGCGCCGCTGCAAGTCGATGATAGTGAGCAGGATGTGTTCGAGGCCGAGGCCCAGTATATCTGGCCGCTGACGCGCATCGATGTATCGTCACCCTTCGGACGCCGGCACAAACGCATGCATACAGGGATCGATTTACGTGCGCCACGCGGTACGCCAATTTACGCCTCCGCGGCTGGCGAGGTGATTTTTTCGGGGCATTATGGCGGCTACGGGCACTTGATCATAATCGACCACGGCAATGGTATTGAGACTGCATATGGGCACAATAAGCGCAACCTGGTGAAAAAAGGGCAGCGGGTGAAACAGGGACAGATTATCGGCACTGTCGGGCGTACCGGCAACGCAACCGGTAATCACGTGCACTTCGAATACAGAGTACAGGGCAAACCGGTGAATCCTGTCCGGCATTTGCAGGCGGCATTGTAGGTATCTAGATAGTGGGGTTATTCGCACTAATGTCACGCGAGGCCCCTTTTACCCTCCAAGGGGCATAAAGGGTTCTCGCTCCCACGCTTCTGCATGGGAGCGAGGTAAGAAGACACTTGGAGCGGGAAACGCGACATCCTGCTGAGCATGCAGGGTATCGGGCTGGTGGTGGTGAATACCCTGCTTCGTGATCTACCCGGATTGGGCGCATTAACGCACAAACAGGTCGCCGCACTGACGGGCGTGGCTCCCAACAACCGCGACAGCGGCAAGCTCAGGGGTAAACGCCGTATACGAGGCGACCGGAGCGCGGTACGCACCACCTTATTCATGGCCGTGTTCACCTCAGTGCATCACAGCCCGGTTATCAAGCGCTTTTATCAACGCCTGATGGCGTCTGGAAAACACAAAAAAGTGGCGCTGACGGCCTGCAACCGAAAGATGGTGATTCTATTGAACGCGATGATTAGAGACGGGAACAGGTGGCAAGAACATTTAGCTAAATAGGTTGACTTGGGATCGTAGTCGCTTGTTAGGCATTAACATGATTTTACTTGTTAGCATTGTCTCCGTTTGCATATTGTTATTATAAATTCTCAACAACCATTTTTAGAAATTCCCGATAAGAGCTGGCAATTACCTTAACTTCAGAACCTTCCCAATCTACTTCAATAACTTGCCCTATTAAACCACCTTTATCAGGATCAAAATCAATACATACAGGTTCTTTATTCTTTTTCAATACAGGTATCCATGAATGCGACCATTTAATTGCTTTAACTGGCCCAGTCACAAGCTCTGGTGGATAATAGTCAGATGAGCCTGGTTCACCAAATATTTCTTGTGAGTTACGTATCTTTTCGCTTCTTTCATCTAAACTTTGCTTAATAGATAGAAAATTGCCATCCCAAAAACAGTAATATCCATTTTCTTTTGGCATACCATCATGCCGAAGAAAACTGTCTTCAACATCTTTAGGAAGCTCGAATCCAATTTCTTTTACGAAGGCTTCGATGTCTGACGGTGATGCGCCAGAATTGAGAATTGAGAGTCCCTTTTGTGTAGGAGTAACAGGCCATGACTCAATGGACTCCCAAATTAAATTCAGTTCTTTATCCATACGGTATCGAGATGCCTAACAGTTTAATTAACGAGATGAAATTTACTCGCTGTTGAGCTGATCCCGCATCTCGTCGAAGTGCGAGCGTTCCTTGTCTTCGGGATGAGGGTAAGAAAGCCCCAGCGCTCGTAAACTCTCGATGATGGTTTCGGCGACACAGAGGCGCATGTAGTCCTTGTTGTCGGCGGGGATTGCATACCAGGGCGCCCAGGGTTTGGACGTATTGGCAAGCGCGTCTTCATAGGCTTGCATGTAGTCGTCCCAGTGACCGCGTTCCTTGATATCGCTGGATGAGAATTTCCAGTTTTTTTCAGGTTCATTGAGGCGCGAAAGAAACCGTTGGCGTTGTTCTTCGCGTGATACATTGAGCCAGAACTTGAGGATTACGGTGCCATTACGCGCCAGATGTTTCTCGTGATCGCAGATGGATTCATAACGATCCTGCCAGATGCTGTCGCGGTCGATATGGTCGGGCAGCCGTTGGTAATCGAGGTATTCCGGATGCACTCGTACTACCAGCACTTCTTCGTAGTAACTGCGATTGAAAATGCCGATGCGCCCACGTTCCGGTAAACGCCTGGCGGAGCGCCACAGGAAATCATGATCCAGTTCCTCACTGCTGGGTTGTTTGAAAGAAAAGACCTGGCAACCGGCCGGGTTCACGCCACTCATCACCCTGCGAATTGTGCTGTCCTTGCCGGCGGCATCCATGGCCTGAAAGACCAGTAACACGGCATGGCGGTCATGTGCATATAACACGTGTTGTAGCTCGGCCAGTTCATCAATGCGTTTGTCGAGTTTTTTTCTGAGCTTCTTTTTATCAGCTACGTCATCGGGAGACGTGGTCAATGCCGATTTGTATTTGAATGACTGGTCAAACGGTACGAGATAGGGGCTGGATACTGCCTCAAACATAGTGCTTGCCTCGCTGCGTAATGCAGTGTGTGTTGTTGATTGGTAATTCGCTACCCAGTGGATGATATGCCGATGGGGCAGGTCACACCGGTGCCGCCTAGACCGCAATAACCATTGGGATTTTTGGCGAGGTACTGTTGGTGATAATCCTCAGCATAATATAACTCCGGCACCGGTAGTATTTCGCTGCAGATTTCGCCATGGCCGAGATCGAATAATTCTTTCCGGTAAATCTCTTTGCTGCGCTGAGCGGCGATTTTTTGCGCATCATTATAGTAGTAAACCGTGCTGCGGTACTGGGTGCCGATGTCGTTGCCCTGACGCATGTACTGGGTGGGGTTATGTGATTCCCAGAAGGTCTTCAGGATGTGTTCATAGCTGATGATCTCGGGATCGAATACCACGAATACCACCTCGTTGTGGCCGGTGAGCCCGGAACAGATTTCTTCATAACTTGGATTGGGCGTGTAACCTCCGGCATAACCGACTGCGGTGGAGTAAACGCCTTCCAATTCCCAGTACTTGCGTTCCGCGCCCCAGAAACAACCCATACCGAACATGGCGGTCTGTAGGTTTTCAGGAAAAGGCGGCTGGATCGGTGTGCCTTTGACGAAATGCTGATTAGTGATAGGCATGCGTTCGGCACGCCCTGGTGGTGCCTGTTCCGGCGTGGGCATTTCGAGTTTCTTGCTGGCATTGAGCATGACGGGCCTGCCTGTGATCTAGGATTGGGTGGGTCCCATTATGCCGCAGGTCCATGAAATATCCAGATCATAGGTGGAACGCAACCTAGCACAATATGCTCACCACAACACCGCACTGACGTGCGAGGCGCATTCAGGGGCAGGCCCTAGCCATGAAAGGCCTCCACAGAGGCGAGGTATTCACGTTCTTGCCGGGTGCTTTCACGCCGCAGTATGGCGTTGCGGTGCGGGAAACGGCCGAAACGCTGAATAATGCCGCGGTGATGCTCGGCGAAGCGTAGGTTGTCCTGCAGGCCGGCTTGGCTATACAGCGTCACTGCCTTGTCCTGATCCTGGATGTCCTCGCTGTGCATGTACGGCATATACAGAAACGCTCTTTCTTGTGGCGAAAGCTTGTGGTCAAAGTCTCTTTGTATGGCGCGCTCCGCAACCTTGAGGGCCAGCTGTTCGGTCGCAAAGCTGCGTGCCTGACCGCGGAACATGTTGAGGGGGAACTGGTCCAACACTATCACCAGGGCTAACGCACCTTGAGGGGTCAGCTCCCAACTTTCCAACATGTCGTTGGCGGCGGCGTCCAGAGTGCTTGCAAAGCGCTCGGCAATCTCGCGATCAAATGCAGGCGTCGAATTGAACCACAGGGGTTGCGTGGTTGCAGAGAACCAGAAGTCGATCACTTCATGTATGGGGGTTGCTGTTGGCATCAATTTCTCATTCCACACCAATATCATAATTGTATGCTCACTTGCCAGTGAGTGGAATCGCTGCGCCGCCAATGTGTGGCCTGTTGCTGTGGCGGTTCGCTCAGCACATGCTCGCGCATCTCGTTGTTATCTAGCAGGTGGATGACCTGCGTGTCGTGTTGCACCATGTAATCAGCAATAAACTGTCGGTGACATTGTTCGGGCATCAGTGCGGAACCCATGATGGCGGTAGTGCGGCGTACGAATATGGCCCTCAGCAAACTGGCAGTGGTCCTGAATGTAGGGGTCTGTATGTATTCCGCGTAATCACGCATTCCGCCAAGTTGTTTGCCGGCCCACAGGTAACCGAGGCCTGCGTTTTGCAGTTGCTGCTGCAGTTTTTCCCGGGTAAACCAGGGTTGTTTCACAGGATAAGGGAAGGCACGAATATCGATCACGGTATGTACATTGGCCTGCTCCAGACTTTCCAGAAATTCCACGCTGCTGCGGTTGCCGTGTCCGATAGTAAATAGGATTGCCGGTGTCATTGTTGTTGCCTCCATGTCAGTCGGATTGTTTTGAGTTGATGCCGTACCAGTCGATATGACGTGTCAGGTACATGACAGCGGTCAAAGCCAGGAACAATCCCAATGAGCCGAACATCAACGCATAGTCCTGTTCCTTTAACAGCACAAACAAGTAGCCGTACAGCAATGCCAGAATGCTGCCGATGATAGCGGCACGCTTGCCGGTTTTTAATACAGCCAATGAATAGGATGTCACCGCCACGATCACTGATATGCTGGCGATGATATAAGCCTGCATCATGCCAAGGTGCTCGGAAAGCGATAACAGCAGCAGATAGAACAGGCACATCGAGGCTCCGATCATCAGGTATTGCAGGGGATGGATGCGCAACTTGGCAAGTACCTCAAACAGCCAGATCACCAGGAATGTCAACAGCAGGAACAGGGCCTGGTATTTGACGCTACGCTCGATCATCGTGTAGTTGTTGACGGGTGAAATGAAATTCACGCCTACTGTCGTGCCTTGTACTTTATGGTCTAGCGAACTATCCCGTTTCCAGCTCTGTGGGAAGTCACGCCCTAGATAGGGGATTACCCACGCAGCACTGAACTGACCTTCGCTGATGTCACGTTGTGTGGGTAACCAATTCCCCTGGAAGCTCGGGTTTGACCAATCCGACTCAAGCTTGATGTCTGTTGTCTTGCCGACAGGCGAAAAATAAAGGCCCTCGCTGCCATTCAGCTTTAGTTGAATGGCAAAGTGATAGACATCCTTGTCCAGATATCCTTTGAGTGGTGCATGAAAACCGGGTGCATTAATGTCCGGATGATTGCTGCCAGGTTCAAAAGCAATATCCTGCTTGTCCCAACGCAATTTAAATTGCTTCTGAATGGCGCGTACATCGGAGACGTTAAGCATTAGTCTGGCTTCGTTCCAGAGAATGTCCTCGGCAGCGATACCCCATTTATTGAAGTCAGGTTTTGCGAATGTTCCATCTATAGCGATGTTTGCTTGGTAGAGGGGAACTTTATAAATACCGCGGTAACGGTATTCATGCAGCACCTTGCTGTTAATCGCCAGAGTCTGCGGTAGGAAGATAGCATATGATTTCATGCCTCGCGTCGTAGTGGCGCCACCCTTGAGGGTTTCTGTAAGCTGGTAGCGGTAAGGGACAATGATTTTAGGACCCGCAATAATCTGCTGCTTCCCCCACTTCTGCATGACATCTTCGGTGGCTTGCTGCCGGTTGGCATCCCGTTCACGATTGAGCCCTTCGATCATGGAGATCGGGATCTGCAGGATGATGACCAGGAAAAACACCAGTGCTACCTTGAGTAGATTGGATTGTTCAATCCATGCTTTGACACCATCCGTACGGCTCGTCACCCTGCAGCTCCCCTTGCTTTGTATAAGTGCAGTATTAGAGCAGCCGAAGATGGCAGGACGATGATCAAATTATGGCGATCCTGGGGCAATCGCCGGACATAAAAAAACCGGCCGCTGTGGGCGGCCGGTTCGTTAGCAGTAACTACTGAATCAGATCTAGAATCCGTAGACCAGATTCACGCTGGTGAGGGTGTCGGTATCATCAATGCCAGCCGGGACATCTGTATTATGGAAGATGGTATACCCCACTTTCAGTGCCAGTTTTTCACTCATGCTGACCTTAAGGCCGGTGACGGACATGATATAGGTATTGTCTTCGCCGGGTTCGATGAGGATATCCTGCAGGAACTCTGTATTACTGGTGAGTTTCTGGGTGTAATGCCCGAACAGGCGCAGGATGACTTCGTTGAGCGATTCGCCAGTAAGGTTGAGTTCACTCTTGCGGTAACCGATGCCGGCTTCCAGGTCCAGAATTGTAGTGTCACTCTTGATCACATGCTGCCCGATACCCGCAGTAACCGCGGCCTGATAGTCATAGGCGCTGAAGCGGTCGTCTTCATAGCGTAAGGTGCCAACACCATATGTGCGCTCAGTGAAGCTATAATCATGCTTGGTAGTGAAAAGATAGCGTTCCGCCGAGGTGATGCCATCGGTGGATGAGTTGACAGCGGCCAGGCCCAGGGCATGCTTCCACTTGCCGATTTCCTTGCCGAGGCCAAGTTTGGCATTGAGCGTTTCGGTTTCGGTATTACCGTCGGTCATGCTGAAACCGAGCTCACCCTCACCTGACCAGCCGTTGATGTCAGCAATGGCCGTAGTGCTGAGGCCGAGTAATGCGATTGCGATAGCTCTTTTCATGTTTGCTCCTGATCTGGGTTGGATTTTTTTAATGTGCGCCATCCTAAATGAAATTTTTGATAGTGGGGTGATATGCAACAAAAGTTTACACTGATGATATTAGCGAGCATTTGTGGTTTTTCGCTGTTAGCAGAATGTTTGCGTGTATCCGCGAGGGCTGCCGCTAGCCGATTAGTGCACCCAGCCAGTGATGCATAGGAATAGTTGTCACATGCCGAAAGTCGTCTTCACTCAGAACCTCAAACGCCATATTGACTGTCCAGACCAGAGTGCCGTGGGTAGCACGGTGCGTGAGGTGTTGGAGAACGTGTTCCGTGCCGAGCCCTCGTTACGGGGTTATGTGCTAGACGACCAGGGTGCGTTGCGTGGCCATGTGGTGATTTTTGTCGATGACAGCAAAATCAGGGATCGGCGTGATCTGAGTGATCACGTCAGTAATCATAGCGAGGTGTTTGTCATGCAGGCATTGTCGGGTGGTTGATAGGTTGAGAGGAGAAAATAATGAAGCGTTTATATGTGGGTACGCGTAAGGGGTTATTTATCTTTGAAAAGCTGGCGGCGGCCTGGGAGCTTGTCAATACGGCATTTATCGGTGTACCTGTGAGTACGGTGCTGCACGATGCACGCGATAATACCCTCTATGTTGCATTGAATCACGGGCACTTCGGGGTGAAGTTGCAACGCTCAGACGATGGCGGCAGCAGCTGGGAAGAGATCACGACACCGATCTACCCGCCGCAACCGAAAGAAACAGAAGGGCCGCCGTGGAGCTTGGTGGATGTCTGGATATTGGAGGCCGGATCTGCTGATCAGGTGGGCAGCTTATGGGCTGGCACGCTGCCTGGTGGCCTGTTCCGCTCTACTGACCGGGGGCAATCCTGGGTCTTGGTACGCTCTCTGTGGGACCGGCATGAGCGTCTGGAATGGGTTGGTGGCGGTTTTGATCAACCCGGTATCCATTCGATATGCGTCCATCCTGCAGATGACCGGAGGCTGACACTGGGCGTGTCTTGTGGTGGCGTATGGCAGACCACGGATGCAGGTGAAAATTGGACGCAAACAGCAAATGGGATGCGTGCTGAATACATGCCGCCCGCCAAGGCATACGAGCCAAATATTCAGGATCCACATCGTCTAGTACAGTGTCCGGCACGTCCAGACACGCTCTGGGCGCAACACCACAATGGTATATTTAAAAGTAGCGACGGCGGAAATAACTGGCAGGAAATTGAAGCTGTGCAGCCTTCTGCTTTCGGTTTTGCCGTGGTTGTCCATCCCCTGGATCCAGATACGGCCTGGTTCGTGCCAGCACAAAAAGATGAGTGCAGAGTACCGGTTAACGGTGAATTGGTCGTCACGCGCACGCGCGATGGAGGCGCAAGTTTCGAAGTGTTGCGTACCGGGTTGCCACAACAGCATGCCTATGATCTGGTGTTAAGGCATGCGATGGACATCGGTGCTCATGGCGAAACACTGGCCTTTGGTTCCACGACGGGATCGTTATGGTTATCGGAAGATATGGGTGATCACTGGTCGTGTCCAGCCGCCCACCTTCCCCCTGTTTATTGTCTGAGATTTGCACCTTCCTGACCAACGGTATATTCGCCAGATTATCCGTATTGCCCCCTACAGCACCACTGCATATAGTGGCTAACAGTATTAATTAACAAAGCCGGGAAGCTACTGATTGATCTCGAGTAGGATGAACGATTGTTCACGAAATTCAGATCAATGCTCAATTAGCATTGTATAGCCGCTCAGTTCATACATCTGTGTGAAGCGGGTACCCAATGTTCCGATAGCAGGTTATTTGTACAGATTGCAATGCAATACACAGAGTGTTGCTTGCTGATTAACTGCTTATGACCTGATCAGAAGTTTCCCATGACCTAACAGCTTTGTACTCGGGGTGTAAATGGAAGGGCAGGCCGTAATCGAAAGTATCTACTTGTTTTCGGATCAACAAGAAAAGGTAGTTCAGACTAGTGTGGAAGGTGAGTTGCAGCAAAGCAGCAAGCTCAAAGGGCATACACGTAGTTTCCGTATCTTTAACGGCAAATATATCAACAGTGTCTTCAATCCCCGTTTTGGCAGGTCCCGGGAGTATTGGTTGGACCTGTCCTTTCTTGATCCAAAACCCAGACGGCATTTTCATATTGATTGGTTCTTGCTGGGGCTTACTATCGTATTTTCCGCGATTGCTGCGTTGCTCGTCAATTTGCGGCTGAATCCCCAGGATTTGAACGGTGTGGTGGTATCCATGCCGATTATCATTGCAAGCTTCGTATTATTGTTGTTTTCACTAACAGCGCTGATACTGCGGTTCAAGTTCAGCCTGTTTTTTATCGGCAAGCACAGTCGCACACCGCTGCTCGAATTCGATTGTATGAAGCCCAACCGTACCGAATTCAAAGCTTTTGTTAGACAAATAACCGAGCGCATCGAACAGCGTGATCGGTTAGATAAGGGGCAGGAACTCGCGGGCGAATTACGTGAACACCGGCGTCTGCGGGATGAGGCCGCCCTTGAGGAACACCTGTATCAGATGGCCAAGTACAGGATATTCCGGGCGCACAGTAAATAAAGTATGGTGGCGACGCCACCTGCAGGCGCACGCAGGGGATTCTATTTGATTACTTGTCGGCTACTTGAATATCTGCTTCAGAAACGTCTGCAATTCGGCCCATGATTTAGTATCAGCCTCAGCGTTATATTGCAGCGGCAGGTTAAATTTCGCGCCAACCGCATCTGCCCCCGGATTAGTGAAGCTGTGTTTGGCGCCGGGGTAAGCGATGAATTTATAGTCGACACCCGCGTTTTCCATTTCCTGCTTGAAGGCCGCAACTTGCTCCGTCGGCACGAAGGGATCATCTGCGCCATGCAGCACCAGTATCCTGGTTTTTACCGCGCCCGATTGCGCGGGTTCATTCGTACCCAGGCTGCCATGAAAACTCGCTACACCATCGAGTTTGACGCCTTCACGCGCCATCGCCAATACCGTGCCACCACCGAAGCAATAGCCGATGGCCGCGATGTCATCTGCTTTCACAGTAGAGTGGTTCTCAAGCAGTGCTTTAGCCGCCAGAAAACGTGCTTTCCTAACGGATTTGTTCTTGCTCACCGCGGAAGAGAACTTGCCGGCGTCCTTGGGATGATCAGCGGTCTTGCCATCACCATACATATCGACGGCTAGCGCGGTGTAACCCATTTCGGCTAACATCTCTGCGCGTTTACGTGCATAGGCGTTATGTCCCCACCATTCATGCACCACCAGCACCCCGGGGCGTTTTCCTTGCCTGTTTTTATCGTAGGCCAGATAGCCTTTCATGTTGGTAGTCTCCGCCGAATAAATAACCTCTTCGGTATGGATGTCGGATGCCTGCATTCCGGTTGCGCAGGCAGACGTAAAAATAAAAATCAGCGGTAACATGATCAGTACGCGCATGTTGGTCTCCTGTATGCTTGGGAATAACGGTCACTTGATTATTATAGTTGGAATTGAAGCGGTGCTATGTGGGCTGGCAATCATTTGGGGCCATGGTGTTGGGTAAAGCCACATAAATACCGTCGTCACGGACCTCAACAGGATGGTTATCGATACCGATATCTGCTCCTGCGAGCATGCCAGTCAGCGGATTGAATGCCCAGCGATGCCGGGGGCAGAAGAGCAGGCCGTTTTCTATGCTGCCTTGCCCCAGCGGCCCGCCCTGGTGCATGCAGCGGTTATCCAGTGCGGCGTACTGGCCGTCTACATGTGTTATGCATAATACCATGGCACCACATTCGACCTGCATGACCTCGTTGTTATCAAGTTCACCTTTATTAAGTGCTTTGTGCCAGGTCAGATTGGTATCGTCAGTGTTAGGGCTCATTTTTGTTCAATCGTTGTTGTATATACTGACGCCAGTCAGATGATAATTCAGGGACCAGTAACCCTCGGTTTAATACATCTATGCCTTGCTTGTCTGCGGGACGAAAATAGGCTTGGAATATGCTCCTGACGGACACCTGGTGTTCTCCACGGCTTACTGTTTCTATCGTATCCCCCGGATGTATAATCCCTTCGCCAAGTACTTTCAGATAAAATCCCGTCCGCGCAGCCTTGGAAAATAATTTCGGCATGTCTTTATTGTTAAGCCGAATACCCAGCTTAAAGCAGGGCACCCTCGGTTGGGTGATTGTAAATAAGGCATTCCCGATTTTGAGTTTATCTCCTATGCAGGAGGTTAATTCGTCAAGGCCGGAAACTGTTAAGTTTTCTCCAAACTGCCCATAAGGCATGTCCTCCTTCCCCAGTACTTCCTGCCAATATGCGTAATGATCGAAAGAGTAAGCATAAACTGATTTGTCGGCACCACCATGATTTTTCAGATCGGCCTGCCCATCGCCTTCCAGGTTGTATAGTGCGGTATAAACCGGGCCTTCAACGGGCTTCTTGTAGATGCCCGTGGTAATAATTTTACCCTTGTATTCCACTTCGATGGGTGGGGAAACATTAATCGAGATAACTTTCATGCGGCTATTTTAACCCTTTTGAGGGGTTGATGAGGCGCCACGATGTGCGCAATGTCCATACAACACCGTGACCTGTCCCTGGTTGGGGCAGCGAACAACCACAAGACCAATATTCGTTATGAGTGCGTAACGAAATTTTCCGGGCTGCAGCGAATCACATTCCGCGGTCTTGGTTTTGCTTATCATGGTTATGTCCCCCTGTTTTTATTGTTCGAATAAAGGTTTATGAACACAGATGAACTGCAGGGACCTTACGACATGAGCTCGATACGCCGGAAGCGCAAAAAGTAATTCGTACGCAGAATATCTTCTTCCTCAATAAACTCGAAGCCGGCGGCTTCTATTTCCTTTATCACCGCGGCTTTGTCTGCACGAACATGGCTCATCACCCAGTTGCTGCTGGTGCCCTTCAGTTTGCGGTAATCGATAACGATCAATTCGCCGCCGAGCCTCAAACTACGATGGATCGATGCCAGGGTTGTTTGCGGATATTCAAAGTGGTGGTAGGTATCGCAAATGAAGGCGATATCAACGGCAGCGTAAGGCAGTTTGACATCATCGGGTGTATTGAGCACGGCTTCTACATTGTCAAGCCCCATCTCCCTGCTGAGACGCCGGATGTTGTCGACAAAGACTTTGGAAATATCAACCGCATAGACCTTGCCATTAACGCCCACTTTCGGTGAAAACAACTTGGTGAACAGCCCGGTGCCAGCTCCGATATCAGCGATCACGGTTCCGGGTTTGAGGTCCAGAGAATCAACTATTTCATGGCGTCGATCGTAAATTTCGCGGCCTTCACGCTCGAAGCGTTGCACCCACTCTTCAAAGTCGGGATTTTCAAATGGCAGGTTGATGCCAGGATAGGCATTCTGTTCCCGTGCCTGTGCCGGAAACAACAGTGCAGATGAGATCAACAGAAACAGTAAACAACAGTTCTTGTAGATGTGGGACATAAGCGGCTACCGGCGTTGGGTACGGCTTCAGCATAGGCCAGCTTTAACGGTAAATCAAAAGCCTATTCCAGCCACTCGGCCAGGTAATAGATGTACTGACCTTCCGAGGACTTGGAGGGGCCGACCACGCGGGCGGCATAGCGCTTCGCCTCAGGGTCTGCGTTTGAAACGGCCGCTTCACAGGTATCCATGACGTCTACACAGTTGGCCGCGAAGCGCTTGCGGCTGCGCTTGGGTACGTACACTACAGCAAATCTCACTTGGGAGACTTCGGTTTCCGGGTCCGGGGGAACTATCCCGCGCATAGTCATCCTCCAATCACTGAGTAGTGTTATAGTTTAACCTATTTGCCGACAAAGCAGGCGTGAGCAATACAGGTTCATACGCGCCAATGACGATAACCCATATCAGCGTAATCATTTTATTTGCGGGAATAACAACGATGACTCAATCCAAACCCGAAGACGTGATCATCAGTCAGTCTGTGGCTATCCTGATTGATGGCAACAACATTGAGCGCAGTATCCATGAAGAGACAAGCAATCCCCAGACCATGCTCAACTTCGACACCCTGATTCCGAGGTTGCTGGACAATCGCGCCCTCAACCGTCTGGTCTACTTCCGCGAGGGCAAGCAGATATCCGCCAAATTGCAGGAGCGCCTGCACCAGAATTACCACGGCTCAGTAAGGCCCTGTCACAAGAGCGCCGACATCCCGCTGAGCATCAAGGCCATGCAGCTCGCCAGCAAGGTCGATACGATTATTATTATGTCGGGCGATTCCGATTACATCGAACTGGTTAAGCACCTGAAAACGGAAGGAGTACGGGTGGAGATTGCCGCTGTCGCCAAAACTACATCAAGGCTCTTAAGAGAAGATGCTGACTATTTCCATGAAGTCACCAAAGAGGACTGGTTTGCATTACCGTCAAAGTCACCCAAGAAAACCACGCGGCGACGTAGTGTGAAGAAGAAATCGGCTGATTGATCGGTGCGTTAGTGGAGTCAGGCGATTCGAATTATTTTTTACAAATGTAACCAACAAGATATTGTCCGATATGTATGGTTTGATAATAGGGCGCGAATTGGTTGGTTATAAAAAAATCAATGCAATACCTATCAGTATCAATAAATCATAAAGTTAACTATAGGAATCCAGAGGGGACGTGTAGTAGCTGTTATGCATAAATAAGAAAAATAGAAACACCTTGCACAATGTACACGTACGGCGCCATAGCGCCGTACGTTGTGCTAAATAGGCGCTAACACAGTCATTAAGTCCCGATATATTCCATAATGCATTGATTTCTATATCGTTAGGTAGGTATCCGTTCAGACTAACGGCATTCCCGTATAAATGCCATCTGCGCTATGATCAGCCAATGCCTTTGAGTGAATTTCATCCTGTCGTCAGCGCGTGGTTTTCAAGGCGCTTTGCTAGCCCGACCGAAGCTCAGGCTCAGGCATGGCCGGCGATTCGACAGGGCAGCCATGTTTTGATCGCGGCGCCGACGGGTGCAGGTAAAACGCTGGCGGCATTTCTTGCTGCTATCGACGCATTGGTGCGCGAAGGCCTGGAATGTGGGCTCGAAAATGTGTGCCACGTGCTGTACGTCTCGCCGCTGAAGGCGCTCTCAAATGATGTGCAAAAAAACCTGCAGGAACCGCTGCATGGGGTTCGCGATCAATTGCTCGAACAGGGCCTGTCGGATGTTGATATCCAAGCCTGGGTGCGCACGGGTGATACGCCACCGGGCGAGCGCGAGCGCATGCGTAAGCAGCCGCCGCATATCGTGGTGACCACCCCGGAGTCCTTATATATCCTGTTGACGTCGGAGTCCGGGCGGCAGATGTTGCGCACTGTGCGCACAGTCATTGTCGATGAGATTCATGCGCTGGCAGGTAATAAGCGCGGCGCACACTTGAGTTTGTCTTTGGAGCGTTTATCTGGATTGTGTCACACGCCACCGGTACGCGTCGGTTTATCAGCCACGCAAAAACCGATCGAGGAAATGGCGAAATTTCTTACGGGTGTCAGCAACGATTGCACGATTGTTGATACCGGCCATGTGCGTGAACGTGATCTGGCACTGGAAGTGCCCAAAGCGCCACTGGAAGCGATCATGTCTGGCGAAGTGTGGCAGGAAATTTATGACCGCCTCGCGGAGCTGGTTGAAGAACACCGTACTACATTAATTTTCGTCAATACCCGCCGCCTTGCAGAGCGCGCCGCACGGTTTCTGGCCGAGCGTATTGGTGAAGAACATGTTACGGCACACCATGGTAGTCTCGCCAAGGAGCATCGCCTGAACGCGGAGCAACGCCTGAAGGCGGGCAAGTTGCGTGCACTGGTAGCAACTGCCTCGCTGGAACTCGGTATTGACATCGGTGATGTCGATCTGGTGTGTCAGCTTGGCTCGCCGCGTTCCATCGCTGCCTTGCTGCAACGTGTTGGCCGTTCCGGACATGCGGTGGGCGAAACACCCAAGGGCAGATTGTTCCCGCTGTCGCGCGATGAACTGGTGGAGTGTACAGCGTTGCTGGACGCGGTGCGTCGCGATGAACTGGATCGTATTCACATTCCAGAACATCCGCTGGATGTGTTGGCGCAGCAAATCGTCGCCGAGGTTGCCAATGGCGAACAAGACGAACGGGCTTTGTTCGACAACCTGCACAAGGCATGGCCATATCGCAAGCTAACGCGTGAGGCTTATATATCTGTTATCAAAATGTTGGCTGAAGGTTTTTCTACCCGGCGTGGCCGACGAAGTGCTTACCTGCACCGGGATGTAGTGAATGGCCGTTTACGGCCACGCCGGGGCGCGCGTCTCACGGCGATAACCAATGGTGGCACGATTCCAGATCAATTTGATTTTAAAGTCATGTTGGCGCCGGAAGATATCTTTATCGGTACACTTAACGAAGACTTCGCTTTCGAGAGTTTACCGGGAGATATTTTTCAACTCGGCAATACCTCATATCGTATCCTCAAGGTTGAGACACGCAAGGGTGCGGTCATCGTTGAAGATGCCAAAGGTCAGCCGCCGAATATTCCATTCTGGTTTGGTGAGGCGCCGGGGCGCAGTGATGAATTATCGATGTCGGTATCGCGCCTGCGCGAAACGCTGGATGAAACACTGGCTGGCGGCGTATTGGCAGCGGTCGACTGGTTACAAGCGGAACTCGATCTGCCGCAGGCCGCTGCATATCAATTGGCCGAGTACCTGGCAGCGGCGCGCGCTGCGCTAGGCGCCATTCCCACCCAGCATAAAATTGCCTTCGAACGTTTTTTTGATGAAATGGGTGACATGCATTTCGTTATTCACGCGCCCTTTGGTTCGCGTATCAACCGCGCCTGGGGTCTCGCGCTACGTAAACGGTTCTGTCGCAAATTTAATTTCGAGTTACAAGCGGCGGCCACTGAAGATAATGTCGTGTTATCACTCGGTCCCACGCACAGTTTTGCCTTGGCGGAGGTGGCGGACTATCTGAAATCAAACAGCGTGCGTGATGTGCTGACACAGGCCTTGCTGGATGCGCCAATATTCGAGGCGCGCTGGCGTTGGGATGCGAGTATTGCGTTGGCGGTGAAACGCATGTACGGCGGCAAGCGCCAGCCGGCGCAGTTTCAGCGTGCCGACGCGGAAGACCTGATCGCCGTGGTGTTTCCCGATCAACTCGCCTGCCTGGAAAATATCGCCGGCAACCGCGAAATTCCTGATCATCCACTGGTGCAGCAGACCCTGAACGATTGTCTGCACGACAATATGGATATCGACGGGCTTGAGCATGTGTTGAGACAACTGGAGCGGGGTGATATTGAACTGATTACCTGTGACCTCACCAGCCCTTCACCGCTTGCGCAGGAAATTTTAAATGCACGTCCCTATGCCTTTCTTGACGATGCGCCTGCCGAAGAGCGCCGCACTCAGGCCGTTCAGCAGCGGCGTTATATGGATCCGGCCAGTGCTGCCGAACTGGGACGACTTGATCCGCAAGCCATCCAGCAGGTGCGTGAACAGGCCTGGCCCGAACCGCGTACCCCCGATGAACTACATGACGCATTACTTGTAATGGGTTTTCTAACCGAGGAAGAGGGTCTGCGCGGACCGTTGGCTGTATCCACAGACGGAATATTTGGATCCGACTGGCGGCATTTATTTGACTCGCTGGTGCAGGATAAACGTGCAACACGTTTAACAACACCTGCCGGTAATGTGTTGTGGGTGTCTGTCGAACGTTTGCTGGAATTGTTATGTATATTTCCGAATGCTGGATTGTTGCCCGACATCACGCCATTGGCAGGCAGTAGTGCGCAAGCGCTCGATGAACAAACAGCACTGCTGGAAATCATCCGCTCACGCCTGGAAGGCTTGGGTCCAGTGACAGTTAAGCAGCTTGGGCAACACTTTGGTGTTGATTTATCCCAAACTGAAACAGCGTTGCTTGCCCTGGAGCAAGAGGGCTATGTTATTCAGGGGCGGTTCACTGAGGATGCGCGTGAAACTGAATGGTGCGAACGAGGGTTACTCGCGCGTATTCACCGTTATACTTTGAAACAATTGCGTAGTGAGATCGAACCCGTTTCGCCTGCAGCTTATATGCGTTTTCTGTTGCAGTGGCAGCATCTGGATGAGCTCCGCGAGGGTCAGGAGGCGTTGGCGGACATCATTGTCCAGCTTGAGGGTTTTGCGCTACCGGCTGCGGCTTGGGAGAGCGATGTGATTCCGGCGCGCTTGCAAGGCTATTTCACGCATTGGTTGGATAACCTTTGTACCTCGGGGCGTATTACCTGGCAGCGTTTGGCACTACCCAAAGATAAACCCGAGGCAAAGCGTAATGCATCGCCCGTACGCAGTACGCCGATTACGCTATTGTCGCGCAGTCATATCCGACTATGGCGTGCATTAACGCCGGTGCCACAGGTGAATACAGAGACCTTGTCCTCTTCAGCACAACAGACATTCGAAGTCTTGCAAGCACATGGCGCGTCATTTTTTGATGATGTGTTGCAGGATAGTGGTTTGTTGCGAACTCAAGTACAGGATGCGCTGGGTGAGTTGGTGGCGCGCGGTTTGATCACGGCTGATAGCTTCGCAGGTTTGCGCGCACTGATTACCAAGGGCAAACATAAGAGCCGCCGCCGACGTCACAATCCTATCGGCGGTATCGAGCAAGCCGGACGTTGGTCGCTATTGAAACAAACACGAAAACCCGCTGAAGATGCGCTGCAAGAACAACGCGCCGCCATCGAGCATATCGCTTATGTGTTGTTACGCCGTTATGGCGTAGTATTTCGCAAAGTATTGGAGAGGGAAGCGCATCTACCATCTTGGCGGGAGCTGTTGTATGTCTACCGCCGCATGGAGGCGCGTGGTGAAGTGCGCGGCGGTCGTTTCATCACCGGTATGAGCGGCGAACAATATGCATTACCGGAAGCGGTGGGCGCACTCCGGAAGCAACGCAACAATCACGATCAGGGTAAGCTAATTGCTATCTCTGCCGCTGATCCACTCAATCTTGTTGGTATCATTATGCCGGGTGATCGTGTCCCGGCACAGGCTAACAACCGCATCCTGTTCCGCGACGGTGTGCCAGTCGCTATACATGTTAGCGGTAAGACGAATTTTGTCGATGAGCTGGACCCCAAAGATGAATGGAAAGTGCGCAACCTGCTGCTACGGCAGCAACATCCGGAGCGTTATCTCTCATCGCCATCGAGGCCTAGCTAATAGACAAGGGAGTATCTTTTTTTTCTCACAGCGGTTTTACCGTGTTTGGTAAATTTTCCTTGATCAGACCGGCAAGTTCTTCAATAACACGCATCCGCGGGAAGCTTTTTCGATAAACCAGTGAGATGCGGCGATGAGCCTCCGGAATCTGCTCGAGTGATCGAATCACCACACCGGTATCAGTTGTCCAGCTGCCACCTATTGCGAGTGCCGGTACCAGGGTGCAACCAAATCCAGCACTGACCATCTGTAGTATGGTTTGCAGACTTGATGCACGTAAATCACCAATCGTGTCGCTGGTACGGCGATCTTTTATATTGCAAACGTCCATCACTTGTTGTGCAAGACAGTGGCCATCCGCCAAGAGCAACAGTGGCAGCTCATAGAGCTGTTTACGTTGTATAACGTCCTCGTTATACAACGCGTGGTCGCGTGGCATGGCCAGCCAGAATGGCTCATCGAACAGCGGCAGTGTAGTTAATTCCGGATCTCCCACAGGCGTTGCGATGAGCGCCATATCCAGTTCATGATTTTTTATGTGTTCCTGCAAGCTCGTGGTGATCTCTTCCGATAAGTTCAGGTGGAGTTGCGGGTACTGAGTTTTCAGCGGCCGCAGGATCAGAGGCATCAGGTACGGGCTGATGGTGGGTATGGCCCCCAGGTTGAGTGGACCAGCCAGCGGGTCGCGGTGGGCCTGGGCTATGCCCTCGATGAGCTCGATTTGTTCCAGTGCAAGTCTGGCGTGCTTGAGAATTGCTTCACCGACCGGTGTGATGGAGACCGTTTTATTGGTGCGTTCAAATAGCGTCACGCCCAGGAATTCTTCCAGTTTGCGTACCTGACCGCTCAAGGTCGGCTGGCTCACGTGACAGGCTTCAGCCGCCTTACCGAAGTGCTGACGTTCGGCTACCGCTTGTAAGTACTTGAGATCTCTAAGATTCATGCTGCGGTTGACCTCTCTTGTTCAGCATCATTCATTGATCGTCAACACCTATCGTAATGATATAAATAAACGATTATAACTATTGTTGCATGGGCGCTATATTTAGATCAAGTCTAAAACCGGGCATTCCCGGTTAGCGCTCAAAATCAGAGAAATGCTGAATACGATATGACAACGTTGATTCTAAACCTGGAGAAATCAGTCGGCAGCTCGTGGAGGGGCATGCCGTCGATTGCCAAGCGCGTGTTGGCGGTGATGGCACTGACTATCCCGGTAATGATGATACCAGGTGCGCCTGAAGTGGCCCGCCAGGCCCTGAGTGACGCCTATCTGGCGGTGGCGGTGTTTGTTGCCGGTACTTTGGCATTGGTGCACGGGTTGGAACGTGCCTTCAAGACTGACCTGGGTCATTTTCTCCATCGATACCAACGCTGGCAAGTCCCGGTTGCAGGTTTGCTTGGCGCATTCCCCGGTTGTGGTGGAGCTATCGTCGCTGTTACCCAATATAGCCGCGGCTATCTCAGTTTCGGCGGTGTGGTGGCCACGCTGACAGCTACCATGGGTGATGCAATGTTTCTGTTGTTGGCGCGTGAGCCAACAACAGGGATCGGAGTGCTGGCGCTGGGTGTGGTGGTAGGCGTGATTTCGGGTTACACCGTCGACGCCATTCATAAGCCATCTTTCATGCGAGCAAAATCCGAGCCTGACACAGTTAATACCGTGGCCAATCAATCATGGAAGCCGCGCAAATTCACGGTTGCCGAGCGTTTGTGGCTCTTATTAATGGTGCCGGGCATCATGATTGGCTTGCTCGCTGCGTTCCAGTTAGACGTGGATGCGTATCTCACGATGCTGTTATCCAGTGTGGGTTTATCAACGCTTGTGTCTGAACCGGCGGTGCTCTTGGGAACCGTTGGCGCGGCATTGGCCGTCGGTATGTGGGTGCAACGCGGCGGCGAAGAATCGCGCTCTTGTGAAAGCGATGAATCCTGCACCCTTGACGCGGATGCATCGGTTGCACGCAAGCTGATCGACAACACCAATTTTATTACCACCTGGGTGGTGTTTGCGTTCGTCAGTTACGAACTTGTGGTGCATGCCTCGGGTATTGATCTCGCTGTGGCATTCAGCACCTGGGGTGCGCTGATTCCCGCAATTGCAATTCTGGCTGGTTTTGTTCCCGGTTGTGGTCCACAAATCGTTGTCACATCACTTTATTTAAGTGGTGGCATTCCGCTCTCGGCACAATTAGGGAATGCCATCAGTAATGATGGTGACGCACTGTTCCCCGCACTTGCGGTCGCTCCCAAGGCGGCGTTATGTGCCACCTTGTATAGCGCAATACCCGCGGTGCTTGTCGCTTACGGCTACTTCTTTATCTGGGAATAATGACTATGCAAATACAGGAATTGACAGTGAATACGGTAGCGCTTGCAGCGTCAGGTCTGGGTTACCGGATGAAGCAGCGTCTGCAGCAGGTTATTGCAATGAGCTGCTTCGCCATCGGTGCGGTGGGTATATTTATGCCGCTATTGCCAACCACTATTTTCTGGATCTTGGCAATGATGCTTGGGGCAAAGAGTATGCCAGGCTTAAAAGCGCGTATTTACGGTCATCCAAGGCTAGGTGGCGTTATCGAGGCTTTCATTGATCATGGTCATATCACTCGCCGTAGTAAAGGGATAGCATTGGCAGGCATGACTGCTGGGCTTGGTTTAGCCGTAGTGCTTGGTCTGTCTGGTATGCCACTAGTGATTGCGATCAGTGCTATTACGGTAGCGGCAGCATATGTCGTTAGCCGCCCTGAAGGTTTAATCATTCAACAGCAACACCCTGTTACTTCACATCTTATCGAAGTAAGTGATAAGCAGTCCCCCAAACCTAAACAGTCGATGTAAGGAGAAAGTCATGTCTAGTAAAAAGTCGAGTAGTAAAAAAGTAATGACCACCGGCGCCGGTGTGCCGGTTGCCGATAACCAGAACAGCATGACCGCGGGCCCGCGTGGTCCGGTGTTAATGCAGGATTATCAGTTGATGGAGCGCATGGCGCACTTCAACCGCGAGCGTGTGCCGGAGCGTGTGGTACATGCCAAGGGCGCCGGTGCTTACGGCACATTCACAGTCACCAATGACATCACCAAATACACGCGTGCTAAGTTGTTCGAAAAGATTGGTAAAGAAACCGAAGTTTTTTTGCGCTTCTCCACAGTAGCGGGTGAGAAAGGCTCTGCAGATACAGTGCGCGATCCACGCGGTTTTGCCGTGAAATTTTACACCGAAGAAGGCAACTGGGATATGGTGGGTAACAATACGCCGGTATTCTTTGTGCGTGATCCGTTGAAATTCTCGGATTTCATTCACAGCCAAAAGCGCCACCCGCAAACCGGTTTGCGTGATGCCACTATGCAGTGGGATTTCTGGTCACTTTCACCAGAGTCATTGCATCAGGTCACGATTCTGTTTTCAGATCGCGGTATTCCGGCAACATTACGCCATACAAACGGTTATTCCAGTCACACCTTTAGTTTGTGGAATGACAAAGGCGAACGCTACTGGGTGAAATGGCACTTCAAAACCCAGCAGGGAATCAAGTGCATGAGCAATGACGAAGCCGCCAAGCTTGCTGGTGACAACCCTGATTTTCATACACAGGATTTGTTCGAGTCCATCGAAAAGGGCGAATATCCACGTTGGACGGTCAACGTGCAGGTCATGCCGGAGAAAGATGCGGAGACCTATGGCATTCATCCCTTTGATCTCACCAAGGTGTGGCCGCATGCAGACTACCCCTTGATTGAAGTGGGCGTGCTGGAACTCAATCGCAACCCCGTGAATTACTTTGCTGAAGTCGAGCAGGCGACCTTCGAGCCAGGTAACCTCCCTCCCGGTATGGGGCCGTCACCCGACAAGATGCTGCAAGCGCGGATACTGTCTTATCCGGATGCGCATCGTTACCGCGTCGGCGTAAATTACCAGGGTGTTCCGGTAAACAAACCGCGTTGCCCAATGCATACCTATCATCGTGATGGACAAACACGCTTCGATGACAACGGTGGGGTTTCACCGGTGTACCAGCCTAACAGTTTTGGCGGACCTGCTGATGATGCGTCATACCGCGAGCCACCGCTCAAGATAAGTGGTGATGCTGATCGCTATGATCACCGCGATGGTAATGAAGACTACAGCCAAGCCGGTGCATTGTTCCGTTTGATATCAGACGACCAGCGTCGTCTGTTGATCGACAACATCGTAGCTGCCATGCAAGGTGTACCGCAGGATATCCAGATACGCCAGATCGGTCACTTTTACAAAGCTGATCATGCGTATGGTGAAGGTGTGGCTAAAGGACTGGGGATTGATATCGCCAGTGTTACTCACGAAGCAGCATAAGCTTTAAGTTACAGTTATTTGGGATTGGACAATATGTCCAATCCTTTTTTTTGCGTTACGAGATATTTGATTGCTAGCGAGAAAACTTATCGAAAACATCAGGCCGCCAGGGGCGGATGGCCAGTAACAGGCTATGCCCGGTGCGTTGCTCCAGTGGCCGTTGGCTGTCTTTTTGGTTTAGCTCATTAAAGTCATCGGAGAGTTGTTTTAATTTATCCAGCATTTTTTCAATGGAGGTTCTCGATAACATACCGGCAAGAAATATCAGTGATTCATTTTTATTATCGAAACGGCTAGCCAGAAAATCGTCCTGTAATTTTGATGTGAAGAATTTCTGAATGGGTCCGTTCTTGCGCCAGCTAAAGTGTGGCGACACGCGCAGTTTGATCTTGTTATGTGGTAAGAGTTCGACAAGCTTGAGCTTGTCGAGTTTTGCCAGGTAGCGCACCAGTTGATTTTGCGTTAGCTCGTAATGAGAAACAATATCTTCGAAGTTCCAGCGATTTAGTACCAGAAAAGAGACCAGCAGCAGGCGAATGTCTGATACCAGTTCGAGTTCTTGTTCATGGCTGAGCTGATGGACTTTTTTGCTTTCAGCTTCAGCCATGCTGGCGATGTCGGAGATCTCCAGTCCGAGCATCTGGCAGATGCTATCCAGGCGAGTCAGGGAAAAGTGACTTGTGGCGAACAAGCGTTTCACGCTGGCTTCGCTCAAGCCAAGTTGCTTTGCCACGTCCCAGTAGGTGAGGCTGTTTGCCTTGAGTGCCTTTTTGAGGGCTGCGACTATTGCGTGACTTTGGGGCATAAGAATAAGTATCAGTATATAGTACCAATAGGTGATTATAGAGCAACTAATCAGAAAAAAGTTGCCATATAAACGTCTTTCGTCCATTTATAAGTCGTTCAAATAGCAAATGTATGGATAGTGTTGGTGCAACGAGGAGTGGTAACGACGCGGCTTTGCACGGGATTGGCGGTAGTTAAATTTATCTGCCCACTGGTGACAACGCATCGAGCAGGCATTAAGGATTGATCAGGAACATATCGGCTGGGGATGTTGTATGGATAAGAAAGAAAGGGTATTGCTAATCACGGGCCTGTTGATTCCGATCGGAATGATCATGTTTATCGTCAGTGTGATTTATATCCCGGGTCTGATGATGCGTGGAGAGCCGCCGAAATACGATTTCCTCTACGTCTCGAATCAAGCGGCGTCCGAATATCAGTATTCAGTGCTGGGCGGCAAACTCACACGTAAGCAAGTCGAGCGCGCACAAACATATAATCAGAGTATTATCTATGAAGATAGATTTTACATACACAGTGTATCCAGTAATAAAAGTCAGGAGCTCAGTTATGAGGAGGCTTCTAGACTGCGTATAAGCAGTTCATCGAAATCGCCTGACGGTTTTACCATAGTCTATGGTCGACGCGGTGAGGTGTTGTTTCCCTTTTTTAGCTCCCGAGATTACTCGTCTCGTTATATCAAAAAGAATAGCTACACACAAAAGCTGGATTTGGAGTTTGGTATGGACCAACGTTACTACTATAACTTTAGATTTCTGGGCTGGCTGGTGAGTGATGGCAATGGATAAAGCGGAGTTGCTCAACGCGATCCAGGTTCTCACGAGTGAGGGCCGGTTATCGCGTGATGATGTGCTGCAAGCCTGTAAGGCAGGTACGCAGGAAAATTCAGATGTAGTGGGGGCGAGAGGTGTAGGTAATCGTTATTCAAGCGTATTGTCCTTTGCGGGCGGTGGTATTGTATTTATGGGTATTGCGATTTTCATTGCTCAGCAATGGGATGGCCTGAATGCCTTTATGCACATACTGGTCACGCTGGGGTTGGGTATTGCAGCCTATTTCTCGGCAATACTGTTTAGCCAGATCAAACAAGTCGGCTCGCTCGATTCCGCATTTTTCCTGATAGCAGCGCTGCTGCTACCTCTCGGAATAGGCGTAACACTGGATGAGCTTGGTTTTGAATCCCATCATGGGTCGATGTCGGTTATTATTTTTCTGATCATGTCGGCCGTGTACGCACTTTCATTTAGTTTATTTAAGCGCGACCTGTTGCTGTTATTTGCTATTATTTTTTCGACTTGTCTGTATTTTGGTCTCATCAACTATGTTCTGGGTCCGGTGCCCTTGTTTAATGAAGCAAGTTTGTTGTCATATGCGATATTATTTGCGGGGATCTCCTATATGATGTTGGGTTACGTCGTGCATAATAACTCATTTCAAGCCGTGAGCGGATTTTTGTATGGCTTTGGGGTGTTAGCTTTTCTGGGTGGTGCTTTTAGTTTGGGCGGTTGGGAATCTAATCAGAATATGTTGTGGGAGCTGTTGTTCCCTGGTCTGGTGTTTCTGGTGTTTTATTTGAGTACTGTGCTTAAGAGTAAATCATTTCTTATCTTTGCAGCGTTATTCCTTGGCTCTTATATCATTAAGATTACTGCTGAGTATTTTAGTGACAGTCTTGGCTGGCCGTTGGCGTTAATTATCGCGGGCCTTGGAATTATCGCGTTAGGCTATTTTACCTTGCGTGTTAGTCAGCGATACCTGTAGGTCTCGAGATTGAGTTACGGAGTATAAATTGTTAATCGGTTCTAATGTAATATTATCCGAGGGTAAGTCAGACCAGGCAGTTGCCGGAAGTGCTTATAGTAAGAAGCGATTATAGTGATATTGTCGTCTGAGATCAGAGTGACGGAGGTATGGGACAGCTATACAGGATTACGTTGTCCCAGAAAAGTACTTGCTTGACGGCTGATTAGATTCGCGGTCGCGTATCAATATCTCAGTTATTTTGTCAGCGGAGAGCGGTTTGCTGAACAAGTATCCCTGAACCGTACGACAACCCAGTTCGCGCAGTAATTTCAATTGATGTTCTGTTTCTACGCCTTCTGCAATGACATCAATATACAGGCTTTCGGCTAAACGAAAAATTGCTAACACCAGCGCCGCGTCATCATCTATATTATGGATGAAGGCTCGGTCGATCTTGAGGGTGTCAATCTCAAAGCGACTTAAATAACTCAATGATGAATAGCCGGTGCCAAAGTCATCAATTGCGAGCTTCACGCCTGCTGCGTTTAAAGATTCCAGTGTTTTGACTGTGGCGTGTGTGTTTTGTACCAGGGCCGTCTCAGTTATTTCCAGCTCAAGGTTTTCCGGTTTTATGCCTGTGTTATTTATGATTCTGTGTATAGATGGCTCGAGCGCGCTGTCACTAAACTGCCTTGCAGAGATATTGACGGCAATTTGTAATTCATTCTTGCCACTATCGTGCCAACGCCGCGCCTGTCTGCAAGCGGTTTCTAACGCCCATTCACCAACAGGGACGATAAGACCAGTTTCCTCCAGTAATGGTATGAAATCGCCTGGAGAGAGTAGCCCCATGGTGGGATGTTTCCAGCGTAATAATGCCTCTACACCTGTGATGAGCCCGCTATCAATATCGATTTGTGCCTGATAATACAGCTGATATTCATCATTCTTGAGGGCTTGGCGCATGCTATGCTCCATGGTCAGGCGCTCAAGGGCGCGGCTGCTCATATCGTATGAATAGAATTTATAGTTATTTTTGCCAAAATCCTTGGCGCGGTACATGGCTGTGTCTGCATTCTTTAAAAGTGCCTGCGCGTCATCGCCATCAGACGGAAAGAAACTTATACCTATGCTTGCGGTAATGTGAAATTCCTGGGTATCGATAAAGAATGGCATGGCCAGTTCATCCAGAACTTTCTGGGCAACTTGGGCGATGTTGGTTTCGGATGCAATATCGTCCAGCAGGATCACAAATTCATCACCACCGAAACGTGCTACGGTGTCTCCTTCGCGTATCGCTAGGCTAAGTCGGTTGGCGAGTTTCTGCAGTATGTCGTCACCGACTTCATGACCAAGGGTGTCATTAATATTCTTAAATCGATCAAGATCGATAAATAGAATAGCAACCACGCGGTCATGACGATGCGCATGAGCTAGGGCCTGTTGGGCGCGGTCGAGGAACAAAATACGATTAGGTAGCTCAGTCAAAGCATCATGATGTGCCATAAACTGGAGTCTTTCCTGGGCGAGCGTTTGCTCAGTAACATCTTTGCCCGTGGAAATAAAATGCGTCACGACCCCCTCCTTGTTTTTAAGGGGAGTTATAGTTTTTGCTTCATAATAGTATGAGCCGTTTTTTTTGCGATTAATAAAAACATCAGCGAACGCTTTACCGTGAATAATTGTTTCCCATAAGTGTTTGTAGAATGATGTGTTGTGTTTCCCGGACGCAATAAAGCGAGGCGTTTTGCCAATGCTCTCGTTGCGCGTGTAACCGGTAATTTTTTCAAAGGCAGGGTTGATATACTCAATTACGCCCTTGCGGTCAGTAATGAAAACACTGTCAGCGGTCTGCTCCAGGGCACTGGAAAGTTTAACCATAGTGCTTTCTGCCGACTTTCTTTCCTTGACTTCACGCTCCAGTTCTTTATTTGATTCGACAAGCTCGGCTGCCAATTTTGAGGTTCTGATCGCGCGGCGTGTGTCCCTGAGGAGATACGCGACGAGTGCTAGTGTGAGCAGTAACCCGACAGATAGTACAGAGCGTGCCCGCCAGGGTTGGTGTGCGGTAAAAAATTCGGTTGCAGGGAGGAAGAGCAACGTCCATTCTTGATCGGGCAACACAAGTTTTGTTTCCCAGTGCAGTGGGTTGCTGTTTCTAGCATCCACGAGGGTAGCAATTGCGCCATGATTTTGGGACTTTAGACTGTGTGCCTGTAATAGGGTGCTGCTTGCACCCCCCTGATTGTTATATATCAGCAGGCCGATATTTCTAATAGGCGAAGATTCCAGGGAATGTGTTACAAGATCGCTGATCCTGAATACACCAAGGGCAAAACCTAACAAATTGTTGCGCCGATCTACTGTAGTGGTGTTCGTGTGCTGGTTTTTGTACGCAGGGTGTAAAATCAGGAAGCCGTATTGTTCGCCGGTTTCCTGTACCAATTGTATAGGTTTCGAGCTGCTGGTTCTTCCGAAATCGCGCGCTTTAAATAATGCCTCCAGGCGCATCTGGCTAGAACCAAGATTAAAGCCTAGGGCGGTTTCGTTGCCTTTATAAGGCTCAAGATAATATACTGGGAAGTACGCGTCTCGCTCGGCTGCGGGGGAAATATTTCCATCCTTGTCTTGTTCGGTAAAGTGAAAATCAACAATGCCGTCTATGCGTGCCGCCTGTTCGTAGTCTTCGCGTTCCTGCTGCTGTACATGCGGAACCCATTCGAGGGCTTGAAGTTCTCCATGATGTAATAGTGATTCAGTTGTAAAGGTCCGAAACTCATCCCGTGTTACATGCTTGCTTGCTGCGAAAAACGAGGCCACGGAGGTAACGGCCTCGATAGAGTGATCAAGTCCATGCTGAATGGCGGAGGCCTGTGTGTTGGCTAGTAGCTCGAAGCCGGCGCGAGTCAGTGCGTGTTCCCAGTCGCGAACGAGCAGGTAGCTGGCCAGCGAAATAAGGATGCCCCCGCAAAGGATAAGGTACACCGGTAAGGTCTTGCGCATGAGTGTGTGATAATCACCTTAATGGTATTTTAATGAGCGTCAAAAAATTGGCATCTGGCGCATTTGTATTATTATTAATTATCACGCAAACACATTATTACAATGAAAGGGTTGTAAAAACAAGACGCGGGGTAGCACGTGTTGCTGGTAACTGGATAGCGAGTGGTTAATTAATGATTGATGTGTGTCAGGCGGAAACGGGAGTAGGCTCAACTGCCGGTTTTTTTATTTGTCCATTTTCTTTTAAGGCTGCGCTGCAACGCCCTTGATGCGGCTATGAAGCCAAAAGTTGCAGTGACTGTGGAGGTGGCGCCATATCCGAAACGGCAATCTAGTGAGACGCCGTGGATGCCGGGTTTTTGATGACTGACGCTACCGTCTGCTTTCGGATAAACGGGTTGTTGGCTTGAGAATACA
Organism: uncultured Gammaproteobacteria bacterium; assembly: GCA_947258875.1. Lineage (GTDB taxonomy): Bacteria > Pseudomonadota > Gammaproteobacteria > CAMYKB01 > CAMYKB01 > CAMYKB01. The sequence continues at coordinate 42,113 of CAMYKB010000011.1, read as the reverse complement.
CAATCGATTCCGAACGAGCGTTTTGGGTTCGTGCTGAAGCCATAATCACCACGTAGCCGTGAACGCACCTTGGCAGCGAGTGCGTCGTTATAGGTTTTACTGAGGTCGGCGATCTTGATCATGGTGGGGTCAGTGAGGCCGCCTGCGCCGCCTGTAACAATTATGCGGACTTTGTTGCGCTTGCAGTAATAAGTCATCGCTGCCTTAAATTTGATACTGTCAATTGCGTCGATAACGCAGTCATAACCGCGTGACAGTAGATCGGCATGGTTCTCTATATTGATGAAATCATCAACGGCGTCGATACGGCAATCGGGATTGATCTGCAAAATGCGTTCGCTCATGACATCAATTTTCTTTTTGCCCAGGGTGTCGGTCAGCGCGGGGAGTTGGCGGTTGATATTGCTGATTGCGATCGTATCGTAGTCAATGAGTGTGATGGTGCCGACACCTGATCGCGCCAGGGCCTCAACCGTCCAGGAACCCACGCCGCCGATGCCGACGACACAGATGCGCAGCTCATTTAACAGTGCGTAGGTTTCGTTGCCATAGAGACGTTGCAGGCCTTCGAAGCGTTGCTGGTATTCTGTGTTGGACATTACTGACATTGAAAATAATTAATGTGTGCTTATTTTAAACACATCATGTGCATTTCGTGTGGTTTGCGCGGCTAATGCTTCGGGTGGTTCCCCGCGTAGTTCTGATAGCGCGGCCAGACAGTGGATTAGGTATTCCGGACTGTTGCGTTCGCCGCGGTGTTGCGCAACCACCATGTCCGGCGCATCGGTTTCGAGTACGATGACCTCCAGCGGCAATTGTTTCGCGAGCTTACGTATCTTGTTGGAGCGCTCATAGGTCATTGTGCCGCCAAAGCCCAGCTTAAAACCCATTTCAATATAGTGATCGGCCTGTTGGGCGCTGCCATTAAAGGCGTGCACGATGCCGCCTTTGACTTGAATTCGACGTAGTGAGGATATCACCTGATCGTGTGCCTTGCGTACGTGCAGTACGACAGGCAGATCGGCGTCACGCGCCAGTTTGAGCTGCGCCTCGAATATTTTCAGCTGACGTGACTTATCCAGGTCGGGAAGGTAGTAATCCAGACCAATTTCACCCACCGCAATTGGTCGGGTTAGGGCGAGTCTGGTTTTTAGTTCTGTCAGATGTTCGTCGCGATGAGCGTCAATAAATACAGGGTGTAGTCCCAGTGCAGGGTAGAGCCCGGCGTTTGTCTGGCACAATGTGAGAAGCTTGTTCCAGCCAGCCGCGTCAATCGCCGGTACTAGAATCTCATTGATGCCTTGTGCGCGCGAATGTTCGAGCACTAAATCGCGATCGACTTCAAATTCTGTTACGTCAAGGTGGCAGTGGGTATCAAACAGTTCCATGTGGACCAGTTTACACGTGCTGCGAGTGACCTGTCAGGTGTTAGATTGCTTCTAGTGTTGAGTCTAGGGATAATCCGTGAGGTCTCCAAGACGATCAATATCCTGTAACACGCCACCATCATCGACATTGATCGTAATGAGCTTGCTGCTGTAGGTGGCCAGTATGTCGCGTGCACCCTGGTCGCCTTTGAGTTGTAGTAACTGCGATTTAAATGTGTTGGCAAAGCCTACCGGGTGTCCACGCCTTCCCTCGTAGACCGGTGCGGTGATCGCGGCGCCAGCATTTAATGAATCGGCGATCATTCTAATAGTGTGTTGGCTAATGAAAGGCATGTCGGCAAGGGCAATGATCCAGCCGTTGGCGTCGGGTGCAGCATTGATGCCGCATATCACGCTGCCGGCCATGCCGTCTTCGGCATGTGGGTTCACCAATACAGAGAAGCCTTCGTCTTCGAGTAGCTCGCTCAAGATGTCGAGCTTGCGCACTACTGCGATGCAATCAGGTACAGCCCTGATGAGCTTGCGTGCGGCAACTATAGCCATCGGTGTGCCGCCACCAAGCGGGTAAAGCAGTTTGTTGTCGCCGAAGCGGGCACTTGCGCCTGCTGCCAGCAACACAGCTGAAATACCTGCATTCATGCTGCAGCGATCACCCTGTGGGTAGCAGTGCTGTCCTTACCGTGACGTGCTGCGGTGATTTCGGCCATGATGGAAATGGCGATTTCTGCGGGTGTGCGGCTACCGATGTGTAGCCCCACCGGGGCGTGCAGTCGGTTGAGCTGATGTACCATCACGCCCAGTTCAGCCAAACGTTTACGGCGGCTGTCATTGCTGCGTCGTGAACCGAGTGCGCCGACATAAAAGGCATTTGAGGTGAGGGCTTCCATTAATGCCATATCATCGAGTTTCGGGTCATGCGTTAATGTAACAATAACGCTGCGCTCGTGATCTGCCAGCTCCCTGACCGCATCATCGGGCATGGTAGTGACCAGTTGTGCACCGTCGATCTGCCAGGCTCGGGCGTAATTTTCACGGGGATCGCAAACCACTACGCGGTAATCCAGCATTAAGGCCATTTGTGCAACATAGTATGAGAGATGCCCTGCACCGATTAACAGTAAATGCCAGGCAGGCCCGAACAACTTGGTGATGGTGTTATTGCAGTAACTGAATTCATCGCTGCCCGATGCCGTATGTAAACTAACCTCGCCGGTATTGAGACAGACGCGGCGTGCAATTAATTCGCCTGAGCTTATTTTTTCTATCAATATCTCAAGTGGCTGGGCATTCTCGATTGTTTCGATTAACAATTCCAGCCGCCCACCGCAGGGCAGCCCCAAACGACTCGCCTCATCGCGATTGACGCCATAATCGATCATCGTTACCGAAGTACCATCCAGTTCGCCATTGCGGTAACGTTCGACCAAGTCTTCTTCCACACAGCCACCCGATACCGAGCCAAAATGGGTGCCGTCCTGGCGCATCACCATCAGTGAGCCTATGGGTCGTGGTGATGAGCCCCAGGTTTTGGCAACAGTAACCAATGCAACATCGTGGCCCTGGCGTAACCACGTAATCGCAGTGTCCAGGGTTTCGCGATCTGTCCCATAGATGCTCATGCGACGTGTTTCCGTCGCGAAGCGAGTTGCGTATTGCTCACGTTTACTATTGGTAACACATAGAAGCGTTGGCCCGTGACATTGAACAGCGCGTTGGCAACTGCCGGTGCAATCACCGGTGTTGCCGGTTCACCCACACCACTCGGTGGTTGTGCTGATTTGACGATATGAACCTCAACCTCGGGCATTTGGTTCATGCGCAGTACGGTGTAGTCGTGAAAGTTGGATTGCTCGACCTTGCCGTCTTTTAGTGTGATTTTGCTGCTAACTACTGCCGACAGACCAAAACCCATACCACCTTCCATTTGCGCTTTAATAATGTCGGGATTAACGGCGATACCGCAGTCCACTGCGACCACTACGCGGTCCACCGAATAACTGCCGTCATCTTTGACAGTGACTTCAGCAACCTGTGCGACATAGGTATTAAACGATTCGTGCACGGCAATGCCGCGGCCCTTGCCTGCAGCAAGCGGTGAGCCCCAGCCGGCTTTTTCAGCAGCCAGTTTAAGTACGGTAGTATGGCGAGGATGTTTATCGAGCAAGCGCATGCGATAGTCAACGGGATCCTGCTTCGCGGCCACAGCGAGTTCATCGATGAAGGTCTCGACTGCAAATGCAGTATGTGTTGAGCCCACTGAGCGCCACCACTGCACGGGTATGTCTATCTCCGGAGAATGTAAGTCTACGCTGATGTTCGGCACTGAGTAGGGCAGATTGGCGACACCTTCCACCGAGGTACCGTCCACTCCGTCTTTAATTAATCCACCCTCAAACGGTGTGCCCTTAATAATAGACTGGCCGACTATGCGGTGTTGCCAGCTGACCGGTTTGCCGTCCTTATCGAGCCCGGCCTTGATCTTGTGATAGTACATGGGTCGGTAGTAACCGGCCTGGGTATCGTCTTCGCGCAACCACACAAGTTTCACGGGTGCCTTGCCATTGATCGCCTTCGCAATGCTGGCGGCCTCGAGCACATAATCCGAATGTGGATTGGCGCGCCGCCCGAACGAACCACCCGCATACAGCATGTTGATAATTACTTTCTCTGGTGGAATGCCAAATAGCGCAGCAAGCGACATTTGGTCTCCGGTATGCAGTTGTTCTCCGTTCCAGATTTCGCAACTTTCTGCCGTGAGTTTAACCACACAATTCATTGGTTCCAGCGCTGCGTGCGCAAGGTATGGGAACTCATATGCCGCTTCGAATGTTTGCGCGGCTTGAGTCATGGCCTGTTCTGCATCGCCATCCTTGCGCGCTACTGCCCCTGCGCTCTCTGCAAGCTGCTTGTACTGAGCCAGGATTTCATCAGAGCCGAGTTTGAAGGCACTACTTTCATCCCACACGATAGTTAACAGGTCACGACCTTTTTTTGCGCTCCAGGTGTCTTTCGCCAACACCGCGACGCCATTAGGAATTTGCACGACTTCAACAACACCTTTTAACGCTTTAGCCTCGGTGGCATCAAATGACTTTACCTTGCCGCCAAAACGCGGTGCATGGGCGACCACCGCGGTTAACATGCCGGGTAACTTTACGTCCTGCGTGTAAACGGCCTTACCGTAACATTTTTCTTTGCTATCCTTGCGCGGCAAGACAGTGCCTATCAAGCGGAATTCGTCCGGGTCTTTTAAGAATGCATCTGTGGGGACGGGCTGATGTGCAGCGAGTTCGGCCAGTTCTCCGAAGGTCGCCCGCAGATTGCCGTGACTGAGCACACCGTCTTTTATAGCGATACTGTCAGCTGGCGTATCCCATTTTTGTGCAGCAGCGCCAACCAACATTGCGCGTGCCGCAGCACCCGCCTTGCGCATTTGCTCAAACGAGTTGGCCATCGCAGTGCTGCCGCCAGTGCCTTGCGTTGGGCCCCAGAATAGGTTGTTGTAGCGTTTGGCGTCAGCAGGTGCGCCCTCGACGTGTATCTGGTCCCAACTGGCATCGAGTTCTTCTGCAACCAGGGTCGCCAATCCCGTATACGTTCCCTGACCCATCTCCAGGTGTTTGGAGACTACGGTTACCATATTGTCGCTGCCGATACGTATGAAGGCATTGGGCTCGAAGCTGCTGTCGGTAACCACCTCGCCGCCAGCCAAGCCCGGACCTGCTTCGTTCGTGGCTGCTGCTGCCATTTTATCAGCAGCAGCCTCGGTTGCCTTTTCGGCCGAAGGTTTGTTGCAACCGCCCAGATAGACTCCCAACGTTAATCCCGCGCCGGCCGTTACGCCAGTCACCAGAAAGCGTCGGCGACTGAGATTAATAATCTTGTCATAGTTTATGTTTTTTGGATTCATGTATTCCTGGCCCATGTGGTTATCCCTCAGGCTAATGACCTGGCGGCTTCTTTAATGGCGGCGCGGATGCGGGCATATGTCGCACAGCGGCAGATGTTGCCGGACATTGCGGCATCGATATCATCATCTGAAGGTTTAGGGTTTTGCGCTAGCAGCGCCGTCGCTGACATGATTTGCCCGGACTGACAATACCCGCACTGCACTACATCGAGTTTTTCCCAGGTGCTCTGCACGGCGCGTGCCTCTTTGGAATCCAGGCCTTCAATGGTAGTAATGTTCTTGCCTTGTGCCACACTGACCGGGGTTACGCAAGAGCGTATCGGTTGACCATCTATGTGTACAGTGCAGGCGCCGCATTGCGCCATCCCGCAGCCGAATTTGGTGCCCGTGAGGCCGACAATATCGCGGGTTGCCCACAATAAGGGCATATCATCATCAATATCAAGTTGGTGGGGTGTGCCGTTAATCATCAGTTGGATCATGACGCGTTTCCTGGCTGCATAACTTGGGTTGGGATCACTTTAAGTGTAGCAGTTGCTGATAAAACGGCTATGGCGATTTTTACAAGTATTTGATGGGTTTCAAGAAATATCTTGTTATCTCTCAAGTCCGTCATTCCCACGCGGGCTGGAATGGCGATATATTTTATGATTGCATGTCTAGACACGGCATATATAGGTGTTGAAGCCTAAAATAATAGCGTGAAATAAAATAACAGCATTAATTTATGAACAGCAGTGAAGGAATATAAAAACGTGATGATCGGATTTTCTGTTGGCAGCCTGTACAATGCCCTGCCATGAGAGTTTCAGATACTTCATCTTCTGCACAAGAGCCTGTTGTTACGGCGCATGGACTAAAAAAACATTACGCTAGCCATGTCGCGGTGGATGGTGTCGAGTTTGATATCCCGCGCGGACAATGCTTTGGTTTTCTGGGGCCCAACGGTGCTGGCAAGACCACGACCTTGCGTATGATTTTGGGGTTGACGCCATCAAGCGGCGGTTCGCTGTCTGTGTTTGGATTAGAGATTCCCAAGCATGCGCGTGAGGTGCGTGCCCGTATCGGGATTGTGCCGCAAGCCGATAACCTCGATCCGGACTTTAGTATTGAAGAAAACCTGCAGATATACGCGTCTTACTTCGGTATCCCGGCACGCGTAGCCGATGAACGCATTGCACGCCTGCTTGAATTCGCTTCCCTCACCGATCGGCGTGGCGCAAAAACGGAAACCCTATCGGGCGGCATGAAACGGCGTTTAACCATTGGGCGGGCGCTCATTAATGACCCGGAATTGGTGGTGCTGGATGAGCCGACAACAGGTCTCGACCCGCAAGCACGGCATGTGATCTGGGGGCGCTTGAACGAATTGCGTGACAAAGGTGTGACGCTGATTCTGACCACGCATTACATGGAGGAGGCGGAACGCCTCTGCGATCAACTGGTTATCATGGACCAGGGCCGTATCCTCGACTGCGGTACACCACGTGAGCTTATTTCTAAACACGTCGAGCCGGAGGTTATCGAGGTGCGTAGTGAGGCCAGCCAGCGCTTACAGGCCATGGGGAACGAGGCCGGCTGCCGGGTCGAGACCATGGGTAGCAGTCTGTACTGTTACACGCGTGATCCTGATCCGCTGCTGGCAAAATTGAAAAACGAACATGGCCTGACCTTCATGCATCGCCCTGCAGGCCTGGAAGATGTGTTTCTCAAACTCACCGGCAGGGAACTGCGCGACTGATGAATATCTGGCGACCTCCCAAAATACGCCGTGGAGCGTTGGCCGTGTTACGGCGCAATGTTTTGGTATGGCGCAAACTGATTATCCCAGCGCTGTTGATGAATTTCGGCGAGCCCGTATTGTACCTGCTCGGCCTGGGTTTTGGTTTAGGGCAATTCGTCGGTGAAATGGATGGCATGCCCTACCTGGCCTTCCTTGCCTCCGGTATCATCGCATCGTCTGCTATGACTACGGCGACGTTCGAAGGTATGTATTCGGTGTTCACGCGCATGGTTCCGCAACGTACCTACGAGGCAATTCTTGCCACGCCACTGGAAGTGGATGACGTCCTCGCCGGTGAAATGATGTGGTGCGCCACCAAGAGTACCATTAGCGGCATCGCAATTCTTACCGTGGCAACCGCGCTGGGCGTGGTGACCAGCTGGCAGGCCCTGTGGGTCATCCCGGCCGTTTTTCTCATTGGCATGTGTTTCGCTGGCCCCGCCATGATCATGGCATCCTTCGCCAGCAATTACGATTTCTTTAATTATTATTTTGTATTAGTGGTAACGCCGATGTTTATCATCTGCGGCGTGTTTTATCCGATCGACACCTTGCCGGAGGTTGTGCGGAACTTCGTTCAGATTCTGCCGCTCACCCACGCCGTTGCATTAGCAAGACCATTGGTAACCAGTACTGAGCTGACGCAGCCGCTAATACACGTCGCGGTACTCGCCGCCTATGCCTCAATTAGCTTTTATATCGCTGTAGTGCTGGTGAGAAAGCGGTTACTGATTTAACGTCTGAATGATGCGCCGTACTACGAGACCGTAGCCACGTAATCTGCCGGAAAATCAAGCTTGCTGAGGGTCATCCTGAGACGTGCCGCATATTCCGCGTTGACTTCGCTAGGTTCCGGAGCATTGCCCAGGTTGTAGCACAACGCCGGCAAGGTTGTGCCATCCAGTGAGTGGACGAGTATGGCTTCCGGTCGATATCGCTCTAAACCAGGTGCAGAGTAGAGCCTCTCAAGATCGTCGTGGGTGAGCGCAAAAACCATTCCATATGCTCGTGCACCAGAGGACGGCACGAGCGTTGCGCGTCGGCCAATACGCAGCGCATAGTCGTCAACATATGCGCGACGTGGATTCACGGCCACGATCTGGCTCTCGCGAAGTATGTCGTTGTCCATGAACAGTCCGTAGAAAAATCCATCGATACATCGATCAGTCATGTGGTGTCGCGTTCCCGTGTATCAGCGGTAATTAATGGCTTGATGTGGTTATTAGAAACCTATTTTCATAATGTTACGAATTCTTGATTTAATCGATCGATTTTGCTTTTTTTATATATTCGATAAGGTCTTTATTCTTCAGAAAACCATCCACTTCATACGCACAAGGCATAATTCACACATCTAGCTTAAGATTATCATAAGTGGTTTTATCAGAAATTATTTTAAGCCACTATTCTGAAAGGGCCTGCTTGTTTTTAGGTGCATAAATAACCACTACTTCGTATGACGCAAATCATGCCTTTTTTGTTGCTGCTCCAAAAATCTCAATAGGAGCAGATACATCGCTTGTCAAAAGCCATCGAATAGTAAAATACCGATTTTAGATGATGCTGCACTTGCAGAATGAACAGTAAGAAATTCCAAACCTAACATAACTAAGAATATTGATCGTTTTATGTTATTCACAACTATATTCCATATATTTTATTTTGAGCCGAACAGTGCTATATGGAGCCATCTTATTCGTATAGCAAGCTGGTGAGGTCGGGTCAGGTACTACGAAATAATTGCCTGGTCCCAGTACGGTACGCCTGCGAAACGCTCAACTAGAAAGTCCACGAAAACGCGTACTCGTTTTGAGAGATGGCGTGTTTGCGGATATATCGCATAGGCGTTTATGCCAGGCCAGTCGTAGTCGGTCAATATCGGCACCAGTTCGCCGTGCTGAATCGCCTGATACAAAACAAAGGTGGGCTCCAAAACGATGCCATGTCCTGCGATAGCAGCCATACGCAGGAAGTCACCGTTATTCGCGTGTATTCGTATTGGCACATTAATGCTTTTCTTGTCGCCATTTTTATCCAGATAGCGCCACACACCGGGCTGGCGTATGTTGCTGTAAGCTAGACAGATATGTTGTTTCAGTTCAGTCGGTGTTTGAGGCGCGCCGTGTTGTTTGATGTATTCCGGACTGGCACAGACTATATTGTGTATGGGCGCCAGTTGCCGCGCGATTAAACTGGAGTCCGATAATTTCGAAATGCGAATCGCAACATCGAAGCCTTCCCGCACAAGATCAACATGCCAGTCATTGAAATCGAGGTCGAACTCCACGTCCGGGTGTTGTTGCATAAAATCCGTAATTGCGGGTGTTAGGTGTAGCAGCCCGAAGGTCATGGGTACGGCGACCCGCAATTTGCCGCGTGGCGTGGCATGTTCGCAGCTGACGGCTTGTTCAGCTTCTTCGAGGTCGGCCAGGACGCGCACGCTACGGTCGTAGAAGCTTTGCCCTGTTTCGGTGAGGTTGAGGCGCCGTGTGGTGCGTTGCATCAGTTGTACACCGAGGTGTTCCTCCAGCTCTGCCAGGCGTCGGCTGACCGCTGATTTGGCGATCCCCATGCCCTCGGCCGCGCCGCTGATACTGCCCGTCTCGACCACTCGGGTGAAAGTGCGCATACTTTCGAATCGATCCATATTGTTCTCGCAACCAGAATAGAAATTTCTTGTATGGGTTGTTTATTCTCTCTCTGTTAACGATCAGAATCCAGTTCTAGGTGCATTTAATATGTAATATCTGGATCGAAACATGCTGCGAAACACTGAAAACAATTACGGTATTGTTGCCAAGACACTGCATTGGCTGGTCGCTATGGTTGTTGTGGCTATGTTTGCGCTGGGCTTGTGGATGGTTGAGTTGACTTACTATGACGAGCTTTACAAGACCGCGCCCTGGATACACAAGAGCATCGGTGTGTCGCTGTTTGCTGTGATGCTGCTCAGGTTCGCCTGGCGTGTGACGAATCCGAAACCGAGCCCAGAACCGGGTTCAGCGCTCGAGCATCGCATCGCGGCGATTGTGCATGCGCTGCTCTATGTGCTGTTGTTCGCCATTATGATCGCAGGCTATCTGATTTCAACTGCCGATGGGCGTGCTGTTGAAGTATTTGGGCTGTTCAGTGTGCCGGCCACAATCACTGGTATTGAGGAACAGGAGGATATCGCCGGCGAGATCCATTTCATACTCGCGGTTGCCTTGATGGTGCTCGCGAGTGTGCATGCGCTGGCCGCATTAAAACACCATTTTATTAATCATGATCGCACGCTCAAACGTATGCTGGGTGTGCGCCATCAATAACCACCCACTCATTATCCTCAGGAGGATGTTATGAAAATAAAACGATTCGCCGCAATGATTCTGCTTGCATCTATGGTCGCCCCGGGGCTTGTCCAGGCGGAAGAGTATGTTATTGATACTAAGGGCGCGCATGCCTTTGTGCAGTTTCGTATCAAGCATCTTGGCTATAGCTGGCTGCTTGGGCGTTTTAACGATTTCTCGGGTTCATTCGTGTTTGATGAAAAAACCCCTGATGCAAGTAAGGTCAACGTGCTGATCAACACCGCCAGTATCGATTCCAATCATGCTGAGCGCGATAAGCATTTGCGCGGCGAGGATTTCCTGGATGTTGAAAAATATCCTGAATCGCGTTTTGTCTCGACGTCATTTAAGGATAATGGTGATGGCACTGCCGTGCTCAAAGGTGACTTTACCTTGCATGGTGTCACTAAGCCCATCACGATCGATGTGAAACATGTCGGTCATGGCCCAGACCCCTGGGGTGGCTATCGGCGTGGTTTTGAAGGTAGCATCACTTTGAAGCTGGCTGATTATAATATCAATTATGATCTTGGTCCGGCTTCCAAAGAGGTGGAGCTGTTTCTCTCGGTAGAAGGTGTACGCAAAAAATAATCCTGACTTTGTGAATGCATAGCGGACGGCATGTCCGCTATGCATTTAAGTCATTCCCGTAGCCGCAGCAAGCAGATAGCCCGCGCTGCCCAGTGCCAAAACCCCGCCCCAGAATGCCAGCCAGATCTGTTTGGCACGCAACCCGACAATCAACATGCCGATGCCTAATATCAGGCCATAGATCACATACCAGAGGAGTGTGTCACCGCTTATGCCATAGCTTGCCACTGGGGGAGTCGTGTCTTCTTTGTAGCGCATAGGTACAGTTCTTGTTTTATAAGCGATAAATCGAAGGGATTGTCAGTGTGCCTAAGCAAAGATCTGTTCGTCTACTCTACGCACAGAGCACCTCATTGATGAGGGCATGCAAATCTTTTTAGGTGATTTCAATCATGCATGAATTTCCCCGGGACAGGTTATGTTCGGACAGATATTGTATGCATATTGTGCATAATCTAAATACATAAATTGTATACCCAATTCATGTTGGGTTGTTGTCTCTGATCAGCGAAAGGGCGTAAATCATTGAAATATATAATTTATATATTCTAATGTGATGCTGGCACAGAACTTGGATTCTCCAGGATGTTAACCATAAACCTCAGGAGAACAACATGTCTGTGTTTAAACGATTGTCCGCCACCATGAGTTCGCGTATCGATCACATGGTCAGCCAGATCGAGAATCACGATGCCGTCATCGAGGCTGCCCTCAAAGATGCCCGTACTGCAGCCGCGAAAGCTAAAGTACGTTTGAGTCGCGTCGGTATGGACGGTGCGCGTTTACGCAAAAAACATGCTGAACTGCTTTTTGCCGAGAAAAAATGGGCCGAGCGTGCGCGCAGCATCGCAGCCGATGACGAAGATAAGGCGCTCGAGTGTTTGCGTCGTCGTCGTGAATGCCAGCAACAGCTGGGACATGTGCAACTTACACTTGCAAAACATGCTGAACTTGAGGAACGGTTGGGTAGAGATATTCGCGCCGCTGAAGAGCGTGTTACTGAGATCGCCCAGCAGCGCAACCTCATGCGCACGCGCCAATCCGCAGCCGATGCACTCAATACCATTGCCAGCATGGATCACTCTGTAAGCGGCGATATCGCCGATACGTTTGAGCGTTGGGAAATCCAGGTGAGCGAGGCTGAAATGTGTGCCGGAGCAGAAATGGATTTTGGCGATACGCTGGAGCGTGGTTTTGTTGATCAAGAAGATCGTGAGGCATTACGTGCCGAACTGCAGGAGCTGATGTCTGAAGAGGAGAGGGACTGATGAATACGGAAATACACACAGAGGTTGTCGATGAGTCGCCGCCTAATAAGGCGTTGTTTGGTTTGAGGGTTGAGTCACTGGCATGGATGCTGCGTACACTTGGTGCGGGCACGTTAATAGCGGCGGTATCAATTTTCCTGTTGCAAGGTTGGGATAATGGCAACGATACGTACCGTTACATGTTGCTGCTGGCGCACACTGCCGGGTTAGCCGCAATCGGTTTTGCCAGTGGGCATTGGCTGCGGGAAACCAAGGGAGCACGTCTATTTCTTGCAATTGCGCTCGCATCAGTACCGGCGAACTTTGCGATTTTAGGCGGATTCCTCTATTCGCAGTGGGGGGTAGAGGCGGGCAATATCGCCTATCCTGCGTTTGCGCACTGGAATGCTGAAAGCGTAACCGCAGCGCTACTGACGACAGCAAGCGGACTTGTGGTGCTTGCACCCGTAATATGGCTCGGGTTTCGGGTCCTGGCGAGACGTTCTGCATGGTCGCTTACATGGCTATATCTGCTGACAAATGTTGCCTTATTAATTCCTGTGCGTGAGGTGGCTGTGATTGGCTGGCTATTACTTGCACTGACAGTCGTTGTGTTAAGACAACTTACCCAAGCATCAAAAACGGATACTGCACTCAAGACACCCGAAGGTTTTATTGCACGTGGCTTGCAGTTGTTGCCGCTATTTTTGTTGCTGGGCCGTAATCTATGGTTGTATGCGCCGGATGTGTTTCTGGTCACCATTATGTCGCTGATGGCGTTCATGATGTTACGCCAGGTTTCGCAGCAGCTCGATCGGAATACGAAATTACGGACATTGATTGAACGTTTTTCCATCTTGCCGGCTGTTATTACCGGCTTAAGTGCGTCGGTGCTTATCCATGATCTGCATTACGTGAATTTTACAATGTTGTTGCCGGTGTTTGGTTTCATTACCGCAGCATTAGTGCTGGAGATTTCAATGCGTGCAGCGAATAGTGGTGCGTTATATCGGCGCCTGGCAGCGGTCATTGTCAGTACAGCATTGTTTGCCAATTTAATGTTGTTTGGCGGTGTTGTGACAGCAGCGTTATGCCTGGCCTCGGGTCTGTTCATTCTGGTGTATGGTTACATGGTTGAGCAGCGCGTCGTTTTCATTCTCGGCGCCTTGACGCTTGCTGCGGGTCTGCTGCACCAGGTTGTCCTGGCGCTGCAGGTATTTGACTTGGGGAGTTGGGGTAGCCTCGCCTTGCTAGGTAGTGGTGCAATCCTGATTGGATCAGCCATCGAGCGGTATGGTTCGCAGATGAAAGCCAGGCTACATGCCTGGGGTGGTCAGTTCAGGTCCTGGGAGTATTAAGCGATTGCTGCATGCGTGGCGATCCTGATTCCTGTTGGGAGAGGGCGTAAATGTTGATCGTCATATTAATAATATTTGTGGGTTGCTTCATCCTGGAACAATTCGTTCCAGGATGGAAGATCCCCAGGGTCAGGACATGGCCATTCAGGGTGTTGTTAATAAATGCGGTGCAACTCTGTGTCGCTCTCCTGGCAGGCGTAAGTTGGGAGGCCTGGCTCTCCCCTCGATCAGTATTTTCATTATCCGATCACGTGAATCCAGTGGTGGGCGGGATGCTCGCCTATATTGTTGCCACCTTTGTTTTTTATTGGTGGCACCGCTGGCGTCATGAGTATGATTTTTTGTGGCTGGCATTTCATCAGATTCATCACAGCCCGCAACGCCTGGAAGTAATTACGTCATTCTATAAGCATCCCGGCGAAATGGTTGTGAACTCGATCATCGGTTCCCTGCTGGTCTATAGCATATTTGGATTCTCGCTAGAGGCGGGTGTTTACTATACGGCGTGCACAGCCCTGGGTGAATTCTTTTATCACACCAATGTACGCACACCACGTTGGGTCGGATTCTTTTTCCAACGACCTGAAATGCATCGCATACATCACCAGCATAATCGGCACAAAAATAACTACGGAGATATCGTGTGGTGGGATATGTTGTTTGGGACCTATGAGAATCCCCGTGAGTGGAATGGTGTTTGTGGGTTTGATGATGGAAAAGAACAGCGCCTGGTGGATATGCTCTTATATCGGGATGTACATAAAAACACCAAGTTATGAATGGTTGCAATGATATTAACTGCTTTGGAATTTCTATAGATGGATGATTCGAGCATGAAGTCGCTACTGGGAAATGGTATGCAATTAATGCATACTCAATATGCATATAGTGGCCACCGGAAAACTAATACGACCATGCCAAAAGCTCAGCGACTGAAGGCGGAAGACCGTAAATTTTTTGGTTTGCTTGCTGACCTTATTTTTAGTAATCCCTTTAGTACCCAGCGTGCACAGATGGAGGCGATGCTGGACGGAGCCAGCAAATCTGCCCGGCAATCAGGCGAGCACCACTATAGTGTGATTCTGCCCGTGCTTGAACGACGCCTGGCAAAGCTCGCCGAGCATGGGATAGACCGTATCCAGTCGCTTGGGGGTAATGACCGCAGCGTCCTGGAATATGCCTTCCTGTTCCGGATATATAACCGCTTCATCGAGAATTTCGATGCGTTGATTCAAGCACAAATCGAACAGGGCGATCAGTCAGTTGAGGTTCCGTTCGCGCGAGAACTGTTGGCACAACTTGATGCGGCAGGATTTGGTGAGCAGGAGGCGTTGCGTTACCTGGAATTGTTTTATCAGTTCCGCCGCGCTTACTTTTTCATCGCGCATTCGTTGGTGGGGGATAGTCCATCAATGAAAAGTTTGCGACACGCGTTATGGAACAATGTATTCACATCGGACGTGCGTTTCTATGCCGCACATTTATGGGATCGGATGGAGGATTTCTCCACCTTGTTGCTGGGCGAAACGGGTACAGGCAAGGGCTCAGCAGCTGCGGCCATCGGTCGTTCTGGTCTCATTCCTTTCGACCCCGGGACGAAACGATTTAAATTCAGCTTCACAGAAACCTTTATCGCCATTAATCTTTCTGAATTCCCCGAGAGCTTGATAGAATCGGAGCTATTCGGCCATCGCAAGGGAGCTTTCACGGGCGCGATTGATCATCACAAGGGATTGTTTGAGCGTTGTAATCCACATGGATCACTGTTTCTGGATGAGATCGGTGATGTGTCAGTGCCGACGCAGATAAAACTGCTTAATGTATTGCAGGAGCGTCGCTTTACACCGGTGGGCAGTCATCAGCCTTTGCGTTTCGCGGGACGGGTCATCGCCGCGACCAACCAACCGCTTGCCGTATTGCGTGAGCAAGGCCAGTTCAGGGATGATTTCTATTATCGCTTATCGTCCGACGTTATCGAAGTTCCGTCGTTACGGGTGCGGTTGAAAGAGTCCACGAGTGAGCTTGAGCAACTGGTTGTGTTGCTGGTGAAGCGCTTAACGGGTCATCACGAACCTGAGCTGGTGGAGCGTGTGCTTGATGGTTTGCATGATAATTTACAGGTTGCTTACCCATGGCCGGGGAATGTGCGTGAATTGGAGCAGGCTGTTCGACGTATTATTATAAGTGGTCAATATTTTGGTGTGTCAAACATGCAGGATGCCGCCAGTAGCTGGCTGGAGCGGACTCAAAACGGGCAGCTCACCGCTGAAGAAATTCTCTCAGGCTATTGTTGTATGCTCTATGAGCAGTACGGCACCTATGAAGAGGTTGCGCGTCGTGCCGCGCTCGACCGACGCACAGCAAAAAAACATGTGCAGATGGGGAAGTCACTCTTTGAAACATTAAAAACGTGACGTATTCCGTGCTTGTGTGTGTCTTGATGCTATAGCTCGTTAAGTATGCGTGTACGCTGTGCGTTATATTCCTTGTCGCTAATCAAGCCCTTGTCATAGAGTGTCTTTAACTCGTTCAGGCGTTGTTCAGTAGTCGCGTCGATAATCTCTGCTTGTTTGGCGGTAGTGGTTTGTGGCCGTGTTTCGGCTGCTTGAGCCGCTTCCGGGTCACATTCAAGATCGGCCTTGATGTCATTCATTAATATTTGGTCAGAGACATCCATCTCGTAGGATTTGCAACCTTGTTTCTGGAGCGTGAGTATCCCCTTCACCATATAACTGGTTCCATACCAGCGTGGTGGAAACACTTCATCATTGTTGATCTGTTTAGGTGTTTGCCCGACAGGTTTTCCATCTGCCAGAATCGTTGCGCCAGGCGGATTTGAATCAATGAGAGTGCCAGAATCGTTGCGCCAGGCGGATTTGAATCAATGAGAGTGGAACCTGTGCCAGCGCAGGCCTGCAGGAGCAGCAGTGCAGCAATAGTAACCAGACCTAAGCGGCAGGAACAAAGCGTACGTGTTTGACTGGGCATGCTTCATCGAACTCCCTGGTGATGTCATCGATATGAGTATTGTAACATCGGCTGTACTGGCCTTGCTGCTGACAACCCGCTTATGGATAACAATTATAAGCAGGCTGCTGTTTGAGTGAATTATTCGTCTTCAGGTACACCTTGCCACAGCATTTCGTAGCCAATTTCATAGGTTTCGGTACAGTATTCCTGGAGTGCATCAAACTTCTCCTTGAACACGTGGTCGGCATGAGACTTTTCATGCTGCTCGAAAGACTGCCAGTAGGTAGCAATGACAATGTGATCTTCACTCATTTTGGTGGCATCGAATGAGCCCTGCTCGGAGATAAAGCCGGTATATTTGTAGACCTGCCCACCGATAAAGCCGCCGTTGTCGTCCCCATAGGTATTTTTGACCACGTTGCACATCTCGCCCAGCGCGAGTTCGACATCTTCAATTTTGACACCGTCTTTGAGTTTAACGACGTTGAATAGCATGACACAGCCAAAGGGGATGGTGATAGGTGTAAACATGGATCCGACTCCTTCATTGTTATTGATCGCTGTACCCGGGTGCTGACACACGGGCATAAATTAATCATGGCTTGCTGGAATTTTGGGTAAAATGTGATGTCCACTGTACACGTCGGCGTGTGAATCCTCTACCATGTGATTCGGGATTCCGGCTATTTTGGGCAAGAAACCCCGTTACAAATTGTAAAAAAGTGTCATCCGCTACCACCCTGAACGTTGTTGGTGTATCGTGGCGCCACAATTTCGGAAGTCGGTACAGGGTTGGCGCCGACAGTTTTCAAAAAATCTGGAGAGAAATACCATGTATGTAAGCCTGTTTACTAAGACTCTTATGGCGCTGGTTTTGCTGTTTTCGGTGTCGGTCGCATCGGCAGCTGGTACGGCCATGATCGATGTCAATCGTATTGTTGACTCAATCCCCCAGAAGCAGCAGATCGAGAATGCGTTGAAGAGTGAATTCGGTGGCCGCTTCGAAGATTTGAAAAGAATAGAAACCGAGATCAAGGGATTGTTGGAAAAAGACAAGCGCGATGGTGATGTGATGAGCTCCCAGGAGCGTACTGACCTGAGGAGCAGAATTCAGACCCTGGATACGGAATACAAAACCAAAGGCCAGGCATTGTCAGAAGATAATCGTCGTCGCCAGCTTGAGGAACGCAATAAGCTCATGGCCTCTATCAAGGCCGCCGTAGCCAAGGTTGCACAGGCAAACGGCTATGAGGCAGTGATAGAGAGCAGCGTTACGGCCTATATCCTACCCGGTCGGGATATTTCCGACCAGGTTATTGCGGAGTTGAAACGCTAATACTGGTTACGCGTATTACTACCGGTTATTGCTTGCCGCTAAGATGTTTGCGAACGAAGTTCGCGGTACGTTGCATGGCATCTTTGGCGGCAAGATCATCGGCGAAGCTGCGTACATGTGGTGGGCGGAAATCGAAGCCCCTGCCGACCCCCGGATAGATAATCACTTCAGCGTCACGGCCTTTGTTCTGTAGCGCCTCAATGCCTTGCATGATTGGGCGATAACGTTGGTATTGTTCGTGTTCGCCAAAGAATATCAGTACAGGCACTTCTAGCTCATTAACCTCGTTGGCATAACGATAGACTTGCATGGCCTCCGCTGCATTCGGATCCTGCCAATGCGGGTAGTAAGAGACATAGCACGCCACCTTGTCCTTTTGGCGGCGTTCGGTGACCAATGCCTTGAGTGTCATATAACCGCCACGTGTGTGTGACACAGTGCAGATCTTGTCGGCGGACAGCCCCGGTTGTGTCAGTAGAAAGTCAATGCCGGCAGCAACATCGGCCTCGACCGCATAATCGTATTCGATAGGAAATTTCTCAATAAAGCGCCCGCTCCAGACATCGGGTGCCAATACTACGAAACCGCGTGCAGCCAGGCGCAGCGGGTGCAGTCGGGTAAGGTCATCAATGCCGCGACGGCCATGTTGAAACAGAATGCCTGGGTATTTCCCCGGGCTTTTAGGGCGGAACAATAACGCGGGTATCTCCGTGTCACCGTTTTTATAAACCGTCTCAGTTATTTCGACTTCGTGGTTGACTGGTGTTGGGAGTTGTCCCTTTTCCCACCAGTCATCGTTCCACCACTTTTTTTCCTTGTCCTGCGGATATTCAGTTTTCACCCAGGACTCATGCATGCTCCAAGCGGGCATGGCGAATAGTAGCAGGGCAATGCTTAACAACCGTTTCATTGAAAACTCCTTATTTCGATAACTTTCTTGCATGCATAATCAGTATATGATTTACGTCAGCGGCAATTTTGTGTGAGTCTGGTAGCCGGCTAGCTTATCTTATTCAGCAGCGCTGGCGCAGGCAATACATAATGGCGTCGCTGGATTATATTCTAGGCGCTTTAGTTCAATTTCTTCGCCGCAGCGCAAGCAGCAACCATAGCTGTCATCAGCGATCCGTTGCAAGGCTGATGCAATCTGCAGTAGCTCAATTTCTCTGCGGCGTTGCGTCTCAAGTGATATAGCTTGTCCCTGCAAGGCGTCCATTCTGGAGAGGCGTCCTACTGTAGTTTGATCCAGTTTGACGGTATCGGCGGCCTGTTCGCCTGTTTCTCTAATCCCCAGTAATAGCTGCTGTTGCTGCAATAGATGTTGCTTTAGTTTTGTGACTTGTTCGCCGTCCAGCATTTACTTATTCACCAGGTATTTCTCATCACGAAAGGTATACACCCAACGTGGGCGGAACATGACGAATATACTGATTAACATGCCAGTGATGAATCCTTCGGGATAGGCCAATAGCAGGAAGTACTGGAGGTAGCCATTAGTGAGTTTCATCCACGTGACTTCACTGGAGACTAACAGAAACCAGGCCGTTATTATCGCAACCAGACTGATGCTGATGATGGCGCCGCCGAATGCCGTGATAAAAAGATAAATGAAATAATTTTTCGGCAATTTCCACTCCACGACCAGGAAAATTAAATATCCGATAGAGACCGGGATTACTCCGAACAGCAGCATATTGATGCCTAAGGCCGACCAGCTGGCATTGCCTAGCAGGGTGATGACAAATGTAACCAGGGTGAGCGCAAGAATCGCGAAATGCCAGCCGAACATGAGTGTCAGCAGCATGGCGCCAAGAAAGTGCAGGTGGATATCGGTGTCGAAATTGACGCGCATTGCCCAGAATAAAATCACCATGAAGATCGCGGCGATCCAGATATTCAATGCAGCCGGGTCACGCAGCTTGTGCCAGGGGGCGGACTTGATGGCGTAGCTCATTATCAATGCATAAAGTGCGTAGCCTATCCAGAGCCATGGAGTATCAATCAGGTCGCCGGAAAAATCCATACTAGTAGTACCCAGGAAGTGGTTATGTCAAGAAGCAGTTGAAATTTCACTCGGAACTGAAATAAATATCACCATAATAAGCGCGTGCATGCCCATGGCTGTTATCAGTATCGGTCATTAAAGCGGTAACGTTGATGTAGCGGATATCCTTTCCAAAAAGTAATTTGAGATCTTGGTGAACATTTCGTTTCTCATCATACCATGTTGACACTCCATCCTCTGCAGAGCGCAACGCCACCATCATTGCTTTTTTTCCAGCAAAGGCGTTAGGCCAGACATCCCCTTTTAAAGATGAGTTGGCCCATACATAGCTAATGGCTCTGGCTTTCCAGGGGAGCAGTCCACCGCTGGTTACTACATAGATTCTGGCGGCGTAATCATCGCCGGTTTTTGATTTTTCATCAGTGGCTTGCAGGGTGTTTTCAATGCGCCAACGCCAGTTAAGATAAGGGTATTTGTGTAAATCAACGCGATGTTTTTTGTATAGTCCGGATGCGCTGTCATGGCTTTCTGCATGCAGGACAGAAACATCGCCGACACGTGCAGTTTTGTACTGAGTGACGTTTTTGAATGTTTTCTGTTGCCAATTACTCAGGTCTCCGCGGGAGAAGTTGCCTATTTCGATACGCTCGATTTCTGCGGCATCGCTTAATGTAGCGTATATAAAAATGATGCTGATACACAGGTTTCGTTTGTTCATCGTGAGGCTATCACAGTAGTAATTGATATATATTATAGCGGCGAAATGTTGCCGCAGACTTCCGTATTGCGGTGGATGATATAGTCAGTGTGGTAGTGAATACGCTGTCACCGATTCCCGTTTCATACAAAGTACTCAATATCCTTGCTAAGGTAGGACTTGAATTTGGCTATAACTGTTGACAGTTGCGGCTCTGAATAAGGCCGCGCCGGGAGTTTGCCCCAAACTGGCTCGGGCCATGTGGGGTCGCTCTGATAGCGTACAACATGATGTATATGCAGCTGTGGCACGACATTGCCGAGTGCGGCGATATTGAGTTTGTCGGCATTGAAGGCAGCGGTCAGCGTTTTTGCAATCCGTGAAGATTCATGAATGAGTTGAACCTGGTCTGCAGTACGTAGCTGATGAATCTCCTGGATATTGTCACGCTCAGGTACAAGTATAAACCAGGGGTAATTGGTGTCGTTCATTAGCAGTATATGGCACAGGTTGAAACGCGCAATGATGATACAGTCCTGTTCGAGTTGTGAATCTAGGTTCATTGCTATCCTTCTTAGACGTCGTTAGGTCCGACTCTGCGTCTTAATAGCTTGGTTTTACCGTGCTTGCTTTTCTGGTCAAGACGTTTTTTCTTCTTCGTTGGCCCAAGCTTGGTGGGAATGCGTGTCTTGCGGGTGTGGGTGACACTTTTGATCAGCATTTTCAGGCGGTTCAATGCTTCCTCACGATTTTTTTCCTGGGTGCGGTGATTTTGCGCCTTGATCACGATGACTCCATCGCGGGTGATACGATTGTCATTCAATTTCATGAGGCGATGTTTATAGAAATCAGGCAAAGACGAAGTCTGAATATCGAAGCGCAGGTGTATAGCACTGGAAACTTTGTTGACATTCTGCCCACCAGCACCCTGTGAGCGCATGGCGCTGATAGCGATATCGCTGTCAGGTATGCTTATATTACGGGATATAATTAACACGTTAGGAGGATAGGCTGGTTGCAACGCTGTTGATGAATGTCAGTATTATGGCTGGATTAGTAATGCGGCGGTAGTGCCTCCTCGCTGGCAGGAGCGGTTTGTAAAAGGTCTATTTCCTTAATCTGTTGCTTGAGACGCTCAACTTCAACCCTGAGTAAGTCCAGTTGCTGTTGTTGTTGCGTTATAACGTCATTCAGTTCCTGGATTGTGTGGTCCTGGAACGCCAGCCGACTCTCAAGTTCTACCAGGCGATCATCCATTGAGTGTGAGCTCATTTGATGTTGTGTCAGATTTTGTCTGCCTGCTTTCCGTAGGGGGTTTGCGGTATGCATTGATAAGTGTCAGCTTCTGTTGTCGGGGTAATTTTTTTATCATGGCTTCGCGTTTGCAGGCACTGCTGCGGCTGTGACCTGCCTCGATATACACGACGTGAAGGGGTACCCTGCCATTGAAGTACTTAGCTCCCCGCGGCCCGTTTATGTGTTCTTTGAAACGCCTTTCGACGTTCGTGGTGACGCCGGTATAGTAGCTGCCGTCACTTGCCTTAATAATGTAAACATACCAATTCATAGCCAAAGCCCCGGTCTATGTCGCTGCTTCACTTGGTTGTTTCTTCTGCCGGGGCAGCCATGTTGATACGCCAAGGGCACCGTTACGCGAGTTAAGCGCTTCAACAAAGTCATTGACGTGACGAGTTACCTGGCTGAGTGTGCCGGAACGGTTGCCGACGATTGTGGATGTGCCCCGTTCAATGACATAACGATACCAGTTGCTGCCCTCGGCGCCTTCGGGTGGCTCCGTCTTGCCGATACTGATGACTGCATACTGAGCGCCTGCTGCTGGGCTATTCTTGGCAGATGACATGAAATTCAGTCTCCTTTGTCGGCATGTACAATCCCGGCGGCAGCCAGGACTGGCTACTGTTGATCCAGAAAACCTGAGTTTGCCCCGGGTTGCAATGCTGACCCACAAAGCTGCGGGCCGCGTTGATTTGTGCGCCGGCAAAAGCATGCGTGGGATCTTATTCGCACGCATCGGTAGACGGTTTCCAGCTGAATAAGTCAGCAACTGGCGACCTGCTTCTTCTGGAGTTAACAATAATTTTATGCAGTATAACACTTCAGACAGCCCGTATCCGCTAAGACCTAAAATGGCGCGCTCATTGCGCTTCAAAATAAAGTATTATGTCGCCTGTCTGGATGGTCAGCCACCAGCAGCACTTGCATTTTTCGGTGCTCGTGCCCGCAGGTGAAGTGTATTCGAGTTTGGAGTTTAGTTATGAAATCGGTGGTAAGGATATTTTTTAAAACACTCCGCATCATTCTTGGTCCCGTATTGTTGCTCTGGGAAAGAATCACCTTACCTCGGGGTGTCGAACGGTCAGCTGAGGAACAGCAGCGAATCGATGGGGAAACACAGGGTCTGGTGCTTTATCATTTCCGGACTTGTCCTTTTTGTATGAGGGTGCGGCGTTGTATTCGGCGATTATCACTCAATATCGAAACCCGGGATGCGCAGCATGATTTGTGCAGTCGGCAAGAGTTGTTGGAGGGCGGTGGTAGCGTCAAAGTGCCCTGCCTTAGGATCACCGATGAGCAAGGAAATGTCAGCTGGTTGTATGAGTCTGATAAAATCAGAGACTATCTGGAGGAACGTTTTACCTGAGGCCTTCGCTAATGCGGGCTTCCATATGTTAGAAGACGTGTTTGAGCCCGTGTTATCGACTTAAAAAAGCGCCCATATGGGCGCTTTTTTATTGCCTACTGCAAGATATACCTGGAGATATCAGGCGGCACGTTTTTTCCTTCTTTTCCGCTTCGGTTTGTTTAGTAGCTTCTCAGTCTTTTCGATGGCCTTCATATAGGCGCTGATCTTGCGATTACTGGCCTTGACTACAGCCAGTTCAGCGGAGGCCGCGCTCTTCTGGGTTCTGGCCTTTGTTAGCTCCTTACGCACTGCTGCAAGGTCTTTCTCAATGGTACGCAGTGCTTTACGGTTTTCAGCATCCGGCATGTTCTTTACACGGGCTGCAGCGGTCACCTTGCGCTTTGCCAGCGTCCCACGCTTTTTATTCAGCCTTTTGACTGTAGCAGTGAGTTTTTTCGATTCCTTGCCGCGGGTAGCGACTGCCTTGGTGGCGTCGTTATAGGCGATGACTAGGTTATCTAGAGCAGAATCGATACGTTTGTCGATTGCCGCACCCTTGGCGACAGTGGTTCTTCGAGTTGATTTTGGCATTATACTTCCTTTGGTATTAGACCTCGCGATTATAGAATAACAAGTGCAGTTAAACAAAATTTATAGAGACAAGAATACGGTGATTGGTTCGAATGCATGGTCATTAGGTAGCTCATACGGCTATAATTTCACCCTATGAATCAGATTCCTCTCATTTCTGCGTTGCTTGGTTTCGCCTCGCGCCTGCGTTTCAGGCAACTCTTTTTTATCACGGGAGGTTTGTTTTTGCTCGACGTGCTGCTGCCGGATTTTATCCCCTTTGCCGATGAGTTGATCCTGGGTCTGTTAACCTTGCTGTTTGCGTCGTGGAAAAAACCCGGACCCGCAGGGCAGCGGCAGCTGGACACTGATAACAAACCGGCGGGCAAACCATGACCCGCTATTCATCTGCTTGATGATTCGGATGTCTGATATTCTCGCTTGGCTATTTGAGCTGTGCCTGGGTTATATTGAGCACCAGTAGAGAGGGTGACACGGTGATATGGGGGTGCAATGTTGATGTACATCAAGTCCGTTGTTTCTTCTGATGTTGTAATGAAAATATGTCTCATAGACAAATTAAATGGAGGCTGATATGCACACTAGGATGCTCGCTGTAACGCTTATGATTGCCGTGCCTGTATTGAGCGCGGGGTGTAGCAAAAAGGTAAGTTTTAAGGCTGACATCATGCCTATCTTCGAAGAGAAGTGTCTGCGTTGCCATGATGGTAGTGGCGAAGGCTCCGAAAAAAGTGACTTTAGTGTGCTGAACTACGAAATCGTAATGAAAGGAACGAAATTTGGCAAGGTTGTAGTACCTGGGGATAGCAATTCGAGCACGCTTTACCGGTTAATTTCTCATAAGGCACATCCAAAAGTGCAAATGCCACCACATCATGATGAGTCGCTGGCTAGCAAGAAGCTTGAGTCGCTCCCACAGAACGAAATTGACACGATCAAGAACTGGATTGATCAGGGCGCGAAGAATAACTAGAAAAACGCACTGCTGAAAGGCGTGTGTGCGTTTCGGTCTAGCGCCTGATAACCCCGGGTTTTATCGCATCTGGCGGGAATACACGCCACAGCCCATCTGTTTCAACATGCTGTGTACTGCAAGTTCTATTTTTACAGACTGCCTGACTCCTAATCCTGAAAACGATACCAACAGGCCTCAGGAGGGGTGGGCAAGGACAAATCTGTCAGGATTTTTCCCCGTGAATCCTCTACTATAGCGCTCCTTTTCTATGAGGCTTTGGATTCGCTGTGCAAGATTTCATCCCCGGTCAACGCTGGATTAGTGACGCTGAGCTGCAGCTGGGCTTGGGTACAGTTCTGGCTGTTGATCAGCGTACGGTTACTGTCCTGTTTCTTGCTGCGGGAGAAACCCGAACCTATGCCAGGCAAACTGCACCATTAACCCGAGTCGAGTTTGCCCCGGGTGACAGCGTGAAAACCAGCGATGGCTGGATACTGAAGATTGAAACCGTTGAAGAACGTAGTGGTTTGTTGGCCTATATGGGTCGCGCGCAAGACGGAACCAGGGCTGAACTGGAAGAAGCTAAGCTCGATAGTAACGTCCAGCTTAACCGCCCGGTGGATCGGTTATTCAGCGGCCAGATAGACAAGGACAAATGGTTTGAGTTGCGCTACCAGGCTTTGCAACACGCCAACCGCATTAGCAGTTCCGATCTACGTGGCCTGATGGGAGGGCGCACCAGCCTAATTCCCCATCAGTTATACATTGCCCACGAAGTAGCAAATCGCTATGCGCCGCGAGTGCTGCTGGCGGATGAGGTTGGCCTTGGTAAGACCATCGAGGCCGGTTTGATACTGCATCAGCAGCTGCTCACCGAGCGCGCACAGCGCGTGCTCATCGTGGTGCCGGAGAGCCTGCAGCATCAATGGCTGGTGGAGATGCTGCGCCGTTTTAACCTGCACTTCAAAATATTCGATGAAGAGCGTTGCCAGGCCCTGGAAACAGAGCTACGCCCGGACAATGGGTCAGATGACAATACGGCTGAGGACGTATCCGTCAACGAAAACCCGTTCCATGCGGAGCAGTTGGTGTTGTGCAGCCTGGGGTTTGTAACGGGCAATCCCAGGCGTTTCAAGCAGATCTATACCGGTAACTGGGATATGCTGGTGATTGATGAGGCCCATCATCTGCAATGGTCGCCGCAGCAAGTCAGTCTGGAGTATGAACTCATTGAAATGTTGGCGGCGGAGATAAAGGCTGTTTTGCTGCTTACCGCAACACCGGAGCAGTTGGGCAAGGCCAGTCATTTTGCGCGGCTGCGGCTGCTCGATCCCGATCGTTTCCCGGATTTCGACAGATTTATCGAAGAAGAAGCCTCCTATGAGCCGGTTGCTCAGGCGATCGAGGCCCTGTTGGATAAGCATCCACTAGACGAACCGGCATACCAGGCACTGCTTAACACAATAGAGGAAGAGGATAACCGTGCATTATTAAAGGTATTGCAGCAGACGGATGCCGATGAACAAAGCATGACCTCAGCAAGAGCTGAGTTGATTGAACATTTACTCGATCGTCATGGCACAGGCCGGGTCCTGTTTCGCAATACGCGCGCCGCCGTGAAAGGTTTTCCCGGTCGCAAGCTTCATAGCTATCCATTGTCACAGCCGCAGGCTTATGCGGAGTCTCTAAAAGCATTTCAGGACAAGGCGGTACCAGAAACGACGGGTGCGCGCCTGCTGCTTTGTCCGGAATTGTTGTATCAGTCGACAGAGCTGCGCAGCCAGCAACACTGGACACGAATTGATCCTCGAATAGACTGGCTCAACGATCAGCTAAAGCAACTCAAGGGCAGCAAGGTTTTGGTCGTTAGCGCAAGTGCCGAGACTGCGATGGATATTGCGGAGGCGCTGAGGGTGAAGTCGGGCATGCACGCTGCAGTGTTTCATGAACAACTAAGCCTGGTGGAACGCGATCGAGCTGCCGCCTATTTTGCGGACCAGGAATACGGCAGCCAGGTATTAGTATGCTCGGAAATTGGTAGCGAGGGACGTAATTTTCAGTTCGCGCATCACATAATTATGTTCGACTTGCCACTCAATCCTGATCTACTGGAGCAGCGTATAGGCCGGCTGGATCGCATTGGTCAGTCACAGACGATACAGATACACGTGCCCTATATGGAAAATAGTGCGCAGGCGGTGATGCTGAACTGGTTCCATGATGGCCTGGATGCCTTCGAGCAAACCTGCCCGGTGGGTCATAATATTTTCGAACAGGTTGAACCGATGTTGATGGAAATCTTGCACCAGATCGACGACGGGATTGAGGACTTGCCGTTATTGATTGCAACCAGCTGTAAGTTACGTGATGAACTGGTTGCTGCGATGCAGCGCGGCCGGGACCGGTTGTTGGAATACAACTCGTGCCGGCCGCATATCGCCGATGCCCTGAAACGACGAGCAGCTGCGGTAGACACAGAACCCGGTGTTATGGATTTTCTGCAGGATGTTTTCGATTGCTTTGATATTGATAGCGAAGAACATAGCGATATGAGCTATATCATTCGCCCGGGACATCATATGCAATCCAGCAGTTTCCCCGGATTGCTGGAAGAGGGTATGACGATTACCTGTGACAGGGATATTGCGCTCGCCAATGAAGATATGCATTTCATTACCTGGGAGCATCCGCTGGTTACCGGAGCAATGGATATGGTGTTCGGTACTGAATACGGAAATACGGCGGTTACTGCGATTAAGTACCGAGGCACGAAGCCCGGTTCCCTGTTACTGGAATGCCTCTATGTTCTGGAGAGTGCATCCAGCGATGGCCTCCAGGCCGGGCGTTATCTGCCGCCGACTACCATTCGTGTGGTTGTAGACCAACGCGGAAATAATCATGAAGCGGGCCTGTCTGCCGAGCGTATAAATGAGGTGCGTGAGTTCGTCGACGTCAAGACAGCCAGAAAGATTTTGCGTGCCTATGGGCAACAGATCAGAGTCATGGTTGCAGCAGCTGAAAAAATGGCAAACCAGCAGGCGCCGCAAATCATTACTGTGGCGCATGATCAGACCCGGCGAACGTTACTGAAAGAGGTTGATCGCCTCAAGGCGCTGCGTGCGGTCAACCCTAATGTGCGTGATGAAGAAATTGAATTTTTTGAGACGCAATGGCAGCTGCTGACAGAAACGCTTGAGGCTGCGAGCCTGCGCCTGGATGCGCTGCGGGTTATTGTTACCACCTGAATCCGATGAACAGATGAGTTGTAAGTATTGAATAACAATCCTGTGACAGATGAAGTGCTCGTCGAGCAAACCAGGGCATGGCTTGCGTCGATAGTTGTCAATAATGATTTTTGCCCTTTCGCAAAGCGCGAGTTGGATAGAGGCAGTATCCATTATGCCGTTATCAGACACAACGCCATGGAGCTATGCCTTGAAGCCCTACTCGATGAGTGCCGGCGCCTGGATGAACAACCCGGTATTGAAACGACGTTACTGATCTTTCCTGAGGGCGGACATGATTTTGAGGAATTTCTGACACTGCTGGAGATCAGTGATGCGCTGCTGGCCGACCAGGGCTATGAAGGTATCTATCAAATGGCCAGTTTTCATCCAGACTACTGTTTTGAGGGAGTGCCACAGGATGATCCGGCCAATTACACCAATCGCTCGCCTTACCCTATGCTGCACATACTTAGGGAGGCCAGCGTGGAGCGGGTCCTGGCTGATTACCCGGATCCGGGCAAGATCCCAGAGCGCAACATTGATTTCTGCCGCAAGCAGGGTATTGATAAGATGCGAGCTATGCTGATGGCATGCAGGCAACCAAAGGCTTGTGGAGATGACTGAGCTAAGTGTAAGCGGGCTGGCGATTCATCCCATCAAGTCTTGTGCCCAAGTTACGCTGGATCACACGCTGCTAGATCGTTTTGGCTTGCTTCATGATCGACGCTGGATGGTGGTTGATGTCAGCGGACGTTTTTTGACGCAACGCCAGCAGCCGCGTATGTGTCAGGTGCAACCCGGGTTGCATGGTGATGCATTACAACTGCATGCGCCGGGTATGCCTTCGCTGGTTGTGTCAACTCCTTCGGCAAACAGAAAAATGATGGTATCGGTGTGGAATGACCACTGCAAGGCGCTGGATGCCGGTGATGCTGCCGCCGCCTGGCTGCGCCGTTTCCTGTCGATCGATTGCCGGCTGGTATTTTTCCCGGATGACGAGGTGCGGCTTGTTGATCCGACCTACGGCAAGCCCGGCGATCAGACGGCCTTCAGTGACGGCTTCCCCTTGTTGCTGACTACTCAGGCGTCACTGGATGATCTCAATGCACGCCTGGATGCGCCGATCAGCATGCAGCGCTTCCGCGCTAACCTTGTCGTTGAGGGTTGTGAGGCGTTTGCCGAAGACACCTGGCGCCGTCTGAGGATAGGCGGACTGACGTTGCGGGTCGTCAAACCCTGCAGCCGTTGTGCCATACCCAATATCGATCCTGCCACTGGGCAGCGCGACGTAGAACCGACGCGCACCCTGAGCAGTTACCGTCAACGCGACAATAAAATCTATTTTGGCCAGAACGTGATCATCGAAGGTAGCGGTGAATTAGCAGTGGGTATGTCGGTCGAAGTGCTCGAGTAGATCCACGTTAAATATAATGAAGTATTCGCTGAATTCCCTGCCACTGAGTAATTCTTTCGCCTCCTTGCCCGGAGATTTCTATACTCGTGTACAGCCGACACCGTTCGAGTTGCCGGCCAGTCTGATCCATTTCAATACGCGTGCAGCCGGACTGCTGGATCTCGATCCTGGTGTCCTGCATGATCCGCGGTTCGTTGAGATCTTCAGTGGTAAACAGCTGCTACCCGGTGGTGATCCGTTAGCCATGTTGTATGCCGGCCACCAGTTTGGTCATTACGTCCCCCAGCTGGGTGATGGACGTGCCATCATTCTGGCAGAGGCAACCAATGGTCGTAGTGAAAAATGGGAGCTACAACTCAAGGGCGGCGGTCAGACGCCCTATTCAAGAAACGCTGATGGGCGCGCCGTACTGCGTTCCACAATACGTGAGTATCTTTGCAGTGAGGCGATGCACGGCCTGGGTATCCCTACCACGCATGCACTGTGTCTAGTTGGTAGTGACGACGAGGTCTATCGTGAGCAGATTGAAAGCGGTGCGATCCTCACCCGGCTGGCGCCATCACATGTGCGCTTCGGTTCCTTTGAAGTATTCTTCTATCGTAATCAGCAGCAACCGATCCGCATGTTAGCGGATTATGTGATCGAACATCATTATCCTGAACTGGCGGGCAAACCCGACCGCTATCTGCTGATGTTGCAAATCATCATCGAACGCACCGCGCGCCTGATTGCGCAGTGGCAGTCTGTTGGCTTTGCGCATGGCGTTATGAATACTGACAATATGTCGATCCTGGGCCTGACGCTGGACTACGGGCCCTACGGTTTCATGGAAGCCTATGATCCCGGCTTCGTCTGTAACCATTCCGATCATCATGGCCGTTATGCATTTGACCAGCAACCACAGATCGGGCTTTTCAATGTGAGTTGCCTGGCGCAAGCCTTGCTGCCGATTATTGATATTGAAGACGCCAAGGCAGCATTGGAAACCTATCAGGATATCTACACCAGTTATTACCATCAGTTTATGGCTGAAAAGCTTGGTTTTGAGAAGGCTGATGCAAGGGTACTTGAATTACTTGCAGAGCTGCTGGCGCAGATGCAGCAAAGCCGTGCGGATTACACCCTTCTGTTTCGTGCCCTGGGTGATATTCAGCGTGACAGCAGTGCACGGCGTCAGCCGATAAGCGACATGTTCATCGACCGTGAGCGTTTCGATCACTGGATAAAGAACTATCGTTTGCATTTGCGTGCGTCATCCCGTAACGATACCCAGCGACGTGAGGCAATGATGAACGTCAATCCCAAATATATCCTGCGCAATTATATGGCACAGCTTGCAATCGAAAAGGCCGGGCGCGATAAGGATTACTCCGAAATTGATCGCCTCATGACTGTACTCAGTGCGCCCTTCGACGAGCACCCGGGTATGTCGCATTATGCAGAACCACCACCTGACTGGGCCGGTAATATCCAAGTGAGTTGCTCATCATGACCGCTTAAACGCGAGGTTACTAAAAATAATTCATTTAATTCTTCATTGCCTGGCGCCACTAGCTGTTGCCCTTGTTGCATATCCCAGACGTTGGAAATCTGCATATATCATTATGCTTGCTGCCCTGCTTATCGATCTGGACCATCTTTTGGCTGAGCCGATATATGATCCGGGACGTTGCAGCATCGGGTTTCATCCTTTGCACGGCATGTTACCCATAGCGGTGTACATAGCATTGTTGGTTTTCCCCAGAGCTCGTATTATTGGGCTGGGGCTGATTATCCATATCGTTCTGGATGCCATCGATTGCAGAATAACAAACGGTATCTGGTATGTGTTTTAGAGGGATGAGTGGTGAAAATCGTGGGTACGGTACTATTGTTGTTCACCTTTACGCGCGCAGGCTTTCCAGTTCTTCGCTGACCGTTAACCATTCGGCTTCTACTTTCTGCAGTTCTTTATTGATTTGACCCTGTTGCTGGAGCAATTCTGCAAGCCTTGCTTTATTGGCGTCTTCATAAAGGCTGCTATCGGAAAGTAGTTGCTGCAGCGTAGTTTGCTCAGCATGCAATTTATTCATGCTGGCTTCCAGCTTCTTTGCTTTGTTCCCGAGGGGCTTTAGCAGGCGACGTTTTTCAGCGGCATGTTGGCGCTGTTGTTTTTTGTTAGCAGGGGTTGGTGACTTGTCGCTTGGGATCTCGTCGTTTTCCCTTTCCTGATCTTTCACAAATTGTCGGTAGTCTTCAAGATCGCCATCAAAAGGTGTGACCTGTTGATCTGCAACCAGGTACAGTTGATCAGTGACCGTGCGTAGCAAGTGTCGATCATGCGAGACGATGATCATCGCGCCTTCAAATTCCTGTAATGCGCTAGTCAGGGCGTAGCGCATTTCCAGGTCGAGGTGATTGGTGGGTTCGTCGAGGAGTAACAGGCTGGGTTTCTGGTAGACGATCATGGCCAAGACCAGGCGTGCTTTTTCACCGCCGGACAATGGTGCCACGGGTGATGTGGCCATTTCATCGTTGAATGCAAAGCCGCCCAGGTGATTGCGCAGGGACTGTTCCGTAGCGCGTGGGTCGAGGCGCTGTACATGCAGCAGTGGGCTGGCTTTTGCATCGAGTTGTTCGAGTTGGTGCTGCGCAAAATAACCAATGTTGATATCTTTTGCGGCTACACGTTCGCCATTGTGCATGTTCAGGTCACCAGCCAGCAATTTAATCAGTGTGGATTTGCCCGCACCGTTGTGCCCCAGCAGGCCGATACGGTCACCTGCTGCAATGTTGAGGGTGACATTATCCAGTATTGGCGTGTCGTCATAACCGGCGCTGATGTTGTCGAGTTTCAGCAGCAGGTCGGGTATGCGGCCTGGATTGAGAAAATGAAATTTAAATGGCGAATCCACATGTGCCTGGCTGATGATCGTCAAGCGTTCCAGCGCCTTGATACGGCTTTGCGCCTGGCGCGATTTGGTGGCCTTGGCGCGAAATCGGTCGACAAATTTCTGCATGTGCGCAATTTCACGCTGCTGTTTCTCATAGGCCGCCTGCTGGTGGGCGAGTTGCTCGGCGCGGCGTATTTCGAAATCGGAATAGTTACCGGTATACAGGGTCATTTCCCCGCGTTCGATGTGCGCAATATGGGTGACCACACGATCCAGGAAGTCACGGTCGTGAGAGATCAGTAACAGCGTGCCGGAGTAGCCGCGTAGCCAGTCTTCCAGCCAGATCACAGCCTCCAGGTCGAGGTGGTTGGTGGGTTCGTCCAGCAACAATAGATCGGAACGGCACATCAACGCCTGTGCCAGGTTCAGGCGCATACGCCAGCCGCCGGAGAATGAACGTACCGGCAGTTGTTCCTCATCAACTGTAAAACCCAGGCCGTGCAGCAGGCGCGCGGCACGGCTGTTTGCGCTGTAGCCCTGGATGGCCTCCATATCGGCATACAGGTGAGCGAGTTGTTCGCCATCGTCGTGTTGTTCGGCTTGCTGAATCTGTTGTTGCAGGCCGCGCAGCCCGGTATCGCCATCCATGACGTATTCAATAGCGGGTTTGTCGACAGCAGGGGTTTCCTGTGCCACGTGTGCAATGACTGTGGCTGGTGGCAGCGAATAACTCCCGGCATCTGCACTCAGCTCATTCCTGAGGAGTAAAAACAGGCTCGACTTGCCCACACCATTGCGTCCCGTAATACCGACCTTATGTCCTGTATGTATCGTGGCGCTGACGTCGTGTAGTAATTCCCGGGTGCCGCGGCGCAGTGAAAGTTGGCTGAATTTCAACATGGGCGGGGAGCTTATCAGTTAAGGGGCCTCCGATTAAGTCCGGGCGTAAATCAACCGCAGATGGCTTATTCAGGGGCTTCTTTACGGCAGCAACATAGAAATTGCCGCCTGTTTAGCAATTGTGGCTGTTTATATACGGCAGGCTGGGGAGGGGGGGTAGAATATATTAGGGATTACTAATATACTATTCTTTATTCCGTGGCCCGATCAATAGCGGGCCCATCTATCTGTAACCGGGGGAATCCCTTATGAGTATTGATCGCGTCGTGCTTGCGTTTGCAGGCATTGTTATTCTCGCCACCCTGGCGTTATCGCAGTTGCATTCTGTTTACTGGTTATGGCTGACGGCCTTTGTAGGCCTCAACCTGCTGCAATCGGCCTTCACCGGCTTTTGCCCTTTGGCGCTTATCCTCAAGGCGTTTGGTATCAAGCCGGGGCAGGCGTTCAGTTAAGGAAACCCTGGTTAAGCCCAGTTCGAACAGCGTAAACAACAGGGGGCGGTTTATCCGCCCCTTGTTGTCTTACTGCCGTCAGTACTCTGATACGAATTGCCTTAGTGCAGCC
Source organism: uncultured Gammaproteobacteria bacterium (assembly GCA_947258875.1). GTDB lineage: Bacteria > Pseudomonadota > Gammaproteobacteria > CAMYKB01 > CAMYKB01 > CAMYKB01. Next base: position 8,331 of record CAMYKB010000011.1, on the reverse strand, counting down.
TCATACTCGGGGCGACTTTGCAGAAAACCACTATTGTGATCGCCGTGTAGGGCGACAAAAGACTTGGGTTGCTTGGCCGCCTGAAATACTTTCTCTCCCAGATGGAATGGAATGATCTCATCGTCGGGACTGTGTAAAACCAGCAGCGGACAGTTCACCCGCGGAATACGGCGCTCGGTGTCGAAGCGATAGCGTGGCAAAACTAGACGTGACAACAAAGGCAGCATCGTATGCGCCATGTCTCTGGCGGAGCTGAAGGTGGATTCAAGAATCAATGCGCCCGCTTGCACCTCAGTGGCCAGGTGTGTGGCAACAGCGCCACCGAGTGAACGACCGAAAATAATAATATCCTTGCTGGCATGATTTCGTGTTTGCGTCAGGTACTGCCAGGCCGCTGCTGCATCTTGATAAATCCCATCCTCGCTTGCGACACCCTGGCTTTTGCCATAGCCGCGATAGTCGATAATAAAAACATTCAAGCCCAGGTTGTGAAAGATAGTTACAGAATCGCCGCGGTGCGAGATGTTGCCGCCGTTGCCATGAAAAAACAGTAATACCTTGCTTGCACCGGGGTGCGGGATATACCAGCCGTGCAGTTGGGTGCCATCCTCGGCATTGAAGCTCACGTCTTCATATTCAAGATTCCAGTTGGCGGGGGTTTGCGCGATTTCGCTGGATGGGAAGAAGATCATAGTCGGTTGCTGCAGATACATGCAGCTATTCAGTATCAGTAGTAAAAGTAATAGTGCTGTAACAGTTTTCGCCAGTTTTATTTTCATTTTAATCCATGCAGTATAGCATTTCGCTCGCCTGGGTTATGTCGCATAGCGTTTTGGGTTTGTATGTCAGTGTGTCAGGCACTGCTTAACGGCTTGGCGCCAGCCGCTCAACAGGCGTTGACGATGTGCAGCTTCCATCGCCGGTTGGAATTCGGTTTCGATAGTCGCGAGTTGGCTTAGGGTCTCATGGTCTCGCCAAAGTCCCGCATGTAAGCCCGCAAGGTATGCCGCGCCACGCGAGGTGGATTCGATGATCTCGGGTCGTTGCACCGGTCGGTCGATAATGTCGGCCTGAAACTGCATGAGGAAATTGTTTGCGCAAGCCCCCCCGTCTACAGCAAGTGCTTGTGTGTGTATGCCGCTCTCCTGTTGCATGAGTTCCAGCACATCAGCGGTCTGATAGGCCATGGCCTCCAGGGCTGCGCGGATGATATGGTTGCGGTTACTGCCGCGAGTGAGGCCGGCCAATACCCCGCGTGCCTGCATATCCCAGTGCGGTGCGCCGAGCCCAACGAAGGCGGGCACCAGATAAACACCGCCATTGTCTTGTACTGCACGTGCGGCCGCCTCGCTGTCTGAGGCCTTGTCGAGAAGATTGAGTTCGTCACGCAACCACTGTAAGCCGGCGCCCGCAATGAAGATTGAACCTTCCAGTGCGTAACAGGATTCGCCGTTGCCGGTTATGCCGAGGGTAGTGATCAGACCACGTTCTGAGAAGATCGGCGCATTGCCTGTATTCATCATGGCAAAGCCACCCGTGCCGTAGGTATTCTTGATCTGACCCGGTTCGAAACAGGTTTGCCCGAACAACGCCGCCTGTTGATCGCCGGCAACACCCAGGATGGGGACCCCCGCAAGCGCAGGGATCGCCGTGACGGTACCGAATTTAGCTATTGAAGGCCGGGCCTCGGGTAGCAGTGAAGGCGACACACCCATTAATTCGCACAACTCGTGATCCCAGCGCTGTGTGTTGATATCAAACAACTGCGTACGTGAGGCGTTGGTGTAATCGGTTGCATGTACCTGCCCGCCAGTGAGTTTCCATATCAGCCAGCTATCGACGGTGCCGAACAGTGTTTCATCCAGCTGCAACGCTGGCGCATGGTCGAGGATCCAGCGAATCTTGCTGCCACTGAAATAGGCATCGACCGGCAGGCCAGTACGCTCACGGATTAAGGTTTCATGTACGCGCAGTTGCTCACAGAATTCTGCTGTACGGCGGCACTGCCAGACCACGGCGTTGTAAACCGGCAAGCCGCTTGCCTGGTTCCACAAAATCGTTGTCTCGCGCTGATTTGTGATGCCTATGCCAGCGATCGCGCCACGATGACTGGAACAGATCTCCTCCACTGTATCAACTACGGTTTGCCAGATCTCTATGGGGTCGTGTTCCACCCAGCCGAGCTGCGGGTAGATCTGAGAGAACTCGCGATAGGCGCGCGCTGTGATGCGGCCCTGCTCATCATAAAGAATGGTCGTGGTGCCGGTGGTGCCCTGATCTATAGCGAGGATGTGCATGTGACTGAACAACCCTGTGTTGTGTCACATGAGTATAACTGACAGTCCGTGTATGTCCCTATATTGATATCAGATGCAGTAACCGCGCTTCAGAATTCAAGTTCAGAGATAATGTCGTATGCCTTGATTCTGCAGCCATAGCCAAAGGCATCTGCATGCTTGACTTCATGAATGCGAACTACTTCAGCGATGACGAGTTTTGTGGGCTGGTCTTCGTCGTAAGGAGAAATGACAACCTTGATGAGTTCCCCAAGCATGAGTGCCTCGTCCAGCCATATGAGGATCCCCGACTTGCTGATATTGCCTATCCTGGCTGGCTGAAACTGATCTTCATTGATTGGGCGAAATAGCGTGTAGGCCTCAATGCATGACCGTACATCATTGCGATTTTCTACGACTGCTAACATCACTATCCCCGATTTAATTTATTCCGTTAAATACTGTTATTAGTATGAGGCAAGTTCAACGTTCCCGGGTCACTCATAGTGCAAATCCGGTGAGGCTCTGCCCAATGGATGAACTCACTGAGTTTATCGGCAGTTTCAGAGATTTCTTGATAGTTTTGCCCGGTTGCTCGCTATGTCCTTGTCTGTGAGTGGGTTTTTGTGCATATATCAGATAAGCATGGTCTTGAGGTTACGTGTTGTAGCCTTTATTGAGTGGTCTCAGTGCATATCTGGCGTGGAAAATACCGGCCGCAAATTGACCTCAAGCAAGTCGGGCCCGGGTGGTGGCGCTATATTCGGAACCTGGGATTTTCACGCTAAATGGGCATTGTCATGTATACCGATAATAGTTTTCAGCACCATGATACGCTGGCGTTCCTCGGCCAGGGTGGTTCGTTTAAGGAAAGACTGATCGCCACCCATGAGGTGGTCAAGATGCATTTTCCATTTATTGCCCGTATCGCTGTCGCTCTCTGTGATACGGAAACCCGTGTACTCAAAACCTATGTGCACAGCAGTGGCGACGATAAACCGTTGGAGAACTATCAGTCCCCGCTCGACAATGCACCGGCACTCAAGGAAATACTGAAACGGGGGCAACCCCGGGTAATCAATTACATGCCACCACTGGAACGTAGCGCGCATGAACATACACGCCGTATCGGGCAACAGGGTTACGCTGCCAGTTATACGCTGCCCATGTTCAATAATAGTGATTTCTTTGGTTTTTTGTTCTTCAACTCTTACGAGGCAGGGGCGTTTACAGAGGACGTGCTACAGGTGCTGGACGTCTATGGGCATATGATTGCACTCATGGCCAGCATTGAATTGTCCTCGGTGAATACGCTCAATGCCGCAGTGAGAACGGCAGGACATATTACCCACCATCGTGATCCCGAAACCGGCGGCCACCTTGACCGTATGTCACGTTTTAGTCATTTGATTGCCCGTGCGTTGGCTGATCAGCATGAGCTGGATGATGATTATATCGAGCATGTTTTTATGTTTGCGCCGTTGCATGATATCGGCAAGATTGCGATTCCCGATCATATCCTTCTCAAAGCAGGAGCTCTGAACGATCATGAGATGGGTGTCATGAAAACACATGTCGAAAAGGGTGTGCAGATGATCGACGATTTACTGAAAAATTTCGCAATTGATAATATGTCTCATACGGACCTGCTGCGCAATATTGCCGTGTATCATCATGAGGCGGTGAACGGCACGGGTTATCCAGAGGGCAAGGTGGGTGAAGACATTCCGCTCGAGGCCCGTATCGTTGCGGTCGCAGATGTCTTCGATGCCTTGACCAGTAAACGTCCCTATAAGGAGGCCTGGAGTAATAAAGATGCGTTTGAGGCGCTGCATAAGTTGTCTGGCGAACAGTTGGATAAGCAGTGTGTCGATGCACTATTCGCGCATCGCGAGGAGGTAGAGGTCATACAGAAGAGGTTCAAGGAGGAGCAGGATCATTAGTCGAGCAGAGTAGTGGTGCATGGATGCACCGTTTACGAACCTCAGGATGGAATGAATCAGAGATTCTCTGGATTTGAAGAGGGCAGATCAGGATAACGAGCTCACGCCAGCTGTATTGAGATAATCACGCAAAAGGCGCAGGTCATGTTTGCTGTACACACCGCTGTGATGCGGACGGTGTATAGTACCTTCGACATTGTTTAGCTTTATTTTCAGACGCGCACCGTGGCCGGGTTCGATACTGGCGCCCAGATGCAGTAGCAAGGATTCCACTTCACGCCAGTGAAGATTGCCGCTGACGGGTTCATGCAAAATTGCGTTTAAAACGCGATCATGTTTGTGGCTCATAGCGGTATCACTCTGAAATCAGGGGCTGAATTCTCTAACATGGATACGGCCTCTTATGCTATTAATTCTAGCATAGCGTTAATCTCTATATGGACTCATGTCTATGATGATGAAAGCCCTGGTTAAAAGCCGAGCCGAGCCCGGTATCTGGATGGAATCCGTTGCGATTCCCCGTGTGGCGACAAATGAAGTCCTGATAAAAATTCACAAGACCGGCATTTGTGGAACCGATTTGCATATCTACAACTGGGATGACTGGGCGCAGCGGAATATCCAGGTGCCGCGCGTTATCGGCCACGAATTCGTTGGCGAAATAGCGGAGGTTGGTCACGGCGTGTATGGCTTCGAGGTGGGTGATCGTGTTACTGCTGAAGGACATATCACCTGTGGCCAGTGCCGCAACTGCCGTGCCGGCAAAAGGCATTTGTGTAACAAGGCGATCGGCATAGGCGGTAGCCGTGACGGCGCGTTTGCTGAATACCTGGTGATGCCCGCAGTCAATCTGTGGAAGGTGCATCCCGACATTTCCTCTGATATTGCGTCGATTATGGACCCCTTTGGAAATGCCGTGCACACGGCGCTGTCCTTCAATGTTATCGGTGAGGACGTGCTGATTACGGGTGCCGGGCCTATCGGCATTATGGCTGCCACGGTGTGCAAGTTCGTCGGTGCGCGTCATGTGGTGATCACGGACATTAACGAGTATCGCCTCAGATTGGCTGAAACCATGGGTGTCACCCTGGCGGTTAATGTTGGGCGGGAATCGACGGATAGCATTATTGAAAAGTTGGGAATGTCCAACGGCTTTGATGTCGGTCTGGAGATGTCGGGCAACCCGCAGGCCTTCAGTGACATGATCAGGCATACCTATCACGGCGGCTATATTGGCTTGCTGGGATTCTTGCCGCCGACCACAGAAATCAACTGGGACGAAATCATCTTCAAAGGTCTGCATCTGAAAGGCGTCTATGGTCGCGAGATGTTTGAGACCTGGTACAAGATGAGTCAACTGCTGCGCAGCGGACTGGACATATCAAAAATCATCACCCATGTTTACAAGGTGCAAGATTACCAGGAGGCCTTCGAGGTCGTTCATTCGGGAGAATGCGGTAAGGTCATTCTGGAATGGAATTAAGCAGCAGTGTGTATGAGGTGGGACAACTAATCATGATAACGGAGTCGCCGTGAATATTAGCCGGTTTCAAGCCGAACTCGACGCCATCGAAAAAGAGGGCCTCTATAAGCGTGAGCGCATCATCACCACGCCGCAAGGCGTCGACATTGCGACACAGCAAGCCGGGGAGGTGCTTAATTTTTGTGCCAATAACTACCTGGGGCTGGCGAACCACCCCGAGATGGTGGCTGCGGCCATCGATGCGCTAAAAACCCACGGTTTTGGCATGGCCTCCGTACGCTTTATCTGCGGTACGCAGGACCTGCACAAGCAGCTGGAACAGTCGATAGCGGATTTTCTGCATACCGATGACGCGATTCTCTACACCTCCTGTTTTGACGCCAATACCGGCCTGTTCGAAACCCTGTTGGGTGACGAAGATGCCGTCATTAGTGATCAGTTGAACCATGCATCGGTTATCGATGGCATACGCCTGTGCAAGGCGGCGCGTTTTCGCTATGCCCATAGCGACATGGAGGACCTGGAAGCAAAGCTAAAACAAGCCGTGCGTTATCGAACGCGTATGATTGCAACCGATGGCGTCTTCAGCATGGATGGCGATATCGCCAGGCTGGACGCTATCACACGGCTTGCTGAGCAATACGACGCACTGGTCATGGTGGATGACTCTCATGCTACCGGTTTCGTGGGGGCGACGGGTAGGGGTTCGGCTGAACATCACGGCGTGATGGACAAGATCGATATCTACACTTCAACGCTAGGCAAGGCGCTGGGTGGAGGCTCGGGTGGCTTTACCGCCAGCAACCGGCAGATCGTCGATTTGTTGCGCCAACGATCGCGGCCTTATTTGTTTTCCAACACACTCACGCCGGCGCTTGTTGCTGCGGGTATCAAGGCCATCGAGCTGATCACCCGCTGCAACGAATTGCGGGATCGTCTATGGGCAAATACCAAATACTTTCGCGAAAAAATGACCGCCGCTGGTTTTGATATCAAGCCAGGCGATCATCCCATTGTGCCCATCATGTTATACGACGCGCCACTGGCCCAGCAGATGGCGGCACGCCTGCTGGAGAAAGGCATTTATGTGATCGGCTTCGTCTACCCCGTAGTGCCGAAGAGCCAGGCACGCATCCGCACACAAATCACCGCCGCGCATACCCGGATGCACCTGGATAAAGCCATCGAGGCCTTTACACAGGTGGGTAAAGAACTAGGGAGTCTCTGACTAAATCCATCCTTAGATCCGTAAACAGTGCGGTCGCTATCGGCATCCTGCCTGCCGCGACACTAGCGCATCCATGTGCGTCGTCTATGTACTACTCTTGGTCATTCAAAACCCGTCCTATGTCTAAATAAACCTGGCAAAAATTATTCATCCTATCTTGCTGCATTTGCTCTATCCATGGAAATCAGGTACAGGGCGTACGAGCCTACGAACGGGCGAAGGTATGATAATGCATTAGGGCAGGAAGCCCGTAATTAGGACAACGCAGGAGCAGTTGTTGAGGAGCAATTGTCGAGTGCGACGCCGGGAGCAGTTGACGATTTTGGATACAAATCAACCGCTATGGAGCCGGCAGTTTACCGGCTCCACTGGTTTTCTCACAGTTGGTCAAGAGGACTTTTAGTTGATTGCTCCGCCCGGATGATGTGTGTGTAGATCATTGTGGTATTGATATTCCGGTGCCCCAGGAGCGTCTGAATGGTGCGAATGTCGGTGCCGTTCTGCAATAAATGCGTAGCGAAGGAGTGCCGTAGGCAATGGACACTGGCGTGTTTCGTGATCTGGGCTTGCTCGAAGGCATGCTTAAATGCACGTTGCACCGTTGAAGCGGAGCAATGCCAACGTACCATCAGGCGTGGCATACCGCGCATGCCTTCCAGGATTGTGCGTACTTCGTTTACCGTCAATACAGTGGGTAAAAAGTGCTTGCGTTTGATACGCTCAAGATTCTCCATCCAACCCGGTTCAATCTCAAGGACATGTCGATACATGAAAACCAACGCACTAAGCGCCTGTGACTGGGAGCTGGCAGATAAGCGCCGTTTTGAAACTAGATAATTCAGGAAAGTCTCGAGATCAATCTTGTCGAGATCTCTAGGGTGCCTTTTGTTATGAAAAAGAATGTATTGACGGCACCAGTAAGCATAATTCTGTGCGGTTCTGGGGCTGTAATGACGGCGTAGACAGGCCAGCCTGATTTGTTCAAGAAGCTTTGGCTTACGATGGTTCGGTGTGTGATCGTGACCCCATTATTATACCTCCAAGGAAAAATCAGACTCTAAGAAATACAATAGCATCCTGCAACCCCTGTCCGTATTTTATTGATCTTGTTAAACGGACAAGATGACATTAAGCTTTTGATAAGGATGAAAATTATTGCGAACATTAGAAATGTCTTATTCATGTTAAACTGACCGACGGGTCAGTTTAATCAACTGTTGCGATAGACGCATAAGACCAAATAATTATTACAAAGGAAAATAAGTGATTGGACGATACGTTGAAAAAATGTTATCAAGCGAGGCGTAGTTCTGCTTCAGCAAAACGAGTTTTTGCTGAAGCAGAACTACGCTTCGCTTCAAAGAGTTCAACATATCCTTCCTGTCTTCTTTATCTTGTATT
>CAMYKB010000010.1 GCA_947258875.1 uncultured Gammaproteobacteria bacterium | reverse complement strand
ATCGAGCCCACAATCAAGCTGCTTGAAGGTCACACCTATGTGCTGACCGGAACGCTCGGCAGAATGACGCGAGATGAAGCCAAACAGAAACTACAGGCCCTCGGTGCAAAAGTCACGGGCAGTGTCTCCAAGAACACCACAGCTGTAATAGCCGGCGAAAATCCGGGTTCAAAGCTGCTCAAGGCAGAAAGCCTGGGGGTGGATGTTATCGATGAGCAGGAATTATCAGTATTGCTTGGTGAATGATCTGGTGTAATTTATTACTGACTGTATATGCTGACAGTTGTAGATTTCATGGGTAAGTGGATTGAAAGATTTTGTGCGAGCGTAGCTAGAATAAAGCGCACCGGTCGATTCGAAACTGGAATACGATCAACTTTCTATCGATATATTCTCCCTGGTAGAAGAACGTTTTATCAGGCTGGTAGTATTTATGGTATTTTAGGTTAGTATTACTATACTTAATTCATGCATAGATGTTGTATTCGTGAAATTTGATCGACGTAAGTTGCTGCGATTCTCGAGCCGTTTGCCAGTGGAGTTAATCACGGCAGATGGTTTTGTGTTACATGCGACGTCAGTGAATGTGTCACTACATGGTTTAATGGTGGAAACTGATCGTCTTTCGGCGAAGCAGGTGAGCGCAAATTCCAAATCAAGTTCTAGAGGTAATCCGGTTATCGATGTGCACCTAACATTGCCTGTGATGAATGAATCGCCTGAATTGATACAGCTCCTATGCGAGGTGATCAATTCGATTCGATTAGCAGAAAATATTTATCAGATTAATCTTGAGTACAGGGATCCTGATCAGGCCAGTTTACGCTCTATTGAGACGTTCGCTCTGGAGAATATGAAAGTTTGAGTGTCATGCGCCAGAACCATAGCAACAGACTGACCTGATCGTGAAAATTATTGAAGTTATGGCCGATTCCGGCTATCTGGATACAGTGAAGGGTCTCATTGAGCAATTAGAGATCCCCGATGTGGAATGGCAGCAAGATGAAATCAGCGGGCGCTGGACGGCGCGCTTTGTATTGCCATATAGCCGATTACAAACCACGCTTGATCGATTACAGAAGGCGCTCGGTTCAGAAAGCAATTCGCGGATTATAGTAACTCCGGTCGACCTGGTTTTATCCCGGACCAAACTAGACCAACCCGGAAGGTTGTTCGGCACAGCGACTGCGCTGACGCGTGAACAACTTTACGATGACGTAAAAAATTCAGCTCGCTTAAGTAGTAATTTTTTGTTGCTAGTCGTACTCTCGACTATTGTTGCAGCGATTGGCTTGCTGAAAGATAGCGTTGCGGTGCTGGTGGGTGCTATGGTTATCGCGCCATTCCTCGGGCCAAACATTGCGTTGGCGCTTGGTACTGCGCTGGGTGACCGCAAGCTCATTAGCGAATCATTGAGAACTAATCTTATCGGTTTTCTATTTACCTTGTTACTGACGCTGCTGATCGGCATCGCCTGGCCTGTCAGCCCGGAAAGTGTGGAATTGATGGCGCGCACCACAGTTGGTCTTGAAGATGTCGCTCTGGCACTCGCTGCCGGTGCTGCGGGTGTGCTTTCCTTGACAACCGGTCTGTCCAGTGTTCTGGTTGGCGTAATGGTGGCGGTTGCATTGTTACCGCCTGCCGTCGCAGTTGGTTTGATGCTGGCCAGTGGTCAATGGTCTTTGGCTGCTGGTGCCGGTATGTTGCTTACGGTGAATATTGTCTGTGTTAATCTTTCTGCAAACATTGTCTTTGTGGCAAGAGGTATCAAGCCTCGCAATTGGTTTGAAAAACAAAAGGCAAGGCAATCGTCCCTGATCACCATCCTTGCCTGGCTAGTATCACTTGTTGTGCTATCAGTAATTATTTATCTGCGCTAGGGGTTGTTAACTCTTCAGAGTTTTCACCAAGCTGAATTTGCGCTTGCATGCGCATATTCGCGATCAGCTGCTGCAGATTTTTGTTGCGCAATATGGTTTCCAGTGTTTCTTTGGTGTCTTCGAATGCTGGAGGCTGTATATCTTTGATATCCTCAAGGAGGATGACATGCCAGCCAAAATCAGTTTTGACGGGTTCTTTTGAGTAGTTGCCCTTTTCCATTTTCTGTACCGCCTGGCTGAATTCGGGAACCATGGCGCCGGCATTAAACCAGCCGAGGTCACCACCCTGTGGGCCTGATGGGCCTGTTGATTTCTCTTTAGCAAGTCCTGCAAAATCACCCCCTGCATCCAGAAGCTTAATGATTTCGGTTGCTTCTTCCTGTTTTTCACTAAGGATGTGGCGTGCTTTATATTCCTTGTTTTTGTGGTTGGCTACTTGTTCGTCATATTCTTTCTTCAAATCTTCATCACTAAAAGAAAGATTTTCCAGATGATCGCGCAGAAATAAATTCACAAGCAAGTCGGTTTTCTGATATTCCAGTTCATCTATAAATTCATCGCGTTTCGTAATGCCTTTTTCAGTGGCGGCCTGCTTGATCAGTTCGCGGTTTATCATCTCTGTTAATGCAATATTACGATTCTGCTTCAGGTTCGGTTGTGCCATTTGTCTGCGGGCGATGAAGGTGTCGAGTTGCTTGTCGGTTATCGTCTGTCCATTCACGACCGCAGCGGATTTGCCAGAAACAGGAGACGAGGTTTCTGCAGCGAGATCACTGCTATTTGTTGCTTGCTGCTCGGCTGTTTGCTGCTTGCAGCCATTAACTGCTATCACGCATATGGTGATTAATGCTAGTAAAGAAGATGGTGACTGTTGCATGGCAGATCCTTGATTATAATATGTGGATTTAGGTTGATTGACTGTAAAACTTACGGTAAGACCTGTTTAAAAGGCTTAACTGAAACCGCCTGAAAAACGCCGGCTTTGACGTAAGGGTCTGCATCAGCCCAGGTTATGGCATCCTCCAGTGAGTCGAATTCTGCCACAATCAGGCTACCGGTAAACCCATTTGCACCGGGATCTTCGGCATCTATAGCCGGGAACGGGCCGGCGAGAATCAGGCGGCCTTGTAGCTTAAGGGCCTCAATACGCAGTAAATGTTCCGTTCTTACCGATAATCTACGCTCCAGGCTGTGTTCTATGTCTGTTCCGGTAATTGCGTAGAGCATTATTTTTTCCCGTTTGAGTCTAATTTGTCAGCATCGATATACTTCATGAGGAAAAAACCCTGTGCGATGACAAATATAAAACTCAGGCCAAGCAGACCGAATAACTTGAAGCTTACCCAGGTTGATTCGCTGAAATTATAAGCCACATAGAGATTGGCCAGACCGGAAAAGATGAAGAAGCCGACCCAGGCCAGATTGAGGTGTCTCCACACGGCAGTTGGCGCATCGATGGCGTGGCTCATCATGCGTTCCACCAGCGTTTTTTCGCCGATGAACTGGCTACCCAGGAATACCAGTGCGAACAGTCCGTTCACGATGGTCGGCTTCCATTTTATGATGAGGGGGTTCTTAAGGATGATGGTAGTGCCACCGATAAAAAGAAACAGTGCAAATGAAATGAGGTGCATCTTCTCGAAACGACGATTGCGTAACCAGTAAAGGCAAACCTGTAAAAAAGCTGCCAAGATGCCAACTGCAGTCGCCAGGTAAATGGCATCGCTCTTGTTGTCAGCAGTCAAGCGCATGATCGGCAGTGCATTATTAATAGTATCGATCACACCGTCTGGTATGTGCCCATAGAACATATAGGCGACAAAAAACAGCATAACCGGGAAAAAATCATAAAGAAATTTCATCAAGTCTGATCTATGTGGTTGCGAGGCGCTATAGTAACGCAACTTTCCCGGCTGGAGTATATGCTGTGCTGTGGGCATTGGTTGCCCCGGGTATTCGGAGTAGAATGCCGCGCTGCACTTTTGCTTGTCATCCGGGAACGGGCCGTGAGCCAGTTTTTTGAAATTCATCCCCAGAATCCGCAAAAACGCCTGATTCATCAGGCGGTAGAGATTGTCAATCAGGGTGGCCTCATCGTCTATCCTACTGATTCCTGTTATGCCCTTGGCTGTCATATCGGCGACAAGGCTGCGATGGAGCGCATCCGGCGCATCCGGCAGGTAGGTGACAAGCATCAGTTCACGTTAGTATGTCGTGATCTATCTGATATTGCCACTTATGCCAAGGTCGATAATAGCGCCTACCGCTTGATCAAGATGCTGACGCCGGGCCCCTATACCTTCCTGCTCAAGGCAACCAACGAGGTGCCGCGCCGCCTGCAGTCACCGAAACGCAAGACCATCGGGATTCGGGTGCCGGATAATGCGATTGCCGAGGCCGTATTGCACGAGCTGGGGCAACCACTAATGAGTAGCACGTTGTTGTTACCGGGTGAGAACCTGCCTTTAACCGAACCTTATGACATGCGTGAGCGGCTCGAACATGAAATCGATTTAGTGATCGATGGCGGGTATTGTGGAATTGAACCGACCACAGTGGTGGACCTGGTGACCGGTGAGCCACAGATCGTGCGTCATGGCAAGGGAAAAATTGATTGGCTGACGCCCACTTAGCAGTCGGCTTATCGTATAATCCCCCCACACATGAATATCATTCAAACGATCAGTATCTGGGCAATTCCTGTCCTGTTTGCCATCACCTTACACGAAGTAGCACACGGCTGGACCGCGCGCTATTTCGGCGATTCCACTGCGCATATGCTGGGTCGCCTCAGTATCAATCCAATCAAGCACATCGACCCGATCGGCACTGTGTTAATACCGCTCTTGTTGGTGGTTAGTCATGCACCCTTTCTTTTCGGCTGGGCTAAGCCGGTACCCGTTAACATGGCGCAATTGAGAAATCCCAAGCGAGATATGGCGATCGTGGCAGCGGCGGGACCATTCTCAAATCTTGTCATGGCAATTGCGTGGGCTATGCTCGCAAAAATAAGTACTTTGTTGCCTGGTACGATGGAAGGATTGGCAGTGCCACTATTCTTGATGGGTCAGGCCGGCATCATTATTAATCTCGTTTTAATGGTGCTTAATTTGCTGCCTTTGCCGCCGCTCGACGGCGGGCGTGTCGTGACGGGCTTGTTACCGGATCACCTTGCCCGCAGCTATAGCCGGATTGAGCCCTACGGCTTTTTCATACTCATTGGTCTGCTCGTCTTGGGAGGGTTGAGTTTGATCCTTGGGCCACCGATCAGTTTATTTCAAAATGTTATTTATCAGATATTTGCGCTACCTTCATAAGGAAAAACATTGAGTTCGGTCCCTTCCCAAAACCAACGTGTCGTGTCAGGCATGCGACCCACTGGGGCGTTACACCTGGGCCATTATCACGGTGTACTAAAAAACTGGATTGAGCTGCAGCACAGCCATGAATGTTTTTTCTTCGTTGCAGATTGGCATGCACTCACCACACATTACGAAGAGTCTGCAGGCATAAGCGACAGCGTGTGGGAAATGGTCATCGACTGGCTGTCTGCGGGTGTGAGCCCCGGGGCTGCCAAGCTCTTTATCCAGTCACGGGTACCCGAGCATGCGGAATTGCATCTATTGTTGTCGATGATCACACCACTGGGGTGGCTTGAGCGCGTGCCGAGCTACAAAGATCAGCAGGAAAAGCTCAAGGAACGTGATCTCGCTACTTATGGTTTTTTGGGTTATCCCTTACTGCAGAGCGCAGATATCCTGATTTATAAGGCCGGACATGTGCCAGTCGGTGAGGATCAGGTGGCCCATGTCGAATTGACCCGTGAAGTTGCACGCCGCTTCAATCATCTGTATGGCCGTGAGCCGGGTTTCGAAGCCAAGGCAGAGAATGCCATCACCAAGATGGGCAAGAAAAACGCAAAGCTTTACAGAGAGTTACGAAAGAATTATCAGGAAAAAGGTGATATTCAGTCCTTGGACGTTGCGCGCGCATTATTGGAGTCGCAGCAGAATATTTCTGTTGGAGATCGCGAGCGTCTGTTTGGTTATCTCGAAGGCTCAGGCAAGATTATTCTCCCGGAGCCCCAGGCCCTGTTGACCAAGATCGCCAAGATGCCGGGACTCGATGGTCAAAAAATGTCCAAATCCTATGGCAACACCATCGGACTACGCGAAGACGCGGAGAGTGTCGAGAAAAAACTGCGCACCATGCCGACCGATCCAGCCCGTGTGCGGCGTACGGATCCGGGAGATCCTGAAAAATGTCCAGTGTGGGAGTTGCACCAGGTCTATTCCGGCGATGATACCCGCAGCTGGGTGCAGCAAGGCTGCCGTTCGGCTGATATTGGCTGTATTGAGTGCAAGCAGCCCATCATTGATGCGGTGCTGGCTGAACTTAAACCCATCCGTGAACGTGCCGAGGAATACACCAATGATCCGGCTGCAGTACGTAACATCATAGCGGAAGGGAACGAAGCGGCACGTGACATCGCCCGCGATACCATGGATGATGTCCGCAAAGCCGTAGGCCTGCTGTACCGCTAATGCGTGTGTTACGAACCTGATCGTCGAGCCCAATTATAGAGAGTGCAACATGTCGGATAATGAGCAACCGCTTAGCGAAAATCAGCAGGCTGAGATGCCCTTCGCCGTAGTGCTGGGCGAGCCTGTAAGTACCTTGCCTCATGACCTCTATATACCACCGGATGCGCTGGAGGTGTTCCTGGAGGCCTTTGAAGGCCCACTGGACATGTTGCTTTACCTGATCAAACGGCAAAACCTCGATATTCTCGATATCCCGGTAGCTGATATCACTCGTCAGTACATGCAGTATATTGAGTTGATGCAGGATATGCAGCTGGAACTGGCCGCAGAATATCTGGTAATGGCGGCGATGCTGGCCGAGATCAAGTCCCGCATGTTACTGCCGCGTCCCGTGGAAGAGGGCATGGAGGAGGACCCGCGCGCAGAACTGATACGCCGTTTGCAGGAATATGAACGTTTCAAGAAAGCCGCCGCTGACATCGACGAGATGCCGCGTGTCGGTCGTGATACCTTTCCCTTCGCTATCGCACCGCCTGAACTGAAAAAAACCAGGTCTCTGCCGGAGATCCAGCTCAAGGAATTATTAATGGCATTCAGGGATGTCGTGAATCGCGCAGAGATGTTTTCGCATCATCATATACAGCGCGAGCCTTTATCCGTACGGGAACGCATGTCAGGGGTATTGAATAGTTTGAGTGTGGACGATTTCACAGAGTTCACCGTATTATTCACACCGGAAGAAGGGCGTAGGGGTGTAGTGGTAACCCTGTTGGCGATCCTTGAACTGCTGAAAGGCCGTATCATCGAAATCGTCCAGTCGGAGCCGTTTGCGCCGTTATACCTCAAGCCCGTCACCGCGGCGGAAGATAACTAGCCTAAAACTTATTCAAGACAATACCATGGACAAGTCGAAACTAAAAAATATTATCGAAGCAGTTTTGCTGGCAGCGAATCGCCCGATGAGTGTCAGTAACATCGAGAAACTGTTCGATGATAACGACCGGCCTAATCGTGACGACATTCGTGAGGCGCTCGCTCGTTTGACTGAAGAATGCGCTGAACGCGGTTATGAACTCAAGCGTATCGCCAGCGGTTACCGCTACCAAGTGAAACAGGATATGGAACCCTGGGTGTCTCGTTTATGGGAAGAAAGGCCGCCGCGTTACTCGCGTGCGTTGCTGGAAACCCTGGCGCTGATTGCATATCGCCAGCCCATTACGCGTGCTGAAATCGAGGATATCCGCGGAGTCGGTGTCAGTAGCAGTATTATGAAGACACTGCTGGAGCGTGAATGGGTGCGTATCGTCGGGCATCGTGATGTTCCCGGCAAACCCGCCATGTATGGCAGTACCCGTCAATTACTGGATTATTTCAACCTCAAGTCGCTTGATGAGCTGCCGACGCTGGCGGAAATCAAGGATCTCGACAAGGCGCATCCCGAACTCGATCTCGGAGAGCCGCGTGACGAGGCCAGTGTCGCCGAAGACCATGCGGAAACTGCGGAACAAGCAGCAGCTGATGGCATGCAAGTCAGCGTGGATGCCGTAGCTGAAGAACTGGCCAAGGATGATACCGTAGTCACGCTGCCACACAGCGACACCCAGCACTGAGTGCTAGATAATATCGCTGATATCATAGTTACTGCGTCTTCCTGTAGGTGCGCAATGCATTAGTGAGCCGTATTTTTTCGGCTATTCCGGGGGGCAAGTCATTTAACCAACGGCGGTGAAAATCCAGGAACTCTGCCAGGCGCTCCCAGCCGGTATCCTGTTCGAACCAGCCATGCATCTGATAAACCGGCCATAATGCATCTGAGCCCACCATGAAACGATCAGGATACTTCAGCACCAGTGTTCGCCAGCCAGGTAACAACGAGCCATCGTCATTCGTAATAGGACTGTCGATATAGCGCAATGGATCACGGGCCGACAGGTCAACCATGACATTCGGGCAAGCGTGGAGCAACCTTCCGACCTGTGTTGGAGGCAGTATGCCGCCGGCATGTGCCCAGACAAACTGCACATGGGAGTATCGCTGGCAAACAGGAAGCAGGTAGCGGTAACTCGAGGCATCGGTATGCAACAGGAATGGCACCTGAAATTTACCGGCAAGCTCGATCAAAGAGGTCAACACCGGGTTGTCCCTCCGCGGTCCTAACCCAGGAATCAGGTGAACTTCGCCGATACCCTGATAGTCGCCGCTTTGAAGTGCGTGCCGGGTTTTGTCGATCAAGGTTATGTCAGAATACCAGTCACCACGGCGGTATGCGGGTGACAGATAGGGACTGAATAATGCGATGATCCGCCGTGGATCCTGGTGTTTAAGCTGTAACGCCAGCTCCGGTGGGGTACTGGAGATGACCGCGAGTGTGACATTTTGCGTCTTCAAGCGTTCTATGATTGCGGCAGGAGGCAGTGCTTCGCCTTGATTCCAGTTGTAGTGTGCATGGGCATCTGCAATTGGCGGCTGCTCCTGAACTGTAGCAACGATATTTGCACAACCGGTGGCTAATGTTAGCATCAGAATCGATGCCAAAACGACTGATGGCAAATCACCTGGGATTGAATAACAGTTCATCATCTTATGTTTGATAATAACTGAAAAATGTCTGATCTCATTCATCGCATCGCATGGATATTGAGTATTGTGTCAATTCTCGTGTTGTCTGTGTTTGGCAGGCCATGGCAACAAGCAATAACCCGTTTGCTGAATGAGCGTATGCTCTTTTGGTTGTTGATAGCTGTCCTGGGTTTGCTGGTGCTTGTTGGCCTGGTTTACATTACATCCGTTGCGGCTTCGGCCAAGAGGCGGCCTGGATTATGGCTGGTATGCGGTTTGTTAGTACTCCTGGCAATGATAGTACCGGGCAGGCCGGAGGAGGTGCTGCATTTTATTACCTTTGGTCTCTACGGTTTTCTAAGTGCTTTGTTATTTGCCTGGATACCGCTAGTGTTGTTATGTGTTGGTTTGGCAATGGGCGATGAATTGTTGCAATGGTGGTTGCCGAACAGGGTGGGTGACTGGAATGACGTCAGCATGAATCTGCTGGCAAGTGGAGGTGGTGCCCTGTTGGCGTGGCTTGGAACGCGCAAGTCATGAGGCAGTATATCGTTATAGGGTTCTTGCTTTGTGTATCTACGCCGATAAATGCCGAGCTGCGCGTAGTGGTGCTGGATGTAGATGAAGGACAGGCGGTTTTATTGCAACAAGGTAGTGAGGGCATATTAGTCGATTTGGGTCACCTGGGTGCGGCGCCACATATTCTGCAGCGACTGACACATTATGGTGTGCGAAGCCTGGAGTATATCGTTATCACGCACCTGCATCCTGATCATGCCAGCGGATATTTCCGTGTAAGAGAGGCATTTCCAGAGGCTGTCGTACTCGATCATCATCAACCCATAGCCGGGCAACAGACGGATACCGTGCGCTGGGTGGCTGAGGCATTGATAAAAGATCAAGTAAGACTGCGTGTCATGGCGGGAGATGCAAAGATATGGCGAGATGCAAAACTGGAATTTCTGTGGCCGCCAGGTTTTTCGGGAAATAATCTTAACCGCAATTCACTGGTCGTCCGTTTGACCTATGGACAAACCCGGGTGCTTATCATGGGCGATGCGGGTCATGAGGCAGAGGCGTACTTGCTGAAATCCGATATAGTGGATGAGGTTGATTTATATGTTGCGGGTCACCATGGCGCAGCGGATAGTAACAGCGAGGCATTCATTAAAAGGCTCGCGCCCGGGCTGAGCGTAATATCGGTCAACCGCGATAATATACGTGGCTACCCTGATGCTTCTGTTGTGGAACGGCTGGAAAAATATAGTGGCGATGTGGCATTAACTGCTGTGTCGGGCGATATATGCAGGATGTGGCCGTCTAAGCAACGACCGATGCAGTACTGTAAATAATTGATATTTTAATATGAAAGAGCGGTTACAAAAACTACTCGCCACTGCGGGATTGGGTTCTCGGCGCGAAATCGAAGGCTGGATAGAACAGGGTCTCATCACGCTCAACGGTCAACCAGCCAAACTCGGTGACAAGGCTGATAAGGATGACCGCATCACGGTGAAAGGCAAACCGGTGCGTTTCTCTTCCGTGCAACAGCGTTCACGAGTGATTGCTTACCACAAACCGGAAGGCGAAGTCACGACGCGCAAGGACCCGCAGGGGCGCTTTACCGTCTTCGATCACCTGCCCAGACTAAGGGAAGGACGCTGGATTGCTGTTGGTCGTCTGGATTACAACACCTCGGGGCTGTTGTTGTTTACCAATGATGGCGCCCTGGCAAATGCCTTGATGCATCCATCGCACGAGGTCGAGCGTGAATATGCGGTACGGGTGCTCGGCGCTGTCAACAATGGACAGCTGCAGGCTATGAGGGACGGCGTCATGTTGGAGGATGGCGTTGCAAGTTTTGACGATATTCGGGATGCGGGTGGTACGGGTGCCAATCACTGGTACCACGTGACCTTGAGAGAAGGGCGTAATCGAGAAGTGCGTCGCCTATGGGAGGCGCAAGGCGTTAAAGTAAGCCGTCTCATTCGTGTGCGATACGGTGCTATTGAGTTGGGCAGGTCATTGCGGCCCGGGCGGTGGCGTGATCTGGAGGTCAAGGAGATGGCTGCACTTTATCGGGAGGTAGACCTGAAATTTGAAATACCCAAGCCGGTCCGGCGCCGCCCGATCAAAGTGCCTACACGTGCACGCCGTATCAAGAGACGATGAAGGCGGAGCGTCTTAGAACAATCTATGACAGATTACTGGCACAGCATGGCCCACAAGGATGGTGGCCTGGTGAGACCGCCTTTGAAGTCATGGTCGGCGCGATACTCACGCAAAATACTGCATGGTCCAATGTCGAAAAGGCAATCAATAACCTCAAGGCGGCGGATAAGCTTTCGCCGCAGCGTATCACGCGCTGCCGTATGGCTACACTTGCTAAACTACTGAGACCATCCGGCTATTTTAATGTAAAGGCCGCAAGGCTTCGTGAATTCTGTCACTGGTATCTGCGGCAAGGGGGGTTCGAGGCGCTGCAGCGCATGCCGACGGATGAACTGCGATCTACATTGCTTGGTATCAAGGGGATCGGTCCAGAAACAGCCGATGACATGCTTTTGTATGCCTTTGATCGTGCCGTATTCGTTGTCGATGCATACACACGCAGGTTGTTTTCCAGGCTGGGTGTATTACGCGGTGGTGAGCACTACGAAACCATCAGGTTGAGTGTAGAGCACGCCATGAAAGCAGAGGCTATACTCTATAATGAATATCACGCGCTTGTGGTTGTTCACGCAAAAAATGTATGTAAGGTTAAACCTTGTTGTGATGATTGCTACTTACGCAACAAATGCCCAAGTGTTGATTAGCCTTTGTGCATAAACCCTGGGTGTAATGATTGAAGCAGATTTGCCTGGAGGTATGCAACATGAAATCGTTTTTCCAAGCACTCCTATTATTATCTATGCTTTTGTTGAACATGCTTGTCTCGGGCTGCAGAGAAGGTGAGGAAACAACGGTAGTGGAACAACCAGCAATCAGTGCCCCGCCTCTAGCCCCTGAAGATATCCAACAACAGCAACACCAGAGCGTTACCGAGTCCGCATTGACAGAAGACATGGTTAATCCTGGTTATGAAGAAAAACCTGAGTGGTTTAAGAATTCATTTCTGGATATTCGTGATGATGTTGCCGAAGCCGCCGAACGCGATAAACGCGTTATGCTGTACTTCTATCAGGATGGCTGTCCTTATTGTAAAATGTTGCTACAAGATAACTTTGGACAGCTGGCCATCTCTGATAAAACCCGCCAATATTTTGACGTAATTGCAATTAATATATGGGGAGACCGAGAGGTAACCGATTTTGAGGGTGGTGAAACGACAGAAAAAGCCTTTGCTGTTGCCCAGAGGGTTATGTTTACACCTACTCTGCAACTGCTCGACGAGCAGGGTAGCGAAGTGCTGCGTATCAATGGCTACTTCCCACCACATAAATTTACTGCAGCATTGGATTTTGTCGGCCAAAATATGGACAAAGAATCCACTTTCCGTGAATACCTGGCGAAGCTGGCGCCAG
This sequence comes from uncultured Gammaproteobacteria bacterium, assembly GCA_947258875.1. Lineage (GTDB taxonomy): Bacteria > Pseudomonadota > Gammaproteobacteria > CAMYKB01 > CAMYKB01 > CAMYKB01. Next base: position 51,434 of record CAMYKB010000010.1, on the reverse strand, counting down.
AACCCGCTTCCGGGAAGCTACATATTGAAACTGATTATTTGCAGGCCCCTTATCAACTGGCAGATACGCTGCGACAAAATCAAAAACCTATGCTGGTTATGTTTGAACAACAACAGTGTGCTGCCTGCGATGAACTACATGGTGACATACTCAAGCGTGAGGGAAGCCAGCAACAACTTAAGCGCTTCGATGTAGTACTACTGGATATGTGGTCGGATGAAAAAATACAAACACCTGATGGTAAGAATATGACTGTTTCCGATTGGGCTAAGCAGGTTAAGGTCAATAATGCCCCCAGCATGCTATATTTCGATACTGAGGGTAACGAAATTATCCGAATTGAAGCTTATTTCAAGAGTTTCCATATTCAATCTGTTATGGATTATGTCGCTTCAGGTGCTTATAAAGATGAGCCGGAATTCCAGCGTTTCATTGATGTTCGAGCGGCACATCTGAGAGAGCGGGGTGTTGAGGTCAATTTAATGGATTGAGTCGGTAATAATTATTAGCACTATACATAATGCTCAATCTTTATGGTGCGTATGGGATCAGTACTCAATCATCATTTTTTTAAACGTTATTAAATTTATTCATACTATTATCTCCGATTGATTGCTATACCACGATTCAGTGAATAATTTTTGTGAACTCAAAGGGTGCTCAACTGTTATCCTGTAATACTATAAGCCAGCCTGGATGATGCTCATGAAATTTGTGTTGGCAATCATTGGGGCTACCTTTGTCTTCATTTCCTCTTCAATAGCGCAGGCAGCTGAACTAAAGCTGACTGCGGATGAGCGCGCCTGGCTCAGCCGGCACCCTGTCGTTCGGATAGGCGTTGACGCTAATTATGCCCCTTACAGCTTTATCGGGAGTGACGGTGAGTTTGCCGGTGTGGCTCCAGAGATGCTCGTCCTGGTAGAGAAGCAGCTGGGCATTCGATTTGAGGCAGTGCCTGGTCTGAGTTGGCCTGAGATCGTGGAAGCTGCGAAGAATCGCGATCTCGATGTAATTGCCACGGCTGTTATTACTGATGAGCGTAGAACATTTCTCGACTTCACACAAATCTATATACCCACCCCTCTTGTTGTCATGACTCGTCAGGACAATAACAGTATTAACACCGCATCAGATATGCATGGCAAGACTGTTGCTCTCGTAGAAGGCTATTCCTCCAGCCAACGCGTGCTAAAGGAGCACCCAGGTATCGAGGGATCCATAGTTAAAACTCCATTGGAAGGTCTAGTGGACGTTTCGACGGGTGAAGCTGATGCCTATGTAGGTGTGCTGGGGATTAATATTTATCAGACTAATAAATATGGAATCAACAACCTCAAGGTTGCCAGTCGATACGACATCGAGACCAATGGACAACGTCTTGCGATTCGAAATGATTGGCCAGAGTTGGCGCGTATACTGGATAAAGCGCTTAATGCTATACCTGAAGCGGATAAATTGGCGGTCATGCAGAAATGGATTCCAATCAGGAGTGAGGAAGTTACTGGCGTGACCGGCCAGGTTTCGTTGAGTAAATCAGAACGGGACTTTATCGAAGCCCATCCTACCATCCTGGTCGCCAACGAAATTGATTGGCCGCCATTTGATTTCGTTAATAAGAATGGTAATGCTTCTGGGTTCTCTATCGATTATTTTCGCCTGGTCGCAGCTAAAGTGGGTCTTCGAGTCAACTGGGTCAATGGTTACACTTGGGAACAGCTTTTGCTGAAGGGCCGCGAGAGAGAGATCGATGTTTTCCCTGTTATCATAAAGAATGCAGAGCGCCAGAATTATTTATTATTTTCTGACGTTTATGTGAATAATGTTGTGGCTTACTACGCGCTGGAAGGTACCAGGCTTGGTAGCATTGACAATCCATCCCAACTCCAGCCATACCGCGTGGCGTTGGTTAAAGGTTTTGATAATTATCACTTCATCACTACGACATACCCGGAAATCAATGTTGTTGGTGTCGACTCGGTTCATGATGGCCTCAAGGCTGTACTTACCGGCGATGCCGACCTATTCATCGGCGACACAGCGGTTGCTAACTATTTAATCAAACAGCATTTGATGCAGGGGGTCAGACAAGCGGGCAGTGTCAATATCCCTGAATTAAAGACAGGGGAAAAACTTCATATTGCTGTGCGTAATGACAGGCCCGAATTGCTGGCTATTATCCAGAAAGGAATGGAATCCATAACTGAATATGAAATGGAAATCCTGCGGAACAAGTGGCTTGATTTACCGCCCCGGCCACTATTAACCAGGGAGAGGGTGATAGGTTTAGGGGTACTTATAGCCTTGCTGGCATTTCTCATAGGTATTAGCTGGATTGCAGCTCTTCGTCAGCAACGTAACCGTCTTATGCGTGAAGTTGGGCAACAGACACGGGCACTCTATGAAAGTGAACAGCGCCTGACGCTCGCACTACAAGGCGGGGAAATGGTCGCGTGGGACTATGATATACATCGGGGTCGTATCATTGCCAGCGAAGGATGGAATGAAATGCTGGGTCACGACAGCACCGATGACACTGATCCTCGTGAGTTATGGTACCAGCATACTCACCCTGATGACCGTATAAGGATGCGCGAATCTGAGCGCGCGTATAGCGCTTCTGGTGCGGATCGATATGAAATTGAGTACCGGGTCATCACCGATGCAGGCACGACCAGGTGGCAGGCTATCCATGGTTCCACTGTTAAGCGGGACGCAGACGGCAAGCCTGAGCGAATGGTAGGTATCGTTCAGGATATTACCGAACGCAAGAAACTGGAGAAGTTGAAGAGTGAGTTTATCTCCAGTGTAAATCATGAGCTGCGTACCCCTTTGACGTCTATCAAAGGAGCATTGAGTTTAATTATTGGACGTGCGAATGGAACGCTTCCCAATAAAACTATTCGTATGTTGGAAATTGCTTACGAGAATAGTGAGCGCTTGGTCACGCTTATTAATGATCTTCTAGATATTGAGAAGATGCAGTCAGGAAAAATAAATTTGGAAAAAAAGTCGTTGGTTATCGGTGAGCTAATTGATAAAGCAATAACAGCCAATCAAGCTTATGCGGATAAATTTGAAGTCTCACTATCATGGCAAAGCTGTGACAGTGACAATATATGTATTTATGCAGATGAAAACAGACTCATGCAGGTTTTGGCCAACCTGCTTTCAAATGCGATAAAATTTTCGCAACAAGGAGGCGTGGTAAGGCTTTCAGCAACCAGGAATGATGAAATGGTCCGCCTGTGTGTAGATGATAACGGAACGGGAATCCCGCTAGAGTTCCAGGATCGTATTTTTGAGCGCTTTTCTCAAGCAGATGCTTCAGATAGCCGACAGAAGGGTGGTACCGGTCTGGGATTAGCTATAACTAAAGAGTTGGTTGAAAGGCATGGTGGCCAGGTGAGCTTCAATAGCACGCCCGGACATGGAGCCACCTTTTACATAGACCTGCCGATCATAAAAGACGTTGCTGCGATGTAACGCAATAATCCCAGGCCTGCATATATGCTGTTTAACATGATATTTTCACGCCGTTACACTCCAATCACTATGGTTGTACTGGTGGGTGTGTTGCTTGCTATATTTGTATTTATCATTATGCTGAATATTGAAAATAGACAAGCTGAGAATAATTTCGAACGGGTAGCATTTGATCGTATTTCATCCCTAGAAAGCAGGGTTGATACAGATATTGAAGCGCTGCGATCTGTTGTGTCTTTTTATGAGAGTTCGGAATTTGTTAATCGCGATATGTTTAGAAAATTCGTAGCGCCAACATTATCGCGCACTAATATTTTCCAAGCGCTCGAATGGATCCCGCGTATTCCCCTTGCCGAGCGCAAAGAATATGAGCTGGCTGCACGCAATGAGGGGTATACAGGTTTCCAAATCACTGAACGCACACCCCAGGGACGAATCGTTCCGGCAGAGCTGCGGGATGAATATTTTCCTGTTTATTTCATTGAACCCTATGAAGGAAATGAGGCCGCGCTTGGTTTCGATCTCGGTTCCAATCCGGTTCGAGCTGCGGCGCTTGAAAAAGCGCGTGATAACGCTGAGATGATTTTCAGCGGGCGCATAACCTTGGTGCAGCAAGCAGAGAAACAACACGGTGTTCTGGTTTTTGCGCCGATTTACAGTTCAGATTCAGTTCATGACACGATTGAGCAACGTCGCCAGAATCTTTTGGGCTTCGCATTAGGTGTGCTTCGTATCAAAGACTTGGCTGAAACGCTGTATGCCACGGAACAAGAGACATTCTATCAGTTAAGCGGTATCGATTTTTATTTATATGACAAAAGTGCGGATGAGGCAGATAGTTTGTTATACGTTCATTCGTCCCTCTCCCGTATTAATGATAAGGCACCATCGTTAGACCTGGTATCCGCCACTACTGGACCCCACCTGGCGCATGAGCTCGAACTGGGTGGTAGAACGTGGCTTGCAGTCGCCAGACCAGTCAGTGCGGAATTTGGCGGGGGGATACCCTGGTCATCCTGGATTTCATTATTGGTGATACTGTCATTTACGGGATTGCTATCCAGTTATCTCTTTACTTCTTTGAAAAGAAAGGAATATGTTGAGAAATTAGTTGTTGAAAGGACTGAGTCATTGCATAGAAGTGAAATACGATACCAATCTATTGTCGATAATGTGCTTGATGGTCTTATAACGATAGATACGCTTGGTACTGTACAGTCATTTAACCCGGCAGCTGAGCATATTTTTGGTTATTCAGCGAACGAAGTGATCGGTAATAATGTGAAAATGCTTATGCCAGCACCTTATCAGAGGGAACATGATGGCTATCTATATAACTATTTATCCACGGATGTAAACAAGATCATCGGTATTGGCAGGGAAGTAAAAGGATTGCGTAAAGATGGATCGATCTTTCCGCTCGACTTGGCCGTCAGTGAATTAAATCTGGATGATCGTCGTGTGTTTATCGGCATCACACGCGACATCTCTGAACGAAAAAATGTTGAGGATGCCTTGCAAGATAATGCGGCACGCTTAACGGCTATATTCGATACCGTAGCAGACGCAATAATTACGCTGGATAGCAAGGGAAACATTGAATCATCTAATATGGCCGGTGCGAAATTATTTGACTACGATCCTGACGAACTTGTAGGTAAAAACTTCGGAATTTTATTGTCCGAAGCACAGCGATCAAAATATCTTAAGTTACTTGAAGAGTACACTCTCACCGGCAAGCCAACGATTTTGGGGCAACGCGTCGAGTCAGAAGGCCGTCGATATAATGGTGAATTAATGCCTATTGAGTTTGCTGTCAATGAAATGTCTATAAGAGGTAAGGCATACTTTACCGCGGTCATACGCGACATCTCTGATCGGAAAAAAGTTGAACGTATGCAAAACGAATTTATTTCTACGGTCAGTCATGAATTGCGTACGCCATTAACGTCAATCCGTGGGGCACTTAGTGTCGTTCTGGGAAAAGGCGCAGATGGCTTGCCTTCCAAGGTGCGGCGCATGCTGGAGACAGCCAACCGCAATAGTGAGCGTTTAACCTATCTCATAAATGATATTCTCGACTTGGAGAAAATAGAAGCCGGGCAACTCGATTTTGAATTCGAAGTGTTGAATATCATTTCCCTGACACGCCAGGCTATTGAAGAAAATGAAGCGTATGCGCGCACGCGCAATGTGCAACTGAAATTCGAAGATACAACCGGATGTGAGGCGATCGTGCGCGGGGACAAGCGCCGGTTGTTACAGGTATATGCCAACTTGATATCCAATGCGGTGAAATTTTCACCGGAAAACACTACTGTAGAAGTGAAGGTGGCTGGTTCAAATGGTTTGGTACGTGTTTCGGTGTGTGATCACGGACATGGTATTCCCGAAGCCTTCCGTAAACGGATTTTTGAGCGTTTTGCCCAGGCCGATAGCTCAGATTCACGCGAAAAAGGTGGCACTGGACTGGGTCTGATGATCAGCAGAGCAATTATCGAGAAACATGAAGGTTATATCGGTTTCAATAGCCAGCAAGCTATGGGTACGGAATTTTATTTTGACCTTCCTATGTGGCATGAAATCACAGAGTCTATAAACCACGATCCAGCAATACACAAAGTGCTTGTTTGTGAAGACAATGCGGATGTTGCCTATGTGTTAGCCAGTCTACTCGAACAGGAAGGGTTTACGAGCGATATTGCATCGACCGGTAATAGCGCTAAAACTTTACTAGCGACTAATGATTATCGACTTATGTTACTTGACCTTACCTTGCCTGATTATGATGGCCTACAACTGCTGCGGGAGCTGCGAGAAGATCGGGCTATCAAGAAATTGCCCGTCATTGTTGTCTCTGGCCGCGCCGACGAAGGCCGTAAAGAGTTTAACGGTGATGCAGTAACTGTTGTGGATTGGTTGCAAAAACCGATTGACAAGGACAGGCTGTCAAATGCCCTGCAGCAGGCTTTACACGACAACGGGCGCTCCAGAGTGCTGCATGTGGAAGATGAGCTGGATGTTATTCAGGTTGCGCAGGCGTTATTAGAGGGTGTGGCTGATGTGGAATACGCAAGGTCACTCGGCGAGGCACGGCAATTATTCAGGCATAATAATTACGATTTAGTATTACTTGATATAACATTACCTGATGGTTCAGGACTTGAGCTATTGGATGAGCTAAGCGGTTGTTGCCCTGTTGTGATTTTTTCTGGAAAGGAGCCAAGCCGGGAAGTCTGCGATAAAGTGGAGGCGGCATTAACAAAGTCTGTGACCAGTGGTGATGAACTGATCAGCGCTATAAAGAATGTCTTGAATCAAAACTAGGGGTTTAAATAATGGCAGACGAAAAACGTATTCTTTATGTCGAGGATGAAGCAGATATTCGTGAAGTTGCTGAATTTGCTCTAGAGGGTGAGGGGTTTGAATTACTGTTATGTGCCTCTGGCGAAGAAGCTTTACAAAAGGTGTTGAATTTTTCTCCTGATATGATCTTGCTTGATGTCATGATGCCCGGTATGGATGGACCAACGACATTAAAACGTCTTCGTGAGCTACCTGCTATGGAGAAAGTTCCGATAGTTTTTTTGACGGCAAAAATACAGCCGAATGAAATCAGTCAATTCCTGGGACTGGGTGCTGTGGATGTGATTTCAAAGCCTTTTGATGCAATGAAATTGGCTGACCTAATTAGAGAAATACTTGGGCGTTGCAATGGCTGATGCAAAACAAGACAAGCTCGAAAAACTGTGGAAATTGCAGAGGGCATATATTTCACAGTTGCCAGAGCGCTTGTCTGTTATTCATAAGAGCTGGTCAGCCGTTTGCAAATATAGTGGCGAGGTCGAAGCGTTACGTGATCTTAGCCGTCAAGTGCATAATCTGGCTGGCTCTGCCGGCACTTTTGGCTTTGCGCAACTAAGTGAACAATCAAGAAAATTGGAACAATTACTTACCCGCCTATCCAATATCAATGATCTGGGTAAAGAGGAGCTTGATGCCATAACTCATGCCCTGGAGGGTATTGATTTTCTGGTTGAAAAAGGTCCTGATTCAGAGCAACAGCTCCTGCCTGATCACGAAGCCGTAGCTATAGAGATGGCTGCCAGAGAAAGATTGTTATATGTCGTAGAGGATGATGCGTTGGTTGCAAAAGATATCGCAGCGCAGCTCAAACACTTCGGCTACGAGGTCGTCGTGTTTTCCAACGCCACCCAGGCGATCGGCGGGATAAAAGAGTATGTTCCCCTCGCTATGATTATTGATCTTCAACTCCCTGAAGAATCTCTTGAAGGTGCAGATCTTGCGGAAAAATTCAGGTCATTCTCGGATCGAGATATTCCATTGCTTTTTATTTCTGCACGAGATGACTGGGACGCGAGGTTGGCAGCAGTTCGCTCAGGTGGTGATGCCTACTTCACAAAACCGGTAGATTTTGGCACATTGCTGGATCGCTTGGACCTGCTGACATGCTTGCGCGAGATCGAGTCATATCGGGTTCTCGTTGTGGAAGATATGGAAATTCTCGCAGAGCACTACGTATGGACATTGCGAGAGGCGGGCATGCAGGCTGAGTTCATCACAAATCCATCTGAATTGCTTGAAAAGGTTGCTGAGTTTAAACCGGAATTGATTTTGATGGATATCTATATGCCGGGATGTTCGGGCCTGGAAGCTGCCCAGGTACTCAGACATAAAGCTGAGTTGCTCAGCATCCCCATTGTCTATCTTTCGACTGAGTCGGACCCGCAGCAACAACTTACTGCTATGGAGCAGGGTGCTGATGATTTCCTCCAAAAACCGATTTCAGATTATCATTTGGTTAATTTAGTAAGAATTCGCATTGAGAGATTTCGAAAACTGCGTATGTACATGCATCGTGATGGCCTGACTGGCCTGTTTAACCACACAACGATTAAATTGCATCTTGAGTCAGAGATTAAACGAACATTACGCCAGCAAACCTCTCTAGTGTTGGCGATGCTGGATATCGACAACTTCAAGGCAGTAAATGACAATTATGGGCATCCCGCGGGTGATAACGCTATCATTGGCATGGCGCGATTGTTATTACAACGTTTTCGAAAATCGGATATCGTTGGACGTTATGGGGGTGATGAGTTTGTCGTGATATTGCCTGACACAACAATTCAATCAGCCAGGGATATTCTGGAAGATGTGCGTAAGCATTTTTCTGAGATTGTTCATACTCATCAAGGTGAGAAGTTTTCCTGTACAAGCAGTATAGGTATAGCCTGTACGCCGCCCCACATGGATACAAGTAGTCTGATCCACACTGCTGATGATGCTCTGCTGCAGGCCAAGCGAAAGGGACGTAATCGCGTCGTCATTATTGATCATTTGTAACGTGTAGAATCTGCTCATTGAAGATAGATCGATGCAGCAATGGTATATTTCCTGAAATTATGCACAGTCGGATGTTCCCAAAGCTGTATGCTATTTTAGGTAAGTAATATTTCCAATTAATGTGCTTGATTTTACGGACAAAATTAGCTTGTTCAAATAATAGTAATAATTGATTAGAGATGACGATCGAATTATGGGAAGTATATGCCAGGGTTAAAAAAACATTCTTTGTGTATCGTTTTTAGTGTCATATTGTCAGGTTGTGGAGATAGACCGCAGGCACCATCTCTAGAAAAAGAACAAGTAGTACCTATAGTAAAAACTGTTCTAGGAAATCTCGACGATAAGCCTGACTGGCGTCAGGTAGCAGCTATCGAACCACAGCAAGTGGTTGGTAAGGATGGCTTTGTCTGGCAAACAGAACAGTTTTCCGACATTCGTATTATTCGTTATCAGGTTCCGGGATGGGAGCGTTTGAGTTTAAAACAAAAACAACTGGCATATTATTTGACTCAGGCAGGTCTTGCCGGGCGCGATATCATGTGGGATCAGAATTACAGGCATAATCTTGCCATACGCGAGATTCTTGTATCGATTTATACGCAATACAATGGTAACAAAAGCACCTTGGGCTGGCAGCGATTCGAGACCTATTTGAAACGCGTCTGGTTTTCGAACGGCATACATCATCACTACTCTATGCTGAAGTTTGTGCCGGAATTTTCGCGCACATATTTTGAGGATATTGCCAAGGCTAGTGGCGTAATCGTTAGCGATATACTTATGGAGGTGATATTCAATCCTGAACTTGATGCAAAGAAAGTTGAGCTGGACCCTGATAAAGGGTTAGTCGAAAATTCTGCTGTCAATTTTTATGCGTCGGATATAACTACGGCTGATGTAGAAACCTACTACAAGGAAATGATCCATCGAGGTGACCTAACACCTATTTCCTATGGCTTGAATTCACGTCTGGTGAAGAACAGTGAGGGGCAGATACATGAACATGTGTGGAAACTGGGCGCTATGTACAGTGATGCGATCGCAGAGATCATCAGCTGGTTGGAACGAGCGGTAGTCGTTGCCGAAAACGAGCCGCAGGAAAGGACGCTAAAAAAATTGATCAAATATTACCGCAGCGGCGATCTCAAGAGCTGGGATGAGTACAACATACTTTGGACCAACGCCACCGAAGGTGATATCGATTACATTAATGGATTTGTTGAGGTCTATGATGATCCCCTCGGGTATCATGGCTCCTTCGAAAGTATTGTACAGATTAAAGACTTTGAGAGCTCCTCTCGCATGAAAGTACTGATGGATAATGCAGATTGGTTCGAACGTAATTCACCCATCATGCATGAACATAAACGTAAGGCGGTCGTGGGGGTTTCTTACAATGTTGTGAATATCGTCAGTGAATCGGGTGACGCCTCCCCGAGCTCGCCTAGTGGCGTGAATCTACCGAATGCTGACTGGATCAGGGCGAGACATGGCTCCAAGTCAGTCAGTCTGGGAAATGTGCAAAATGCTTATCGTGAATCATCAGGCAGCAAGCTGGTTGAGGAGTTTGCTCATGATCAACAGGAGATCGACTGGCATAAAGCTTATGGCGCAATTTCCAGGCCGCTTAATACAGCATTACATGAGGTGATTGGCCATGCATCCGGAAAAATTGAAGCGGGTGTCGGTACTCCTAAGGAAACACTTAAGAGCTACAGTTCTACTCTAGAAGAGGGGCGGGCCGATTTGATCGCACTGTATTACTCGCTTGATCCCAAGATGGTCGAAATGGGTTTGCTGCAGTCACTGGATGCCGCGAGGTATGGTTATGACCGCTTCATACGCAATGGCTTGTTGGCTCAATTGCGACGCCTTGAACTTGGCGCCGACATTGAAGAATCGCATATGCGCAATCGCGCATGGATATCGCGTTGGGTATTTGAAAAAGGCATGCCCGATAATGTGATCGTCAAAGTGAAACGTGATGGGAAAACTTATTACGACATTCGTGACTACCAGAAATTACGCGAATTGTTCGGTCTGTTGCTGCGTGAAGTGCAACGCATCAAATCGCAAGGCGACTACAAGGCTGTAAAAGCGCTGGTGGAAAACTACGGTATCAAAGTTGATTCGGAGATCCACAAAGAGGTTCTGGAGCGTGCCGAGAGGCTTGATATTGCCCCTTATGGCGGTTTTATTAATCCGCTGCTGAAACCCGTTGTCGATAGTGAAGGCAATATGACCGATATCGAACTCGTTTATGTCGATGATTTTGCTGAACAGATGCTTTATTACGACAAGAATTACAGCTATCTTTCCAGATAAGTTGACCTTGTAAGCGCTTTATTAGCGTTGGCAGTTTTGTCGATGAGCCACAATAGGTCCCCGTCTAGCGGTTTGATTAATTGCGAGGGCAATAGGTCGGGGTTTTGAGGACCATGCAGTACCTGTTCGAGCGCTTTGGCTTTTTTGCTCCCTGTTACCAAGATAAGGATGTGTTTCGCATGGTTAATGAGGCCGGATGTAAATGTCATACGCCAGGTGTCGAGTAGAGCGATATAATTGGCGACTACCCAACGTGTGGATTCTGCTAATGCCTCGGTGTGGGGGAAAAGCGAGGCGGTGTGCCCGTCATTACCCATACCAAGCAGAATGAGATCAAAGCAGGGTGGTTCGCCGTCAGACGAGCTATTAAAGGTCTCTGCTATCTCTCGTTGATAGTCCATAGCGGCCTGATCCCTGTTTTTACGATCGGAAGGCATGCGGTGAATGTGGTCTTGTGGGATGTCGAGTTTGCCGAGTAGCGCATTGTAAGTCATGCGGAAGTTCGAGTCAGGGTGATCAGGTGGTACAGCGCGTTCATCACCCCAAAAAAAATGTACCTTGGGCCACTCAATCTGTCCATTGTAGGGTTCCAGAGCCAGTAATTCATAGAGGCGTTTTGGGGTGGAGCCGCCTGCTAACGCAACGGTGAATCGTCCATGCACCTTGATTGAGTCATTTGCAATCCGGGTGAATTTTTCTGCTGCGGCATGACATACTTTTTCGGGTGTATCGTATATTTCTATGCAGCGTTTATCAGTCTTCACAGATGCAGAACCTCGGCCATGCTGCGTGACACCTCCAGAGTATTAGTGAACAGGGGGTCACGTTCGCGGTGAGCGAGTTGCCTTGCCACCATGGTGGCGCTGGACTCATGTGAGATCGAAATGACGCTTGGTGGTATCGTTGAAGATTCTGCAACGATACCCATACGGTGCGCATCGAGTTTGGCAAAGTTGGCATGGCCGGGTGCGCCGTCTCCCTGCCAGCGAATCATTAAGCGCTGCATTTCAGGTTCACCACTATCCATGCGATGTAAGCATACCTGCAAGGCGCGACTACCAGATTTGAAATGCCAGCTAATTTCTGAGCCTGAAACCAGTTTGCCTTTGATCAGCTGCCAGCCTAGCCGTGTGGCCATCCAGCCGATTAATAACCAGATCATGGGTAGTGCATGAGGGCCATGTTCAATGGTGATGTCGTTGATGGAATCCAGGGCGTTGGGTACAACCTCTGGAGCTAAGGCCTCGGCAATCAATCGTCTCCAGGGTCGCATGCGTCGCCATGCCAGGTTATACACGACTTGATTGGTATGTCCATCGCCACTGACCCAACGCGTCATTGCCAGAATACCTTCCGCAGGATTAGGCCAACCGATGCTGTCATAAACAAGTTGATCGGCCATCTTTATCAGTTCATTGAATAGTTTGCCTTGTATCACCGGAGGTTGGTGTTCGAACCACCATAAAGTCGTAGGTAAATCGCCTATCAGTAGTGAGCGTGCAACCGGTGACAGATGTCGCCAATTGCTGTCATTGGCTTCAATGCGGATATGTTCGGAACAGACTTGCCTGCCGCTACCGAGTTGCCGGCAAAAGGCGGAGACTGATGCCTCAATGGGTGCATCCTTGTGTGCATCTTTTTTAACCAACAAGATAACCCGCGCAGGGTGTAATTGCGCAATGGTTGGGATTTCTGCTGCAACTTCAGTGGCCTGTTGTTCCGTCGAACAAAAAATCATAAGGTTCGACATGCAGGCGCGCATGATAGCTTGTTTATCGTTGGCGCCGTCACGAAATTCGTCCCAGACCTGTATTAGCTCACGCTCGATAGCGGCAACATCCACTGGTCGCGGCGGATGCGCGATGATGTGTGGCGCTTTACTTTGTGATGTGCTCATCGCAGTTATAATTTTCGCCAGCTATGATTGCTGGACTCAACCAGGCGATCGGCTTCCAGTGGGCCCCAACTGCCAGCCGGATACTCCGGTAGCCAACGTGCGCCACTGCTCTTCCAGGCATTCAGGATATTCTCTATCCATGCCCAGGATGCTTCTACAGCATCACGGCGCATGAACAGGGTGGCGTCGCCAGCCATGACGTCCAGTAGCAGGCGTTCATAGGCTTCCGGTGATGGGTTGCCAAAGGTGGAGCCATAACGGAAATCCATCTTTACAGGATAGATGCGCACTTTCGGACCCGGTAGTTTGGTGGCAATGCGTAGTGAAAGTCCTTCATCGGGTTGAATGCTTAATGCCAATACATTCGGTTCCAGTGGATTGTTGGTATCCGCATTGAAGAGGATCGGAGGTACAGCTTTGAAGTGTATGGCGATTTCACTGGAGCGCTTGGGTAGTCTTTTACCGGTGCGGATGTAAAAAGGTACGCCTGACCAGCGCCAGTTATCTATAAATGCCCTGATGGCAACGTAGGTTTCAGTGATGGATTCGGGGTCCACGTCTTGCTCGCGGCGGTAGCCAGGCACTCCCGCACCATGTGAGGTGCCCGGACCATATTGAGCACGAATGACGTGTTGATCAATATTGTCAGTGGCAACCGGGCGCAGGCAATTCAGTACGTCCATGCGGTGATCACGGATCACGTCAGCATCCATGGACCATGGGGGTTCCATGGCGATGAGTGACAATAGTTGCAAAAGATGATTTTGTATCATGTCGCGTAGCGCACCGGCGCGGTCGTAATAGCCGGCACGAGTACCCACACCTTCCTCCTCGGCGACGGTTATCTGTACGTGATCGATATATTTTTTATTCCATAAGGGCTCAAATATGGCATTGCCAAAGCGCATCACCAGGATATTCTGCACGGTTTCCTTACCGAGATAATGATCAATACGGAAGGTTTGTTCCTCGTTAAAACTGCGCGCCAGGGTTTCATTAATTTTCTTTGCGCTGACGAGATCATGCCCGATCGGTTTTTCTACGATGACGCGTGAGAAGGGGCCAGGCTCATTGATGGGCATTATCAAACCGGCCGTCCTGAGTTGTTCAACTGTGACTTCGATCAGTGATGGTGGGATGGCAAGGTAAAAAATCCGGTTACCGGGAATGCCGAACTCATGTTCGATCTCACTGAGACGTTGTTTGATGCGCTCGTAGCATTGAGGGTCATCCAGTGAGCCAGGTTCATAGAATAATCGATGTTCGTAGTCTGGCCAGTGGTGATTGTCTATGGCCTGGCGCGAATAGCGTTCAATACCCTCATGTGCGAACTCGCGAAAAGCTTGATCATCCATGACCGAACGCGACGAACCAAGGACCGCAAAGTTGGCAGGCAGTATGCCGTCAAGCATCTGATTATATACCGCGGGGAGCAGCTTCCTGCGTGTCAGGTCACCACTTGCACCAAAGATAATCAGTGTACAGGGCTGCGGCAGCAAGGTTTCCGACAACCCGGCAGTGAGTGGGTTTTGCTGTCTGCTGTCAGTCATGATTGTTTATTATTCGTTATTTTTTTGTTTCCACATGGCCACCGAACTGATGGCGCATCGCGGATAACACTTTTTCCGCAAAGGTATGTTCTTGACGCGAACGAAAACGAGTGTAGAGGGCGGCTGACAAAACATCTGCCGGTACGGCTTCCTCGATGGCGGTCATCACCGTCCAGCGGCCTTCGCCTGAATCTTGCACATGGCCGGAATAATTGGAGAGATCGGGATTGCCCGCTAATGCGATCGCAGTCAGATCGAGCAACCAGGAACCTACAACACTGCCACGCCGCCAAAGCTCTGCAATATCGGGTAGATTCAGCTCATAACGGTAATCATCAGAGAGGTTGTCCTTATTAGCGTTGCGCATGATATCAAAGCCTTCCGCATAAGCTTGCATCACACCATATTCAATGCCGTTATGTACCATTTTGACGAAGTGACCTGCGCCATTCGGGCCGCAATAGAGATAGCCCTGTTCCGCAGTGCCTCCCATGTGCTCGCGACCAGTTGTGCGTTCGATATCACCCATCCCAGGAGCGAGAGTTTTGAGGATGGGGTCGAGGTGTTCAATAATCGCTTTATTGCCTCCCAGCATCAGACAATAACCACGCTCCAGTCCCCAGATGCCGCCGCTAGTGCCGGCATCGACATAGTGAATGCCTTTATCAGATAATAGGCTGGCGCGACGCACATCGTCTTTGAAATAGGAATTGCCGCCGTCTATGAGAATATCGCCAGAGTCCAGATGTCCGGCGAGTGCCAGCACGGTTTGCTCGGTAGGGTTTCCAGAGGGAACCATCATCCAGACTATGCGCGGTTTTTCCAGTCTAGCGACAAATTCATCCAGCGTGGTTGCACCAATGGCGCCTTCTGAAGCGATCTGCGCGACGCTTTCCGGGTCGAGGTCATAGCCGACGCAATCATGTCCATCATGCATCAGTCTACGCACCATGTTGGAGCCCATACGCCCCAAGCCGATCATACCCAATTGCATTAGTATCCCCTCAAGTGAGCCAATATATTGCTAGTTAACTACATTGTAGCTGTAGAATACCTGTGCAACCAGCCAAAATGATACTGTGTATCAATCACTTTCGTCCGACAATTAATCGGTTATTATTAACAATCAGGTCAGCCGGCGAGAGATATCAGCGAGGTAATGGTAATGGGCGAGCTAAAACAGCAAGAAAACCAGCTTGAACAATTAAGGCGCTACACGAAGATTGTCGCGGATACCGGGGATTTCGAGGCAATCAAGGCCTACAATACGACTGGCGCAACCACCAACCCCTCATTGATCTACAAAGCTGCACAGAAAGCAGAGTACCAACACCTCATAGAGAGGGCGATTGCTGACAGCAAGTGTTCCGCATTATCTGGGCAGGCGCTCATTAATGGGGTTATCGATAAGCTGCTGGTCTTATTCGGACTGGAGATATTAAATATCGTGCCATGCCGGGTATCTACAGAGGTTGATGCGCGCCTGTCTTTTGATGTTACGGGTACACTTAACAAGGCCCGTGAGATCATTGGTTTGTATGAGCAGCATGGCATTTCGCGTGATCGGGTATTGATCAAGATAGCCTCTACCTGGGAAGGTATCCGGGCCGCCGAGATGTTGGAGAAAGAGGGCATACATTGTAATCTGACATTGCTGTTTTCCATGACGCAGGCTATCGCCTGCGCGGATGCAAAAGTGCAGTTGATTTCACCTTTTGTTGGCCGCATTTACGATTGGTATAAAAAACAAACGGGCAAAGAGTATGTGGGTGCAGATGACCCAGGAGTACAGTCTGTAACAGGTATCTATAACTATTATAAGAAATTCAATTATAAAACCGAGGTCATGGGCGCCAGCTTTCGCAATAAAGGGCAAATCACAGAACTGGCAGGTTGTGACTTACTAACTATTAGTCCCGGACTGCTCGATGAGCTGCAGGCGTCGTATGATCCTGTGCCCGCAAAGCTAACGATGGAGAATGCAATCAACAGTGATGCCGAGCGCATGACCTTGGATGAGAAAACCTTTCGCTATTTATTCAACGAAGATGCCATGGCAACCGAAAAAACCGCTGAGGGTATCCGCCGTTTCGCGGTAGATATCGTTAAACTCGAGGCTTTGATTGCGGATAAAATGTGATATAGGAAAAAAAGGCGTATAAGCACTTGTTGCCATGCTAGTGTGAATTCGGGGTTCCACAATCGCAATCCCTGATTCCGAGAAACCTAAACTGCTTGTCGCGGTACAATCCTAGCGGCTCCCAGATAGTGGTCCTGCCTATGAGCGATACACCGATATAGCCGCGCACCTGCAGGTTGCCATTGGCTGCAAGTGAGAGTACCCCCTTGTAGGTTTTACCATTGTTTGGATCATAAATTGTTCCACCCTGCCATTTATCGTTTTGGTATCTGAATCCCTGCATTAATACCAGGCCTTTTAACGGTTCGGTACGAAACCGGGAATCGGGATTGTTATGGTCAGTACGTGATTTGCCGTCCATGCCCTCAATTTCACCGGTATGATAGGTTGGATCTTTTAACGCAGCGATAACTCCGAAATACAATCCGTCTCGTTTGCTAATTACAACGCGTGAGGCCTCGCCTGCTGTGATCCACGAACCAATAATGGCGTCAGCATCCATCGCTTTTGCGTTGGTGAAATTGAGGGTAGCAAAGGTACCCAGCAGCATTGTCAGTAACGCTGACTTTTTATTCACAGGCTTTACTCTTTATGCACGAAAACCAGGTTGAAGACTCGACGCGGATATAGCTTGTTAGATGGTTTGTTTTAGTTGTCAAAATGTGAAATTCTCACCTGTCAAATTACGGCTATCGGGCCCCATATAGTATAGATAGGGCGCAGTGATTTCTTCCGGGCGCCGTAGGGTGTTCGGGTCTTCGCCCGGGAAATTCTGAATGCGCATGGTGGTGCGTACCGGGCCAGTATCGATGCCGTTAACGCGCACTTTGTTTTTGTCAGTATCGAGTTCAGATGCCAGCATTTGCATCATGGCCTGCTGCCCCTGTTTGGCAATGCCAAACGCACCCCAATATGCTCTCGCACAATCATGAGTCGAAAATACTATAGCCGGGTCGCTGGCTCTTTCAAGCAATGGGATACAGGCTTGGGTCATCAGGAAGGTTGCGTGAAGATTGACAGTAATAACGCGGGACCAAAGTTCCACGTCATATTGACTCAAAGCTGTAAATGCTCCAACCCACCCTGCATTATTGAGAAGCCCATCAAGACGGTTGAATTCCTTTTCTATGGCGGTCGCCATATCTTCATAATCCTTCACGGTACAACCCTCAAAATTCATTGGATAGATTGCAGGTGTGGGTCCTCCGGCCGCCTCGATTTCGTCATAAACAGCTTCGAGTTTCTTGATGGTTTTGGAGACCAGTACTACTGTGGCGCCATGTGCCGCATAGGTCTTGGCAACAGCCTTGCCAATGCCATCCCCAGCACCAGTGACGATTATGACGCGATCCTGTAACAGATCTATGGGTGCACTGTAGTGTTCTATTTCTTCAGGAGTCATGAGTCTGTTTTCTGATAATGATCAATAATTCGGTTAGCACATTGTATACCGCTACGTACCGCCCCCTCCAGCGTGGCAGGCAATTTTGTGTCAGTGTAATCACCGGCCAACCACAGGCCTTTGAGATCAGTCACATTAGCTGGGCGTTGTTTATCAATATCCAGGCTACAGCGGAAGGTGGCACGCTTTTCACGGATAACATTTGCGCTTTGTGCAGAAGGCCAATGTGGGAAAAATATTGCCAATTCTGCTTTTACATTTTCAATCAACTGCTCATTTGACAGTGCCATGTGTGGACCGTCAGCGCTGATGACGGCTGCCATCATCCCGGGTGTCCCAGTGATGCGGCGATCGAAAATCCATTGCGCAGTAGCAGCAGATATTGCCAGGAACGGCCTTCCCAATTGTGTCTGTTGTGGATATTGTAAATAGACTGTGCAGATGGGTTCATACTCAAAGTTGCCAAGTTTTTTGCTGATCGAGTCCAAGGGTTGTATGCCATTGATGAGACGCAGCGTTTGACGTGGCGCTGTTGCTAGAATGATGTGATCCGCATCGAAGCTTGCATGCCTAGTACTCAAGCCTTTGACAGTATTATTTGATATGTCGAGGTGTTTCACTCGTTCGCAAAAGTGAACATCGATATTATGCTTCTTGAGATACTGTTGTGCAGGGGAGGGAAATATTTCGCAGATATTTTTCTTAGGGATCAGCAAATCGGAATTTGCGCGATTACCTGTGAATGATTCTCTCAACGTTTCTATAAATACCTTGGCAGAGGCGTGTTCGATCGGTGTATTTAGTGATGCCAGGCAGATTGGTTCCCATAGGTATTCACGTAGTGCACGGGGTTGACTGAACTCATTGAGCAGGGCCGACACACTGATATCATGTGGGTCTTTCCAGGCCAGCATGCTGTTGAGGCGGGAAAGTGCACGGCATTTGTCATTTAAAACGATGCCTTGAGTGCACACCAGTCCGACAAGCAGGTGCAGGGGTGCAGGCAGTAACCTGGGTGTGGTTAACCTGACATGTTTTGTACTGGATGTCTTGGTTAACAAGGATAATGGCTGACGAATGAAAATATCATCCTCCTCGATATCGAGGATGCGCAGGATCTTAAGCAGCGAACGGTATGCACCAATGAACAGGTGTTGCCCATTGTCAAACTCCTGATCATTGTGGTTGACGCAGCGCGCTCGTCCGCCGAGTGTCGATGCAGCCTCAAGCAGTGTAACGGGGATACCGTGATGCGTAAGCTGGATTGTTGCGGCTATGCCAGCCCAGCCGCCACCTGCGATGATTACCGGTTTATGCATCTCGTAGGTATTGGATCAGTCAGTTTGGTGGTAGATGGATTAGCGGTATTTTCTTTCACGTCGGGAGGTACGCCATGCGAGCCAGAATTTGCGTAATGGTGTCAGCGATGTCCGTTGTTCCAATACGCGAAAGCCATCGTCCTCAATTTCCTTGAGCAGGGCCTGATAGATTTCTGCCATGATGATACCACTGCGTTGTGGGTATCGATCTTCATCAGGTAAAGAGTCGAATGCGCGCCGATAATAGTCCTGTGCGCGTTGCGCCTGATGCGCAAATAATTCATGTGTCTTACTGGACGAAATGCCGACTCTCAGGTCTTCGGGCTTGACCTTGAATTCCTCAAGTTCGTCTAGTGGGATGTACATACGGCCCCGGTCTGCATCTTCACGCACGTCCCTGAGAATATTGGTGAGTTGGAAGGCGATGCCGAGATAGTGTGCGTATTGGGGTGTGCGCCTATTTTGATAACCAAAAATTTCTGCTGCCAGTAAACCAACAACACCGGCGACACGATAGCAGTATAGAGAAAGTTCCTTGAAACTCGGATAAGCATCGAATTCCAAATCCATCTGCATGCCATCAATGATTTCCTGAAAATACTCTTCTGGAAGATTGCGACTTTCAAGAAATGGTGACAAGGCCTTGGTAACGGGATGAGAGGGGTTTCCCTGAAAGGTATGCTTGATTTCCTCTCGCCACCAGCCTAATTTAGCAGCAGCAACGGCAGGTTCGTTGCACTCATCTACAATATCGTCCACTTCACGGCAGAATGCATACAGCGCTGTGATAGCGCGGCGTTGTTCCAGTGGCAGAAATAAAAAGCTGTAATAAAAGCTGGAACCGCTTTTTGCGGTCTTTTCCTGGCAGTATTTATCAGGTGTCATAGTATTGATGCTTACAGATATAATGACTCGATCCTAGCACAGTCTGTCATCAGTTATTATCAGTGGCATCTGTATCAGCCCAGACTATGGTTTGGTAATCAAAGCCTTGGTTGATGGTGGGTTTGACGACTTCAAAGTAGGGTGACAGGTCGAAATCGCGCGGCGTAAACAGGCTGTGGTGACGAATTTTGAGAATTTCCTTGTCTGAGTAGTCAATTTGATTCTGCCTGACGACCCTTGTAGGCAGAATAGGGTAATTTACTGCCTGATAGGCCTGTGCGATCAGGCTCGAACAGATCGCGCGAGTCGGGTCGCCGCTGCCGAGAGCAATCATACGGCGCCGGAAGCGGCTGGGTACCGGTGGTTGTGGTAACAGGTAACGCATCAGGTCGATAACATTCTTCAAATCGTAGGAGTTGCCAAGGCTTTTCATCATGTAATTGAGGATTTTCATCTTGTCCTCAGATGTAACGCCTAGTGGTCTGCAAATACGGATGTTGAAGGATTTGTATTTGGCGAGAGGTGATGCGATTACGCCTTTGATGATATCTGCCTCTATCAATACCTTGGCGTTGCCATCTTTGTCCTTGCTGCCAACGACGTCACCCACATACATCGCTGAATGTGACCAGGTCGACTGGGTCAGGTATTTGATTGCCGTACTGATCCGCAGGTTACCCTCGACAAGCAGGATATCACCAGGTTGTAAAATGGCTTCGAGCGCGTCCGGGTCAGAGGCAGCGAACATATTATAGGTCTTGATTTGCTTTTGCAGATACCTGGCAAGCAATTTACCAAGCATGCGAGATGGGCTAAACATGATTTATGAATGAGTTGTTGTGTGACAAGTTGTAATTGAATACCAATTTTAATATTTCATACGCAGACATGCGAGTGCGCAGATGCATTGTTTATGCTATTTCTTCAAAAAAGCACCCTTTAAGATTGAAAACCAGTCCTGGTAGTTCAGCCTTGGGCGCGAAAATATCTTGTCCTGCTGTCGTAATCGGTATAGCACGCGTGCGCCGCCAAGAATAACGGCACGGATCTCTATGCCGAACCTTCCCTTGAGTTGTTTTCCCAACGGGGCGCCTGCCCTGAGGATTTTGTCAGCACGCTGATATTGTTTTTGCATCAATGCCGCCATGGCGCTATCACTAATAGTATCGCGAAAATGGCTTTCGCTGACGCCATAATCCATCATTTCATCAGCGGGTATATATATACGCCCCTGTTCATGGTAATCCTGAGCAAGGTCCTGGTAAAAATTAATGAGTTGTAATGCGCTGCAAACGCCATCTGAGTACGCGATATTCTGCTTTGTGGCCTGATTCGTCAGATGCAATAACAGCCTGCCGACAGGGTTGGCGGAACGTTTGCAATACTCCATAACTTCGCCGAAGTGAGCATAGCGGTGCTTGGTAACATCCTGTGTAAAGGCCGATAGCAACTCGTGGAATAACTCAATAGGCAGCTGAAAGCGTACTATTGCATCATTGACAGCGATAAAAACCGGATCATCTGTCGCTTCGCGATTGATAATGGCATCAAGTGAGGTGCCCATCGCCTGTAAGGATTTAATCCGCGTGTCGTTGTCGATATCCCCTTCATCTGCGAAATCGTCGGCACGGCGGGCAAATGCATATATCGCTGCTACAGGATGGCGCAATCTTTGCGGCAATAACATAGATGCCACGGGGAAATTTTCGTAGTGATCCCGGCTAATGGCAAGGCAGTGAGCGTAAGCGGCTTTAACTTGTAATTCTGAGGCTGGCATACCGTGTTCTGGATCCATTCAGGTTTGGGAGATTGGTGTAACGAGTATGAAGAGCAGTTTTACGCCTATGATGAAATGATTCGATGCGTGTGACTACGCAACCTGTTATGAATATATCATTCTTTGTTAGCAGGCATGCGCGCGGTTTTATCAAGTTGCTCCAGGTCGGTAATTTCTTTTTTCGTGTGAATGCCAAGCTCGGTGAATTTGCGGGCACCCGGAAGTACTTGATGTTCCAGTGAGCCAATCGCTTTGTTGTACTGGTCCACGCTACTGCCAAGGCTTTTGCCCATGCGTATCAGGTGTTCGGTGAAATTAACCACACGCTTATATAGGTCTTCGCCCAGATCGCGTATCTTTTCCGCATTCTCAGCTACCACCATCTGACGCCAGCCGAATGCGACCGCGCGTAACAGAGCGATCAGACTGGTAGGCGTCGCCAGGATCACTTTATTGTTGAGTGCGTCTTCCAACAGGGCAGGATCATGTTCAAGTGCTGCAGACAGGAATTGATCGCCGGGGATGAACAACACCACAAAATCAGGTGAATTTTTGAATTGGGTCCAATAGGCCTTGCTGGCCAGTTCTTTCATGCGCTCACGGACCTTGCGTGCATGGTGTGCAAGATAGTTGTCGCGTTGCTCATCATCACTCGCCTCCATAGCGCTGAGGTAGGCATCCAGTGGAGTTTTGGCATCGACGATAATTTCGCGGCTGTCCGGCATGCGCACGATCATATCAGGACGCATGGCTCCTTCGCTGGTAGTACGATGCTCTTGCTCGACAAAATCGCAATGCTCGACCATACCGGATAATTCTGCGAGGCGTTTTAGGGTCATTTCACCCCACTGGCCTCGTACCTCGGGGCGGCGTAATGCCTGTACAAGATTACGGGTTTCGCTGCGCAGTGAGTGCTGGCTCTCGGCAACGAGTTTGAGGTGCTGGGCCAAAGAGCTGTAGGAGGCGATGCGCTCTTTTTCGATATTCTGGATTTGTTGCTCAGTCTTTTGTAATGCTTCCTGGATGGGTTTTACGAGTGTTTCAACCGCTTTTTCTTTTTTATCAAGATTACTTTCAGCGTGTTGTTGAAATTGTTTCAAATTCTCATTGGCCAGGCGCAGGAAGGAATCATTGTTTTCTTTCAATGCGCGTTGTGAGAGTGAGAGGAAACTTTCCTGTAGCTGATGGCGTGAGTCCTCAATGGCGGCAAGCCGCTCCTGGTGGCGATTGTGCTCGATCTCCAAACGGGTGTTGAGTTGGGTATTTTCCTCGTTCAGGGCCGCGTTTACTTTTTGCAGCCTGCTCCTGATGACAAGTGCACCGATACCGATACCCAGCAGGAACAGGCTGAGCGTAATCAGCAGATATTCCACAGGTATTTCCAGCAGCCATGGAAATCGTTGTTGCCATGTCATCAGAGGGTCGCCTCATCGGTACTGAGTAACCAGGCCACGAGATTAGAGACACTTTCCAACATGACAGTGGCGCCCCAGTCCGCGGGTTGCTCGCTGTCGTCTATATAGCCATAGAGGGCAACCGCAGTTGCTGTGCCAGCTGCATTACCGGCTTCAATGTCGCGTTGATCATCACCAATAAATAGGCATTCATGCGCCTTGCTGCCAGCCTGCTCGCAGGCATGTAATACCGGTCCGGGATGTGGTTTACGCTGCTCGAGTGTGTCGCCGCTGATGACGCAGGCGGCATTAGAGTAAATACCAAGTGCCTTCATTAAGGGATCAGTTAGCCAGCCCGGTTTGTTGGTCACGACACCCCAGTTCATCCCGTTGCTGTCGATGTGATCGAGCGCTGTGCGCAGTCCGGGGAATACGCGTGTTTCGACGCACAGGTTCTGTGCATAGATATCGAGAAACTCAAGGCGGAGTTTCTCAAACTGGGAAGGCTCCAGATCGTTGCCGAATCCCAGTTGTACCAGTGCTGCGCCGCCACGCGACACATAGTTACGGATTGCTTCATAAGGGAGTGGTAGTTTGCCGTGTCTTTGCAGTAGCTTGTTAAGTGCATTAGCCATATCTGGCGCAGTATCAGCAAGCGTGCCATCCAGATCGAACAACAGCGTTTTGATGCCGCCTCTATCGATCTGCATGGATATCAATCCTTGCGTGTGTGCATGAGATAATTGACGGAGACATCGCGGCCTAATGTATAAGTCTGGGAAAAGGGGTTATAACTCATGCCGTTTAGCGTCTCGGTGTGCAGTCCGGCTTCGCGTGCCCAGCGTTCCAGTTCTGCCGGGCGAATCAATTTAGCGAACTCGTGCGTGCCTTTGGGCAAAAGTTTGAGGATATATTCAGCACCGACAATGGCGAACAGGAAGGATTTTGGGTTGCGATTAATAGTGGCGAAGAAGACATGTCCGTCGGGTTTTACCAGCGTCGCGCAGGCCTGAATAACAGAACCAGGGTCAGGCACGTGTTCCAGCATTTCCATACAGGTTACGGCATCATATTGTCCCGCTTCCTGTGTAGCCAGTTCTTCGGCAGTGATTTGCCGGTAGTCAACCTCGACTTCGGACTCAAGCATGTGCAACCTCGCTACAGACAAGGGCGTTTCGCCCATATCGATGCCGACTACCTGAGCACCGCGCTGCGCCATTGCTTCCGCAAGAATGCCGCCGCCGCAACCGACATCGAGTACCTTTTTGCCGGTAAGTGGCACACGGTCGTCGATGAAATTCAGCCGTAGGGGGTTGATGGCATGCAGGGGCTTGAATTCGCTGTTGGTATCCCACCAGCGATGTGCCAGTTCCTCGAATTTGGCGATTTCCGCAGGATCGAAATTTTGTGCGTTATTGCGCATGGTTATTTCCGGTAGAAGCAACAGGCTTCAGTATATCTGTTTCAGATGAATCAGTGGCTGCTGGTTTGTATCTTATGGTTCCAGTTATTGACCTTTCCCTTGAGGGTCTGCTCGTTCATTTTAACGAGTCGACGTTCCTTGAGCAGGTGTTGGCCGGCGATCCAGACATCACTGACCTTGTCGCGTCCGACAGCGTAGACAATATGTGAGTGCACATTATACAGCGGCTGGGTTTCGACTTCGCCAAGGTGCAAGGCTACGATATCGGCTGACTTGCCGACCTCGAGCGAACCGGTTTCCTCAGCGAGCCCCAGTGCAATGGCACCATTGAGTGTCGCCATACGCAATGCCGAAGCTGCGGGCAGGGCAGTGGCATCATTCGCCACGGCTTTCGCGAGCAGTGCCGCGGTACGCATTTCGGCCAGCATGTCCAGATCGTTATTGCTGGCGGCACTGTCGGTACCCAGTGCCACGTTGATGCCGGCATCCAACAATTTTTGTACCGGACAGAAGCCACTGGCCAGTTTGAGGTTCGATTCAGGGCAGTGCACTACATGTGCGCCTTGTGCGGCCAGGTTACCGATTTCATCATCGCTGAGTTGCGTCATATGTACGCCAATTAATGCCGGTGAAATCAGCCCCAATTCTGCCAGACGCGCCAGCGGGCGCTTGCCGTTGTGCTCAATACCTTGTGTGATTTCATCCTTGGTTTCGTGCAGATGAGTATGGATCGGGATGTCAAGTTCATTGGCATATTTGGCGATGTCCTGCAGGGTGCTATCGGATACCGTGTAAGGGGCATGAGGCGCAAACGCCGTGGTAATGAGTGTTTCGGCTTTCAGACTGTCATGTACTTCAAGTCCCTTGCTAATGTATTCGTTGGCATCATTGGCATACACCGTCGGAAATTCGATGGCGATCAAGCCAACAACGGCGCGCATTCCGATATCAGCAGCAAGCCGGGCAGTGATCTCGGGAAAGAAATACATATCATTAAAACAAGTGGTGCCGCCGCGTAACATTTCCGCGATTGCTAACTGGGTGCCGTCATGGATAAATTCTTCATTGACCCAACGGGACTCCGCTGGCCAGATATGTTTGTTTAGCCACTCCATCAATGGCAGATCGTCGGCCAGGCCGCGGAACAGGCTCATACTGGCATGTGTATGGGTATTGATGAGGCCCGGGATCAGGGCGTGTTCTTCAAAGGCAAGTGTGTTGTCGGCCTGATAACGCTGTGAGGCGACCGCGCTTGGCAGGATATCGATGATGCGGCCATCGTTAATCGCGATAGCGTGATCCTGTAATACGCACGCTAGAGGCTCGACAGGAATAACATAGCGCGCCTTGATTAAGGTATTGATATTTTGCATGTTGATGAAAGATACAGCCTGCGGCAATGTAACCGCAAGCTGATTATTATACGCACATAAAAAAACCCGTGACTCCTTGCGGAGTCACGGGTTATTTGCCTGGCTCAGACTGCTATTAGCGGAAGGTTTTCTTGCTAGCCGTTACTGATACTTCAACACGGCGATTCTGTGCGCGACCAGCGGAAGTATCATTACTGGCAATCGGGCTGGTTTCACCATAACCGACAGCTGTGACGATACCCGGGTTAACACCAAGGCGGATCAATTCGTTCTTGACCGAATTGGCGCGTCGCTCTGATAGTTGCTGGTTGTAAGCTGCGGCGCCGCGGCTGTCGGCATGTCCAGCGACATTGATCGCTGTGACAGAGTCGTATTGACGTAGTTTGCTGGCCAGGTCACTGACTTCGCGCTTACCTTCGGCTGTCAGGGTGCTGCTGTTCGAGGCGAACAGGGCGCCGGCACTCAGGCTGAGGGTTTCAACAACAGGCTTGGGAGCCGGTGGTGCCGGAGGTGGTGCCTTGGCGATAGGTACTGCCGGCATTACGCGAGATTCCGGTTTGGGTTTAGCCATGGCGACCTTCTGGCCACAGGCGGGCATGCCTTTTTTCCAGCCTGCATCACGCACGCATTCGCCAGCGCCACTCTTGATTGGGGTGCCGTTGGGGCAGTTCCAGTAACCGCTTTCACCGGCGTAAACACTGGGCGCTGCAAACATTGCGGCTGTCAGTGCCAGAGGAATTAAAGATTTCGTTGCGACCTTCATAGGACTCATCCTTTATTTGTTTCTTGTTGAATTAATAGTTACGTAATAGTTTAGCGTCTTCAGATAGATTTTCTACCCGTATATATCAACTATGCCATAATGAATGTCAAGTTTTTATTATCCGTGAATCCTATCACAATTAATCACTTGGGCGAGGTTTCTTAATCTGACATGAGGATTTTTCCGTAATGAGCCGGCATGATCAGGTGAGGGCGATACAGTGGACAGGTGATCATCTGCGGCTGTTGGACCAACGCAGACTACCCACTGAAGTAACGTATCTGGAGTTTGAAGATGCCACCGGAGTGGCATCGGCCATTGCTGATATGGTTGTGCGAGGGGCCCCGGCAATCGGTATCACGGCCGCCTATGCTGTGGCCTTGGCAGCTCGGCAGCGGTATCGTGAGTCCGCTGTTGAGTGGCAGGCGCTGCTGGAGGCCGATCTACAGGTGCTGGCTGCATCCAGACCCACGGCGGTAAACCTGTTTTGGGCGCTGGAGCTCATGCGGGAATGCCTCGCTGGAGTGGATAATGACCCTTTTGATGCCCTGCTACAGGAGGCGCGGCGTATCCATGATGAGGATATCGCCGCCAATTACCGTATGGGGGAACTGGGTGGCAGCTTGATCGATGCCCGCAAGGTGCTGACACATTGTAATACGGGTTCGCTCGCCACCGGCGGTTACGGTACAGCATTGGGTGTGATCCGTAATGCTTATACACGTGGTGTGATTGAATTGGTGTATGCCGACGAGACCCGCCCCTGGTTGCAGGGTTCACGTCTTACTGCCTGGGAGTTGGTACATGATGAAATTCCAGTAACCCTGATTTGTGAAGGGGCTGCCGCTAGCCTCATGCACCGTGGTGATCTGGGTTGGGTCATCGTAGGCGCTGACCGTGTGGCAGCCAACGGCGACGTGGCGAACAAGATCGGCACCTATAGTCTTGCCGTGAATGCTCGTCATCATGGTGTGAAATTTATGGTTGTGGCGCCAAGCAGCACCCTGGACGTACAGACTGCATGTGGTGATGACATCCCGGTCGAGATGCGTCCAGCGGGTGAAATTTGTGAATTCCAGGGCCGCATGCTGACAGAAAAAGCGGCGACTGCCTGGAATCCCGCATTCGATGTCACGCCTGCCCAGCTCGTCGATGTGCTGGTCACCGAAAAAGGGGTGATATGGCAACCGGATGCTGCAAAAATTGCCGCACACCTGCGGAACTGATTTCTCCGATATTTTCGGCAGCCAAACCAGGTTTCAGAGGGTTTCCATTGATTAATTTTCGCTCAGGCCTAATGAGTCGCGATTTATACGTATTAAAGATTTAGAAAGTGGGGGAGAGCGTGATATAATAATCGTTTAATTTACCTAATCTAAATTGCTTGGGGATCTAAGCGTCATAATGGCTGAATTCGCCAAAGAAGTCCTGCCCGTCAATCTCGAAGATGAAATGCGTCAGTCCTATCTGGACTACGCAATGAGTGTCATCATTGGTCGAGCCTTACCCGATATTCGCGATGGTCTCAAGCCGGTACACCGGCGCATTCTGTTCGCCATGCATGAGAACAGTAACGTCTGGAACCGTCCCTATGTGAAATGCGCGCGCGTCGTCGGTGACGTGTTAGGTAAGTATCACCCGCATGGTGATACTGCGACTTATGATGCCCTGGTACGTATGGCGCAAGATTTTTCCATGCGGTATGTATTGATCGATGGCCAGGGCAACTTCGGTTCCATCGACGGCGATCCACCGGCGGCCTATCGCTATACCGAATGCCGTATGAGACAGCTCTCGTCTGAGATGCTGGGCGATATCGAGAAAGAAACGGTCGACTTCGTTCCCAATTATGACGCCAAGGAGCTGGAGCCGACGGTACTGCCGACACGTATTCCCAATCTTCTGGTTAATGGTTCGTCTGGTATTGCGGTGGGTATGGCGACCAATATCCCGCCACATAATCTGGCAGAAATTACCAATGCCTGTCTTGCCTTGATCGATAATCCGGAGATTGATATTGCGGGCTTGATGGAGCATGTTCCAGGCCCCGATTTCCCCACCGCCGGTATCATCAACGGCACACGCGGGATCCACGAGGCGTACCGTAGCGGGCGAGGACGCATCTATGTACGTGCCCGCACGCAAATCGAGACCGATGAGAAAAGCGGAAAAGAAACCATCATCATCACCGAATTACCTTACCAGGTAAACAAGGCAAGATTGATCCAGAAAATTGCCGAGCTGGTTAAGGAGCAGAAGATTGATGGTATAGCCCGGGATGGATTGCGTGATGAGTCTGACAAGGACGGCATGCGGATCGTGATCGAGTTGCGGCGTGGCGAGGTCGGTGAGGTCATGCTAAACAATCTCTATCAGCAGACTCAGATGCAGAATGTTTTTGGCATCAATATGGTGGCGCTGATGGATGGCCAGCCGAAGCTGGTGAACCTGAAACAAGTCCTGCAGGCATTTGTACGTCATCGGCGTGATGTCGTAACGCGGCGTACGGTATTTGAACTACGCAAGGCGCGCGAACGTGCGCATATCCTGGAAGGTCAGGCCGTTGCACTGACCAATATCGACGAGATTATTGCCCTCATAAAGGCGTCACCAAGCCCGGCTGAGGCCAAAGCGGCGCTGGTAGCGGGTCGCTGGAAACCGGGGGCGGTGACCGACATGCTGTCACGCACAGGGGCGGAGGCCTCGCGTCCGGATAATATTGGTCCCGAATATGGTCTCGTCGATGGTGAGTACCGCTTGTCAGAGACACAGGCGCAAGCCATTCTTGATTTACGCTTGCACCGATTGACCGGGCTTGAGCAGGACAAGATTGTCAAAGACTATGGTGAATTGCTCGATGTGATCGCCGACCTGCTCGATATTCTCGGTAATCCCGAACGTCTGATGCAGGTTATACGTGATGAACTAACAGCTGTCCGGGATCAGTACGGCGATACACGGCGTACCGAGATCCTGGTGAATCAGCTAGACCTGACTATGGAAGACCTCATTACAGAGGAAGACGTGGTCGTAACGCTTTCACATGCCGGATATGCCAAATCCCAGCCTCTGGATACCTATCGCGCACAACGTCGCGGAGGTCGCGGCAAGGCCGCGACCTCAGTCAAGGACGAGGACTTCGTAGATAAGCTGTTTGTTGCCAATACACACGATACGATTTTGTGTTTTTCGAGCCGCGGCAAGGTCTACTGGCTTAAGGTTTATGAGTTACCACAGGCCGGACGCGCAGCACGCGGTAAGCCGATCATTAATCTGCTGCCTTTGGAAGAAGGCGAACGCATTAATGCAGTGCTACCGATCCGTGAATTCGATACAGATAAATATATTCTCATGGCGGCCAGTAGTGGACGCATAAAGAAAACGCCATTGTCTGATTTTTCACGTCCGCGAGCCAGTGGCATCATTGCCGTCGATCTGCGCGAGGGTGACCAGTTGATAGATGTTGCGATTACTGATGGTCATCAGGATATTATTCTTATCAGTAATGGTGGTAAATCGATTCGATTTGATGAAGCGCAGGTGCGCGCGATGGGTCGCACCGCCAGTGGCGTGCGTGGGATCAAACTGGGTGATGGTCAGCAACTTATTGCTCTTATTATTGTTGCTGGCGGTAGCCAGGAAGGGACTGTGCTGGTTGCCAGCGAGTTTGGCTATGGCAAGCGTACCAGCGTGGCTGACTTTCCATTGCAGAAACGCGGTGGTCAGGGTGTGATTGCGATTCAGACCACGACGCGCAATGGCCGTGTTGTGGGTGCTGACCTGGTGGAAGACAATGACGAAATTATGCTGATCACCGATAATGGCACCCTGGTGCGTACTGCCGTAGACGGCGTTTCGGTGATGGGCCGCAATACCCAGGGTGTGCGTCTTATCAGACTCAGTGAAGATGAGCGTCTTGTTGAGGTGGAACACATCGAAAGCCTTGGCGGTGAAAACGAGGATGACGACGAAGACAACCCACCCGCTGACTAATTGCACCTCCAGAGGTGGTAAGTGCATCAGGGATACAGGGACTGTAATGGGTGAATTTTATAGCGCCGTAACTGATTTCCCGCTTTCAATGTTAACGAACTGCAACCAGGGTAACGCCTTGTTGGAATAAACAATTTCGCGATTTTTACGGCCCTGTGGTGAAAATAGATGAACAGAAAATACAACTTTAGTGCCGGCCCTGCGGTGTTGCCCGTAGAAGTGCTGGAACGTGCCCGTGATGAGCTGCTGGACTGGCAGGGCAGTGGTATGTCGGTGATGGAAATGAGTCATCGAGGCAAGGAATTCATATCTATCGCCGAACGCGCTGAGGCGGATCTGCGTGAATTAATGTCGATCCCGGCAAATTACAAGGTGCTATTCCTGCAAGGAGGGGCTACAAGTCAGTTTGCTATGGTGCCGATCAATCTGCTACGCGGGCGAGGCAAGGCAGATTACATCAATACCGGCGCCTGGTCGAAGAAAGCGATTGCAGAAGCCAAACGCTTTTGTGAGGTTGGTGTTGCAGCCAGCAGCGAAGCGCAAAAATTCATGACTGTTCCCGCATTTGACAACTGGCAGCTAAACGCTGATGCGGCGTATGTACACTATACGCCCAATGAGACGATAGGTGGTGTCGAGTTTCACTGGATACCTGAAACCGGAGACGTGCCGCTGGTAGCTGACATGTCATCGACGATCCTTTCGCGTCCTGTTGATGTCAACAAGTACGGCGTGATCTATGCGGGCGCGCAAAAGAATATCGGTCCGGCCGGACTGACTGTTGTGATAGTACGCGATGATTTGATCGGTGAGCCGCTACCAGGTATGCCAGCCATGTTCGATTATAAGACGTATGCAGATAGCGACTCGATGGCCAATACACCACCGACCTATAGCTGGTATCTAGCTGGGCTGGTGTTCGATTGGCTGAAACAGCGAGGTGGACTGCGGGCAATGGCTGAAATCAACGAACGTAAATCGCAAAAGCTCTATGCAGCGATTGATGCTTCGGAATTCTATGCCAACCCAGTTGATCCTGCCTGTCGTTCACGCATGAATGTGCCGTTCACACTAGCGGACGCGTCACTGGATCGTGACTTCCTGTCTGAAGCCAGAACTGCTGGTTTGTTAACCCTGAAGGGGCACCGCTCGGTGGGTGGTATGCGTGCCAGCATATATAACGCGATGCCCGAATCAGGTGTCGATATACTCATCGAATTTATGGCTGACTTCGAGCGCCGTAATGGTTAAGCGTTCACCACAGAGGCGCAGAGTTTACAAAGATTAAGACTTTATGAACAATAGCCTGCGATGAATGTAAATCATTTGCGATTGGATTAAATGCAGAATTCGTATTTTTAAATTGAAATATAGTTTAATGCTTATGAATAGCTGCCAAGCACATTATTTCAGGTTTGATCTTTAATCTTTGCGTCCTTTGCGGCTTTGCGGTTCAAATCACTAGATAGGTCATATGCCTAATGTTTAAAGTTCTTACCCTCAACAATATCTCTGCCAAAGGTCTGGAGCGATTACCACGCGACCGGTACGAGGTCGCATCCGAGATAGTGCACCCGGATATCATCATGCTGCGTTCATTCAAAATGCATGATATGGATATTCCACCCAGCCTGGTGGCGGTGGCGCGTGCCGGCGCGGGCGTCAATAATATTCCCGTTGACAAAATGAGTGCCCTCGGTATCCCGGTATTTAATGCGCCGGGCGCAAATGCCAATGCAGTGAAAGAACTGGTCATGGCTGGGATGTTGATCGCCAGTCGTAATATATGCCAGGCCTGGGATTACACCACCCGGCTTGATGAAGAAGGCGATGCTGCTCTCAATAAAAAGGTCGAAGAAGGCAAGAAGCAGTATGTTGGTTTCGAATTGCCTGGGCGCACTCTTGGTGTAATAGGCCTGGGTGCTATCGGTGTGGAGGTCGCAAATGCCGCCTTGTCGTTGGGTATGCGTGTCGTCGGATTTGATCCGACGATAACCGTTAAACGCGCCTGGCAATTGTCTGCCGATGTGGAGCAGGCGAGCAGTGCCGACGATTTGCTGACGCGTGTTGATTTCGTAACGTTTCATGTGCCGCTTATCGATGCAACACGTAATATGATTCACCGTGAACGACTGACGAACATGCGCGAGGGTGTTGTTGTCCTCAATTTTGCCCGTGGCGGGATAGTCGATGACGAAGCCGTGTGCGAAGCGATAGATCAAGGCAAGGTCTATGCCTACATCACAGACTTCCCTACCAGCTACCTGAAGGGCAAACCGAGGGTGATTACCCTGCCGCATTTGGGGGCGTCTACCGGGGAAGCGGAAGAAAATTGCGCCATAATGGTTGCCGAGCAGGTGCGTGAATTTATGGAAAACGGTACTGTGCGTAATTCAGTAAACTTTCCGGAAGTAAAGTTGCCGCGCAAGGGTAACGCGCGCCTTTCAGTGGTCAACCGCAATGTGCCGGATATGGTAGCCAGAATCTCACATTATCTGGGTAAGAGTAGTGTCAATATCATACATATGGTTAATGAATCCAATGGTGATATCGCTTATACCCTGATGGATACTGAATCCAGGCTTCCTGATGATGTCGTTGAGCAAATTGCCGCTGTTGAAGGCGTGCTTAAGGTACGGGTATTGTAAGCAGAATAAACATGAGCGATCAGGACAGACTTGCAACACTGCGGAAATGCATTGATCAGCTTGATGAGGATATTCTCAGGCTGATCAGTGAACGTGCGCGTTGTGCGCAGGATGTGGCGCTGGTCAAGCGTGAAACTGACCCGGACGTGACTTTTTACCGGCCAGAGCGTGAGGCCTACGTGTTACGTCGTATCCTTGAAAATAACAAAGGCCCGCTCAGTGATGAGGAAATGGCGCGTTTGTTCAGAGAAATTATGTCCGCCTGCCTCGCCCTGGAACAACCGCTGAATGTCGCTTTTCTGGGCCCGGAAGGAACCTTCACCCAGCAAGCCGCTCTCAAGCACTTTGGTCATTCAGTCAACACTGTTTCCCTGGCTTCCATTGATGAAGTA
This sequence comes from uncultured Gammaproteobacteria bacterium, assembly GCA_947258875.1. Taxonomy (GTDB): domain Bacteria; phylum Pseudomonadota; class Gammaproteobacteria; order CAMYKB01; family CAMYKB01; genus CAMYKB01. The sequence continues at coordinate 17,300 of CAMYKB010000010.1, read as the reverse complement.
TTCCGCGAAGTGGAGGCGGGCACCTGTAACTACGGTGTGGTGCCAATTGAGAATTCCACTGAAGGTGTAGTGAATCACACCCTGGACATGTTCCTGCAATCGCCGCTGAAGATCTCGGGTGAGGTTGAATTACGTATCCACCACCATTTGATGGCGAGCAGCGATCTTCAGTTGGAGAAAATCGAACGTGTGTATTCACATCAGCAATCTCTGGCGCAGTGCAGGGAATGGCTGGATGCAAATTTGCCACAGGCAGAACGAGTAACGGTTAACAGTAATGCCGAAGCGGCGCGGCGTATCGAGGATGAGGTCGGCAATGCAGCGATTGCCGGTGATGCCGCTGCCGAGATATACGATTTGAAAATCCTGCACAGCTGTATTGAGGACCATCCCGATAACACCACTCGGTTTTTAATCATAGGACGCCAAAGCATGCCGGTGCCGCCCTGCGGCAAGGACAAGACCAGCGTACTGATTTCTGCACACAATAAACCGGGGTCACTGTTCCGTATGCTGGAGCCGCTGGCGCGTAATAATGTCAGCATGACGAGTATTGAATCGCGTCCTTCACATTGCGCGAACTGGGAGTATGTGTTCTTCCTGGATATTGAAGGCCATGTCGACGAGGACAACGTCAAGACTGCGTTTGCCGAGCTAAGCCAGGAAGCGGATGTATTCAATGTCCTGGGCTCCTATCCCAAGGCGGTCTTGTAGACCGACAGGCGATTCTACTCATGTTAAGAGGTCCCCTAACGCCAACAGGCTTGATGCTTTGAGCTGCGACTTTACAACGTTAACAGCAGGTGGTGTGCGCACACTGCAACCCTACGAACCGGGTAAGCCTGTCGAAGAGCTGGAGCGTGAACTGGGTATCAGCGATTCACTCAAGCTGGCATCTAACGAAAATCCGCTTGGACCCAGTCCGCTGGCGGTTGCCGCGATCCGCAATGCAGCTGAAGGCATCGAGCGTTATCCTGATGGGAATGGTTTTGCCTTGAAGCAAGCTTTGGCTGAATTACATAGCTTTAAAGTTGAAAACATCACCCTGGGTAATGGTTCCAACGAAATCCTGGAGTTAATGGCGCGCACCTTTGTGACGCCGGTTGATGAGGTTGTGTTTTCGGAGCATGGCTTTGCTGTGTATCCGCTTGTTACCCGTGCTGTCGGGGCCACGGCACGCGTGGCCAAGGCCAACCCGGCTGACCATGATATGCCGCATGGAGACGACCTTGCGGCATTTGAATCCCATATCAATGATGCGACACGTTTGATTTTTATCGCCAACCCGAACAATCCGACGGGCACATGGTTACGGCACGATACGCTTTATGCGTTCATCAAATCGGTTCCCGGGAATGTGCTGGTAGTCGTCGATCAGGCCTATAGCGAGTATGTGCAGGAGGAGGATTATCCCGATGCCAGCAATTGGATTAGTGAGTTCCCTAATCTGGTAGTAACCCAGACTTTTTCCAAAATCTATGGCATTGCTGGTGTGCGCATTGGCTATTCGATATCCAGTCCCGAGGTTGCAGATCTGCTCAATCGTGTGCGCCAGCCATTTAATACAAACCATTTGGCACAGGCCGCGGCCCTGGCTGCCTTGTCCGACAAAGCGCATGTCATACGCAGTCGTGAAATCAATTCACTGGGGCTGCAATACTGGGTTGAAGAGTGTGCAGCACGTCATCTGAACCATATCCCTTCAGTAGCTAACTTTATTAGCGTAGATGTAGGCAGACCTGCTTTACCTGTTTATGATGCCTTGCTGCACGAGGCCGTGATTGTCAGGCCGATTGCTAACTATGGTTTGCCGCATCATTTGCGGATCACCATTGCTACAGACGAGCAGAATCAGCGTGTGCTGCAGGCACTGGATAAGGTGCTGGGATTGTGATTAATCGCCTGTGCATTATCGGAGTAGGTCTGATCGGTGGGTCACTTGCATTGGCGTTGCGACGCAGTGGCCATGTAAAACAAGTCATTGGGCATAGTCGTGATGCCGCGCACCTGCAAAAGGCGCTCGAACTGGGTGTGATCGATGCTTACGAACTGGATCCTTGCAAGGCAGTTGCCGGAGCCGATGTTGTAGTGCTGGCGGTGCCGCTGGGCGCGATAGCAACAGTTTGTGAGCTCATTAAACCTGCTCTTGATCCGGCAGTGGTGTTGACCGATGTGGGCAGTGCCAAGCAGAGTGTGGTCAACGATGTGGCACGTATTTTTGGACACGTGCCGCCCCGGTTTGTGCCAGGTCATCCTATTGCAGGCACCGAAAAAAGCCGCGTAGAGGCGGCTTTTTCCGAGTTATACGATGGCAGGCGTGTCATCCTGACACCGCTTGCAGATACCGATGTTCAGGCATTGGCCAGGGTCCGCGAGATGTGGCAGTCTGCTGGCGCAATCGTCGAGGAAATGGATGTTGCACATCATGATCTGGTACTGGCGGCCACCAGCCACCTGCCGCATATGCTGGCATTTGGTCTCGTCGACAGCCTCGCACGGATGAACGATCACGACGAGATCTTTCGTTATGCCGCTGGCGGTTTTCGTGACTTCACACGCATAGCGTCAGGTGACCCGGTCATGTGGCGCGATATCTGCCTGGCCAATCCTGAAGCGTTACTTGAGATGATGGCGCGTTACGAAAACGATCTGCACGATATCAAACATGCGATCACCGCAGCAGATGGCGATAGCTTGCTGGAAATTTTTACGCGTGCAAAACAGGCTCGAGATAAGTTTGTGAAATAACCCTGGTCTAAGAACATTACAAACACACATTAGAATTTATATTACGACAGGATATTCATGGGGGACGGTCATAACACACAGTTTCGCATTGCCCCGGGTGGGCAACTCGGTGGCGAGTTGCGGGTGCCCGGTGACAAATCGATTTCTCATCGCTCGATCATGCTGGGTGCAATCGCCGAAGGTGATACCGAAGTCAGCGGCTTCCTGGAAGGGGAAGACTGTCTGGCGACACTTGATGCATTCCGCGCCATGGGTGTTGATATTGAAGGCCCGCAAAAGGGGCGGGTCGTCATACATGGCGCAGGTCTGCACGGTCTACAGGCACCTAAGACGTCGCTGGATTTGGGTAACTCAGGTACTTCGATGCGATTGATGACCGGCTTGCTTGCCGGCCAGTCTTTTGCGTCGACATTAATCGGGGATGCCTCGCTATCGACGAGACCAATGCGACGTGTCAGTGATCCCCTACTTGAAATGGGCGCACGGATCAATACCGCCGCGGGTGGCACCCCGCCACTTGAAATCAAACCTGTCAAGAAGCTAAAGGCCATCGATTACCGAATGCCGGTTGCGAGCGCCCAAGTTAAGTCGAGTCTATTGCTGGCCGGCCTGTATGCGCAGGGCAGGACCTGTGTCCATGAGCCAGCAATTACACGTGATCATACCGAGCGCATGCTCATGGGTATGGGTTATAAACTTGAGCGTAGCGATGCTGAAGTCTGCATTGCGGGTGGAGAATTTTTAAGGGGTATGCCCATCGATGTACCGGCCGATATTTCTTCAGCCGCGTTCTTCATGGTGGGCGCCAGTATTGCCCCAGGCTCGGATGTTTTGTTACAGCATGTCGGAATCAATCCTACCCGTACCGGAGTCATCGATATTTTGCAGTTAATGGGTGCGGATATCCAGATAATGAATCAGCATGAAGTCTGTGGTGAACCGGTGGCTGACATCCGCGTAAAGTCGGCGCCACTCCAGGGTATAAATATCCCTCCACATCTGGTGCCGCTGGCGATAGATGAATTCCCGGCGATCTTTGTAGCAGCTGCCTGTGCCCAGGGGGCGACGGTTCTCACAGGGGCGGAGGAACTTAGGGTCAAGGAAAGTGACCGTATCCAAGCGATGGCTGATGGTCTGCAGGTCCTTGGTATCCAGGCGCAGCCTACACACGATGGCATCATGATCATCGGTGGTGAGATGGGGGGTGGCGAAATTGATAGCCTGGGAGATCATCGCATTGCGATGGCCTTCGCAATGGCAGGTTTACGAGCAAACGACCAGATTCTTATCAACGGCTGCGATAACGTGAAAACCTCATTTCCCGGTTTCATGGTCCTGGCGCGGAAGGCGGGGCTGGAGATATCGATCAATGTCTAGCCAGGGGTTGGAAATTCCAGTCATTACTATCGATGGCCCCAGTGGTTCCGGCAAGGGCGCGGTCAGTCGCCTGCTGGCAGACAAGCTGGGTTATGGGTTGCTCGACAGTGGTGCCTTGTATCGCTTGTTGGCGTTGGCTGCTGAACGGCACAGGGTCTCGCTTGATGATGTGGATGCGTTGGTCAGGCTGGCGGTGACCCTGGATGTGCGCTTCACCACTGATGAGGCTGGTGGAGAATGCATTCTGCTGGAGGAGGAGGATGTCAGCCTGGCGATTCGTACCGTGGATTGCGGCAACGCCGCCTCGATCTTGGGCGCCTTGCCACCGGTACGTGAAGCCTTGCTTCAGCGGCAGCGCGACTTCCTCAGACCACCGGGACTGGTTGCTGATGGACGGGATATGGGGACGGTGGTGTTCCCCCAGGCCAGCTGCAAAATATTTCTCACCGCGAGCCTTGAGGAAAGGACCAACAGGCGCTATAAACAGTTGATGGATCAAGGAATTAGTGCTAGTCTTGTCGCCCTTTTTGACGAGCTCGCCAAGCGCGATGAGCGGGATAAAAACCGCAAAGTCGCGCCGCTGGTACCGGCGGAGGATGCGATTGTCATCGATACCACCGGCATTAGTCTTGATGAGGTGCTTGCGAGAGTACTGATTCTGGCGGGATAATTTTTTAACTTAACCGGCAGGAAACGAGCCTTGGTTTTGCAAAGCCTGTTTCCAGTTATTAACACGAGTCCAATCAACCCATGAGTGAAAGTTTCGCGCAGTTATTTGAAGAGAGCCTAAGCAATATCGAGATGCGTCCTGGTACCATCATCAACGGTACCGTAGTGGAAGTCAGAAACGATACAGTCATCGTCAATGCAGGCCTTAAATCTGAAGGCGTTATTCCCATAGAACAATTCAAGAGCGACAACGGCGAAGTCGAAGTCGATGTTGGTGATGTTGTTGAAGTGGCATTGGACTCCATCGAAGATGGCTTTGGTGAAACACGTCTGTCACGCGAAAAGGCTAAGCGCGCCAAGGTCTGGTCGACCCTCGAAACAGCTTTTGAGAGCGACGAGACCGTTCAGGGATTGATTACTGGTAAGGTCAAGGGTGGCTTTACGGTTGAACTGGGTGAAGTCCGCGCATTCCTGCCGGGTTCACTTGTTGATGTACGTCCGGTACGCGATACCACCTACCTGGAAGGCAAGGAACTCGAATTCAAGGTTATTAAGCTCGACCAGAAACGTAACAATGTAGTGGTTTCACGCCGTGCTGTGGTGGAATCAGAATACAGCGCCGAACGTGAGGAGCTGCTGGAGAATCTGCACGAAGGTCAGGTCGCCAAGGGTATTGTCAAGAACCTTACCGATTATGGCGCGTTCCTCGACCTCGGTGGTGTCGATGGTCTGTTGCATATCACCGATATGGCGTGGAAACGCGTCAAGCATCCTTCAGAGATCGTGAATATTGGTGACGAGATCGATGTCAAGGTGTTGAAGTTCGATCGTGAACGTAACCGTGTTTCGCTGGGCCTCAAACAACTGGGCGATGATCCGTGGGTTGCACTTGCCCGACGCTATCCAGAAAGTACCCGACTTTTCGGCAAGGTTACGAACATTGCTGATTATGGCTGCTTTGTCGAGATCGAAGAGGGTGTCGAAGGTCTGGTACATGTTTCCGAAATGGATTGGACCAACAAGAACGTTAATCCTGCCAAGATGGTTGTACTGGGTCAGGAAGTTGAGGTGATGATCCTAGATATCGACGAGGAACGCCGTCGTATCTCGCTGGGCATGAAGCAATGCCAGGGTAATCCCTGGGAAGAGTTCGCCGCCCTGCACAATAAAAATGACAAAGTTAGCGGTACTATCAAATCAATTACTGATTTCGGTATATTCATAGGCCTGGATGGTGGAATCGACGGGCTGGTTCATTTATCGGATATTTCATGGAATATTCCGGGTGAAGAAGCCGTCCGTAATTACAAGAAGGGTGAAGAACTGGAAGCAGTGGTATTGTCAGTAGATCCGGAGCGTGAGCGGATTTCTCTCGGTATCAAACAGATGGACAAAGATCCTTTCTCCAATTATGTTGCTGAACATGCCAAGGGCAGCATCGTCAAGGGTATAGTCCGTGAGGTCGATGCCAAGGCTGCGATTATTGATTTAGGCGACGGTGTAGACGGTACACTGCGTGCCTCCGAGCTGGCTCGTGACCGGGTGGAGGATGTTCGTACCGTGCTTAAGGAAGGTGATGAGGTGGAAGCGAAATTTATGGGTGTGGATCGTAAGACGCGCGCCATAACACTGTCGATTAAAGCCAAGGAGTTTGCCGAGGAAGCCGAAGTGTTGCAGGATTACAGTAGCTCAGGCACTGCGGCAACGACTTCGTTGGGTGATATCCTCAAAGAACACATGGGTGACAATGAAGACGAATAATATCTTTTTTAAGTTCATTGTTGATAATACTGATAAACGGACCTCGCAGTTGAAGTAATGACCAAATCAGATCTTATTGAACAAATTTCCCAGAAGCAGAAGCACCTCGCTTTCAGGGATATCGAGCTTTCGGTGAAGAGCCTCCTGGAGCAGATGAGCAGCACGCTTGCTTCAGGAGAGCGCATCGAAATAAGAGGCTTTGGCAGTTTTTCCCTGCACTATCGTCCACCAAGGATAGGCAGGAACCCGAAGACGGGCGAAGCCGTATCGCTTTCCGGTAAGCATGTGCCACATTTCAAGCCTGGAAAAGAGCTCAGAGACAGGGTCAATATCGAGATGAAGGCTGCTGACTGAGCCCTGATTATCGAAAATACCGGTAAGCAAGCTCATGCCTATACGACGCATTGGTTATATAATACTGTTTTTGATATTCATTTCTGTAAGCTCCTCGTTCATATTACTGAATCATCAGACTGTAACCGTCAATTATTACTTCGGTCAACGCGATATTTCTCTTGCCCTGTTGGTACTGATCACACTAAGTATCGGAGTGTGTCTCGGTTTCGTGGCAGCTGGCCGTTATCTAATAAGGCGGCGTATCGAGACAAATAAGTTACGTAAAAAAATTACTCTGGTTGAGCAGGAAATCCAGAACCTGCGAGAAATCCCCATAAAAGGCGAGCATTGATGTTAAGTCTGTTATGGCTGCTACTGCCTGTAGCGGCCGCGTCAGGTTGGTATGCCGCCAAACGCACGGGCAAATCGCCACGCGACAGGACACTTCCCGGCGACTACATCAAGGGCCTCAACTTTCTGCTTAATGAGCAGCCTGACAAGGCGATAGAGGTATTTATACGGCTGGTCGAGGTCGATTCAGATACAGTTGAAACGCATCTTGTGCTGGGTAATCTGTTCAGGAAGCGTGGTGAGGTCGAACGTGCGATCCGCATACACCAAAACCTGATTGCCCGTCCCAACCTGGAACACCGACTAAAGGTTTATGCATTATTGGAACTGGGTAGGGACTATCTGAAGGCCGGTTTGCTGGACAGGGCCGAGGCGCTGTTCGAGGAGGTCGTAAAACTAAGCAGTAAAAACGCTGAAGCATATCGTCATTTACTGGAAATCTACGAGCAGGAAAAAGAGTGGCAGAACGCCATTGATACTGCGACACGCCTACAAACCAATTCGGGTGTGGCTATGGGGCAGGTTGTCGCACATTATTACTGTGAGCTTGGCGGGCTCGAGCTTGCAGCGGGACGCCAGGAAGCTGCGAGTCAATATGCGCGTAAGGCGCTTGGTCAGGATCGTAACTGTTCTCGCGCCAGTGTGTTACTGGGCGATGTCGCGGCCAGTCGGAATGATGCCAAGGCGGCGATCAAGCACTATAGCAATGTGCAGACACAGACACCGGAATTGTTGTCTATCGTTCTGCCAAATATCCGGCAGGCTTATGAGAGCAGGAATGACAGTAAGGGCTACATACGCTTTCTGGAAAAACTAAATCAGAATAGTAATAATCTTCCGTCCGTGCTAAGTCTGATCAATATATTATCCGAGCAGGGTAACTTTCAGGATGCAGATAATATTCTGCATAAGGCGCTTTGCAGGACCAAAGTCCCGTTGAAACTGGTGCGTGAATATATAGCGGTATTGATTGAGCGCGATGGAATAGACTGTTCAGAAAATTTACATAAGGTCTTGGAAGCGCTTGATGCGTATCTCGAAAATGCACCGTCCCATATATGCGGGCGTTGTGGCTACGAGGCTAAGGGTTTTTTCTGGCAATGTCCCGGGTGCCGCAGCTGGGGCACAGCCAAACCCTTTGATGAGCAGTCCGTTGCGGCAAAACATCCTACACATTATCGATTCTAGATATTTTGATTATGAATACATCACATGATCCTCGAGTTATTATAGCCCTGGATTTCCCGGATGCTGATGAAGTCAGGCGTTTAGTCACATGTCTTGATCCCGGGGCCTGTAAACTCAAGATTGGTTTTGAGCTGTTCGTTGCCGCCGGCCCAGAGCTTGTGCGCGAACTTGTGGACAGCGGCTTCGATATATTTCTTGATCTGAAATATCATGATATTCCCAACACCGTCGCAGCGGCCTGCGATGCGGCGGCGCGATTGGGGGTGTGGATGCTGAACGTGCACGCGGTTGGCGGTAAAGCAATGCTCGAAGCAGCGCGGGATGCCGTTCACAGGGCTCCGGTGCCACCCAAACTGATCGCAGTTACCGTGCTCACGTCGATGGATAATACCGATTTGAAGCAAATCGGTGTGGTTAAGGGGGTTCAGCAGCAAGTGCTTGATATGGCAGTGCTGACTAGTGACTGCGGCCTGGACGGCGTCGTCTGTTCGGCAAATGAGTCACAGGTGTTACGCAGTCAATTCGGTAGTGATTTTCTACTGGTTACACCAGGCATCCGTCCCCAAGGTGTAGGTGGGCACGACCAGAAACGTGTGATGACACCGGCTAATGCTATTACATGTGGTTCGAGTTATCTGGTAATAGGCAGGGCGATTACGCGAGCACCAGATCCGGCGCAGATGCTTGCAACAATAAATACGGAAATTAACAGTGTATTGTCAACTTGACCAAGGTGTCAGAATACCTGATTTGGTTGTGAATAAATTAACTGTGGAGGATTCAACGGTCTATTAAATTTGCACGCTCTAACCCATTAACAAACTAAAGGAGACATGAATGTCTTTAATGAAATCTGTAGTGGTTGGAGTAACTCTGTTGTTCGCTTCGTTGAGTTTTGCGGGACAGGTTGATATCAATACAGCAGACGCACAAACGCTGGCTGAAAACCTGCAGGGCATCGGCCCGTCAAAGGCAGAAGCAATCGTGTCCTACCGAACCGAACATGGCAAGTTCGAGTCGGTTGATGATCTCAAGCAGATCAAGGGCATCGGCGAGGCGACTATTGAGCAGAACAGAAAGAATCTTCTGCTCAAGCCGTAGTGTGACTCACTCCCTCGTCGGGAGCTTTCGTTGTTGGAAGGGGTAGTTTATGCTACCCCTTTTTTATTGTGATGGAAGCAGACTAATGAACAGGCGAGTTCGAAAGGCGGTTTTTCCGGTCGGTGGCATGGGGACACGGTTTTTGCCGGCGACCAAGGCGAATCCCAAAGAGATGATGACCGTGGTTGATGAGCCACTGATTCAATATGCGGCAAAAGAGGCCGTAGAGGCGGGCATCGAGGTCCTGATCTTTGTTACTGGCCGTAACAAGCGTTCCATAGCGGACCATTTTGATAAGGCCTATGAGCTAGAGTCCGAGTTGGCGGCCAAGGGCAAGGATGAAACACTCGAGCTGGTGCGCGATATCGTACCTCCGCACGTATCGTGTGTATACATGCGCCAATCTGAACCTCTGGGACTGGGCCATGCTGTGGGATGCGCGCGCCCTATAGTTGATGATGAACCCTTTGCTGTCTTGTTAGCAGACGACCTGATCGATGGTGATGATAAAGGCTGTCTTTCGCAAATGGTGGAGGTGTATGAGCAACATCAATGCGGTGTTATTGGCGTGATGCCGGTAGCCGAAGACGAGGTGAGCAATTACGGCATTATACGGGGTACAAAGGGCGAAAATAGTCTTTGGAAGATTGAGGGAATCGTTGAAAAACCAAAACCGGTCAATGCGCCATCGAATATCGGTGTCGTTGGTCGTTACATATTGGAACCAACAATCTTTGATTGCTTACAGCAAACCGGAAAAGGCGCGGGTGGTGAGATCCAACTGACCGATGCGTTGGCGTTGCAGCTGGAAACCGAGACCCTGCTGGCCTATCCGTTTACTGGTAAACGTTATGATTGTGGCAGCAAGTTGGGTTATCTACAGGCGAATGTGGAGTATGCCTTGAAGCACCCTGATCTGAATGCTCGCTTCAGGGAATACCTCAAAAACCTGGTCTTAGGAGAAAGCTAGAAAAAGAGTAGTGGCTCCCCGGGACGGGCTCGAACCGCCGACCTAGTGATTAACAGTCACCCGCTCTACCAACTGAGCTACCGGGGAATCAAAGAGGGGCAGATAGTACTGATCTCGTAATGCCCGGTCAAGCGCAATGCTCTTGAGCGGGCATCATTTCAGCCGCCTAGTGCCTTGGCGATACGATCCAGTGCATTTTGCAGGTTTTCCATACTGGTGGCGAATGAAATCCGGATATGGCCATCGAGGCCGAATGCCGATCCCGGCACCAGTGCAACACCGGCCTTATCCAGCAACTGTTCCGCCAGCTGCACATCAGTGTCGATGCCATCCATAGCCTTTATTGCCTGACTGACATTAGGGAAGCTGTAAAACGTGCCATCTGAAGGGATACAGCTCACGCCTTTCATTTTATTGAGGGTTTCAACCACGTAATCATGACGTTCCTCAAAGGCCTTGCGCATGGTACTGACACAGTCCTGGTCTCCGTTGAGAGCTGCTTCGGCTGCAGCCTGCGAGATGGAGCTGGCATTCGAAGTGCTTTGCGACTGGATTTTTTTCATGGACTTGATCAGATCTGCCGGACCACCTGCGTAACCTATGCGCCAGCCTGTCATCGAGTAAGCCTTTGATACACCATTGAGCACGATAGTGCGGTCGTAGAGCTCGGGGCAGGCATTCAGCAGGGTCACGAATGCTTTGCCTGCGAACATGATGTGCTCATACATGTCATCGGTTGCGATCAGTACCTGCGGGTGCTTCAGCAGTACCTCAGCAAGTGCCTGCAATTCATTCTGGCTATAGGCGACTCCGGTAGGGTTGGAGGGGCTGTTGATCACGAACAGGCGCGTGCGTGGCGTGATGGCCGCCTCCAGCTGTTCAGGGCGTAGTTTGAAACCTTGCTCCTGACCGGCACTGACGATTACGGGCTTAGCGTCAGCCAGTAGCACCATATCCGGGTAGGATACCCAATAGGGTGCCGGAATAATGACCTCATCGCCTTCATCCAACATGGCCTGGCAGAGGTTGTAGAAACTCTGTTTGCCGCCACTGGATACCAGGATCTGGTCGGCTCCATAGCTGAGTCCGTTATCGCGCTGGAATTTATCTATAATGGCCTGCTTGAGCGTGGCAGTGCCGTCAACGGGCGTGTATTTGGTCTTGCCGGCATGGATAGCAGCAATCGCCGCTTCTTTGATGTGATCCGGGGTGTCAAAATCCGGTTCCCCGGCACCCAGACCGATGACATCACGGCCTTCGGAACGGAGTTTATTGGCGAGCGCGGTCACTGCCAGAGTGGGTGAGGGCTTGACGCGCTGTACGCGTTTCGAGAGTTTAGTGCTCAAGGCGATATTTCCTAAATAGTAAATGGTTCAAAAACGGACCCAATCATACTGTAACTTGCAGGCCGAGATAAGACTGTGACGGAGCTTTTTAAGTTGGAAACCGAGTACCAGCCTGCCGGCGATCAGCCTGTGGCAATATCCGGACTTATTGAGGGTTTGCGGGACGGGCTGGCGTTCCAGACCCTGTTGGGTGTGACGGGTTCCGGCAAGACCTTCACCATTGCCAATGTGATCCATCAAGTGCAGCGGCCGACGATCATCATGGCTCACAATAAAACTCTGGCCGCGCAGCTCTACGGCGAGATGAAAGAGTTTTTTCCGCATAACGCGGTTGAATATTTTGTCTCGTATTACGACTACTACCAGCCTGAAGCCTATGTGCCCTCCAGCGATACCTTTATCGAAAAAGATGCCTCGGTGAATGACCATATCGAACAGATGCGCCTGTCGGCGACCAAGGCCCTGCTGGAGCGTCACGATACCATTATCGTGGCGACGGTATCGGCTATTTATGGCCTGGGTGATCCGGGATCGTATCTGAATATGGTCCTGCATCTGGATCGTGGCGACAAGATCGATCAACGTAAGCTGTTGCGGCGGCTGGCCGAGTTGCAATATGCGCGTAATGACGTGGAGCTACGCCGTGGGACGTTCCGGGTGCGGGGCGAAGTGATTGACGTCCATCCAGCCGATTCTGACCGCGAGGCCGTGCGTGTCGAGCTCTTTGATGATGAAATTGAGCAATTGAGTTATTTCGATCCGCTGACAGGTGAAATTCTGCGACGGGTGCCGCGTCTGACGATTTATCCCAAGACCCATTATGTGACGCCGCGCGATACCCTGCTCGAGGCCCTTGACAGCATCAAGGAAGAATTGCAGATCCGCTTGACGCAACTACGCGACGCCAACAAGCTTGTCGAGGCACAACGCCTGGAACAGCGCACACGCTTCGACATTGAAATGATCCAGGAGCTCGGCTATTGCAACGGCATTGAAAACTATTCGCGCTATCTCTCAGGGCGACAGCCAGGGGAACCGCCACCCTGTTTGCTGGATTACCTGCCGGATGACGGCCTCATGGTGATCGATGAAAGCCATGTTTCGATTCCGCAATTCGGTGCCATGTATAAGGGTGATCGCTCGCGTAAGGAAACGTTAGTCGAATACGGTTTCCGTCTACCTTCCGCATTGGATAACCGGCCACTCAAGTTTGAGGAATTCGAAACCACTATTCCGCAAGCCATTTTCGTATCCGCAACACCGGGAGCATACGAGGAGCAGCATGCCGATGCTGTCGTGGAGCAGGTGGTGCGTCCAACCGGGCTGGTTGATCCGGAAATTGAGATTCGTGCGGCTGCCACCCAGGTGGATGATCTGTTGTCGGAGATTAATGAACGTACGGGTAAACAAGAACGTGTCCTGGTCACCACATTAACCAAGCGCATGGCCGAGGACTTGACGGATTATGTGCAGGAGCATGGTGTCAGAGTGCGTTATTTGCATTCAGACATCGACACCGTCGAGCGTGTAGAGATACTCCGCGACCTGAGGTTGGGTGAGTTCGATGTGCTGGTCGGTATTAACCTGTTACGCGAGGGCCTGGATATACCGGAAGTTTCGCTGGTAGCGATACTCGATGCCGACAAGGAAGGTTTCCTGCGTTCCGACCGAGCCCTGATTCAAACCATCGGTCGCGCCGCACGCAACATCAACGGCAAAGCTATTATGTATGCCGATAAAATTACCGGTTCCATGCAACGCGCCATCGACGAAACCAGCCGCCGCCGAGACAAACAGCTCGCCTTCAACAAGCAACACGGTATCACGCCCAAGGGCGTGCAAAAGCGTATCGCCGATATCATGGAAGGGGCCTATGCCAAGAGTGGGATGGCTTCGGCGTTGCGATATGCCAAAGTCGCTGAAGAGGATATCGAGTATGCTACGATGTCAAAAGAGCAGGGCGTAAAACGTATTAAAGAACTTGAGCAACAAATGTTCGAGCACGCACAGAATCTGGAGTTTGAACAAGCCGCAAAACTGCGCGATGAAATGGAAAACCTCAGGAATCATCTTTTCGAAAAGGCATGACCCCCCGTTAGGGTATGAAGGTTTCGGGATATGTTGCGCATGGAGAACGAAATAATATCAGGCAAGTTAATCGTACTAACTATTGAATTCAGGAGCGTCCTGTTCATTATCTGGAATTTATGATAAATTCCTGCACCTTGCGTTAGGCGCGTAGCTCAGTTGGTTAGAGCACCACCTTGACATGGTGGGGGTCGGTGGTTCGAGTCCACTCGCGCCTACCAACATCCCTTCAAAAAAAGAGCTAGATTCATTAAATCCCTTCACATCTCTTTTGACTATTTTTGACCAATTATTGACTGCCTGTCCGTTCGGGTCGGTTTAGCATTTTTCAGGTCACTTGTTTGCTTCTTTATAAACAATATAAATCAATGGCTTAAAGGTTTTCCGCTGTGTTTGTAGTTAGTAATCAACGGATTGCTCTCCAACCGGTCATTGCGCTTGACCTTATGTTTTGCGGTGGGGGCTCATTGCGGTAATTGCGAGACTCTGTTTGGTACTGAGGGTTTCAGCGGTCTTGAGTATCGTGTCCAGGTGTTGGCGTGAATATCAGGACATACAATCGCGAGATGCTTACACAATAATCGAGTGGCGCGGTATTGTTCCTTCTTTAGTAGTCACAGCTCGAAGGAAGTAAAAGCAGTGCTACTCATGCTGAGTTTTTAGCGTGCTTCATGTCTTAACTTATTTATTTTAAAGTCTTTTTTTCTGAAAATGCGTCAATACATTGATAATTAAGTGTATTTTCAGATTACGTCGGGTTTTTCGGTGATCTTGGCCCAGGAATGGGCTGAGATGTGTCGAAATTGTTTACAGTTTCGCCATGCACCCAGACCTTGTTTCGGGTCCTTCCTTCTCAACGCCCTGATAATACACACATTTTCTTAGGTGGCGTGATTTGTGCTTCACATATTCAACCGCTGCCCCCAATCGCGTTAGCTCGCAGTTTAGTGGCGTCGCAAACAACAGGGGATATACGTTCGGTGCTGATCCTCCCGATTGAGGCCTGTTCTGTGCAAGTGGCCTTTACCGGTAGAAAGCAGGTAGACCCAAAATAAGTAAGGTAGGCATAGCGCGCGTCAGCACCACGCCTCGCGTACAACAACGATAAGTCATCAGGGTTTAATGGAGAGCAATCATGAGTATCAAAAGCATAAGAAAGCTGATAAACAGCATCGCATCAGTAGCACTTCTCTTAATCTTTAGCAGCGCGACTTGGGCAGTCCCGGTCGAGTCGAATCTGTCTTTTTCCTCTCAAGACCAAAGCATGTGGGGTACGGGTACCGCTTTGCAGCTGGAGCCGGACGAGCCAAACTTCTACGGAACGACATGGAATGAAAGTGGATCAGTCGGTGGATTCGTTGGCGGTAATACTCAGGTTCTCAACCCCTTGTGGGTAGCCTGGAACATTTGCCCTTTCTTGTGTGGTTCTGAGCCGACCCAATACTTCAATGTTGACACTTCGACGGGACTTGAGGTTTCGGCGAACACACAGGGAAGGATAGGTTTCGAGTTAGGTGTTACGGCTGATAGTGGATCAGTGGATGCGCTAGTGAATTACAATACGCAAGTCATTGTTCCTGAGGTAAGCGATATCGTACCCGGACAACTTGTCAGCCTGAATCCGACCAGTTCGCTCACCGGCGATAGCCTGAACACTCAGTTCCCGACCATGTCAGCTTCTTTATCTGTCGTGATGGAGGTATCCGCGACATTTGCAGCCACGGGATGTCTTCTCGGCGCGTGTGATACCGCATCATTTGGCACCGGTACGCTGGGCGGCACTCAAGAGCTCATATCCTTCAACCAGGATGGAGAGGGTGGAATTGAATATTTTGGAGGCTCAGGCATTTTGAGCGATGCGTTGGACGCAGCAGTTGCTGTCGGTGCGGTCGATCTACCCACAGGCTTTCCAGCTGAACTGGAAATCCCGGTACCAGTCGGTTTGGGAAATCTGGGAACGATTACAGCCTATTTGCCGGAACCCAATACCTCGGGCGGGCTAGATAGCACGGGCACACAACTTGTTTCTCAAGGGCAGGATGACTTATTAGATATCAGCCTCGACGTTGACAACATACTTTCAGTAGCGGCAACCGGTGTTGGCGGGCTCTTTGGAGGCAGTGCAGATCTTGGTGCTGGTTTTAGCATCTCCTACGATTTGATTAATGTCGAATTGGGCCCTCAGATTGACTTGGTGCAATCTTTTGAATTCACACCGACATTAATGGTAGACCTCGAATTTACACAACCCGTCGACGTCACGGGCTTTGGCAGGGTTACATCGGTTAGTGGCCTTACATGGGATGATCTACCCACGATGGCATTCAGTGGCGGTATCACCAGTGTAATGCCAACGTTTTACCTGGGAGCGATGATTGGTGATGAGTTCACAATGAACGCCGGCGAGTTGGTCAACCAGTTGTTTCTTGACATCGACGGTAATATCACAGTTGATCTGTTGACTGCTACTTTCGGCACGCCCTTTGGCGATGAGAGCATCGGTATCGGCAATCTGATCAATGAGTCATTTGATCTCTTTAGCACACCGCCTTTGTTTAGTAGCACCTTTGCCATGGCGGGGTTTGATCCGATTGTTGGTACATCATTCGATGTTCAGGTTCCGGAACCCGGAATCCTGTTCCTGTTCGGTATCGGATTCGTTCTGATAGGGCTGGTCAGTCGTCGTCGAACGATCGTATAGAAATTAGGCCCGTAGTGCTCAATCCGAGCCTGGAGATCTGTGGGTAGATCTCCAGGCTCAGTGAGTCTGGGTTTGAGCGTCCTGCAGGTGAAGTTAAAAAGAGCGTTGTTGTTGCTCGGAAGTGCCGTGATCGAGGAACGATTCCCCTTATTTGATCGATGGGGTGTTCGTGCAACGTGAGGATCATACATGTCTCGGATGACTTCTCTACGCTGCGGGCCGGCAAGCGTATCTTTCTTAATCGTCTCCGTCGTCAACATTTCCTCCTGAAGCGAGTCGAATCTAACGCAGCGAATCCGGCAGAATCGGGTCACTCCAAGAATCCACGGGGTAAACCATCCATAACGTTTGAATATGTCACCATAGACTGCGACACACTTCTTACTTCGCCCTGTTGCCGGCAGCTAGAGTTGCATTTGCAAATTGAATTTAGGTATGCGCCGGGGTAATAGATTCGCATAAATTCGAAAGTTATACAGGGCGGCGGCGAAGGCGGTACCGTGTTAGTATCGGCAGAATAATAGAGAGATTACAAGACATGAGGCCTACTATGAAACAGTTACTAATCTGTACTATCTTTTTGACTAGCTTGGTTCCATTGAGCGGTCTCGCAGCCACCGAGGATAGGAAATACGCTATTCGTGGCGCGGGCCTTATTGATTGC
>CAMYKB010000009.1 GCA_947258875.1 uncultured Gammaproteobacteria bacterium | reverse complement strand
CTTTCGACACGCGTCAGGCGATTATTGATATCGTAGTCGAGGGTTTGAATATTGCCACGAATATCTACTATCGATTGCAACACCCCTTCGGCACTGTAACGCTCTATTTCATCTCTTGCGTTATGAAATTCCCAGCCAGTAATGGTGCCCGCACCATCCCGTAACGATATAAGAACCGCCGTCACGTCCGAGTCGGGGACCCAGGTATTCGTTGTTGTATTGAGGGAATAAAGATACACCTTACCATCAGCTCGCGTCAGGGCGACCGTATCTGCACTTGAATTGTCAACCAACAACCATCTTGTATAGATGGCTTGCGAATAATTGTGTAGCCAGCTGGCGCCAAAACGGCCTGAACCTATGTATTTACTACCAATGTCTAACGCTATTGGAAAGCTGTTGTAATAACGCACAAATCCGAGCGAGCTATTGCTCTCTATGTCTACTTCGCGCTGATACTTATTACCAATAGATGGATTGATTGGATTGTTAATCAACGTTCCAGAAGCGTTACTTTCTGATGGTGATCCTGAACATGCACCCCCCCCAACATTCTTATGAGTAGAATCACATGTTTCGGTTTGGGGGTTGAAGACTTGCCCTTCGGGGCAAGGAAACGGTGCGAGCTTGCAGCCGATACCAGTATAACTATAATCGATTGGCCTCTTAAGATAGCATTGAGGCCCGGTAATATTGTAGCGAATTTCCAGGTCATAAACATCGGGATCAAGCGCGGCCCAACTATCAAACCAGGGCTCACAGGCTGCTTCTGGTGTAGAGAAATGTATTGGATCATAACTTCTGCAACTCGATGCACGGGTATAATAGTATGTCTCATAAGCGTTAGCATCAGACAATGCAATTGTTACTGATAATGAAGCGACAACTATCTTTATGGTTAGAATGATAAATAGCCAAAACACTTTTGGAACAGTGCAACTTGAATGCAATTGAATCAGATTCCCGCAGTTTAATGACCAATCACGCACCATAATTCTCACCTTTTTTATCAGTATTGTCGCCTTAGTGGGCAAGGCCCCGCATATCCCGGCATCCCTCAAGTGCAGCCACCTAAATAACCGGCGCTACTAAACAGCATGCACTCTTAGATACGAACGCCCGGAACATCGCTTTGAGTGTGTGTACTAATGCACTTAAAGAGGAAGCCCTAAGAAAATTCCCCGGTCTTTTTTTATTTCAGTTGATGGGTTACGCTGCGCTACACCCATCCTACAGCGATTTTATTTTATATCTGCGCCGTTTTTTTGTTGTTGCGGTTCAGGCTAGCAATGCTATTTCGTCATTGCAAGTTGGTTTTGAGTGTGCAATCGACTTAATATCGTTTAGCCACTTAACAATACGTTGTATTGAATTGATTAAGAATCAAATTTTATCGGCAAAATGATTTTCAAAATATAGATATGCGGCTATCACTAATATGGCCAAGAATTAACCACCGTCAAAATATTGACGCGTATTATGTTGTTGCTGGATCCATGCCGGAGCGGGAATAAGTCCCGAAAAAAACCGAAAACTTGCGATGCAGCTAGTCCACTGCACTTTTTAACTGGATCTCCGCCTCGGCAACTGCTCCTTGCGTTGCTCTACTACCTACATCCATGTAGGCATTCGCGGAGATGACGAATATGCTGAGCGGGGATGACGCAGAAACGAAATGAGTATACCGCTTCGCACGTATAGCACATGCGAACTCTACTAACTGGATTCCATCCTTAGGTCCGTAAACGGTACATCCATGTACCACTACTACCGCCTCGGCTTTAGCATCCTGCGTCGCTCTACCGCCTACATTTGACCTTCAGGGATAGAGGAAATGCAAAAGGATTGTAGGAACAATCCTTGCCATGTAGGCGTACGCGGTAATGACAACCTACCCTCCCTTAATCTCCAACCCCAATTGGTACAATTTGTTTTTATGTTCACCGGTGATTTCGGCTGTTATGCGTGCAGCGGTTTTCAGAGGAAGTTCTGCGAGCAGTAATGTCAAAATCTTGCGCGCCTCTTCGTTGATGTGTTCGCTCGGTGTTTCTTGCTTGCCTTTTATGAGCACCACAAACTCGCCTTTTTGCTGGTTGTTGTCGTTTTGTACCCATTGACAGAGTTCGTCCAGCGTGCCGCTATGTATGGTTTCGAAGGTTTTGGTGAGTTCGCGGGCGACGACGGCGTCACGATCACCACCTAACATTTCTCGCATGTCATTGAGGCTATCGACAATACGATGGCTGGACTCATAGAAGATGAGTGTACGGGTTTCGTGGGCGAGCTCCTGCAGGTGTTTTTGGCGGCCGCCGGATTTGGCGGGCAGGAAGCCTTCGAAGACAAAGCGGTCGGTGGGCAGGCCGGCCGCACAGAGCGCGGTGATGAGGGCGCTGGGCCCGGGGATGGGCACCACCTTGATGCCCGCCGCCCGGGCCGCCGCCACCAGCCGGTAGCCGGGGTCACTGATGAGCGGGGTACCGGCATCGGATATCAGAGCAATGGAGTGTTTGGCTTGCAGGCGTGTGAGCAGTTTCTCAATCCGGGCTTGCTCATTGTGCTCGTGAACGCTTAGGGTGGGCGTGTCGATGCCGTAGTGCTGCAGTAATTTGCCGCTATGGCGGGTATCTTCGGCGGCGACCAGGTCAACTGTTTTTAAGGTATCGATGGCACGCTGCGTGATGTCGCCCAGGTTGCCGAGTGGCGTGGCGACGATATAAAGAATACCGGCTTCGATTGACACGCACCCTCCGCTCAACTTAATGTCTGTAACATGCCTGCATCATACACTGGGAAGTACATTCCGTAAGCCGATGACTATTAATCACCCTGTTATTCGCGGCCTGCTGGTCGCCTGTCTAGCGCTGGCGTTGGCCGCCTGCGATACCCTGCCCCGAAGCGGTACTCCGGCGGGTGCATCCCGCTTTGAGATCGCCAAGGCGGAGCGCCTGCTGAAACGACAAGAGCGCGAAGCTGCTGCCGATATATTCTGGGAGCAGGCCATGCGCAGCGCGCCGCCGGAGCGCGAGAATCTGCAAGTCCGTGCGGTTGAGGCCTTGCTGACCGAAGGCACAGCGGCACAGGCACGGCAATATCTAGCGTTGATCGATGAAGGCCCACTGCAGGGGCCGCCACTGGTGCGCAAGCGCATAGCAGAGGCCCGCCTGGCGCTGATCGATAAACACCCCGATGTGGCGTTGCAGGCATTACCGGTAACGTTCGCCGATATCGCACCGGAATACCGCAGCGCGATACTCGATATTCGCGCGCAGGCATTGCTGGAGAACGACCAGATACTGGCAAGTGTAATGGCACGTGTCAGTCTCGATCAGGAATTGAGTTCACCCCAGGAACGCAGCCAGAATGAACAATCCTTATGGGAGGCACTGAGCCGCGCCAGTGATGATGACCTGCAGGAGTGGTTGATACGCAGCAGTGACCGCGATGTTGCCGGCTGGCTGGAACTGGCAAGCATTTCCAAACAGCCCACACCAACATTCGAGACCCTGCAACAACAGCTGATGACCTGGGAGCAACGCTATCCTGCACATGCGGCCGCCCCGGTGTTTACCACACAACTACGCGATGACTGGCAATCGCTGCAATTCCGCCCGCACAAGATCGCGGTATTGCTGTCGCTCTCCGGACGTTATCAACATGTTGCCAACACGGTGCTGGCGGGCATCAAGGCCGCTCACGATCTCGACACCAGCGGCGCGGAAAAACCAGAGCTTGCGGTTTATGACATCGCGGCGCCAGGACAGGATCTGTGGAACCAGTACGAACTCGCGGTACTCGAAGGCGCCGAGATAGTCATCGGCCCACTGGTCAAGGAATACACCAATCAACTCACCCAGATGACGAAGCTGCCGGTGCCCATATTACCGCTCAACTACATCGACGAGAGCATGCCGGTACCCGCCAACCTTTACCAGTTCGGATTGCTGCCGGAAGACGAAGCCATGCAAACCGCCGAACGCGCCTCGCAGGATGGCCACCAGAGGGCCGTGGTATTGGTGCCTGAAGGAGAATGGGGTAAACGCCTGCTTGGTAGTTTCCGTACGCGCTTTGAACAATTAGGCGGTACGATCGCCGGCGCCGAGACCTATCCGGCGAAAGATGCCGATTACGCCGATGCCATCAAGCGAGTATTGCAGCTCAATGAAAGCACGCAGCGCTATCAGGCGTTGAGAAACCTGCTAAAACGAGATATCGAATTCGAACCGTCGCGCCGGCAGGATACGGACATGGTGTTCTTTGCGGCATCGCCACGGCAGGCGCGCAGTCTACGCCCGCAACTCAAGTTTCATTTTGCCAAGAACCTGCCGGTATATGCGACCTCGCATATTTATTCCGGAGTTAAGGACGTACGCAGAAATAAAGACCTCGACGATATTATCTATTGCGACATGCCATGGACGCTCGGCATGAGTACAAAAAAGCCCGAACTCGCCCGCCAGTTAACCCTGCATTACGACAAGAGCACGCGCCTGCCACGCCTGGCAGCCCTGGGTGTTGACGCCTACCGCGTGGTACCTTACTTAAAACGTCTCGATGCAAAATCTTATGAACGTTATTCAGGTTTGACTGGCAATCTGTTTATGGATGAGAGCCAGAACATTCACCGCGAACTCAAATGGGCACAGTTCGTGAAGGGTGAACCGGTAGTGCTGGACAACACGACCGAGCAATAACCCCTTAAGTGAAAACACAAACCCGGGGCCAACTGGCCGAAGATCAGGCCTGCCTGTATCTCCAGCAACAGGGGCTGCAGCTGATCAGCAAGAACTACCACTGCCGTCATGGCGAGATTGACCTCATCATGCAGGACGGCAAGCAACTGGTGTTTGTCGAGGTACGCTATCGCGCCAATGCGGCCTTCGGTGGCGCACTCGCCAGCGTGGATACCCGCAAACAATCCAAACTGATTGCCACCGCACAGTATTACCTGCAGTCCAAGGCGCCCCGTGCCAGCGCCCGCTTCGATGTGGTGGGTATCGACGCACAGAACAGGCTACAATGGATACCCAATGCATTTGAAGCGGGATAAGCCTCAGCATGAGTAGCATCGAACAGGTTCAAAAACTTTTTATAGATAGCATTGCGACCAAACAAGCTGCCAGCACTCTGCTTGCGGAACCGATTGCCCAGGCTGCACAGCTTATTGTCGACAGCCTGCTGGCCGGGCATAAAATTCTCAGCTGCGGCAATGGTGGCTCGGCAGGCGATGCGCAACATTTTTCATCCGAGATGCTGAATCGTTTTGAGCGCGAACGGCCCGGACTGCCAGCTATCGCGTTGACCACTGACAGTTCTACCCTGACTTCGATCGCGAATGACTATGATTATGACCAGGTGTTTTCCAAACAGATAAAGGCCTTGGGCCAGACCGGTGATGTGTTGCTGGCGATCAGCACCAGCGGTAACTCACGCAACATTGTGGAAGCCACACTCGCCGCCCATGAGCGCGGCCTGCACGTGGTCGCCCTGAGTGGCCGCGAGGGTGGACAGGTAGCCGAATTATTGCGTAGCGAGGATATCGAAATCCGCGTACCTTCAGAATCGACTGCACGCATACAGGAAGTTCATCTGTTGGTGATTCATTGCTTGTGCGATCTGATAGATCGGAAATTGCTGGGTGAGTAAGCGCTGAAACCACTAGCGCCCCACTAACGCGTCATACCCTCGCTGGCGGGTATGACGACATGTTATTTTTATGATTTCATGTCTATAGTCATCATAGAAATTCGTATATCCTGAATTATTAGCTTGAAACGTGATAATTTAATTATTTAGTGGAGTAGTAGTGACTGCAAACCAATTTGTGTACGTTTTTGATATAGCAAGACAATCCTCCGTGCTTTACGCTCCAGCCTTGATCTTCACATAAGCACCCATTAATGCCTGACCCTCATTTCATCTCTGCCTTGCGTGATATCGTTGGTCACGACAACGTGCTCACAGAAGCTGCAGACTGTTGGCCCTATGGCTATGACAACAGTCGCAAACACGCCCTGCCGGAAGCCGTGGTGTTTGCCACCACTCACGAACAGGTGCGCGATATCGTGCGCCAGTGCAACCGCTTTTCGGTGCCGCTGACTGCACGCGGCCGTGGTACGGGCACTACCGGCGCAACAGTGCCCCTGCCCGGTGGCCTGGTGTTATCGCTGGAACGTATGAATAAGATTATTGATGTCGATCCCGCCAACCGTTTGATACAGGTGCAACCCGGTGTCACCAATCAGGACGTGCAGGACGCTGTCGGCGAACACGGTTTCTTCTGGCCGCCGGACCCCACCAGCGCCGCGTTTTGTACCGTCGGTGGCAATCTTGCCTATAACTCCGCCGGTCCGCACGCGGTTAAATATGGCACGCCACGCGAAAACACCCTCGGATTGCGCGCGATCACCGGCGCGGGCGAAGAACTGCGCACCGGGGTGCGTACCACCAAGGGTGTGGTCGGCCTGGACCTGACGCGTCTGTTGATCGGTTCAGAAGGCACGCTCGCCATTATCACCGAAGCCACACTGAGGTTGACACCGTTGGCCGAAACCACCCGCACTCTGCAGGCGGTGTATGACAGCGTTGAATCCGCTGCACGTGCCGTATCGGCCATCATGGCGCAACCCACGGTACCTTGCGCGCTGGAGTTCATGGATCACAATGCCATCGACATGGTACGCAACACGGCGCCCGCGAAACTGCCGCACAATGCCGGCGCATTGTTGATGATCGAGATTGACGGCAATAAAGCCTGCATTGATCACGACGCCGACAATATCGCCACCGCCGCACGCATTGCAGGCTGCGTTGCACTCACCATTGCCCACGACCCGCAGGATGTTGAAGACTTATGGGCCACGCGTAAGGCGTTGTCCCCTGCACTGCGCAATATCGCGCCCCTGAAAATCAATGAAGACGTGGCGGTACCGGTTTCACAGCTGCCGGCGCTGATTAATGGCCTGGAAGGGCTGAGCCGGCAGTACCGCATCCCTATCGTAAACTTCGGTCATGCCGGTAATGGCAACATCCATGTGAATCTGTTGATCGATCCGCAAAACGCACAACAAATGAATGCCGCCGCCCAGTGTCTCGACGAGGTATTCGATCTTGTGATTCGGTTGGCTGGAACCTTATCCGGAGAACATGGCGTGGGTTTGGCCAAGCGTGACTATATTGACCGGGAGATCGATCCCGAAACCCTGCGCCTGATGCACGGCATCAAACGCCAGTTCGATCCGAATAATATTCTGAACGCGGATAAATCCCTGCCGCCGCTACCCGTGCAGAAATAATCCGCAGATCAACCTCTGTGCACACACATCAATTAATCACAACACCGAGACGGTGATTCACACTTTGCAATTTACTATTATTGACTGGATTCCCGCCTACGCGGGAATGACAAAGACACAAGACCAAAGACCAAAGGCCAAAGACCAAAGGCCAAAGACCAAAGACCAAAGACCAAAGATCAAAGATCAAAGGCCAAAGATCATACTGGCAGGATGGAATTTACTAGACCCAAGACCCAAGGTCCAAGGTCCAAGGTCCAAGGTCCAAGGTCCAAGATCCAAGATCCAAGATCCAAGATCCAAGACCTTAGATCAGACTGGCAGGATGGAATTCACTTGTCACGATCTTTTGATGTACAAAGAATATACTTTCTAGAACAAAAAAAAGCGAAAAGAGAGAACAGAATAATTTCGTGAGGGAGTTTTATTACAGAGGCGCGTCACATCTGGCACGGTAAAACCGCTAATCGTTACTTACTTTCATTTTCTGCAGATACAACGCCTCGTCCTGTTCGCTGAATACGCAGGCTATGATGGTCTCGAAGCGCGACTCGTATTCGCGCATTACAGCAAGCGCGATGTCTGCCGCCTGTTCCTTGGGAAAACCATACACACCGGTACTGATGGAGGGAAAGGCGATACTGCTGACATCATGTTCCAGTGCCAGTTTGAAGCTATTGCGGTAACACGACGCCAGCAACTGTGCCTCGCCCTGTTCGCCACCATGCCAGACAGGCCCGACCGTATGGATAATCCATTTCGCAGGCAGCTTAAAGCCCGGTGAAAGTCGCGCCTCACCCGTTGGACAACCCCCCAGGCTGCGATTAAAGGCGAGTAATTCCGCTCCCGCTGCGCGATGAATTGCACCATCGACCCCGCCGCCACCCAGCAACGCATTATTCGCCGCGTTAACAATGGCATCGACTTCAAGGGTAGTGATATCGCCGCGCACGATCCTGATCATGGTCATTAGTTTGGAACCAAATTCGCAATCAGGCAACACAATCGTATTTTGATTGTGCGGTATATGGGCTATTTAATGAATTTTGAGTCGCCTGGCGAGATCATCGTGTGCTGGACATGAGACCAAAGATCGCTGGCCGCTGCAGACTTCACTTGACCACTTTAAGCTGAGGCCTGGGTGGGGGACTGTCTTCAGGTTCTGGCGGACTGGGGTTCTGGTCGTCGGAGAACATCATGCCCTGCCCGTTCTCACGAGTATAAATGGCAAGCACATGTTTTACGGGAATGTACACATCCATGGGTTGCCCATCGAAACGGGCATTGAAGGTGAGGTCTTCGTTACCCAACGTCAGCGCCTTGATGGCCATAGGACCGATATTGAGGACGATCTTGCCGTTATCCTCGTATTGTCGCGGCACTTCAACTTCATCATTGGTGGTTTCGACCACCAGATGAGGTGTCATACCATTGTCCACGATCCATTGGTACATGGCACGGATCAGGTAGGGTCGGCTGGATGTCATACTCATGGTATTACAGTCTATGAAGTATCACACTACAGTGAAATCTGGAGAATTTATGACCGGAGCACCGACACAATGCGCCCAGGCCGTGGGTAACTACTGCTGCAGTTCTGATTCGTAATCGGACATGCTTTCACGAAATGACGGCCTGTCGAAGATACGCTCAGCATATTCGCTAATGGGTTTCATTTGCGCCGTCAACTCAATACCGTAGCTGTTCAAACGCCATAAAATGGGCGCAATAGTGCAATCGACCAGGCCGAAATCGTCACTCAGGAAAAACGGCTTGGCCTTGAATATCTCTACCGATGACAACATGCTCTCACGCAGGATCTTGCGTGCAGATTCTTGCTTTTTGGAATCACCCGAACTGAGATCTGGCAATAAACCATACCAGTCGCGTTCGATATGATACAGAGCCAGACGTGCACGAGCGCGCGACACCGGATCGACCGGCATCAACGGTGGATGCGGGAAACGCTCATCAAGGTATTCCATGATCACGCGCGCGTCGTACAACACCAGATCACGGTCGACGAGTGTCGGCACTGAATTATAGGGATTCAGGTCCGACAAATCTTCGGGCATATCCGCAGGATCGACCTGCAGTATATCTACCGTAATATCCTTTTCCGATAGCACGATACGGCTACGGTGGCTTTGCGGGCACTGCGGGTCTGAGAACAGGGTCATGCCTGATCTTCGGTTCGCGATCAATGTCATGACTTTTCCCCTAGCTTAAAAACAGTTTTGGTACTAATAACTCGATACACACTATCAATGAACATCCTTCCAGTACTCCTTTTTAAGGAGATAGCTGATGACGATCAATAACGTAAGAAACAACAGCACCCAGAATCCCAGGCGCTTGCGTTCCAGCTGGGCAGGCTCACCCAAGTATGCCATGAAGCCAACAAGATCACGAACCACCTGGTCGTATTCTTCCGGAGTCAGTTTACCGGGCTCCACCAGTTCCAGATGATCGATGACCTGTTTTTCCTTGCCGTCCTCGACGACCGTCTTGTACACCGGCTTCTGCCAGCCCTGCAATTCCCACAGTACATGGGGCATATAGGCATTCTCGAAACGCAGATTATTCACGCCCAGATCACGTGACTCGTCCAGATAAAAAGTCTTGAGGTAGTTGTATAGCCAATCAACACCACGAGAACGCGATACGACGGAAAGGTCGGGCGGCATTTTACCAAACCACTTTTTCCCCATGTCATTTCTCAGCGCGATGGTCATGAGATCACCCACCTTCTTGTCGTCAAAGATAAAGTTTTCCTCGACGAGTTCATCACTCAGACCCAGGTCCTGGCCAACGCGATTGTATCGACTATAGGCCGCAGAATGACAACTCAGGCAGTAATTCACGAAATACTTGGCGCCACGCTGCAGGGATGCCTTGTTCCCCAGGTCGATATGTGCTTTTCCAAACTGCTCACCGTAGTCACTACCACCAGCTGCAACCGCCACACCTGAGAGCGCCATTAAAAAAATGAAACCCAGAACGATTTTCTTCATTATTCTGTCACCCTCTCTGGCACCGGTTTCTCGGCATTCAAATTACTGAAAATCGGTCCAAGTATTGTCACGGCCAAATAAACGACCGGTAAAAACCAGGTATACATCATGAGCCCTGACGTGTCCTGGCGGAACAATAGATCATAGAGCGTGATCGCGCCTATAAACAATGCGAACACCGTGTAGGAAAAACCTGCGGAACGCGGTTTATTGTGGAACCACAACACGGCAAAGAACAGGAAGTACATTTCGCTGAAACGTACCGCCATTTCCGCAAGCACCGGTGTTGCTGATTTGGTGCCGAGATAACCCAGATACAGGAACACGGCGACAAACACGAACAGATTTAGCTTGTGCAGAACGCTACGGTAGCGAATTGATTTGATCGGGTTCTGATCAATCCAGGGCAGGAAGAACAGGATGACCACTGCCGCACCCATGGCCACCACGCCACCAAAGGGATTGGGCACGGCGCGCAACACTGTATAGAACGGTGTGAAATACCATACTGGTGCGATGTGTTCTGGTGTAGTCAACGGATCGGCAGGTACGAAGTTGGCGTGTTCCAGGAAGTAACCGCCCATCTCCGGTGCATAAAACATCACCACCACAAAGATAAACAGGAACACAGAGACACCGACAATATCCTTCACCGTGTAGTACGGATGAAACGGGACACTATCCAGAGGAATGCCGTTCGCGTCTTTCTTCTTCTTGATCTCCACACCATCTGGGTTGTTGGAGCCAACCTCGTGCAGGGCCAGGATATGCGCCGCAACCAAGCCAATCAGCACCAACGGCACGGCAATGACATGCAGGGCAAAGAAGCGATTGAGCGTCGCGTCGGAGACCACGAAATCACCACGAATCCAGATGGCCAACTGCTCACCGATAAGCGGGATTGCACCAAACAGGTTGACGATCACCTGTGCACCCCAATAGGACATCTGCCCCCAGGGCAACAGATAGCCCATGAAGGCCTCGGCCATCAACGCCATGTAAATGAACATACCGAACAACCAGATCAATTCGCGCGGCTTCTTGTATGAGCCATACAACAAACCACGGAACATATGCAGATATACCACGACAAAGAATGCCGAGGCACCGGTGGAATGCATGTAACGGATATAAGAGCCCCAGGGCACATCGCGCATGATGTACTCAACCGACGCAAACGCCAGTTTGGCATCCGGCTTATAGTGCATGGTCAAAAAGATACCGGTGACAATCTGCAATACCAGCACCAACAGCGCAAGAGAACCGAAGAAATACCAGAAGTTAAAATTCTTCGGCGCGTGATACTTGGAAAGGTGCTCTTCCCACATCTTGGTGAGTGGGAAGCGGTCATCCACCCAACCCAGCATACCAGTCAACATCTTGTTCATCAGGCTACTCCACTCACACCGATCAATAGGCGCGTGTCAGACAAATATTGATAAGGCGGCACTACCAGGTTAGTCGGGGCAGGCACACCCTTGTAGACACGTCCCGCCAGATCAAACTTGGAGCCATGACAGGGACAGAAAAATCCACCTTCCCAGTCGGCTCCGAGATCAGCGGGACCAATCTCGGGGCGGAATGTCGGCGAACACCCCAGGTGCGTACAAATACCCACCAGTACCAAGTACTCAGGTTTTACCGAACGGTATTCATTTTGAGCATAGTCTGGCTGTTGCTCGACCTCGGAATCGGGGTCGCGCACCTGCTCGCGCACTTTACTTAGTGCAGATAACATCTCTTCGGTACGGCGAATGATCCATACCGGCTTGCCGCGCCATTCCGCGGTAAGCTGCATGCCTGGTTCCATCTTACTGATGTCGACTTCGACAGGTGCCCCAGCGGCTTTCGCGCGGGCACTGGGCGCCATGGAACGGCCCAATGGCCAAGCCACGGCCGCAGCTCCAGCTCCACCAACCACGCTGGTCACGAGCGTAAGAAAGCGGCGTCGGCTCTTATCTACGCCATCGTCTGCCATCTTGTTGTTCTCCTGATGAGTTTTGAATTTTTGAGGCGGGATCGTTTAGCAAAACAGACTAATGCGTGTTTCGCGCAGCCACCGATTAGCAAAAAATTACCGCATAAAATATGCGGCCAGTAAACTTGAATAGGATCGCCTAACTGGCTCGATAGGTCAAGTCCGGACAGGGCCTGTCATGTATCACCAATGGGATAATCAGGCGGGATTATCGATATCGACAAACCCGTGCTTGATGCCAAATTGCTGTGCCAGATACTCACCGAGAGCACGCACGCCATAGCGTTCGGTGGCGTGATGGCCGGCCGCAAAATAGTGAATTTCAGCTTCTCTGGCGGTGTGCGTGGTCTGTTCAGATATCTCACCGCTCAGATAGGCATCCAGTCCCTGTGCCGCCGCCTGATCGATAAATCCCTGCGCGGCACCGGTACACCAGCCGATGCTGCGTATCTGCGCCGGTCCGCCGGGGATGTGCAGCACCTCCCGTCCCAGACGCCCCGCCACATGCTGACTTAGCTCGGCAGCTGTCATAGGCGCAGGGAGCTGCCCCTGAAAGATCAGGCTATCACCAGCGCGCGTGCCGATCGGCCCATCCACCTCGATATCCAGCGCTCTGGCGAGTTGCACGTTATTGCCCAGTTCGGGATGCGCATCCAGCGGCAGATGGTAAGCCAGCAGACTAATGCCATGCGTCAATATGCGTTCCAGACGCGCCCGTTTGATACCGGTAATACAAGGATCTTCACCACGCCAGAAGTAGCCATGGTGGACAAGGATGGCATCCGCGCCCCGTTCGATAGCCGCCTCGATCAGGCCACGGCTGGCCGTGACTCCACTGACCAGTACCGCCACCTCCGGCCGGCCCTCAACCTGTAGGCCGTTGGGACAGTAATCCTTGAAGCTGGCCACATCGAGCAGCTGCTCGATGTGGTTAACCAGGGTGACGAGTTTTGTCATGACATAATCACGCTGCCAGGGCTGCTGACGCTATGGGGTATGCGTGATAGGGTATCGCATCTATGAACCTGCGCAAAACTATCATCTTTATTCTGCAAGCCGTGGCCGTCGGCCTCGCCGCGGGCCTGCTGTTGCTGTTGTTTCTGCCCGAGCGCTTCGCAACTCAGTCCGAGGTTGTCGAGGTCCAGCACAATCACGATACACCGGCCAAGGTGGTGACGGCTACAGGACCTGTGTCCTACGCCGAGGCCGTCAAACGCGCAGCGCCTGCAGTGGTCAATATCTATACCCGTACCTATGTCAATCGCAATGCGGATTCCCTGTTCGGCACTCCCCTGGTCAGGCGCTATTTCGATAACAATGCGAACAACGCCAACCGCGGCGTCCAGAACAGCCTTGGCTCCGGCGTTATCGTCAGTGAACAGGGTTATGTGCTCACCAATAACCACGTCATCGAAAATGCCGACGAAATCGAGATCCTGCTGCATGACAACAGCAGCGTCAGGGCGCAGCTTGTCGGCAGTGACCCGGAAACCGATCTGGCCGTGCTTAAGATGGAAGCAACCAGCCGCCTGCCCAGCATCACCGTCGGTTCTTCCGCCAACCTACAGGTGGGCGATGTAGTATTGGCCATCGGCAACCCGTTCAATGTAGGTCAGACCGTCACCCAGGGGATTATTAGCGCAACCGGGCGCGACCGCCTGGGGCTCAACACCTTCGAGAATTTTATCCAAACCGATGCCGCCATCAACAGTGGCAACTCGGGTGGTGCGCTCATCAACGCCTTCGGTGAGCTGATTGGTATCAACACGGCGTTGTTCTCGCGCAGCGGCGGTTCACAGGGTATCGGTTTTGCCATACCGGTAGATCTGGCCTATGACGTGATGACCCAGATTATCCAGAATGGCCGCGTGATACGTGGCTGGCTGGGCGTGCAATTAAGCAATATCTCACCACAGATCGTCCAGACTCTCGGCCTGCAAAACACTGAGGGCGTGTTGATTGCCGGGGTGATCCGCAACGGACCGGCGCAGCGTGCCGGTATCGAACCCGGCGACATCATCACCCACATCGACGGTCAGCCCATCAACGACGCACGCCATGCGTTGTTGTTGATTGCACATCACAAACCCGGTGACGCACTCGACATCCGCGGCCTGCGCCGCGAGGAACGCATTGACACCAAGGCCCAGGTCGGCCAACGCCCAATGACTCGGTGATCCGCTGTTTACCAGTTCACCATTCAGCGGGCATTTCGTAGCGCTTCTATAAAACACGCATTCTCTTCCGGTAAGCCTATCGTTACGCGCAGGCAGTCCGCGAGCAATCCGGGCGCATCCAGGTTCTTGATTAATACTCCTTGCTCGCGGATGCGATTAAAAATCTCCGTGGCACGACCGCTAGCGGTGCGAAATAAAATAAAATTGGCATCACTGGCGAACGGCGTGATGTCCTGCATACCTAAGAGCTGATCAAACATGAGCTGCCGCTGGGCGCGTATCGCACTCGCCTGCCCTGTAAATACCGCTGCGTGTTGCAACGCACAAGTAGCACTTACCTGCGTCAGGACATTAATATTGTAAGGCAGTCGCAGCTTGTCGATCTCCTCCAACCACGACGTGGGGCCTGCCAGCACACCGAGTCGTAAACCGGCCAATCCGAATTTTGACAAAGTGCGCATTACTAACAGATTGTCAAAACGCCCCAGATCAGACATAAACGAATCCGCCGCAAATGGCGCGTAGGCTTCATCAACAATAACCAGACCTGGCGCGAGCTCAAGAATTTCTTCCACATCATTTCGCGCCCATAAATTCCCCGTAGGATTATTTGGATAGGCCAGAAAGATAACCGCAGGCTGTGTTTTTTCGATCGCTACGCGCATGGCGGGCATATCCAACGAGAAATCAGTAGCGCGTAACGGCACGCCTTCAAACCGCATCCCGGTAAACTGCGCGATCATGTGATACATCACAAAACTGGGTAGCGGTGCAAGCACCGAGCGTTGCGAATCGGCAATCGCCATGCAAACCATCTGGATCAGCTCATCCGAACCATTTCCCAGCATGATGTCCTGCCCTTCTGGCACCTGCATGCTGGCACGCAAGGCGTTTTTCACTGCACGCGCGCCCGCATCCGGATAGCGGTTTAGCGGTACATCGCGCAACAACTCTAACCACTCGTCTACCATCCCCTGCGGCCAACGATAAGGATTTTCCATCGCATCCAGTTTGATGACATCGGCAGGTTCGGGTACGTGATACGCCGACAACGCGCGGATCTCGGGTCGTATCCATTGTTCGATTTTGTTTTTCATAAAGATATTTCACCGCAAAGGGGCAAATAGGAAAATTAAACAATAACCTTAATCGGATATGATTCGTTGCCGGTCTTCACCCCCTTAGGCGTGCGCTTGGGCCTACGCGGCCGAGCGATATACTTTGGCTGGGAGCCCGAAGGGGCGCGGCATAGATGCTGCGCATTTGTCGACAGGCCAAGGATGGCCTGTCGACAAACCTCGGAGTCAAAGCTGCGAAGCACAGTGGCCTTGAGCGACTTGGGGGAGCCTGCGCGGCTGAGCGCAAAACCCACTTTCTTTGTCGCTGTTAACAAAGAAAGTAACTTTCGCTCGAGCCACGTAGGCTGGGCACCAGCCCCGACTAAAATAATCGTGGCGTTAGCCACTCCCTATGTATTTAATCTTTAATCCGATATTCCGCCGAACGCGCATGCGCGACCAAGCCCTCACCGTGCGCAAGTACGGACGCCGTTTTACCTAATGCAGAGGCAGCGTCATGCGTGAAATCCAACACACTGGAACGTTTCTGGAAGTCGTACACACCCAATGGCGACGAGAAACGCGCCGTGCGCGAGGTTGGCAGCACGTGATTGGGTCCGGCACAATAATCACCCAGGGCTTCGGCCGTAAAACGGCCCATAAAGATGGCGCCGGCGTGGCGAATGCCATGCAGTAACGCATCAGGATCAGCGACTGATAATTCAAGATGTTCCGGGGCAATATGATTAATCAATTCTACCGCCTCATCGAGATCGCGCACTGCAATGAGTGCGCCACGCTCACGTAACGAGGAACGGATGATTTCGGCACGCGGCATTTCCGTCAGCAGTTTATCCATGCTAGTGGCTACACGCTCGAGGAAATCAGCGTCGGGGCACAGCAGGATCGATTGCGCGTCCTCATCATGCTCGGCCTGGGAGAACAGGTCCATCGCAATCCAATCGGGATCGGTGTCGCCATCACAGACCACCAGGATTTCGGACGGGCCGGCGATCATGTCAATGCCCACAGCGCCGTATACCATGCGCTTGGCGGTGGCAACGTAGATATTACCTGGCCCGACGATCTTGTCGACCTGGGGGATGGTCTCGGTCCCATAGGCCAGCGCTGCAACAGCCTGCGCGCCGCCAATGGTAAAGACGCGATCCACACCGGCAATGGCGGCAGCGGCAAACACCATGTCGTTGCGCTCGCCAGCGGGCGTGGGCACTACCATAATCAACTCAGGGACGCCGGCGACCTTGGCTGGAATGGCATTCATCAATACCGAAGAAGGATAGGCCGCCTTGCCTCCCGGCGCATACAGTCCGGCACGATCCATCGGCGAGACCTGTTGACCAAGACGCGAACCATCCTTTTCCTGTATTTCCCAGGATTCAAGTTTCTGGCGCTCGGCATAAGTCCACAAACGATCGGCAGCGGTTTCCAGCGCCTCCCGCTGCGAGGTATTAATCGCCTTCAGAGATTTCTGTAATTGCTGTGCAGAAACTTCCAACTCGGTGGCTTGTGCAACATCCAGGCGATCAAACTTGCGCGTGTATTCAAGCAGCGCGGCATCCCCACGCTCACGCACATCCTTGAGTACCTGCATGACTGTTGTGAAAACACGCTCATCGGTGGCGCTATCCCATGCCAACAGGCGGTCTAGTGCGGCACGAAAATCGGCATCTGTAGTGTTAAGTCGACGAATATCGGGCACGGCTTGCTCGTATTTAAGGTAATTAGTCGGCAACCTGTTGACGACGTGCGCGCACCGAGGCCGCCAGCTCTTGTAACACTGTCACGGTATCATCCCAGCCGATACAGGCATCGGTAATACTTTGCCCATAGACCAGCGGTTTACCAGGCAGCACATCCTGGCGGCCGGCAACCAGGTGACTCTCAATCATCACGCCATTGATATGGAGTTGCCCGCGAGCGATCTGCTGCGCCACATCACGTCCCACATCGATCTGGTTCTGGTGTAGCTTGCGGCTATTGGCGTGACTCATGTCGATCATCAGCCGTGGCGGCAGCATGGCGGCCTGCAGTTTTTCGATAGCTAAGGCCACGTTGGCGGCATCATAATTCGGTTCTCGGCCACCGCGTAAAATGATATGACAATCTTCATTACCAGTGGTTGAAAAGATTGCCGAGTTGCCTTGCTTGGTCACCGACAGGAAATGATGTGGGCGCGAGGAGGAACGCATGGCATCAATAGCGATTTGCAGATCACCATCCGTCCCGTTTTTGAACCCCACCGGACACGACAGGCCTGAAGCCAGCTCACGATGCACCTGGCTCTCGGTAGTGCGTGCCCCGATGGCGCCCCAGCTGATCAGGTCAGCGATATATTGTGGACTGATGAGATCGAGATATTCGGTTGCTGCGGGCACACCCATCTCCGCCAGATCCAGCAGTAAACTACGCGCCAACCCCAGGCCCTTGTTGATGGAAAAACTGCCATCCAGGTCCGGGTCGTTGATCAACCCTTTCCATCCTACCGTGGTGCGCGGCTTCTCAAAATACACCCGCATGACGATCATCAGGTCATCACTAAGATCTTCGCGCACAGACTTAAGACGTCGCGCATATTCGCGCGCGGCATCAGGATCGTGAATCGAACACGGACCGACGATCACTAATAATCGATCATCCTGGCCGTGAAGAATATGATGTATCGCCTGGCGCGCGGCATATACCGTTTCGGTACCCGCATCAGAAGCTGACAACTCAACGTGAAGTTCCTGGGGTGAACGCAACTGCTTGATACCACTGATGCGTAGATCATCGGTTTCATATTTGACGTGCGGTTGCATCAAGTTTTTCGTCTGGGTTTCACTCATTAGACTGCCGTGCTGATTTTATCGATCAAGGCGCGTACCCGCGCATGTTTCATTTTCATGGACGCCTTGTTCACGATCAAACGCGAACTGATGTCGGCGATGTGCTCCAAGGGTACCAGACCATTGGCCTTGAGTGTGTTACCGGTATCGACCAGGTCCACAATCAGGTCGGCCAGACCCACAATCGGGCCAAGTTCCATGGAACCATAGAGCTTGATGATCTCCACTTGCTTACCCAGGTTCGCATAATAGCGCCGTGTGGTGCGGACATATTTGGTGGCCACCCGCAGACGCGTGGTATCGGCCGCCTGTTGCGGCTTACCTGCCACCATCATGCGGCAACGCGCGATACCCAGATCCAGTGGCTCATATATACCTTCCCCACCATGTTCCATCAGCACATCCTTACCAGCCACACCGATATCAGCGGCGCCATATTGCACATAGGTCGGCACATCAGAAGCGCGAATAATGACAATTTTGACATCATCCAGATTGGTATCGAGGATCAGTTTGCGACTGGTGTCTGGGTCGTCACGGGGCTCGATACCCGCGGCTGCCAGCAGCGGCAGGCATTCCTTGAATATCCGTCCTTTAGAAACAGCAATTGTTAGCGGCTCAGTCATGATACAAGACTTATTCGGGCAGTCGTTGGATATCGGCACCGAGCTGGGTCAGTTTCTCTTCGATACATTCATATCCACGATCAATATGATAAATACGGTCGACCTTGGTCTCACCTTCCGCCGCAAGGCCGGCAAGTATAAGACTGGCCGAGGCGCGTAAATCGGTTGCCATTACCGGCGCTGCCTTGAGTTTATCGACACCGCGCACAAATGCGGTATTACCCTCAATTGAAATCTGAGCGCCCATACGCTGCATTTCCTGTACATGCATGAAGCGGTTTTCGAAAACGGTTTCCGTAACCCTGCCTGCACCTTCGGCGATACTGTTTAGCGCTGTAAACTGCGCCTGCATGTCGGTCGGAAACGCCGGGTATGGCGCCGTACGCACATCCACTGCCTTGGGACGATTACCATGCATGTCGAGTTCAATGCTGTCTTCATTGATAGTCAGATCGGCGCCGGCTTCATCCAGTTTTTGCAACACGGCATCGAGCAAGCGCGGCTGAGTATCTTTTAACAGCACCCTGCCACCGGTAATCGCCGCCGCAATCAGGAAAGTGCCAGTCTCGATACGGTCAGGCAGTACATCATAGAGGCCGCCATGGAGGCGCTCCACACCCTCTATGGTAATGGTATCGGTGCCCGCATCGGAAATTTGTGCGCCCATGGCATTAAGACACATAGCCAGGTCAACCACTTCAGGTTCGCAGGCCGCATTCTCGATCACCGTGGTGCCCTTCGCCAAGGTAGCCGCCATCATGAGATTCTCGGTACCCGTTACCGTGACATTTTCCAGCACCAGGTTGGCACCGTGGAGGCGTTTGCAGCGTGCCCGTATGTAACCACCATCCACATCAATATCAGCACCCATTGCTTCCAGTCCCTTCAAATGCAGATCGACTGGCCTGGAGCCGATGGCGCAACCACCCGGAAACGAAACCTCTGCCTCCCCAAAGCGCGCCAGCAACGGCCCCAGCACCAGGATTGAGGCACGCATGGTTTTCACCATTTCGTAGGGAGCACAGAACTCTTTGATGGTACTGGTATCGACCTCGATGCGCATCTTCTCATCGATTGTCAGCGACACACCCATACGACCGAGCAGCTCCATGGTAGTGGTGACGTCCTGCAGATGCGGTACATTGCCGATAATCATCGGCTCGTCAGCCAACAGGGTTGCCGACAGGATCGGTAACACGGCATTTTTTGCACCGGAAACACGCACCACCCCTTGCAGAGGTTTGCCACCACGTATCAGTAATTTTTCCATCGAAATCTATGAGGTCGTTGCCCGCGCGGGCAACATAGTGAAAATGCTGTTCGCCGGTTATGTGACAAGCAAGCCGGTAACGGTTGTGCGGTCACTGTTAATGAATAACGGAATAATAACGGAATTTGCGGGACAACGGCAGATGGTTTCCTGCATACACCCCTATCCGCAGCTGATTATTGAAAATCTTCCTTGAATCCCAGCATCTGTTGCAGGTTATTCGCGCGGGCCAGCCGCAGCAGCTGTTGCGGCGGATTAAGGAAACGGATGGATTTGGACAAACGATGCGCCCAGCCCGCCCAGCCCAGCAACAATACCAGTCCAGCGCTATCGATACGCTCGATCCCACGCAAATCCACTTGCACGGTATCTCCTGCGGCTGCCTCTAATAGTGGCCATGACTGATCCCAGAGATCCGGCACATCGCCGAAGCCCAGTGCGCCGTTAAGCACCAGCATGCCATCGTCGTGTATCTCGAGCCGCGTCGCCATCATTATTGACCGGCGTCAGTTCCGGCCTTGGCAAGTCGATCAATGAGGGCATCCAGGCTGGTCTGATTGATTTCCTGGGTAAAGCTGGTACGGAAATTCTTTACCATACTAAGCCCATCGATCTCCAGGTCATAGGCCTTCCATTGGCTATCCGACCTGCGAAACCTGAAACTGACCTGTAGCGATGACGCACCATTATTGGTGCTCAGACGTGTATCAACTGTCTGGTATTTCTCATTGCCCTTGTCACGGGGCGGCGCAATCTCGATCTTGGCCCCCTGATATTCGGTCAATGATTTGGTATAGGTACGCACCAACATATCCTTGAACGCCGCCATGAAGCGTTCACGTTGTTGCGGGGTGGCCGTCTTCCAGTTCTTGCCCAAGGTCAATTTTGAAAAGGCCTCAAAATCAAGCACCGGCAAGATGATTTCATCGATAAGTTTGTAGACGTAGGCAGGATCGGACCGAATCTTATCAAGATCCTTGTCTAATACCGCAAGTGCACGCTGCGAAGTATCGCGCACCATATCTTCCGGACTCTGCACGGCCGCATTAACCGCTCCGCCAAAGACCAGCACACCCGTCAATACTGTGAATAACAACTTTCTCATGGATCTATCCCCTGCTTATTTTTGTTTTCAAGCCATACCTGGCCGATCTCAGAACGTGCCGCGACATGCTCAACCTTGAGCACTGCCTGGCCCAAAGCCAATCAAACGCTAGTTTGAAAATAGTGCTACGCCCCTCGCGCACCCGGTAACCCGGCCAGTTACCGTTATTTAGTCGTTAATTTTACTAATACGTTCCCGATAATTTCCTCAAGAACCATAGCGGATTGTGTGTGCTCGATCACATCACCCGCCTTTAATAGCTCATCTTCAGCACCCGGTTCCAGGGCTACATATTGTTCACCCAGTAAGCCTGCGGTATAGATACTCGCTGCCGTATCAATGGAAAAATAATCGTGTATTGCATCAATACTCATGCTGACCCGGGCCTTGTAACGATCCTTGTCATAACTGATCGCGGAGACACGCCCGACGCGCACACCCGCGACGGTTACCGGTGAACGCACCTTCAAACCACCGATGTTCTCAAAATGAGCCGCCAGGGTATAGCCCTCGTTATTACCCATGCTACTGAGGTTACTCACTTTCATCGCCAGCATGAATAAGGCCGCAAACCCAGCCGCTACAAATGCGCCAACCAGAATTTCTGTGGATCGTGTTGTCATATCAAAACCTCAACCTTAGGTTGATTTCCATTTAGTACGTTATAAATCGCCAAACATCAATGCCGTCAGCACAAAATCCAGGCCCAGCACCGCCAGCGAACTGTTGACCACTGTGCGTGTAGTAGCCCGGCTGATTCCTTCGGAGGTGGGAACCGCGTCGTAACCTTCGAACACCGCAATCCAGGTCGCCACGATACCGAACACCACACTTTTTATAATACCGTTCACCACATCCGCGCGCAGATCAACCTTACCCTGCATCTGCGACCAGAAGGCACCTTCATCTACACCCAGTAGGCCAACGCCGACAAAATAGCCGCCATAGACGCCCACCATGCTGAAGATCCCTGCAAGCAACGGCATCGAAATCACGCCAGCAAGGAAACGCGGCGCGATCACGCGCTTCAGTGGGTCAACCGCCATCATCTCCATACCGGACAATTGTTCAGTCGCCTTCATCAGGCCGATCTCGGCAGACAGTGCCGAACCGGCACGGCCGGCGAACAACAACGCAGTCACCACCGGACCCAATTCGCGTACCAGAGACAGGGCCACGAACATACCGAGTGATTCTTCAGCACCGAACTTGGCGAAATTAACATAACCCTGCAACCCCAGCACCATGCCCACAAACAGACCTGACACCAGGATAATCAACAGCGACAGCACACCGACTGAGAAGATTTCGCGTATCACCAGCATCGGTCGCGTAATCAGGCTGGGCAGACTGATCAGGACCTGCAACAGGAAAACATGACCACGCCCCAGGCGTTCAAATACACCGAGCGCCCAGCGCCCTAGTCTTTGCAAAGCGTTCATGGGCCGGAAGCTCCGAACATATCATCCTGATAGTCAGTGGCAGGATAATGGAACGGCGCCGGGCCGTCCGGCAGCCCCTGTATGAACTGCTGCACCCAGGCAGACTCACTGTTAGCCAGTTCATCTGCAGGACCTGAGTCAACTACCTTGCCATCAGAAATCACATAGACGAAGTCTGAAATCATGATGGTTTCATGCACATCATGCGAGACGACAATGCTGCTCAGTCCCAGCGTCTCGTTCAATTGCTTGATGAGACTGACGATGGTGCCCTTGGTAATTGGATCGAGTCCGGTGAAGGGCTCGTCGTACATAATGATCATCGGGTCCAGCACAATGGCGCGCGCTAAAGCCACGCGGCGCGCCATGCCACCCGATAACTCACTGGGCATCAGCTCACGCGCCCCGCGCAGACCCACGGCCTCAAGCTTCATCATCACCAGTTGACGCAGCAGGGGCTCCTGGAGGCGGGTGTGTTCGCGCAGTGGGAAGGCCACGTTTTCGAAAACATCGAGATCGGTCAGCAATGCACCGCTCTGAAACAACATACCCATACGCTTGCGCAGCGCATACAACTCACGCCGCGACAACTCATGCACATTCAGCCCGTCGATAGTGACAGTACCGGAATCCGGGCGCAATTGTCCGCCGATCAACTTGAGCAGGGTGGTCTTGCCGGTGCCACTAGGCCCCATCAAACCGACTACCTTGCCGCGCGGAATATCAAGACTAAGGCCATCGAAAATCTTGCGTGAACCGCGCGAGAAATGCAGGTCGCGCACCTCGACCAGTATTGATTCCCTGTTGTCAAACTGTTGTGTGATATACCCTCCTCATGCACGACGTACTCAGGCACGCCATCTGGCGCGACAAGTGTAACTTAAAACGGAATGCTTATAAGCCCAAAAATGCCTTGATCGTGACGCTATTTTCCAGCGTTTCATAATCACTGTCGAGAAACAACCACACTTCGTCACATTGTGCATTGTCGGCAAAACGTTCGATATCGGCACGCAAAACCTTGAGGTTGGGCGGCGTCACATAACGCAACATACCCATCTCGCCACAGTGGAATTTATTGTTAGTCCAACTGCGTGCAATAGCCGGATGCCCCTTGCTTGCGGTCACGAACAGCGGAACATCACTTACGAAATGCTCGCGCACTGTTGGCGCAAAACCCTGCTCGCCCGTGACAACCACGCCACCCAGCTTGTCGGCCAGCGCAAGCGACGCCGCTATAACGTCTGGCCAGCACTGTGAATTAACGAGCGCCTCGTCCACAGATAGAAAAAAACGAAACGTCGCCGGCACATCGTTATACCACTGCGATACATCTGGTAGCTTGCGCTTCGACCAGGTCAGGGTCGGCAGCAGCACTGCCCGATAGACGTTAGCGTAATACGTAAGCCACCAGTCAGGCGGCAGATCATGCGGATAGAAGCACCCAACCCAGGCGGGATGTTCCCAGCCGATCGCGGCGAGCTCCACAGATTTGTTGTGCGTTGCCTCTTGCATCACGCACGATTGTAGCAGCAGAGCCGCACCGATGATGATTACAAGGCACACGCGTACAAGCCATGTATAATCGCGCACTCGTGAATCACCAGATGTGCACACCACCTTGATAACCTTGTCTTTAATCGCCGCTATTCTCGGATTAGTCGTACTAGTGTGGGGCGCCGACCGTTTCGTACTGGGGGCCGCGGCCACTGCACGCAACCTTGGCATTTCTCCCCTGGTCATCGGTATCACCGTTGTCGGCTTCGGCACCTCGGCGCCAGAGATGCTGATTTCCGTGTTTTCAGCCTGGCAAGGCAACCCGGGCCTGGCGATCGGTAACGCACTGGGCTCCAACATCGCCAATATCGCCCTCATCCTCGGAGTGACAGCCATCATTGCGCCGCTGGCGGTGCATTCGCGCATCTTGCGCCACGAAATGCCTTTGCTATTGGGTATTTTACTGGTTGCCTATCTGCTGCTCGCCGATGGTCATCTGGGCAGATTCGATGGCGTCATGCTGCTGATTGGCCTGATCGCTGTGATGGGCTGGATTACCTGGGATGCGATGCACACTCGTCCCAGTGACCCGATCAGCCAGGAGTTCGCGCAGGAAATGCCCGAACCCATGTCCATGGGCCGCGCCTTGCTTTGGCTGCTGCTCGGGCTAGTCCTGCTACTGACCAGCTCACGCATACTGGTGTGGGGCGCCGTAAATATTGCACAAGCCATGGGCGTGAGCGATCTCGTAATCGGCCTGACCATCGTCGCTATCGGCACCAGCCTGCCAGAACTGGCGGCCGCCATCGCCAGCACCCTGAAAAATGAAGATGACATCGCGGTTGGCAACGTGCTGGGTTCCAATATGTTTAACACCCTGGGCGTGCTGGGTATTCCCGGCGTGATCTTTCCCGCAGCATTCCCCCCCGAAGTGCTCAGCCGCGATTATCCCGTGATGCTGGGCCTCACGCTGTTGCTGTTTATCATGATTTTCCGGGTGCGTAATGGCGGCAAAATCAATCGCCTGCGTGGCAGTCTGCTACTGAGCGCATTTATCGCCTACCAAATCCTGATTTATTGGAGCACACAAGGCTGATCGGTTACCCTGACGCAGTTATGACTCTTCATCCGCAAAAGATTCGCGAACTGGCGCTGGCCGTTATCAACACCGAAGCCGCGGCTATAACGGCCCTGGCTGGGCGCATTGATGACAATTTCACACGTGCCTGCGAATACATGTTGACCTGCGAGGGTCGCATCGTCGTCACCGGCATGGGCAAATCCGGTCATATCGGCAGCAA
Organism: uncultured Gammaproteobacteria bacterium; assembly: GCA_947258875.1. Lineage (GTDB taxonomy): Bacteria > Pseudomonadota > Gammaproteobacteria > CAMYKB01 > CAMYKB01 > CAMYKB01. The sequence continues at coordinate 38,343 of CAMYKB010000009.1, read as the reverse complement.
GATTGCCGCGACCTTGGCGAGCACCGGCAGCCCGGCATTTTTCGTGCACCCCGGCGAAGCCAGCCACGGCGATCTGGGTATGATTACGGATAAGGACGTAGTGATCGCCATGTCCAACTCCGGCGAAACCGATGAATTGCTCACAATTTTGCCCTTGATCAAACGCCTCGGCGTGCCACTGATCACCATGACCGGCAACAGCCGCTCTAATCTGGCGCAGGAAGCCGATGTTAATCTCGATATCAGTGTTAACAAAGAGGCGTGCCCGTTGGGGTTGGCGCCCACTTCCAGTACCACCGCGACATTGGTGATGGGCGACGCACTCGCGGTCGCACTGTTGGAGACGCGTGGTTTTAATGCCGACGATTTCGCACGCTCACACCCGGGCGGCCGCCTGGGCCGCCGGCTGTTATTGCATGTGCAGGACATCATGCATAAAGGTGATCAGGCGCCAGTTGTTAAAACTGGCACTCCCCTCAAAGAAACCTTACTGGAAATTACACGCAAGGGGCTGGGCATGACGCCCGTCGTCGATAAACAGAACAAGGTGATCGGTGTCTATACTGATGGCGACCTGCGCCGAACGCTGGACAGAAATGTCGACATTCACACCATGTCCGTTGATGAAGTCATGACACCCGATTGTAAAACCATTCAGCCCCAGCAACTGGCCGTTGAGGCCGTGCAATTAATGGAAGACTATAAGATCAACGCCCTGCCCGTGACGGATGAAGATCACAAGCTGGTTGGCGCCATTAACATGCACGACCTGCTGAAGGCGGGCGTGGTCTGAATCACTCGTAAATCACTCGCCCTTTCCCCCGAAACAACGCCGACGGTAGACATCATTCCATGCAAGATATCATTGAAAAAGCGAAACAGATTAAACTGGTTATATTCGATGTCGACGGTGTGCTCACGGATAGCAGCTTGTTCATCGGCGACGATGGCCAGGAATACAAGGCCTTTAATTCCAAAGACGGTCACGGCATGTACATGCTGCAACAACAAGGTGTCAAAATCGCCATCATCACCGGCCGCGTTTCCAAAGTCGTTGAGCACCGCATGGCTGACCTGGGCATTAAACATATTCACCAGGGTTGCCGCGAAAAACTGCCCGCCTTCGAGAAGTTGATACAACAACTCGAGCTCAGACCTGAGGAAGTCGCATATGTCGGTGACGACATTGTCGATCTGCCGATATTATCCCGAGTGGGTCTGGCGATTGGTGTAGGTGACGCACACCCCGCCGTCAAGCGGCATGCGCACTGGCTCACCAGTAATCCCGGAGGCCGTGGCGCTGCGCGCGAGGTCTGTGAACTCATTATGGAATCACAAGGCACCCTGGAAGCCGCGGTGAATCACTATTTACAATGAACACGCGGATCATAACCTTGCTGATTATCGCTGGTATCGTGCTGCTGTGGTTGTGGCGTACCGAATCCCAGCATGACGAGACGCGTATATCGCATGCTACCAAGCAGGCGCATCGTGCCGACCACATCCTTAGTGATCTTAGCATTACGATTATGAACGAGGCCGGCAAACCCTACTACCGACTAAACACCCCTAACATGCGTCACTATATGGATGACGACACCACGGAGATGCAAACACCCGAACTGTATTTCTATCGTGAGGATGCGGCACCCATACAAGCACAGTCTGAACTCGGGCGCATCACGGCCAAGGGTGAGCAAGTGCATCTACTCGGGGATGTTGTCATTAACCAGTTACCCGATGAGACACACTCTGCTGTCAAGGTGAACACGCGCGACCTGATTGTACTACCGCAAGCCAAAACTGCGCACAGCGACCATGACATTACCGCCATAGCCGATATTTACAGCGTGAACGGCCACGGCCTAAGCATTGATTTCAAGAGTGGACTGATGCAGATCAAATCTAAAACGAGGGCAATGTATGAGCCTTAGACCAAGTCATGCCACCACCTGCCTGATAGGACTGATAGCAATACTCTGTTCACCAGTGTTTGCCTTGTCGGATGACCGTAGTAAACCCATTCAAATAACATCGGACACATCCTTGCACAATGATAAAACCGGAGTCACTACCTATACCGGCAATGTCCGCATCACGCAGGGCAGCATGGTGATCACCGGAGATATTGTCAAAATCATTACGGCAAATCGTAAATTTACAAAAGCGATCGTCAATGGCAAACCCGGCACCTTGCGGCAACGCACTGATGAGGGCAAGGAGGTCAAGGCACGCGCCGAGCACATGGAATACCATGCGGCCAACCAAAAAATTGTGCTGAGAGGCAACGCTGAACTTCAACAGGACGCCAACCGTTTTGCCAGCGAGGACATCGTATATCAAACGGACACTGGAATCGTCGAGGCTGGCAAGCCAGATGGTAGCAGCCGGGTTGAGATCACTATCATGCCCGAAGAAATTGAACAACAATGACAAGCTTGCGTTCTGAAAGCATTAGCAAAACATATAAAGACCGCATGGTCGTCGACGGCGTCTCCCTCAACGTCAACAGCGGTGAGGTCGTCGGATTACTGGGGCCTAATGGCGCAGGCAAAACCACCTGCTTCTATATGATCGTCGGACTGGTGCCCAGTGACAGTGGCAGTATCCGCCTGGATGATGAAGACGTCACAGCCTACCCCATGCATATACGCGCTCGCATGGGTGTCGGATACCTGCCGCAGGAGGCCTCGGTATTCCGCAAACTTTCGGTGACTGAAAATATCATGGCAGTGCTGCAAACGCGCCGCGGGTTGACACCCGCAGCACGCCAACAAAAACTCGAGGAATTACTCGAAGAATTACAGATTGACCACATCCGCGACAGCCAGGGCATCAGCCTCTCAGGAGGCGAACGCCGCCGTGTCGAAATTGCACGCGCATTGGCGATGGAGCCCGCCTTCATCCTACTGGACGAACCCTTCGCCGGCGTCGACCCAATCTCGGTACTGGATATACAGCGCATCATCTCGCACCTGAAGGAACGCGGTATCGGGGTGCTGATTACAGATCACAATGTACGCGAAACCCTTGGTATTTGCGGCCGTGCCTATATACTCAGCGACGGAAAAGTCATCGCAGAAGGCTCACCTGAAGCCGTGCTGGGCAACCAGGCGGTACGCGACGTTTACCTCGGCGAGCATTTTAGTCTCTAAGAGCTTGATTCATCTATAGAAATGCAATTATCACGCCAATGCGGTTCGTTTGCTCTATAATTTCTCTCATGGAACACAGGTTGTACACCACTTTGCGGCCCTCCCGGGTAGTTCGTTGCCTCATGACCCCGGCGATTTTCATGGACACGCCAGACTTCTGATGTAAAGGACTGCGCAGCAACATGCTTAAACCATCGTTACAACTTCGCATCGGTCAGCACTTGACCATGACACCCCAGCTGCAGCAGGCGATCCGCCTGTTACAGCTATCAAGCCTGGAACTACAGGCCGAGATCCAGCAGGTGTTCGAAAGTAACCCGATGCTGGAAACGGCAGAAGAGGACACAGACCAGGACGCTGAAACCCGGGAAAACGCCAGCGACGCCGATGAAGCGGGCGAAGGCCTTGAGGAGGATGACATTGCCATCACCCTCACCGAAATCCCGGGGGAAGAACTGCCGGTAGACAGCAACTGGGAAGACACTTACGACAATTACCATAGCCAAACCGGCGTCGCCGACGTTAACGGTAAGGATTTGTTTGAAAACCAACCTGGCGCCGGGGAAAGCCTTCAGGACCACCTGCTGTGGCAATTGCGAATGGCGTCACTCAGCGGCAGTGACCAGATGATTGCACTTTCCATTATCGACGCCATCAACGAAGACGGTTACCTGACCGAGAAGATTGAGGATATTCACGCCGATCTCGCCGCTGATAACGATAACGAGATCGAACCCGACGAGGTCGAGGCTGTATTGCACTTTATTCAGCATCTCGACCCCATAGGTTGCGGCGCACGCGATCTAGCCGAGTGCTTGGATATACAACTGCAGCAATTCCCCGATATAGGCAATCTCGATGCGGCGCGTGACATCGTCACCAAACACCTTGATCTGCTAGGCTCGCGCGATTTCAAACAAATCATACGTAAACTTAAAATCTCACAAGATGAACTTGAGCAGATCGTCGCCCTGATACAGACCCTCAACCCCAAGCCCGGCGACTCTATCAGCTGCCGCACCTCTGAATACGTTATCCCTGATGTACTGGTCTATAAAAAGGCCAATAGCTGGCTTGTCGAATTGAATCCAGATACTGCACCTCGCGTACGCATCAACAGCCTGTATGCGGGCATGATCAAACGCGCCGATAACAGCCAGGACAACACCTACATGCGCGACCAGCTGCAAGAAGCGCGTTGGTTTATCAAGAGCCTGCAAAGCCGCCATGAAACCCTGTTAAAAGTGGCCACCGCAATCGTCGAACATCAACGCGCCTTCCTAGAATACGGTGATGAGGCTATGAAACCCCTGGTATTGAGGGATATCGCCGAGCAGCTCGAGATGCACGAATCCACAATCTCGCGGGTGACTACACAGAAATATATGCACACCCCGCGCGGCATTTACGAGTTCAAGTATTTTTTCTCCAGCCACGTCAGCACCTCAGACGGCGGCATGTGCTCGGCTACCGCAATCCGCGCTATGATCAAAAAACTGATCGCCGAAGAGAATTCCGGGAAGCCGTTCAGTGACAGCAAAATTGCGGCTATACTCACTGAGAAGGGTATCAATGTTGCCCGCCGGACCGTCGCCAAATATCGCGAGGCCATGTCGATCTCTCCATCAAATGAACGCAAACGGTTGAACTGATAACACGTAATTTTTATGTCACCCTCTTCACTGATATACCAAGCCACGGCAGGCATCCCCCCCTGCTATACCAATGATAATGCGACGACACCGCGACATATCCCGCTCGATGCAGCACTCATAATTTCTGTAAATTTACATATAAGGAGCCTAACCATGCAGATTGACGTCACAGGCCATCATATCGATATTACCTCTGCTTTACGCAGCTATGTCTTGGACAAATTCGAACGCCTGGAACGGCATTTTGATCATGTCATTGATGCGCATGTGGTATTAACGGTAGAAAAACTGCGACATAAGGCAGAAGCGTCAATGATGTTAAGCGGGAACAAGTTGTTTGCTGACGCGGTCGAAGGAAATATGTATGCAGCAATTGATGGCCTCGTGGACAAGCTAGACAGACAGGTTGTAAAGCACAAGGAAAAAATCAAGGACCACCACCGGGTGGAAGGCTCACACATGAAGCACGCCTGACAAGGGGCACAGGCACTTAGTTGGGGACTACTACACATCATGAACATTGTCGACATACTCAAGCCCGAGCGCATTATTTTCCTACCTTCACTGAGTAGCAAAAAACGTGCTCTTGAGATCCTTAGCGAAAAACTCGCTACAGACACACCCGGGCTATCCGATACACAAATATTTGACAGCCTCATAAGCCGCGAGCGTCTAGGGAGTACCGGCATGGGGAGCGGGGTTGCTATCCCGCATAGCCGCATCAATGGCGTCAGCGACGCAGTCGCTGCCGCATTGATACTGGATGATGGTGTTGATTATGATGCCCCTGATAATGAGGCTGTAGACATCATGGTAGCTCTGGTGGTCCCCGAAGAATCGACTGAAGAACATCTCGGCTTGCTTGCGCAGCTTGCCGGGATGTTCAATGACGAACAAACTCTGGCCCAATTGCGCAACGCCGACAGCCCTGCCAGTTTACTGGACATCATGGACCAGCAAATGCCTAGCCATGCCGCATGAGTGAAGAGCTCACTGTTCAGACACTCTTCGGAGACCTTTCCAAACGCCTGAGTCTGACATGGGTCGCCGGCAAAGAAGGCACAGACCGCTTCTTCTCCACCCTTCAAAGCGAGGACGGCAGCGCTAGCCTTGTCGGGCATTTCAATCTCATACACCCGAATCAGCTACAACTGCTCGGCAGCACCGAACTGCAGTATCTTGCAGGCCTGCGCAAGAACTCGAGCAAGGATGCTTTCGAGCAACTATTCAGCAAAAACACTGCCGCAATACTCATAACCGACAATCAGAACCCCCCGGATGAATTTGTGGCGCATGCCAATGCCCGCAAGGTACCGTTGCTGCGATCACCGATCGCGAGCAACGAAATCCTGAACAACTTGCGTTACTACTTCACCCACATGCTGGCCGACAGGGTGACACTACATGGCGTTTTCCTGGAGGTGCTGAGTATCGGGGTACTACTCATAGGCGAGAGCGGCGTTGGTAAAAGCGAGCTTGCACTTGAACTAATAACGCGCGGCCATCGCCTGATTGCTGATGATGCACCCGAGTTTGCACGTATCGCGCCTGATATTATCAATGGCACCTGCCCAGCCATCCTTCAAGATTTTCTTGAGGTGCGTGGCCTCGGCATCCTGAATATCCGTGCCATGTATGGCGACAGTGTAATCAAGAGCGGCAAATACCTGCGCCTGATCCTGGAGCTAAAACAACTCGAAGAACATGAACGCAGCAATGAAGATCGCCTAATCAGCAAGCAACAGTTACGCAATGTCCTGGGCCTGGAAATCCCGGTCATCAGTATTCCGGTCGCACCCGGACGTAACCTGGCGGTATTGGTGGAAGCTGCTGTGCGCAATCATTTACTGCGACTTAATGGTTATAATGCAGGAGATGACCTCGCTAATCGACAAGCACGACTGATGCAGAAAAATCGTAAATGAAATTAATTATTGTTAGCGGGCTTTCAGGTTCGGGAAAGACGGTCGCACTCCACACCCTCGAAGACGAAGACTACTATTGCATCGACAATCTGCATCTCGGCTTGTTGCCTGAGTTTGTCAGACAACTCATGACACCAGGCCAGAAATTATATGAAAATGTTGCTGTAGGCATCGATGCTCGCAGTGGTGCTCAGGATCTGCGGCAGTTTCCGGATACAATCGACAAGATCAGGGCAACCGGGCTGGATGTTGAGATTGTTTTCCTGCAGGCCCAGCATGAAACCCTGATCAAGCGCTTCAGCGAAACCCGACGTAAACACCCGCTGGCACGTCATGGCATACCACTACTGGAAGCCATTCAACTCGAAGAGGCATTATTAGCAGATATTGCCTCGCAGGCTGACCTCTCAATTGATACCACCAAGACCAACGTACATCAATTGTGCGCCCTGGTTCGCAATCGAATTTGCGGTAAACAACAAGCATCCTTATCATTGCTGTTCCAGTCTTTCGGCTTTAAACATGGCGCGCCCAGTGATTCCGATTATGTATTCGACGTACGCTGCCTACCTAATCCACACTGGGAACCAAGGCTTCGCAGTCTCACGGGGCAGGACCCGGAAGTCATCGAATTTCTGGAAAAGCATGCAGTCGTCGAGGACATGTTTGGCACCATCCGCGAATTCCTGGTGCGTTGGGTACCACAGTTCGCCGCTGAAAATCGCAATTACCTGAGTATCTCTATAGGCTGCACCGGCGGCCAGCACCGTTCTGTCTATCTTGCGGAAAGGCTCACACAATTTTTCCGTGAACGCGACGATTATAGTGTTTCAACACGGCATCGTGAATTGGGATAGGCGGCAATCCGGAAACACAGACATGTCCATTGGTTTATTGATCATCACGCACGGCGATATCGGCAAACATATGCTTAAAACCGCCCAGTCAACGTTGGGATTTTGCCCAATACAAACTGCAACGCTGTCGGTAGCACAAAACTGCGAACCCGATACGGTCTTCAGTAAGGCGGTAAAGCTCTGTAAAAAACTGGATGGCGGCGACGGTGTACTGGTGCTCACTGACATGTACGGCTCCACACCCAGCAATATCGCCAACCGCCTGCAGGAACTTAAAACGCATCAAGTGCAGGTACTGGCAGGCATCAACCTGCCGATGCTGATCCGGGTGCTCAATTACCCGAGCCTGAATTTATATGAAATGGTCAACAAGGCACTCACCGGTGGCCATGATGGTATTCTTCACTGCGACACGGAACAATGACTGGCATGATTAACAAGGAAATTACTATCATCAACAAACTTGGCCTGCATGCACGCGCCGCAGCAAAGTTCGTCAACCTCGCCTCGACCTTCAATAGCGAGATCGAACTTGAAAAAGGCAAACGCCGCGTCAATGGCAAAAGTATCATGGGTGTTATGATGCTGGCAGCCGGCAAAGGCAGTTGCGTTATCCTTTATGCTAATGGCAGTGACGAAGAATCTGCGATCGGTAAGTTGGAAAAACTCATCAACGAACGTTTCGGTGAGGACGAGTAGCCGTAACACCCCCATGCATTGCAAAATAGTGTATAAATCCGCATTTTCTTAACATTTATTACCCTCAAGCCTGCTTTTCCCTTTTGGCGATGAAGCGACGCCTGTTACACTCCCGCCCATGATGTAAACAACTACCACCACCGGGGTACAGGATGCAGGAGACTGCGGCCAAGGAACAGATCAAGACCAATCTGGAGTCGCTCAACGAAGCGCTTCAGAGCGGTGCTATGCAGCAGGTGAGACGCATCCTCAACGGCCTGCATCCAGCTGAGATCGGCCGCCTGCTCGAATCGATGCCACCATCCCAGCGCCTGTTTGTCTGGGAAATGGTCGATGAGGATGACCGCGGTGAGGTACTGGTCCAGGTGGGCGACGAAGTCCAGGCCGGCCTGATCGACAATATGGAAGAGGCCGACTTGCTGGCGGCCACCGAAGGCCTGGACATGGATGACCTGGCCGACCTGCTGGTCAACCTCCCTGACGCCGTTACCCGTCAGGCGTTGGATGGTATGGACCACCAACACCGGCAACGTCTCGAGGCCGTACTCTCTTATGATGAGGACAGCGCAGGCGGCCTCATGAACCCCGACACCGTCACGGTGCGGGCCGATGTCACCCTTGATGTGGTATTGCGTTATCTGCGCGCCAAGGGCAACGAAATCCCGAGTACCACGGACAGCCTGTTCGTAGTCAACCGCTATGACCGCTACCTCGGCATTCTGCCATTGTCGTTACTGGTCACAAGTGACCCTAACCTTACAGTAGCCGATGTCATGTCGACGGAGGTCGAGGGTATTCCCGCACTGATCCATGCACACGATGTTGCCAAAGTCTTCCAGGACCGCGACCTGATCTCGGCACCAGTGCTCGATGATCAAGGCAGATTACTGGGGCGCATTACCATTGATGACGTGGTCGACGTCATTCGCGACCAGGCTGACCATTCAGTAATGAGTATGGCTGGCCTTACTGAGGAGGACGACCTGTTCGCACCGGTGCTACCCTCTGCGCGCCATCGCGCCATCTGGTTGGGCGTCAACCTGCTCACTGCCTTCATTGCCGCCTGGGTTATCGGTCTTTTCAAGGGCAGCGTCGAACAGATCGTGGCCCTCGCGGTGCTATTGCCCATTGTTCCCAGCATGGGGGGTATTGCCGGCAGCCAGACACTTACGCTGGTCATTCGCGGCCTGGCACTGGGTCACGTTGATCGCAGTAACGCCAGACTACTCATGCTAAAAGAAGCGGGCGTAGGATTGTTCAACGGAATTGCCTGGTCACTAGTGGTTGGAATCGTTGCCGGACTGTGGTTTAGTGATACGCGTCTTGGCACTATCATCGGCGTTGCCATGATCATTAACCTGCTGATCGCTGCGCTTGCCGGAGTACTGATTCCCTTACTGCTACGACGCATTAATATCGACCCGGCACTGGCAGGCGGTGTTATCCTTACCACTATTACCGATGTTATCGGCCTGTTTGCCTTCCTGGGACTGGCAACCATACTCTTGCTATGACTGGAAACTTGCGCAAATGAATGCCGGCGACGCACCAATAGTAGAGCTCAGCCAACAAGGAGCAGGCCTGAGTGCGCAACTGATCGCGATTTTGTTAATTGCTGCTGCCGCCGTTGTTTCGATCTTTCTGATAAAGAAACTACAACAACGACTCGCTAACGCTATTGCCGAAGACAAACAGGATGAACTACGGCTGGTGTCACGATTGGTCAGACTACTGGTCGCTGTAATCGCCACGATTACAGTGTTCGATGTCCTGGGTATTAATATCACTGGCTTGATTGCAGGTCTTGGTCTTACCGGTTTCGCGCTCAGCTTCGCCCTCAAGGACGCCATCTCGAACCTGCTTTCCGGGATCTTGTTGCTCTTTTACCGGCCCTTCGAACGCGGCGACAGCATAGAAGTGGGTAATTATAAAGGGCTCGTCAAAGACATTGACCTGCGCTATACAACTCTGTGCGACACAAAAAGAACGATCCTACTGCCGAATTCAACTCTGTTCACCCAGGCTATTATCCTACATGATCATAGCCAGGAGCCTTCGTCCTGACACACAGTATTTCCGAATACGCTCAAGCAACCTCCGCGCAGTACACTGTCTTGAGAAACAGGTCCAGCAATTGGTCCACAAGTGGTTCCAACTCTACATCATCGAATCGATCCGTCGCTTGCAAACACTTGGTTAACAGCACCTCACGCAGCATGCCCTGATACATCAGGCCTGCGGCACGCGTATCAATGGGCGGGATCTCTTTTGCATTTTGCAACTCCCCCAGGCCGAACTCGATGTAGTCCGTAAACGTTTTCCAGCGGTTTTTAAAAAATTCCTGTGTGGCGGGATTACCCTCCAGCTGGCTGTGCATCTCCATTTTCAGGAGATTTGGTTGGCGTATAAAACTACGCATGAAGACGTGGGTCATTTCTCGCAGTACATTCGCAAAGACCATATCGCTCTTCACGACTGCAGCTACATAATCCTCACGTTGACAGGAAAGTTCATCCAGTACAGCCTGGTATAGCGCCTCCTTGGAAGCGAAGTGTCGGTAGAGAACCGCAGGGCTTACACCCACCACCCGCACGATTTCATCTACGGAAACGCCATGAAATCCTTTCTCGGCAAATAATCTGCTGGCTGCATCAATGAAGGATGCCCTGCGCTCAGGGGCTGATAATCGCTTTACCACTGGAGGTGGCTCGTCGGCTGTTTCCAATGACGGTATCTGCATTATTACCTTGCGAGCGCGGAGCCCCTCTCCTGCCTAGCCTTTCTTAATCATAAAGACGTACTTGCCTGCTTCTTCTTCATGCGAGAGCAATTCATTGCCGGTCTGGTTACAGAAGGCCTCGAAATCCTTCACTGAACCCGGATCGGTTGCCACGACCTTCATCACTTCTCCGCTCGACAAATCCTTGACAGCCTTCTTGGCCCGCAAAATCGGCAATGGGCAATTCAAGCCTACAGCATCAACTTCTACATTAAATTGGGTCTCCATAAGAACCTCCAGTCAACGATTACAATGTACAGGCCACTCAAGTTAGTGACCGTTCACTTAGTTATACGCCCTGTTATTACCTGAAGTCAAGGCATTTTCACAATACAAGGCTTGGCTTGCAGCAGCCATACGGCCACTCAATGCATGCAGTCTATTGTTTTTATTATGTTTATTAAATTTTGATGATGCCGTATCATCGCAAGCTATTCTCCGACAGATCCACTGCACTGCATGTCTCGCTCTGGAACGAGGGCCTCTGCGTAATCGCTCATGTCGATCAAGGCGCGGCTTCGCTGACAGGGAAATTAAGCACGACATGGCTTGAGCAGGAACTCTTCACCTACATGGATTGGATACCTGAATGAATAAAAAACGTTGCGACTGGTGCCTGGGATTTAACGACTACATCGACTATCACGACAAGGAATGGGGCGTTCCCTGCTACGACGACCATAAGCTGTTTGAAATGCTTATCCTTGAAGGCGCGCAGGCCGGATTAAGCTGGTCAACCATTCTCAAGAAACGCGCAGGTTACCGCAAGGCTTTCGACAATTTCGATGCCAGAAAGATGGCACGCTACACCGACAAAAAAATCGAAAAACTGTTGCAGAACCCCGACATCGTCCGTAACCGTCTCAAGGTCAATTCAGCAAGGACCAACGCACAGCTATTCCTGGAAGCACAGAAAGAGTATGGCAGCTTCGCAGACTACATCTGGCAATTCGTCGATGGTAAACCGATCATCAATCGCTGGAAAACCCTAAAGGGAATGCCCGCCTTCAGCAAAGAATCCGACGCCATGAGCAAAGACTTAAAAAAACGCGGTTTCAAATTTGTCGGCACCACGATTTGTTATGCCTACATGCAATCTGTCGGCATGGTAAATGACCATTTAACCAGTTGTTATCGATATAAAGAACTAAAAAAATAGTTCTGACTAGCAAAGGCAAAGCATGACAGTAATACGTGTCACGTGCTCGGCATCAGCATATCCATTTATCAAATCATCTGTTTTCGGCTTTATGGCATAGCGCGGATACAGCGATCAAAATATATCGTGATTGATCGACACAAACTTGCCTATCTCAATATCATTGAGAAACTCAACTGCGTTTATTGTGGCTATGTGAATGGCTTAATCGCCTCTGCGCGCGAAATAATTTCATGCACGGAGCAATATTGGTGTTCTGGCAAGCACACACGGCACTTGACTCCCATCAGCGATATGCAAATTTCATGGATTACGAGAAAGCTGAAAGGCTCCGCAGAGCGCTCTCAGAACAAAGTGATTAAACCAATAGAGCAATGTGTTTTATCTAAATTCCGCGAAATAGATGGCGACCCCTAAAATAATCAACGCCACCTCTACTACACTTATCCATAACAGCATATAGGTGATACGCCGTGAAGCAGGGTTCATTGGCTGCCAGATTCGTTGCATATACCATCGCCACGGAGCCAGCCAGGACCAACGCTTCCATCGCATAATATACAGCTGCAGATCCTCGGCCCATTTCACCAGGCTTTTGTCCACTTCCTCAAGCCGCCTTTGGCGCTCATCTTCATGGACCGCTTCGTAATCTTCGATAATAGTGAGTTTGGAACCTTGCGACGCATCCTCAATCTTAAAGGTGGTACTGGATTTAAGGCCCCGGTTGTATTCGAGCCGCACACAGTCCGCCTGTGACTCCATCTGCAGTTCCAGATCAATGGCAAAGGGTGGATTTTGGCTCAAGTTGCGCCCCTGGAAATGAAACAGGTTTTCGCCACAGGATTCCCACTTCTCGAATTCCAGATAGGGATTAATACGTAACAGACGCTCAACATTTTGGCAAAAAGCCAACAATGACGCTTTATCCAAGGGAGTATTAAAAGATGCCCAGGCGGCATCCTGACTATCTGCCGCAGCTTCCGCTTCAGCCATCCGGATAGGGAACAGTCAACAAGGGTGATGACAAGGCCTGCGTCAATGACTTAGTGGCCATGCGTGAACGCAAGCCGGGTGTGCCTTTAGGTCGTGGCGAGCCCATCACAACAAGATCATAATCAGTTTCCATACAAGCTTCTATCAAACACTCATCCGGTTTGCCCAAAACGATCTCGCAAGAATAATGAACTCCTTTTTCTTTGGCCTTACTGCGTACGCGCTCGCAGTGTTCCTCTACTTCGCGTCCGAGTTCCGTTTCTAGATAGCGCGCATATCTGTCACGTGTGACACCATTATTGAGCCAGTCATCTCCCATCATGCCTTTCCATAAATCAGGAACCACTACCAAATGGTGAATTTTTGCATCTTCTGCGCATAACTCAATTGCCACAGATTCTGCAGCTTGCGCACCAACCGTCCCGTGACTCGGGAGCAAAACATGTTTAGAGCGATTCATTCAGCACCAAAGCCTGAAGCCGATACCTGTGTGGAACAGATATGGCTTCAGGCTGCCTTATTAAATATAGACAAACACACCAAAGGCAATAGCCAACGCAATTAGCAGCGCCATGAAGTCTTCTCTTCGGTCACTACCAAAAATAGACAGCGCGGAACCTCGCTCGAATTTCTTCTCTTCGTTACTCATAGGTCACACCCCTTTAAATTGTTTCGGCAACCAGCATCATCACAACAATCAGTGACAATATCGCCTTGAGAAAACCAACAATCCCACCAATAACAGCAGGTTGACCACCCGCCTGCCTCATCGATGAAAAAGTAATCTGCATACCCAAACCCACCAAACCAAATGCGAACAACCAGGTGATCCATTTACGGAAGGCCTTGATCTTCTTGGCGGTATGCCGCACAGCCTTATGGGCAGCCTTGAGGATACCATTAGCCTCCTTGGAGACCACTTTGGCGTTAACCAGGCCGCGTATGGCATCATCATCACTAATACTCATAACCTTGCCGTTATCGATGAGACGCTGCACTGCCTCCTTGCGATCGGCGCGCTGAACTTTTCCCATCTCCTGTTGAAGTATTGCTATTTGATCTGATTTCAGCAGCTTACTTTCCTTGAACCCGGATTCAGCGGTATTGCCGAAGAATTTTCCTTTGTAGTGATTTGCCGGTGCAAACATACCGGTGGTTGACAGAGCGAACATCAGGATGAAGCCCAACACGAAGACGGGAAATTTTTCGAAAATCACTTTACCCACATTGACTTGTGTCGCATGCTCTTCGCGCTTGACATACCAGACAGCCAGCCATAATACGATGATAGGCAGCACCAGTACGCGCGTGATGTTGAAAATCTCAGCAACCTTCAATGTTTCAATGCCATCTGGCTGGAAGGCTAATGCCGCACCCGCAACCTGCGCTGAATTCAAAATACCCGTGCCAGCCCAGGCTCCGAATTGCACGTGCGACATTCCCAGCAGATTGCCAATGATAGGAAACACAAACATGCAACCCACGCCCCACAGCAGGATGGTACCGATAGTGTAGGCAATCTCTACTGATTTCGCCTGCACCACAGGTGCGGCTGCCACAGTCGCCGACACGCCACAAACGCCCATACCGGCAGAGAGTACGCCCCCCATGGAATTAGGTATCTTCATACGCGCCCCTATCCAAAGCACCAATCCGACTGAGCCCAACACAAAAAAGCCAATCATGACAATGGATAAGCCGCCGAGGTTTTTGAGCTCCGCAGCACTATAGAGTGTGCCGAGCAAAATCACACCTGTTTTCAAACCAAGCCTGGAGACCCTGACGCCATTCTGAGCCCACTCAGGCACCTTGAATACGTTGACTATGACAATACCTGCAACAATGCCGATTACAACATAGTTCAGGCCGAGCAATTTGTGGATGTAGGAACCGGTGTTCCCGACTTTACCCATACCGGTACTGATAACCGCCACCTCGGGCGCCACAAACCAGCGTACCAACATGGCAATCAGCAGGATAAACATCGCGCCAGCAACGGTCGATGAATAATAATCCCAGTGACCCTCTGTATGCTTGCCAAACCACTGCCAAAGCCCAACTGCCACAGACAGTATCCCGAAATATAACGGGATGCTTGTGAGCTCACCCAAGTATTTGTATTTCTTACCTCCGAGATGCTCAATGTAAGAAGCCAACATGCCTGAATCCGCCGTAAACCAGATGGCAAGCATGATGATTCCGATAATAAATAATGCTGGTGATTTCTTGGTATAAATCATGATTCATCCTCCACTCAAAGGCCGCCCTTCATGAACTATGATTGTTATCATCAAGCCTTATCACTGTTAAACGAAACCGCGGTTAATGAGTTAGCAATTATCGATCGTAAATTATTAAATTATTGTAAGAGCACGAACAAAAATATATTGAATATTTACTGCTCCACTCCATTACCAATCCAGTTGGATTGTCGACCTGATCTGAGCAAATTTAGCCTTTTATGCTTCCATTGCATTGTATGGATATCCCATTTGCCCCGTCATAATATTGACATACATCAATTTAATCAACTAATCAAGTACAAGAGAGCCGCCAACCCATGGAATTCTAAACAAAATCTACAGGAACAGTATTTTTTATAATTTCCATATACACTACGACCGAAAATATTTATAAGCCTTTTAGGTGCATGTTTTCATAATTGGACATATCGGCGACGAGCATAATAGGCGATGCGTTTATAAAAACACCCTTCAAAACCATGCCACAGCATCACAACCACGGGCCACACATATACAATCGCGCCTTTGCAATTGGCGTCGCACTCAACATCTCGTTTGTCGTAATCGAAGTGGTTTACGGCTTCATCGCTGAATCCTTGGCGTTGATAGCTGATGCCGGGCACAACCTCGGGGATGTCGTCGGTCTACTGCTGGCCTGGGGCGCAAGCGTATTGGCCACAAAAAGACCGACCCCGAGATACACCTATGGTTTCCGTCGAGCAACGATACTCGCATCTCTATTCAGCGGCCTGTTGTTGCTCATGGCGATGGGAGCTATTGCCTGGGAGGCATTGGAACGTCTGAGCGCGCCTGCAGCTGTTGATGGCGCAACAGTCATTATAGTTGCAGCGATAGGGGTAATTATTAACACTGCAACAGCCCTGATGTTCTTCTCCGGACGTAAGCATGATCTCAACATAAAGGGTGCCTACCTGCATATGGCTGCTGATGCCGCAGTATCGCTAGGTGTCGTCATTGCGGGCATTGCCATCATCGCCACCGGCTGGTTGTGGCTGGATCCAGCCATCAGCCTGTTTATTGTCGCCGTCATCCTCATTAGTACCTGGGATTTGCTACGTGACTCCATGAACCTCGCCGTCGACTCAGTGCCCAGAAATATCGACCCGATCGAGGTAGAGGCTTACCTAAGAAGCCAACCCGGCGTCGCGGACATACATGACCTGCATATCTGGGCCATGAGCACCACAGAGACAGCATTGACAGCACATTTAACTATTCCTGGTGGAAAGTCGGATGATTGCTTCCTGCAGACCCTGTCTCAGCAACTTCTGGAGCGTTTCAGTATAGAACACACAACCTTGCAAATTGAAACCGGCGACGGGGAGAATCATTGCAGACAGGCCCAGCCTGATAGCCTTTAGTAATGAATATCATAAAAAAACCCGATACCGCCTCATTTGCATTAACAGCCGAACTTGTGTCTGCCTCATATCGATAAGCGGCATCATTGTGCTGCCACTTGAGCACCAAAATTTAGTCTCATTCAGGGGTGATTCAGCTAAACTAACTTAATATTATCACTCCAGGACACATCACCAGGGAGAGGGCAATGTTTCGGTCTACTTTGTTCAAATATTCACGCTTAGTCTCGGTTATCACCCTCACAATCATATTGCACGGTTGCGCGACCCTCGATAAAGAAGAGTGTCAGGCCGCTGATTGGCGCGTTATCGGTTATGAGGACGGTACCCGTGGGTATAGCGCCAACCGGATTGGCAATCATAGAAAAGACTGCGCAAAACATGGGATAGCCCCTGATTTCGATGCCTATCAGACTGGTAGAGCGGAGGGCCTGGAAGTGTTTTGCGTTCCGCGCAATGGTTATGTGCAAGGTTTAAACGGACGCAGATACGCTAATGTATGCCCGAGCTATCTCGAGACAGACTTCCTGAACGCCCATGCTTACGGAACTGATATTTATAACCTGCAGAAATCACGCAATGGCAAGCAAACTGCGATCAATAATATCCAGAGTGACCTCGAGAACATCGCCCATGAAATCGAAGACAAGGAATTATTACTGGTTGCCAATAATGTCACACCACAAAGGCGCCTGGAATTACTTCGGCAAATAAAAACCCTCATAGAGGAGAAAACACAACTCCATAATGAACTGCATATTCTCGAAGACGAAGTCCCCATTCTGGACCATAAAATCGCCGACCTGAAAGCCGCCAGCCCTTATCGATAAACTCCGGAATTGATTTCAGCTACAGAACAGTTTTTAACAACATGCGCGCCACATACACTGCTAAAGAACCTTCTTTAGGTGAAGTATGAACCTGCTTCTACCCAGGAAGTTTTCAGGTCTTGGGTAACGTCACACCTTTCTGACCCTGATACTTCCCGCCGCGATCCTTGTACGAGGTTTCACAAACCTCATCGGACTCAAAGAACAGCATCTGTGCCACGCCCTCGTTGGCATAGATTTTTGCAGGCAAGGTCGTGGTGTTGGAGAACTCCAGGGTGACGTGACCTTCCCATTCCGGCTCCAGCGGGGTGACATTAACGATGATTCCGCAGCGGGCATAGGTCGATTTGCCGAGGCATATCGTTAGCACTGAACGCGGTATGCGGAAGTACTCAACCGTGCGCGCTAAGGCAAATGAATTGGGAGGAATGATGCAAACATCGGATTTCACATCGACAAAACTGTTTTCATCGAAACCCTTGGGATCGACGATCGCGGAATTGATGTTGGTGAATATCTTGAACTCATCCGCACAACGCACATCGTAACCGTAACTGGACGTGCCATAGGAAACGATACGCCCCTCACCGTTCTCGCGCACCTGCCCGGCCTCAAACGGCTCGATCATGCCCTGCTCTGCCGCCATGCGGCGGATCCATTTATCCGACTTAATGCTCACGAATGCTTTCTCGCTCCCTAAGATAAATTCCGAGAATGATGGATTCCGTTTTTAATCAAGGCAAAAATTCGCCTGCAGCGAATTTTCACGCGAGCCGCAAAGCGGGGAAGTACATGGATGTACTTCATGATAATCGGCTCACATGCGCAGTTTTGAACATGGATGTTCTTATGTCGTGGAGCCCATGGATGGGCGGGAACGACGTACAAGTGAGCACATGAGCATCGCTCGACAAGACTTAACGGCGCATAAAGTCAAAAGACACGCTCTCAGTTGTTCTGGATGACAATTTTCGGGAACTTAGCACTAAAGTCCTTGGCCTTGGCCGCCAGCTTACCCGCCGCCTTACGCGCAATCTCGCGATAGATCTCGCTTATGCGACTGTCAGGCATGGCGACGACGGTGGGCTTGCCACTGTCGGCCTGCTCACGGATATTGATATCCAGCGGCAGTTGTCCCAACAGATCGACGCCGGATTCCTCGGCCATACTGGCACCACCACCGGTGCCAAAGATCGGTTCTTCATGTCCACATTGGCTACAGATGTGGATACTCATGTTCTCGACCACGCCCAGCACGGGGACTTCGACTTTCTCGAACATCTTGAGGCCCTTGCGCGCATCCAGCAAGGCGATGTCCTGCGGCGTGGTAACGATAACAGCGCCGCTGACGGGTATCTTCTGCGCCAGGGTCAGCTGTACGTCACCAGTGCCCGGCGGCAAATCGATGATGAGGTAATCGAGGTTGCGCCATTGGGTATCGTTCAGCAATTGCTCCAGCGCCTGGGTAACCATCGGTCCGCGCCAGATCATGGGCGTATCTTCCTCAATCAGGAAACCCATGGACATCGCCTGTACACCATGATTTTCCATCGGGTTGAGGCCTTTGCCATCCGGGGATTGCGGTTGGCCGGTAATACCCAACATGCGCGGCATACTGGGTCCGTAGATATCAGCATCCATCACACCGACAATGGCGCCCTCGGCCGATAGTGCCAGCGCCAGGTTGACGGCGGTAGTGGATTTGCCGACACCGCCCTTGCCGGAGGCTACAGCGATGACATTCTTGATGTTTTCCATCGGCTTGAGGTTTTTCTGCACCGAGTGGGCCTCGATCTTCCAGGTGGCCTCCACATCGGCGACGCTCACGCCGTCGATGGCTTCGACTTTGGCCTTCACCTCTGCCGCCAATTGATCGACATAGCCCTTGGCCGGATAGCCCAGCACAATCTTGATACTGACCTTGCCTGCAACGACCTGGATATCCTTGACAGCTTTGCTGGCGAGCAGGTTCTTTTCTACATAGGGGTCGTTGAGTTCTTTTAACGCCGCTTCGACCTGTTCTTTGCTGACATCAGCCATCTCTTAATCTCCTCACTCTACCGATTCTGGGACGCTCTAGCAGGCGCCCGAGCACAAGCCGGCCATTATATATCATGCCGAGGGACACAGAAACGTTACAGTATGAAGGGCCTCTTGTAGAGATTGCGGGCAATACCTGGAAGCTGTGGGTTCTTGGCCCGGACAGCCCCGAACTGGTAAGGTAGACGGCTTTTTGGCCTTGCCCCACAATACAAGCATCATGAGCGAAACGAAACGCAAAATCCTGGTCACCAGTGCCCTGCCCTATGCCAATGGCCCAATCCATCTGGGACATATGGTCGAACACATCCAGACCGACATCTGGGCACGGTTCCAGCGCTTACGTGGCCATGACTGCATCGCCGTGTGTGCCGATGATGCCCACGGCACACCCATCATGCTCAAGGCCCGTGAACAGGATATCACCCCGGAAGAGCTGATCGGCCGCATGAGTGACTCTCATCAGGCCGACTTTAACGACTTCCTGATCAACTACGACAACTATCATTCGACGCATTCCGAAGAGAACCGCCACTACTCGGAGTTGATCTACCGCCGCCTCAACGAGGCCGGCCATATCTCCCGACGCAGCATCAAGCAGGCCTACGACCCCGAGGCCGGCATGTTCCTGCCAGACCGTTTTATCAAGGGCGACTGCCCGCGCTGCGGCACGACTGACCAGTACGGCGATTCCTGCGAGAACTGTGGCGCTACTTACTCAGCAACCGAGCTCAAAAACCCAGTGTCTGCGGTGTCAGGCGCAACACCGGTGACTAAAGAATCGGAACACTATTTCTTCAAGCTCGGTGACTTCGAGGACATGCTGCACCAATGGACACGTGGCGACCACACGCAACCGGAGATCAGCAACAAACTCAATGAGTGGTTCGAGGCCGGACTGCAGGATTGGGACATCTCACGCGACGCACCCTATTTTGGTTTCGAAATTCCTGATGCGCCGGGCAAATACTTCTACGTGTGGCTGGATGCACCCATCGGCTACATGGCCAGCTTCCAGAATTATTGCGACAAACACAATATAAATTTCGATGACTACTGGACACAGGATTCTGCTGCCGAGCTGCATCACTTCATCGGCAAGGATATCGCCTACTTCCACACCCTATTCTGGCCTGCCATGTTACAAGGCGCCGGTTTTCGCACACCGACGGCAGTATACTGTCATGGTTTTCTGACAGTCGACGGACAGAAGATGTCCAAGTCGCGCGGCACCTTCATTATGGCGCGCACCTACCTTGATCATCTTAATCCCGAGTACTTGCGTTACTACTACGCTGCCAAGCTCGGTCCCGGCGTGGATGACATCGACTTGAATCTCGAAGATTTCATGGCGCGTGTGAACAGCGACCTGGTAGGCAAAGTGGTAAACATTGCCAGTCGTTGCGCCGGGTTTATTAATAAAAAACACGGCGGCAAATTATCGGGCCAACTTTCCGAACAAGCGTTGTATGACAACATCGCCGCCGCGGGCGAATCCATCGCCGCGTTATACCAACAGCGCGAATACAGCCACGCGATGCGCGAAATCATGGCACAGGCGGATCGCGCCAATCAGTATATTGATGAACACAAGCCCTGGGTGATCGCAAAGGAAGCCGGCCGCGAACAAGATGTACAAGATATCTGTAGCGTGGGGCTCAACCTGTTTAAGGTCTTAATCACCTACCTCAAACCTGTACTACCGAAACTTGCAGAGAATGCTGAAACCTTTTTAGATATCGAACCCCTTACCTGGCAGAGCATTCATTCACCACTCACAAGCCACACCATCAACAAATTCAAACCGCTGATGACGCGTGTTGAACAAGAGGCCATCGATGCCATGATAGAAGACTCCAAGGAAAACCTCGCCGCCACCGGGGCCAAATCCACTGGTCCTCTGGCGGACGACCCCATCAGCGCGGAAATCAACTACGACGACTTCGCCAAACTCGATCTGCGTGTGGTACAGATCGTCAAGGCACAACACGTCGAAGGCGCCGACAAGCTATTGCGACTTACGCTTGATCTTGGCGGCGAAACCCGCAACGTCTTCGCCGGCATCAAGGCCGCTTACGCCCCCGAAGACCTCGAAGGCCGCCTCACCGTGATGGTCGCCAACCTCGCGCCACGAAAAATGCGCTTCGGTTTATCCGAAGGCATGGTGCTTGCCGCCGGGCCCGGTGGTAAGGATATTTTTATTCTTAATCCGGATGAAGGGGCAAAGCCGGGGATGAGGGTGAAGTAGTTTTCGCATTCATCATGAAATTAAAGCTACTAGCAATCACATTAGCCGTCGTTACTCTCTGTTTAGTAGCTGGCAATTGGTTCAAGAGGCATATCGAAATCGATAAATGCCTCGATTCAGGTGGTCGATTCGATTACGAACAAAATCTCTGCATTAGATAACCTCTAATATTAAAGTATCGCTACCGCGATGATTATTTCATGTGGGTATTCGCACCAGCCTACGCGGCTGAGCGAATGGTACTTTTCTTTGCTTGCCCAAAGAAAACTACCCAAAAGAAAGGACACCCGACGACTGGGTCTTATATTCAGCCCAGGGCTAAGCATAAGACCAGCCGCGCTCAGCTCAAACAGGGGGCGCACTTCCCCCGATTTTTCGCTGCGATACTCGGCTGCATCGAACGGGACGAAGATCAAAATCAAAGTGCAAAACAATAAACCGCTTTTGTAGCCTGGGTAAGCGCAGCGTAACCCGGGAGCGCTATTTCAGACTGAAAGTTCGTTTAATCAAAACCCCGAAACTCAATGCGTGGGTTTTAAATCCCCTTTCAAGCGAGCCCGAGCATCGTAAAGCTTTGGCTGGGAGCCCGGAGGGGCGCGCGAGGGATCGCGCGCATTGTTCGCCAGCACAAGGAAGTGCTGTCGAACAACCTCGGAGCCAAAGCTGCGACAAATCGGCAGGAAAGCCGATTTGCACAGCCCTTGGGCTGCCCGTTAGGGCGCGGCACATGGATGTGGCGCGTGAACCGCAGGAATAGCACGCCTGTCGGGGCGGCGTTTTCTTTGGGTACTTTCTTTGTCGCTGTTGACAAAGAAAGTACCTCGGCCGTCGGGACGGGCCCCGACTAAAACAATCGTCGCGTTAGCGACACAATTGGTAATCAAAAACGCTTTATCAACTAGGTTCCCGCCTTCGCGGGAATGACGAATACTTTTCAGTTCCATCATACATATGAATACGACAAAACCATCAAACCCCACCCCAAACTTGCTATCATACCCACACAGCAAAAACCCACTCATACATGAACCAATACGCCCTCATCCTCGTTAGCACGGTACTGGTCAATAACTTCGTATTAGTGAAGTTCCTGGGCCTGTGCCCATTCATGGGCGTATCCCGCAAGCTGGAAACCGCCATCGGCATGGCGCTGGCGACGACCTTTGTGCTGACGCTGTCATCGGTGACCAGTTATGTCGTCAACGAATACCTGCTGGCACCTCTGGAACTGGAATACTTGCGTACAATCGCCTTTATCCTGGTGATCGCCGTGGTAGTGCAGTTCACTGAAATGGTGGTACACAAGACCAGTCCGCTGCTCTATAACGTCCTGGGTATTTTCCTGCCCCTGATCACTACCAACTGTGCGGTGCTGGGAGTTGCCTTGCTTAATGTACAAGAATCACACAGTTTCGTGGAATCGGCGCTGTATGGTTTTGGTGCTGCGGTGGGTTTCTCCATGGTACTAATATTATTCTCGGCCATGCGCGAACGCCTGGCCGTAGCTGATGTACCCGAAGTCTTCAAAGGTAACGCCATCGCATTGGTCACTGCCGGACTGATGTCGCTGGCCTTCATGGGCTTTGCCGGCATGATCAAGATATAAGACACCGCTCGCGACATGCTCATTGCTATTCTCGCCATCAGCATCCTCGCGGCAGTATTCGGCCTGTTGCTGGGTTATGCCGCGATTCGCTTCAAGGTGGAAAGCAATCCAGTGGTCGACCAGATCGATGCGATACTCCCCCAGACCCAGTGCGGACAATGCACCTATCCCGGTTGTCGCCCTTATGCCGAGGCCATCGCGGCCGGCGAAGCTGATATTAATCAGTGCCCACCCGGCGGCGAAACCACCATCCTGGCACTCGCCGACCTGCTTGGCCGTGAAGCCAAACCTCTCAACGAAGAACACGGCGAACACAAGGACAAACGCGTTGCTGTTATCGATGAGAACCTGTGTATCGGCTGTACCCTGTGCATCCAGGCCTGCCCTGTCGATGCGATCCTGGGCGCCGCCAAGCAAATGCACACCGTCATCGAATCCGAATGCACCGGCTGCGACCTGTGCCTGCCGCCCTGCCCTGTGGATTGCATCGAGATGGTACCGGTCAAAGAAGAGCTCGAAGATTGGAAATGGCCTTACCCACAACAGCAATTTTGAAAGGTTGTATACACCACCACGGAAGAACTTTCAGATCGTCTACGCGATGTCCCTGATGTGCTCTTTGTGCAACAGAATCACAAACCGGTAATGCCGATAAGTAAAACACCCCTGGTTCCCACGGTCCGCTGCGGGAACCTATATCGTGGCTATATGAGGTAACGGTATACGTTCCCACGCCGGAGCGTGGGAACGAGAAAAGCCGATATTCACTTATATTTTTATCTTTCTTCGTGTCCTCGGTAACTGCTCCTCGGTAACTGCTCCTCGGTAACTGCTCCTCGGTAACTGCTCCTCGGTAACTGCTCCTGCGTTACCCTAATACCTACGTCCCTGTAGGCATGCGTTACCCTAATACCTACATCCATGCAGGCATGCGTTACCCTACCTCCTCCATCCATGGAGTCGTTTGCGTCTTTGCGATGAATCCATACCTCAAATATCGATAATGCTTATAGCTGTTAGCTGGTAAACTTAGCCCCCATGGAGCTCCACCCCCACAAACTCTGGCATTTCCACGGCGGCTTGCATCTACCCGCTCACAAGGAACTCTCCACACAGTTACCATTGTTACCCGCGCCTTTACCCGCGCCTTTACCCGCACGGATCGTACTGCCTTTACAGCAACACATCGGCGAACCGACGCAGGTTTTGGTTAAACCCGGGGACCAGGTACTCAAGGGGCAACTCATCGCCGAAGCCAAGGATTATGTGTGCGCACCCATCCATGCTTCGACCTCCGGTACGGTGATAGAGGTTTCGGAACAACGGGTACCGCATCCTTCGGGGCAACGCGCCCCGTGTATCGTGATTGAACCAGACGGCGACGACCGCTGGACGGATGAGCTGCCCGCAGCGCTGCCCGATTACCATGAACTCGATGGCGCAACGATACGCCAACGCGCACGCGCCTGCGGTATTGTCGGCCTTGGGGGCGCCGCATTTCCCACCGCTGTTAAATTAAATCCACAACATCCGATCGACACACTCATTCTAAATGGCGCGGAGTGTGAGCCTTATATCAGTTGTGATGACACGCTCATGCGAACTCATGCGCATGACATTCTTGAAGGTTTGCGCATTATTCGCCAAGCAACGCTAGCCAATACCTGCATCATTGCAGTTGAAGCCGACATGCCAGACGCACTCATCTCACTTCGCAACGCCCTGGGCGGCGACGAAGTGGACGGCATCCGAATTACCAGTGTTCCCACGATTTATCCCACGGGTGGAGAACGTCAGTTAATCAAGGTACTGACGGGGCATGAGGTGCCAAGTGACGGCCTACCGTTGGACATCGGCGTGCTATGCCATAACGTCGGGACTGCACAAGCAGTATATCAGGCAGTGGCGCAGGGCAAGCCTATGCTATCGCGCATCGTGACGGTAACCGGTGGGGGTGTTAAACAACCGCGCAATCTGGAGGTATTACTAGGCACACCCATGGCGGAATTAATCGCCGCTTGTGGTGGCTATACAGATTCAGTCGAGCGCCTCATCATGGGCGGCCCGATGATGGGTTTCGCATTGGAAAGCGATGAGGTACCCGTCATCAAGAGCACGAATTGTATTCTCGCTGCTGCCAAAAACGAAATTGCGAAACCGGCGCCCGCAATGCCATGCATACGTTGCGGCGAATGCGCACGCGTGTGCCCGGCAAGATTATTGCCGCAGGAACTCTACTGGCATTCGATGGCCAGAGACCTCGACAAGACCCAGGATTACAATCTCTTTGACTGTATCGAGTGTGGTTGTTGCGCCTATGTTTGCCCAAGCAACATCCCGCTCGTGCAATATTACCGTTTCGCCAAGACCGAGGTATGGGCGCAAGAGCGTGACAAACAGGCTTCCGATATTGCACGCCGCCGCCATGAGTTCCGTCTTGAACGGCTCGAACGAATCAAGCAGGAACGTGCAGAAAAGCACGCCAGAAAAAAGGCCGCGCTAAAACAAAACAAAGACGCCTCCGGCGATACCGGGAAAGCCGCAATCCAGGCCGCACTGGAACGCGTGCGTGCAAAAAAAGCCGCTACACAAGTGCAGGCGAAAAATATTGATAACCTGACCGAGGCACAGAGGCGCAAAATTGAAGCAGTTGAAAAGCGCCGCCAGGAAAAACAACAAACCAAATAGCCCCTACGGGATTCATGACACCAACATGCATTTTAATACGCTTACCTCACCGCATCTTGCGCCCACATCCAGTGTAGCTGGCGTGATGCGCCAGGTGATCTACGCCCTGGTCCCCGGGACAGTGGCGATGATCTGGTATTTCGGTTGGGGTGTGCTGATAAATCTGGTGATCGGTGTGACTGTGGCATTGGTAACAGAAGCCATCATGCTGTATTTGCGAAAGCGCCCGATTGCTCTGTTTCTGAGTGATTTCAGCGCAGTTGTTACTGCCTGGTTACTGGTACTGGCACTACCACCGCTGGCACCCTGGTGGCTGATCACCATCGGTGTTGCC
Organism: uncultured Gammaproteobacteria bacterium; assembly: GCA_947258875.1. Classification (GTDB taxonomy): domain Bacteria; phylum Pseudomonadota; class Gammaproteobacteria; order CAMYKB01; family CAMYKB01; genus CAMYKB01. Next base: position 11,750 of record CAMYKB010000009.1, on the reverse strand, counting down.
TTCAGCCTTGTCATAGCAAAACATCTTTATGGCGGCCTTGGCTACAACCCGTTCAATCCGGCAATGGCCGGTTACGTGGTATTGCTCATTTCGTTCCCGGTGGAAATGACCACCTGGTTAGCACCACGCATGCTGGCAGAAACACAACTTGGCTTTCTTGAAACCCTGACCGCGGTTTTCACTGGGCAACTCCCTGCCGGTATCAGTTGGGACGCGATTACTGCGGCTACACCACTGGACAGCATGCGCACCCAACTTGGGCTTAACCAAACCATAGATGAAATACGCACCAGTCCGTTGTGGGGTGACTTTGGCGGCAAGGGCTGGGAATGGATTGGCAACTGGTTTTTACTTGGTGGGCTGTGGTTGCTGTACAAACGCGTGATCAACTGGCGCATTCCGGTGTCAATGCTGACCGCGTTATTCATCATAGCCAGCGTACTGTATCTATCCGACCCCGACACACACCCGTTACCGGCATTCCATATCTTCAGCGGTGGCGCGATACTGGGCGCATTCTTTATCGCCACCGACCCGGTGTCGGCGAGCACCACGCCGTTTGGCCGCATCATCTATGGCGCAAGCATCGGCCTGCTGGTGTTCATTATCCGCACCTGGGGTGGCTATCCCGATGGCGTGGCCTTTGCAGTGCTGCTCATGAATATGGCTGTACCAGCGATAGACCATTTCACTAAGCCACGCAGCTTCGGGCACAAATCCTATGGCGATTAATAAACGCCAGATCATCGGTTCAGCAATTTTGCTCGGCAGTTTTGCGATACTGGGTACCGGTATCGTTGCCTATGTGCACGAAAACACACGCATGCGCATCATTGCCAACCAGGAAGAGGCGCTGTTGCGCAGCCTGCACGAAATCATTCCAGATGACGCCTATGACAACGACATCCTGCAGGACAGCATCCAGTTCGACTCGACTCTGCTCAACGGCAACTTACCGGTAACGGTGTACCGTGCGCGTCACAAAGAAGCGCCGATTGCGGCTGTGTTGACGGTGACAGCCCCGGATGGCTATAACGGCCCCATCAGGTTACTGGTGGGTATACATTATGATGCCACGCTCGCCGGAGTACGTGTTGTCAGTCACCGGGAAACACCCGGCCTGGGTGACCCAATAGAAAGCAGACGCAGTGACTGGATACTGGGCTTTGCAGGTCGTTCGCTCGAGAACCCTGTTCTCGAGCGCTGGAGCGTCAAGCGTGACGGCGGAGAGTTTGACCAGTTTACTGGCGCCACCATCAGCCCACGTGCCGTAGTCAGAGCCGTGCGTAATAGTCTGGTATACTTTTCCGATCATAAAGATGAACTGTTTGACATGGCCAGTCCCCCTACTGAAAGCAGCACGAAGAATGAAAAATAGTTATACGGGAATCGCACTTGAAGGACTGTGGCACAACAACCCGGGGCTGGTACAACTGCTCGGGCTGTGCCCGCTGCTTGCAGTCTCTGCAACCGTCATCAACGGCCTGGGGCTGGGGTTGGCCACCACACTGACGCTCGTGGTTTCAAATATTACTGTGTCCCTGATACGCAACTGGGTGCGGCCCGAGGTGCGCATACCTGTGTTCGTGCTGGTGATTGCATCCATCGTCACCGGGATCGAACTGGCGATGAACGCTTATTTTCATGAGCTCTATAATATTCTCGGCATTTTTATTCCCTTGATCGTAACCAACTGCGCGATCATCGGCCGTGCCGAGGCCTTTGCCTCCAAAAACACCGTAGACCGCGCCTTTATTGACGGCCTTGCCATGGGATTAGGGTTCACGCTTGTGCTGGTGCTGTTAGGGGCGACGCGCGAGCTTCTGGGTTCCGGCACCTTACTTTCACAGGCACACCTGATGTTCGGTGAAGCCGCCCGCAACATGACCCTGACGGTAATCGACGACTACCGTGGATTCCTGCTTGCCATATTACCGCCTGGCGCATTTATCGGACTGGGCATGCTGCTGGCGATTAAAAACATAATTGATAAACAACTGACAAAACGCGCCGCAACCATAAACATACCTACAGACACGCTACCAACCAGCGCATAACTTACAGGGACCTCAAGAGAAGTTCCATAACGCTGTTCAACACCAATCCAGGGGGATTAACATGTCGGAAACCAATCCATATCAAACGCCGGGCGGCGCCGTTTCGGATGTATTTAATGAGGAATTTTCAGAAATCAAAATCCTTTCATTCAAAGGAAGACTGGGAAGGCTGAGATATTTCACCTACTCGTTTATTTTCGGCATTATCTTCATGTTCGTCGCCGGCATTGCCATGGCGATAGCGATACCCATGATGACCCAAACGGGTGAGACAACCAATATGACGATGATGTGGGTCATACTTTTACCGATCTACATTATTGCCTTTACCTATATGTTCATGTTGGGCTCGCAACGTCTACACGATATGAACACAACCGGCTGGTTGTCTTTGTTATTTCTTGTCCCCCTGGCAAACGCTATCTTTGCCCTCGTGCTGCTGTTTGTGCCAGGCACAAAAGGTGACAATAAGTACGGCCTGCAAACCCCACCCAATTCACTGGCTGTCAAAATCCTGGCAAGCATCGCGGCACTGCTTTTTGTCGGCTACATCGTCGCTATGGTTGCAGTCGCAGTCCCCGCTTATCAGGATTACGTTAAACGCGCACAGGAAGCCTCACAAGGCGCGCAATAATCCTTCAACGACCCACAACGTGGCCGGGAGGAATCCCGGCCACATTTATTACTGAAAGATGAATCCTCAAAAGCGTTACGAAATATTCAGCCGCCTGCAGCAGGCCAATCCCAGGCCCACTACCGAACTCAAATACAAGACACCCTTTGAATTACTGGTTGCGGTGATTCTCTCCGCTCAGGCCACTGATGTTGGCGTCAACAAGGCGACCGCCAAACTGTATCCCGTAGCCAATACGCCCGAAGCCATATTGAAACTCGGTATTAGCGGCCTGAAACGATATATCAAGACCATTGGCCTGTATAACAGCAAGGCCGAAAACATTATCAAGACCTGCAGCATGCTGATCGAACTGCACGGCGGAGAAGTGCCGGATAACCGCGAAGAGCTGGAGGCACTACCAGGCGTGGGGCGAAAAACTGCCAACGTCATCCTCAATACGGCATTTGGCCAGCCGACCATCGCAGTGGACACACACATATTCCGCGTCTCAAACCGCACGCGGATTGCCCCCGGCAAGAATGTTCTGGAAGTCGAAAAAAAATTACTCAAATTTGTTCCTGATGAATTTATGCATGACGCCCATCACTGGCTGATCCTGCTGGGCCGCTACACCTGCGTTGCACGCGCCCCCAAGTGCAGCGAGTGTCTCATCAAGGAACTCTGCGAGTACAAGCAGAAAAATATGGGAAACACCAAAAAACCAGCAGCGACAAAGAGAAAAACCACGCGCAGGGTTAAAAAAAGCTAACATTGGAATACCAAACAGTATGATTTCACCAGCAGACAACCACACACGGATTTATTGATGTTCTTTGGAAACGACAGAAACAAGATGCGGGAATATTTTTATGACGCATGGCTGAAGCGAGCGCAGGGTAAATCGCTGGAACCCATAGAGCTGCTGGTAACCGCGGTGATCGAGGAACACCCCGAATACCATGCACTGCTTAGCAACAAGGAAGCCATGCTTAATAGTGAATACACGACGGAGTCTGGCCAGTCGAATCCTTTTCTGCACATGAGCATGCACCTCGCGATTCGCGAGCAAGTCAGCACTGACAGGCCAAACGGTATTCTTCAGGCCTACCAGGCGCTCATAAAATCACACGGCGCGCATGAAGCCGAACACCGAATCATGGAGTGCCTGGGTGCAGCCTTATGGGAAGCCCAGCAAAACAATACGCCACCCGATGAAGCCCGCTACCTGGAGTGCATCCTGAGACTAACTTGATATATGGATAATATCTTGTGATTACCCCCAGATTCACTAATAATGCTCCACATTGAATCAAAAGAACCACCCAGACTTAATCAAAGGCTTGCACAACGAAAGGGTTGCCATCATTGTGCTGCTAGTAATGACTCGGAAAAAATAAGCCCACAAAGATCAGAGGAAACTGATGTTAGATAAAATAGAAGGCACTTTAGAAGCGGTCATATTTAACAGCCGCTGGTTATTAGCGCCATTTTTCGTGGGCCTGATTATCAGCATCGGCTTGCTACTGACCAAATTTACCCAGGAATTGTTTCATCTTGCGCCCCATGTCTTGAGCTTGTCGGAGGGCGAAGTCGTTATTGCAATTCTGACCCTGGTCGACATGGCCCTGGTCGGCAGCTTGCTTCTGATGATTATTTTCAGCGGCTATGAGATTTTCGTTTCGAAAATCGACGTAAAAGATCATGTGGACAAACCCGACTGGATGGGTAAAGTCGGTTTCAGCGGGCTGAAACTTAAAGTGATTGGTGCCATCGTTGCCATCTCCGCTATCGAACTGCTTAAGACATTTGTAAATATCCCCGAAACACCAACCGAGGCAGACATGGATGTACTGCTCTGGAAGGTGATAATACATATGGCCTTTGTCTTATCAGGAGTACTGTTTGCACTGATGGACCGCATCTCCAGTGGTGGCAGCAGCGACAAACCTCACTAGTGAATGCTCACGGATTGTGCACCAGTCCACACTATTAGCGAAGCGAAATATTTTATCCCTTGCTCTCGCGTAAAGACGTGGGAACTAGAAAATTCAAGAAGCCCTCTTGATCGCAGGTAGCGCGTGTACTATTGTCACCAAAGCAAGGCCTGCTCAGGGAAAGATTCGACAACCTCCTGCTCGCGATAAACATACCGTAACAGCAAGGCAACTATGGAAAGAGTTGTTATATGCGGCACCAAAACCCTGCGGTACACAACTCAGACCAGCGAAACCTTATTCGCTGCCGGGTTTTCTCTGCGCTCACCAAAGTAGCATTGATTGTCGCGTTCCTTGGCCTGCCGGCGCATGCTGACTCACCGCCACACAAGTCTATACCTATGCTGAATTTGACCGCTGGCGCTGTGGGTATCGCAGACGACCTGGACGATCCTTTTCGCTTCGGTATGGAGTACCGTTTTAAGGCGCTTAAGAAACATAATTTAATACCCGCTATCGGGTTTGCAGTGGCCGAGAATGGCGCGTACTTTATCTATAGCGATCTACGCTATGATTATAGGATCAATGACAACTGGCTTGCTATTCCCAGTTTTGGAGTCGGCACGTTTAATGACAGCGAAGAGTTGATACTGGGTAATGAACTGGAATTCCGCCCGGGGATTGAGATTGCCTACCGCTTCCCTTCCGAATATCGTATTGGCGTGGCACTGTTCCATATTTCAAACGGCGGTCTTTCTGAAAAAAACCCTGGCACGGAATCCCTGGTACTTTCGCTGTGCATCCCACTAAAATAGGGACTCTGCCGCACAATGAACAAGACACTCTTTTTCACCATTCATTAATTAACACACAACAACAAGTATCGATTCAGGCACTTTCAGCGCATCGGCGAAATGCTATATGCTGTACAAAAGAATTCTGCGATCAACAACTAAGCCGTCATGAAAACCCTGCCTATTATCCAGGCCGACGCCTTCACCCGAGCCGCTTATGGCGGCAATCCCTGCGCCGTGGTGCTTGATGCAGATGATCTGTCAGCAAATGCCATGCAGGCCATCGCACGCGAGATGAGTCTTTCCGAGACATCATTTGTGATGAAATCATAGGGGGGCCGATATTCGGGCGCGTTATTTTACCCCGAGTGAAGAAACACCTCTGCAGGACACCCGACCATCGCGACCCTGCATGCCCTTGTTATATCCGGCCGCCTCAGCATCAAGGATACAATAATAACAATCCAGCTACAGCTCGAAGTGGGCGTCATCCCTGTGGAGATCGACGCCGCAGACCCCGCCCAGCCGCTGGTTACGATGTCACAGATCAAACCGCAATTCATGCGCAACTATGAGACCACTTTGGCAGCCATGAGAACATCGAAACCATCGAGGCGGGTGGTTATGCCACCGAAGTCATGCGCGGCGACATCATGATTCCATCGATATAGCGTGCGTTTTAGTGAATAGAAACCATGTCTCCATATGACATGGCCAGCCAACCTCTCCCCCTTTCCTGATTCCCACCCTCCCGCGTGGGAACCCATACCTCAGCCTACAGACGCCTACAAGGATGTAGGTGGCAGGGCAACGCATGGAGCGGTTGCCGAGGACCGTGGGAACAAGAGACAACACATCCATAAATCAGGGATTGGAATTTCACAGGCCAATGTGGAAAACCTTGTAGATAAGCCTTTTTTTTGCCCAAATCAGACCCAGACAGCATTATTTTGCTGCCTGTGTCCGAATAATATCCACTAATCACTCATATTTTCTGCAATTCGGTCGATAAACATTGAATACCTAACAAGGGCTTCAAGCATCCATTTCTTCGTGGGTGACGTAACTAAGCCCAAGAACAACTGAGGAGCGGAGATGTCATTCGAACATATATCAGGTTTCCTGCTTAACTTTCTGGAAATCTTTGCGCTGCTGTTTATCTGCTTCATTGGATTGGCAGTACTCGGCATTGCCGTCCTGTATGTCATGGATAAAACCCAGACCAAGAAGGCGATCCTGCATAACTACCCCGTCGTGGGTCACTTCCGTTATTTATTCGAACATCTGGGCGAATTTTTCCGCCAGTATTTTTTTGCGATGGACAGGGAAGAGCTGCCTTTCAACCGTGCCGAACGATCCTGGGTGTATCGCGCAGCCAAAGACCTGGATAACACCATCGCCTTTGGCTCAACCAAGGACCTTCATCCTGTCGGTACGGTATTGTTTGTAAATTGTGCCTTCCCGACACTGGGGGAAGATGCAACACCTACAGCGAGGATGACGATTGGCTCATATTGCGAACACCCCTATACAACGAGTTCTCTGTTCAATATTTCAGGTATGAGTTTCGGCGCCATATCCGAACCCGCTGTACGCGCATTATCCAATGGTGCGCGCGAGGCCGGTTGCTGGATCAATACCGGTGAAGGCGGCTTATCACCCTATCATTTAGAAGGTGGCGCCGATATCGTATTTCAAATTGGTACGGCAAAGTATGGCGTGCGTGATGCGCAGGGAAACTTGAGCGATGAAGAACTCCGGGAGGTGGCTGCCCACCCCCAGGTGAAAATGTTCGAGATCAAACTGAGCCAGGGTGCCAAACCCGGCAAAGGCGGCATCCTGCCAGGCGGCAAGGTCACTGAAGAAATCGCGCAGATCCGCGGCATTCCGATCAACACCGACTCCATCAGCCCGAACCGGCACACGGACATCAACACCGTTGATGATCTACTGAATATGATAGAACGCGTACGCAGGGTCACCGGTAAACCCGTGGGCTTCAAATCAGTAATCGGCTCTACTGGCTGGCTCGACGACATGCTAAGTAGCATCGCCAGGCGTGGCCCGCAATGCGCCCCGGATTTCATTACAGTTGACAGCTCTGATGGTGGCACCGGTGCCGCGCCCATGAGCCTTATGGACAATGTCGGCCTGACAATAAAAGAAAGTCTGCCACTGGTAATCGACAAATTAACCGAGAATGGTTTACGCGAGCGTATTAAAGTAATTGCCTCGGGAAAGCTGATCACACCTTCCGAGGTTGCCTGGGCCTACTGCGCAGGCGCGGATTTTGTAACCTCTGCTCGAGGATTTATGTTTGCACTGGGTTGCATCCAGGCATTGCAATGCAACAAGAACACATGCCCTACAGGTATTACCACACATGACAGAAAACTCCAGGCCGGCCTGAATCCTGAAGAAAAATCAGTACGAGTCAAAAACTATATCAATAATATGGTACATGAGGTTTGTGTGCTTGCACATTCATGCGGCGTCAAGGAACCCAGACAACTACAGCGTTATCATGCGCGTATAGTCACCCTCAACGGACGTTCAATTTCGCTGGATGAGTTATACCCCGAGCACCGACACACTCCGGATAAATTAGCTGTTTATCAATAATAAGAGGAATACTACATGCTAAATGCGCTACAGGATTTACTGGACAAGACACGTGCGCTGGATTTTTTGGCGCCACTCGCAATACGTTTATATCTGGCGCCGATATTCTGGATTGCGGGTATGAAAAAATTTAACTCCTTTCCCGATACCGCGGCCTGGTTTGGTAATCCGGAATGGGGGCTGGGACTGCCGTTCCCTACCCTGCTGGCAGGTCTTGCAACAGGGACGGAAATCATCGGAGCTGTATTGCTGGTATTCGGCCTCGGGGTACGCTGGGTATCCTTTCCCCTGATGATTACCATGATCGTTGCCGCCGTCACAGTGCATTGGCAAAACGGCTGGCAGGCAGTTGCCGGTCCGGATGCTGCCTTTGCCTCTTCACTACTGGGTCCCTTCCAGTTCGAAGATGCATCGGGCGCGATAGAGCGCCTCTCCCGTGGCAGAGAAATCCTGCAAGAGAATGGTAACTACAGTTGGCTCACTGAAAGCGGTAATTTCGTCATCAGCAACAATGGTATCGAATGGGCAGCCACTTATTTTGTGATGCTGCTGGCACTGTTCTTTATCGGCAGCGGCAAGTACTTCAGCCTGGATCACTGGATCGCGAAAACTTTCAGGAATCAGTAACACGGTCTTGTAGCAGGCTATAGATAATGATTCGGTCCTACATCCATCATTACTGCTTAAAAAATCCGTCATACCCGCGCACGCCTACGTCCCTGTAGGCGTGCGCGGGTATGACGAATAGTAAGTCTACACAGCCTGCCAGACTCAAACCATGACCACTCTACTTTGGTTTACCGGGCTGCTTATCGCAGCCCTGTTAATTGAGCCACTAGCAACTCGCCTGCGGCTGCCGTTTAGTGCGGCGCTGGTGATTGTCGGTTTTATCGGCTCAGAGTGTGTAGTGGCCTTGGGTTTCGACACCGGACTGCGCTGGCATCATTTCAGTGAACTAATCCTCGAAGTCTTGTTACCGGTACTGGTGTTTGAGTCCGCGTTCAATTTGCGCACGCGTGATGTGCTGAAAAATATTATCCCCATACTGTATCTGGCGATCCCTGTCATGGTGATTGCCACCTTTATTACCGGTGGCATCATTTACCTGGGCATTGGTTCAGCAACCGGTTTCCCCTGGGTGGTCGCCTTGCTGACCGGCGCCTTGCTGTCGGCCACTGATCCCGTTGCGGTGGTTGCGCTCTTCAAAAAAGCAGGTGCACCGCATCAGCTGCATATCATGCTCGAGGGCGAAAGCCTGTTTAACGATGCCACCGCCATCGTGCTGTTCTCCCTCTTGTTAGCGTTAACGCTGATGCCCGCCAGCGAGATCACCCTGTCAGGCGCAATCCTGGAATTTCTGCGCACCTTTACCGGTGGCATCCTGGCCGGTGTGGTGATCGGTGCGTTGGGTATGCTGTTGATGACCGCCTTCAAGTCGGCCGTACCGCGCGGCATCGCAACAGTCGCGGGTGGGATCGTCAGTTTTTACGTAGCAGAGCACGTATTGCATGTGTCCGGCGTAATGGCCGTGCTCTGCAGCGGCTTGATGATGGGCGAGATCAATCGCCGCAGGGGTGACGCTGCCTTCCCCTGCACGTTGTGGGAATTCAACGCCTACATCGCCAATGCACTCATCTTCTTATTACTGGGCGTGACCATCACCCTCGACATGTTCAGCGAGCGCTGGCTGGCGATGCTGATAGGCATCGCCGCCGTGCTGATGGCCCGTATTTTGGCGGTCTATGTCCTGCTACCCGCCATCCAGCCCTTGCCGGGCGTGGCCCCGGTACCACTCGTTCATCGCAGCGTAATGTTGTGGGGCGGCCTGCGTGGTGCCGTCACAGTGGCCCTGGCCTTGTCACTGCCCCTGGAACTTGAGGCCTGGTATACCGTCCAATCCATAGCTTATGGCGTGGTATTGTTCACCCTGTTCATCCAGGCACCCACTATGGGCTTGTTACTAAAGCATTTAGGACTAGCCGGTTTTTCTGAGAGGGCAAGACCTGCATAGGCATCCGAATTCTGGTACAACACGTATAACTAGGTAACGAAACACAGGTCACATCACTATGTCCCGCAAAGAATTTCCCGTCTATGGCGCCGGCCTCGGCCTGCGCCGCGGCATCATGAGCGAAATCGAAGCCCACCTTCCGGAGCAGGTGGATTTCATGGAAGTTGCGCCTGAGAACTGGATCGGCGTGGGCGGCAGCCTGGGCAAACGCTTCCGCGCCCTCACCGAGCGCTATCCCTTCGTGATCCACGGCCTCTCCCTGTCGCTCGGTGGTCCCGCTCCGCTGGACGAAGACCTGATTAGCAAGATCAAGCAGTTTATGGAAGAACACCACATCCAGTGCTTCAGCGAGCACCTGAGCTATTGCTCCGATGAAGGCCACCTCTACGACCTGATGCCCATCCCCTTCACTGCAGAGGCAGTACACTACGTCGCGGACCGCATTAAACGTACCCAGGAGATACTGGAACGCCGCATCGCGATCGAAAATGTCTCCTACTATGCTGCACCCGGCAAGGAGATGGACGAGATCGACTTCGTCACCGCCGTGCTCGAGGAAGCCGACTGCGATCTGTTGCTGGACGTCAACAACATCTATGTGAATTCCGTAAATCACGGTTACGACGCCGAAACCTATCTCAAGGCACTGCCGGGCGAACGCATCGCCTATTGTCATATCGCCGGGCACTTTGAAGAGGATATCGACCTGGTCGTCGATACCCACGGCGCCGAAGTCATCAACCCGGTATGGGATCTGCTCGACAAGGCCTATGCCCACTTTGGCGTATTACCGACCTTACTGGAGCGCGACTTCAACTTCCCACCCTTCGCTGAGTTGATGCAGGAAGTCGACCTCATCCACAAATATCAGCACAAGTGGCAGGAAAAATTCGCCTCGCAACTCGCGCATGGATAGATTGTCTATGAACGAACGCACCCCTGAGTTCAAACGGCTGCAATACAATTTCGCAGCACACATCCGCGACCCCAAGAGCAACAAACGCCCTGACGATGTCGAAGACCGGCGCATGGCGGTGTATCGCGAACTGTTTTACAACAACGTGCAAGGCTTCATCGAAGGCGGCTTCCCGATACTGCGCAAACTGTACACGGACGAAGACTGGCATCGCATGGTGCGTGATTTCTTTTCGAACCACGAATGTCACACACCCTACTTCCTGGAAATTTCGCAGGAATTCCTCAAATACCTGGAACGCGAACGCGAACCCCAACCGGAAGACCCGCCGTTCGCCTATCAACTGGCGCATTATGAATGGGTGGAACTCGCACTTTCGGTTGCCGAGGACGAACCCGATTGGGAACACATCGACCCGCATGGCGACCTGCTCGAAGGCCAGCCGGTGTTGTCACCGCTCGCCTGGTTACTGAGCTACGACTATCCCGTGCATCAGATCAGCCCCGAGTTCCAGCCACAAGAGCCCAGCGAACAGCCGACTTACCTCATGGTCTACCGCGACAGCAATGACGACGTCGGCTTCAAGGAACTCAACCCGCTGACCGCGCGATTGTTGTCACTGATAGAAGAGCAAACAGACAAAACCGGACGACAGCTCCTTCAGCAAATCGCCGAAGAAATGCAACACCCTGAGCCGGAAACCATCATCCAGGGTGGCTTACAGATACTCGCGCAATTACGGGAAGAGGATATCGTGCTTGGAACGAAGAAATAAATGGAAAAACAACAGTAGGATGGGT
>CAMYKB010000008.1 GCA_947258875.1 uncultured Gammaproteobacteria bacterium | reverse complement strand
ATGATGCGGGTTTCGCGCGCGCCAATGCCGGCCTGTGTAATGCCTACTGGCAGAAGTACGACCTGACCTCAGCAGGTGACTGGGTGGGCCGAGCCGAGGATTATTGCCAGCGGGCCCTGCAACAGGATGACGACCAACCCGAGGTACATGAGGCGCTGGGCACGATCTATGCAGGTACCGCGCGCTGGGAAGAGGCAGCGAATGCGTATAATCGCGCCATCGCCTTGGATAAAGACCGCATTGAGGGCTATCTAGGTCTGGCTAATGTATATCGCCAGCAAAATCGAATAGAGGAAATGGAAACACTCTTACGCCAAGTGATACATGACAACCCTGATCATTGGAAACCGTATTACGCATTGGCGGCGTACATGCTGTTACAAGGGCGGTTTGATGAGGCTATTAATCTCAACAAGAGTGTGCTCAAGCTCACTCCAGACAATATCCTTGCCTACAGCAATCTGGGTGTCGCATACTTTTCTATAGGGGATTTCAACAAGGCAGCTGAGGCTTATAATTATTCTGTTGCCCTATCCCCGACTAGTCGGGGATATTCAAATACAGGTGTCATGTATTACTACGCCGGTGAGTATCGTAAGGCCGCTGATATGTTCCGCGAAGCACTCCGTCTCGAACCTGAGAATCAGCTTATCTATATTAATCTAGCCGATACGTTACGCCAGTTGCCAGATCAGACCGTGAAGGCAAGGCTGCTTTACAGAAAAGCTAAGCAAATATCAATGTCTCGCCTGCAGCTTACTCCAGATAATGCGGCAGTTCGCTTAAGTCTGTCAGAGGCATATCTGTATCTCGGCAAAAAGAATCGGTCGCTTGAAGAATTGGAAAGAGCGCGCGTACAGGCGCCAAAAAATGTTAATGTGTTGTTATCATCCGCGCATACCTGGGCACATCTGGGCGATACAGATAAGGCTTTAATTGCTCTGGAACAATTGATAGCAGCTGGTTATGCCCAATCTCTTGTAAATGCCGATCCAGATCTTGCTAGCCTGAGACGATTGCCGCGTTACCGTGAGATTATGCGGGTAGCGGAGGGTAAGTAGCCGCCTCGATTTCAGAGTAACAGTTGATGCAAAGCGCGCCTCCTCTGGGAGTGAATATCGCACTTTTTATTTTTGTGAGAATTGCTATATATGTATAGTGGTATCGTTAGCGCTAGGTAGAGGCGTAAGGAGATGGTGCCTGCAGATGGAACACATCCACTTATCTGTTTATTAGTGTATATCAACAATGTGAGGAGGCTCAGGGAAATGATGATTTCAGTATGGAAAACAAGCGCAAGATGGAAAACCGCTGCGGCTCTGCTGCTGTCACTATGGTTATTGTCAGGATGTAGCCACTTAGTGCTCGGTCCCGGCATACCGGGAACCAGCACAAAAGTTGTCAAGGTTCTTCTCAAGAATGGTAACCCGCGTGTAGATAATAACACGATTACAGTTATCCCTGGTGATCGTGTGATATTTGTGGGGCCCGATACCTATAGCATCGATTTCCCAGAGGGCACGCCATTTAACATGGCTAAATTCAGTGCGACGAACGCGGTGATTAATGTCAGGGTAAGCCAGAACGCCAAGCCCAGAAAATATAAATACAACGTACGGGTTGGTGATAAAGTGCTGGACCCGCATGTAATAGTGTCGCTTCCATAGAGGTTAAACGCGCGTAGAATTTAAAAGGGCGCATTGCGCCCTTTTTTCCAGAGCCTACGCCGTGTCGTATCGCTATGATCTCCATAAAGACAGCTGTAAACCGTGATCATCATTGTTAGGGTTTTGTATGATGTTCAAATAATTGCCTCTTGGATTGACCATGATTATAGGTGGGTACGAAGCGTGTATAAATATATGTAGTTCGTCAGTGGGTATTAGCCGCACAATAGAAGCTGGGTGCCGGGCTTCAAAGTAAATCTTGGCGCTGTTTTTTTACTGTTCGCGGATTATAGATATTCAGTCTTGATTCTCGTTCGCAAAGCATGAAGCCGTAATGACTGGCTGGTATTGCATGGTTTGCCTAGCAGATTTGCTTGGGGCCAATTGTTAAATTTTGTGACATAAGCATGTAGAGTGTGACGGTTTTTTGACGCTCTCAAGCGTTTATGCAGCTAAGCCCCTGCTGTGGTTATGGATATCGTTATCACTCCGATTTTTCCTCATGGCAGCCACAGTGGTAATTAAATGGACAGCGCTCCCGCAGTTATGCTGCAATAAGTAATATAGGAAAATTCAAACAGAACAATCACTGGAAGTAGTCTTCGGGCACAGTCTTTGCTGTTGGTTAAGTGCGGCGAGTTGACGCAGGTTCCGATATTGCAATATTGCCTATGAGGACTCATGATTGAAGCGGAGCATCGCAAACTCGCCCTGATGTTCACCGGCATCGCCGGTTATACGCGTTTGATGAGTGAGGACGAGGTCATCACCATCGAGCTGCTGCTCAAATATCGCAGTATCCTGGTTTCCCTGATTGAGCAATATCATGGCACCGTCATCGAGTTTATCGGTGATGGTATCTTTGCACGTTTTGATAGTGCGGCAGATGCCGTGCGTGCAGGCATCGATATTCAGAAAAAATTGCTTGATCATAACCGTAAACACAAGAGCAGCGGGGATATCCATTCGCGTATCGGGATTCATGTCGGCGAAGTTACATTTAAGGACGATTCCGTATTCGGTTATGACGTCAATATCGCGGCACGCCTTCAGAGTATGGCAGTTCCGGGTGGTATCTGTATATCCCAGGACGTGTACGAGATAGCAGCAAACATTATTGCTGAGCCGGTATTGCCGCTGGGGCCGCAGGCGCTCAAGAACATCAAGGGCGGCATGGATGCCTATTTAATACGCCCGGCTGGTATCGAAGCGCGCGCACGTGTTTATTATGGGTTTCGCTCCTTGCGCCAGAGGCTGGTGATTCACTGGAAGCCTGTGTTGGCTATCGGCGTCATGCTGGCGATGCTGGCGTTCTATAGTGTGCCGCGCTGGTTGGTGCCGGATTACGATGCGTATTATGTCGAGGTGGCCGATTTTGATAACCTCACACGTGACGAAGGGGCTGACTATTTTAGTGCGGGTATCACCGGGGCGATACGCGCACAACTGGCAAATATCCGCGGTGTTTATCTATTGCGTGCTGACCAGGGCGTACGTGCGCCCATTCGTCTCGAGGGCAGTGTTGAGAAGGTTCACGGCCATCTGCATATCGATTACTGGCTGCTACGGCGCAAGGATAATACCGAGCTTGCCCGCGGCAGGGTGGAGGGTGACTACGAGGACATTTTTGTCCTGCAGGACCGTGCGGTAGCGGAGATTGGTGGTCTACTTGCCGATGAATTCGGTTTTAAGTATTTTCACCCTGTTGCTCCGCGCCTGACGTCGGATGTCACGGCTTATGATTATCACCTTCACGGTTTAGCTTACCTGAGAAAACCAGGCAGCCATGAAAACCTGGATGCTGCAATAAAGCAGTTTTCAACGGCATTGGTGCATGATAAGAATTTTGCGCGCGCCAGCGCCGGGCTTTGCAGGGCGTACTGGAAAAAATATGATCTCTCCCGAGTGGAGAGCTGGGCTAGCAGGGCTGAGGAATATTGTCAGAAAGCATTAGCGCAGGACGATACCCTGCATGAAGTGTATGAAGCACTGGGTGTAATTTACGCTGGCACAGCGCGTTGGGACCAGGCTGTCTCCGCTTATAAAAAAGCGATTGAACTAAGTGATAAGAGTCCAGATGCACTGATCGGGGTCGCCGAAGTTTATAGGGCCCGCAATGAACCTGAACTGGCTGAGGCCACGCTGCGGCAGGTGATAAAGGAGATGCCAGCGTATTGGGGTGGATTTGACCATCTGGCAGCGTTTTATGTTAGCAGTGGACGCTTCGCTGAAGCGATTGACTTGTATCACAAAGTGCTCAAGCTTACGCCGGAAAATGTATATGCTCATAGTGACCTGGGTGGCGTTTATTTTTTTCTCGGTGATTTCAGGAAAGCCGCCAGTGCATTTAAGCGCTCGGTTGAACTGTCACCTACCAGCCTGGGCTATTCCAATACCGGCACCATGTACTACTATGCAGGTGATTACGAGAAAGCAGTGAGGATGTTCCAGGAGGCTATCCGCTTGTCGCCGCGAGACTATCGCCTCTACGGAAATCTGGCCGATGCCTTGCGCTGGCTTCCGGGGCGGGAGGCGCAAGCGAAAGAGTACTATGAGAAAACCATAGAGATGGCGTTGTCGCGCCTGAAAGTCAATCAAAGTGACGCATCGGCATACAGTTATTTAGCATTCAGTCATCTCTTCAATGGTCATCGGGCAAAGGCGCTGGAGGCAATCGAAAAGGCGCGTCAACTTGCAGGTGAGGACCTGGAAGTGCTATCTATCAGCGTAAGAATCGCGGCTAAAGTAGGGGAGAGGGGTGAGGCAGTGTTGGGTTTGGAGCGATTGGTAAGGGCGGGTTATGCGCGTTCACTAATCGAAGCCGACCCGGACTTTGCGGTGCTACGACGTTTGCCGCGTTATCGAAAAATCATGCGCGCTCAAGGTTTGGAAACCCCGTGAGTGTGATGCCTTAATCAGTAATTGGATTCGTGGGTGTGTTTATCGAAGAGGTGCCTAAGCAGTAGTTTGTAAATTCGGCGGCGCCTTTTGTTATTTAGCTTTCGTATGCCGACCCGGTTTAACTGGGGTTCCATGTGGGATGATTTCTGCGTGGAGCTTTCGGCTGCTTGTCTGTTTTAATTAACGTAAAAATTTTATTTTTTACACTCACAGAATAAAAAGAATGACAACGAAATATTTCACATATTCCGTGTTCAATCTGTTGCACAGTTAACCCGTCAAATGTCACTGCATTGGCGAACAAATTATGTTAACCGCAACCGTTTTAGTGAGGCAGTTATGAAACTTAAGCAACTAGTATTCGTTATTTTCACAAGTGCAGCAATGCTTTTTCTGTCAACCGGTGCTAACGCAGGCCAGGCGCATGTTATCAAGGTGTCGTCGATTGGCGGTATGCCGATGGTTGATCTTGATGCCATCTATGCAAAACCGGGCGACAAGGTGGTGTTTGTTGGCGATGGGGTCGACAGTTTTGAGATTCTTTTCCCGGGCGCAAAGCCAATCCCGAATGCTTCGTCCCGCAATACCACTAATGGTGCGATTATTGTCAAGATTGAGGATGCTGCCGCAGACGGAACCTATAAGTACGACGTCAGGATTGGTGACACAGTGTTAGACCCGTACATTATTATTAGTAAATAAGGACAATTGTTCTGTGCATGAGCCTCATGCACATTACGATTCATTCTGATTACCGGTTTCCAGAGAGCGCTCGCAGCGCTCTCTTTTTTTGTGAATGGTATGAACCTGAAAAACCAGTCCTGGATGGCGCTGGCTGATACGGTAGATAATTAGTGTATATGTTGAATCCACGTACGCTCTGGAGATAATAACTGAACCACTCGCGAGTGCATTTCTTCAGGGTCCCGTTTAAAAAACAGTATTTATGCGCTTACTTTTCAGCAGCGGGCAATCGCGGTATCCAGTTAAAACCTTGTGCACCGAATACCAGAAAATGCGGATTGAGCAGGGATTCTTTGGTGTTATAACGCAGGGGTTGCATGTCCATGGTGGTGAGATGCGCGCCAGCCTCTTCGACCACACATTGCGCAGCAGCGGTATCCCATTCTGAGGTCAGTCCAAAACGCGGATAGATGTCGGCGGCGCCCTCCGCCACCAGGCATGATTTCAGGGAACTGCCCATGCTGGTTAAATCATACTCTCCCATATTTGCAAGAAATTCGGCCAGCCCTGGTGTGGGGTGTGAGCGGCTGCCAACAATAATCGGTGGTTTGCCCAGGGCCTTCCTCGCCGAAATAGCTTGGTGGCTGGTTCCGCCGCCATCTTTGCAGGCGCCTTGGCCGCGGCTGGCATAGTAAAGCAGGTCGCGGGCCGGGGCATAGACTACACCCAATACCGACTCATGCTTATGGATGAGCGCGATATTGACCGTAAACTCGCCGTTGCGCTTGATGAATTCCTTGGTGCCATCCAGTGGATCGATCAGCCAGTAGGTCTGCCAGCTGGAGCGCACCTCAAATGACAAGTTGTCGGACTCCTCGGACAGGATCGGCGTTCCCGGCGTCAGTTTTGCAAGTGCTTCGATGATGAGGTGGTGTGATGCCATATCCGCTTCGGTTAATGGCGAATTATCGTGTTTTTCGGAAACCTCAAAGCCTTTATCATAAATTTTCATGATTTCAGTGCCGGCGTCTTTGGCGATGCTACACACGGGATCAAGTAAGTCTTTCAGGGTCGCAGTATCAGTATTCATGTGTATTGTTAGATGTGATGATTAACAGGCACGCCATACCATGACGCGGTGTTAAAGGGACGGCACTATTTTTGACGAGTCAATAATGTGGCTCTGCTGGTAAAAAACGAATGACCGTTCTTAATTTTCCTTCGAACCAGGTATTGATCGAAACCGTTTCCGCATTATGTCTGACTTCAAAACCTTCTTGGGCGATTGGTGAAATAGTATCAAAACGTAACAGGTCTTTTGGTAACTCGACATCGACAGAGACGTGCATCGGATAAAATCCGTCGAGGAAACGCCGCATAAAGGGGCCATTATTCAGGTGATAACTGCCATCCGTCTGAGCTGTCAATGCCCTGCTGCTGGCTTTTACGCACAGGCGTGCGTCCATGCCGATGTTTTCAAGTTGCACGGTATGGCCTTCAACCCAGGCGCGACCGATGTGTTCAGACGACACGATACTCAGGTTGCGGGTGCGATGCTTGCTGTAGACGATCTGGGCGCTGGCCACCGGGTCAATATTGTGGTGACACTGTTGCAGCGCGGCCCAGCCATCCTTGAGACTGCTAGCGGAAAGTATGATGCGGTTCTGGTGGTGGTGTACCGGTTTGTCGGGCGCCTTAGCCAGGAAGGTTAATTGACCTTCATTGACCTGGGCGGCGCGGAACTCCGCATCATCGTTGAACCAATCCTCGGCAGGATTGGCGGATACAGGGGCGTAGAGCTGCGCTACAATAACAGCAGTAAAAAATGCCGGGATGCGGTGCACGGGGTCCTCCCGAGGTTGAATGGTCGCCGGTAATACACTTAATCCTGCAAGTTTTGGCGGGTGATTACAAGCCGTTGGTAGTGCATTTCGAGGAAAATACATGATTGAGTGGGATCGGATTGCAACTGTATTTCTGGACATGGATGGCACCTTGCTGGATTTACGCTTTGACAATCATTTCTGGCGCGAGCATGTGCCATTGCGTTACAGCGAGCAACGGGGTATCGATGTGCCGCAGGCCAAGGATGAGCTCTATGCCTTGTTCCGGGCGGCTGAAGGTACCTTGAACTGGTACAGCACGGATTACTGGAGCGATCAGCTGGCGATGGACATCGCTGAACTGAAACGAGAGCTGCGGCATATGATAGCAGTGTTACCGCATGTAACGGACTTCCTGGATTCGGTACGCAATAGCGGTAAGCGCGTCGTGTTATTGACCAACGCGCACGGCGACAGTGTCGGCATCAAGTTGGATGAAACCGGTATTGGTATGCACTTTGAGCGCATTATTACCTCGCACGAGCTTGGTGAACCCAAGGAGAGCCATCGCTTCTGGCCGTTGCTGGCGCAGCATGAGCCGCATAGCCGCGAACAAACGCTGTTGATCGATGATAACCTGGATGTGCTAAGGGCAGCTTCGCGCTATGGGATTAGTCATCTGGTGACCATTAAGCGGCCGGATTCCGCAGGCCCTGTGCAGGATACGCAGGGATTCAAGGCCATCGATGACTTTTCACAAATTATGCCGCCTGCAGATATGCTGGACGGTACATGACAGGTTGTGCTTACGGTGGCAAGCGCGATATTAATTGCAAATCTATCCGAGGTCGCACTACTTTCAGCCGCGTTTCCACTTCTTGAAACGTTTCTTGCAGTATTTCAGTAACGAGTCATAGTCGGCAAAGAATAAATCAAAGCCGTCTTCCGCGGGCGAATCGAATTCACAGTAGTCATTGGTGTGATCACGGCAAATTTGTGGGCGCACTTCGTAGATGCCGCAGCGGCCGTCCGGCAACAGGTGTGTGCATTTTCCGTCTACCAGCAGGTACCAGCCTTCGTCATCCTTGTAGACACTGATATGTTCGTGGGATACCTGCCATAACAAATGTTCGAACTCGTATTTTGAGCGTGGTGTATCGAGCTCCTGAGTGACGTAGGTACAGCACTGCGAGTTGGTGCAGAAACCGCACTTGTTCTCGGCTGTGATCTTGATCTTGGGTGAAACCTCGACCTTGATGTCGGGAAGTCTGTCCATATTTAGCTGTATCCACTTAGTAACGTATTAACCTCAGCTGCGAGTATAACCGCTCTATTATCTTCGGTCACTTATCGTACTTCCGGATGAGTGATTGGTAGACAAGAAAAAGGCCTTGTGAAAATATGCTTGTCACAAGGCCTATGGTGCTGGAATAGCGTCGTTGTCAATCCTTGAGTATGAAAGTGACCTTCATGTTGACGCGATATTCCGTAATTTTGCCATTATTGACAATAGCCTTTTGATCGCTGATCCAGGCACTTTTGACATTCTCGAGTGTTTTGCAGGAACGTTTAATGCCTTCATTGACTGCATCTTCGAAACTTTTCGTGGATGAAGCGGTGATTTCTGTAACGCGTGCTACTGACATAGGAGGACTCCTTATTGCTTTTGTTGTGAACGTGGTGGTTAGTATTGATAATATACAGCAGGGTATTTAACTGATCCTAGGTTGCATATCCTGATCAGTCAAGCAAGCACATGACATCATGCCCCGCAGTTTTGCTGGCGTATTTTCAGGGCCTGCGGCATCCATTCCTTGAACTGGCGAATGCGGGTTTCATGGCTGGGGTGAGTCGACATGAATTCCGAAGGCGCCTTGCCGCCACCGGCCTTACCCATGCGTTGCCAAAGCCGGGGCGCCTCGGTGGGATCGAAGCAGGCGCGCGCCAGATAAATCAGGCCCATATAGTCGGCTTCTGATTCATGATCACGCGAGAATGGCAGTAACACACCGTACTGCGCGCCAACACCTAATGCCCCCATCACCATGCGCTGCGTCTGCACGTCCATACTACCCACGGCCATGCCCGCCGCCATGGTGCCGAATTGCATCAACTTCTGATATGCCATGCGTTCGGCACCATGACGTGCGATGGCATGGGCAATTTCATGGCCCATCACCGCGCTGAGTCCGTCAACGTTCTCCACGATGGGCAGGATGCCGGTATACACAGCAACCTTGCCGCCGGGGAGCGCGAAGGCGTTCGCCTGATCTGACTGGATGACGTTGTATTCCCATTGGAAGCCCGGGTCATCATCAACGACAGCTGCAATGCGGCGTCCTATGTCGCGCACCAGGTCGACCACTTCACCTTCACGCACAACCTGCGATTTGCTGAGTATCTGCTGATAGGACTGTAGCCCAAGCGTGGCTTCCTGTTTCGGTGTCATGTCAACCAACTGTTTGCGGCCGGTAATGGACACGGTTTCCTGGTGACTGAAGTAGTAATACACGAAGAAAATACCGAACAGCACAATCGGCCACAGGCGCAGGCCGCCGCGTTTGCGAACAGGACTTGATCTACGACTACCGAACGGGCTCATCCGCATGGGCGTTTCCTTTCAGCTGCTGTGCAGTGACTGTTCCAGGTTCTAGAAAAACTTCTTTGCCAGGTTGAGCACATCATCCGCAATAGAACCGTCATTGTCCATATCGAGCAGTGAGGCCAGTGGATTGGATTGCTTGCCGCCGGAGAGACCAGAACTGAGTGCAGAACCCAGCAGACCCGATGCAGCGCCTTGTTTGCCCAGCGAGCCCATTGCCATGGCGGCAACCATAGGTAGCATCTTTTTCAACATGCCCGTGTCCATGCCGGTTTGTGAGGCGGCATGGCTGGCGACATTACGGCTGACGTCCTTGCTGCCAAACAGGTGGCCGAGAATGGCGTTGCCATCGTCGAGAGTTGCTGATTCTGAGAGTGATGCCGGCTCGTCGACATAACGCTGGTGCTTGCCGCTGTTGAGAGCACCCAGCAAGGCGCTTAGGCCGTCCGGACTGGAGGAGTTCTTTTGTAGTCCGCGGTTTATGGCCGGCAATATCTGGCCGATGGCGTTACGGGCATCGCTTTCGCCGATGCCGAAATTTTTTGCAACTTGCTGAACCAGGGCGCCGTTTTGCGAATTCAGGACTATGTCGAGTAAATTCATTTTCGTATCCTCGTGTGTTACTTGTTATATGCGGGCTTCAAAGGGCTTGGTGATTGATAATACTATATAGCCTGTAATTACAGGCAGGACGTCACTCGATGCGACAAAAGTTCACGTTTGGGCGGTTGTCTGAATAATCGTATAAAGAATGTCCGGCTATCGCATGCGGGCGTGCGGTTCCATTCTAATACCCATGGCTTGTACGCATGCGCCAGCCGGTATGATCCGGTCAATGAATGTGAATAAATGAAAGTTGCCACACCCAACATGGCGTTGGGTGTGGCATGGATTGATTCGTGATGACGCCCGCGAACGGGTGTTATGGACTATTTGGCTGACTGTTGCAGCCAACCGCGTTTGGCCATACACGCGGTGTAGACATCCTTCTGCGCCTCTTCGATGGCTGTCAGGCGTTCGTCTTGCTGGCGAGCCTTCCAGCGTGAAAACAAATCAGGAATATTAAACCAGTCAATAAAGCTGGCTGATTTTTTGGCAGGCGCCGTAGCGGTTGGTTCAGCGTTGCAGCCGGAGGATTTGCCAATCAAGGAATGCATCAGCCCGGTACATTCGCCATGATCGATCTTGAACAACAGCTCGCTGCTGCGTAAATCCGCGGTATTGGTATTGACCCAGTCCGTATTGGGTGTAGACGCACATCCTTGTAGCACAACAAAAAATATTAATGTTATGTACTTCATAGACGTCATGATACCTCCGGCGCCATGGGGTTGAGTTTGAGCGTTACGTGTATCTATTGTCCGCCTATTCGGCTGAATCTGAAATCAGATAGTGATGACTGCGTTGAATCTACCGATGAGAGGGGCTTGCTGAGAATAGAAACCGCTGCAGTGAGGAGTGAGCAGGAGGTAATTATTAAACATTGTTGAATTCTGCCTGCTATGGTGTGTAGCAGAGCACTGTTCAGTGCTGGTGTGTTTTGTTGTGCATCCAGGTGATGAGGGCTTGCAGCATGAGTTTTTGCTTACGGTTACACCCCTCTTGAAGGGCCTGCAGTTTGACATCCAGCGCAATTATCGTGTCCTGATATGCAGCGACCTGAGCCTCCAGGTCAGTCATCTGGATGCGCAGACGATTTATTTCGTCTGCCAGCAAATCCTCGCTGGGTAGGTTGGTTGCAGAATATTTGCCAGCAGCACTGCGTTGCAGGCGGGCAAGGCGTTCCAACATGGCACTGTCTTCCAGCTCGATATCGGGATAGACCTGCTGCAGGTCGGCAACCTTAACCATGCCTTCGAAGGTGGGCAGGGCGCCTTTGCGGATTTGCTTCTGAATGGCGCCGCGGCTTACACCGGCAAGGCGTGCGGCCCGTGAAAGGCTAAGCATCTGCACCATAGAACCCCCGGGGAGCTGAAGACAGTCAAAGTAACGGGTAAGCTGTTACCTTTATTTATAGCAGTCAGCAGCCGTCAGGTGAAGCGAAAAGGTGTGCGGGTTCACGTAACGACCAGGTTGCCAGTAGGCTATGTGGTGGTTTCGGGTGAGGTCCCAGTGCGGTCCCAAGCGTAGCAACAGTCCAGTTCAGAGCGTACTCGTACCAGCCCATTGACTCCGCCTTCAAGCATGATCTGGATCGGTGGGCGACTTCGAAAACGCCGGTGTGGCCGGCGTAACCACATTAAAGCCATGCCTGAGTTGCGTGGATAGGTGGTGCGTAGTGCATCAGCGATGCCTGCCAGATGCTCCACGCGCAACATTACATCACGAGTATCAGGCAAGGGTGTTTCATGGCGATAGCGTTCAAGGTGGCGAACGCGGGTGTCGGTCAGCCCCAGCATAGAAATGATATCTTCACCAGAAAGCTCCCAACCATCAAGCAGTTGCATGATGGCCTGGGTGATCTTGACCTGGTCCTGGTGACTGAAATTGTTCGTCATCAAATTGCTATCCGCGATGTCCGTATTTATCTGTGTAAAACAGTCAGTTGCTGTCTTTCGTCTGGCTGGGTTTAGTGATTTTTGAAATGGGCACTATCTTGGCATCGTGGGGCTCGTCGATGTAACGCGGCAACTCCTTGCTATCGATACCCGCTGCCTCGGCAAGTTCGCGTTCGCGCGCGGAAATAAGATCGAAACAGACACGAATGTCATTGATGGTGTTCTCGCTTAATGGATGCCGCATGCCCGGGTTGGGCGTAGTGTCCTTGACGATGTTGGCAAGTACCTTTCTCATCGCCACCATGATGCGTTGTTCTTTGGAACGGTTGCCGTTATCCATTAGTGCTCCAGGGGGAATTAGCCGTGCTCTCACGAACCAGCATAAAACATACATTATACTGGAATGGTGACCTGCCTGCAGGGCCCCGGCCTGTTTGTTGGCGCGGCAGGGCGGCTTAGTCTAATGCCTGCAGTTGCGGGGGTAGGCCCGGCGTGGGGTTGTCGAGTTTATGCAGCATGCCCTGTAGGGCGGCCTGCAGGCCTTCCTCGATGACTGGATGATAGAATGGCATCTTTACCAGGTCGAAGACTGTCATCTCCTGCTCGATGGCCCATGCAAGGAGATGCGCCAGGTTTTCACCCTTGGGCGCGAACATGCTTGCGCCCAATAACCTGCCACTGCCTTGTTCAGCATACAGGCGCAAGACCCCCTTGTTTTTGCTCATTAGCAGCGCGCGTCCCACCGGGCCAAAGCGCAACACGCCGCACACCAGGTCTTCACGGTGTTGCAGTTCATTCCAGCTTGCGCCAACACTGGCGATATTGGGATCGCAAAAAATCACGGTAAGCGGCGTCTTGCGACGAAAGGCAACGCGCTGCTCATGGGATGCGTTATAACCAGCGATACGGCCCTCTTCATTTGCCTCGTGCACTACAGGTCTGCTGCCAGTACTGTCCCCGGCAATGAATATCGGCAGCTCACCGATCTGCATGGTGTTGGGGTTGTAATCCGGGAGGCCGTCAGCATTCAGACTGACGCCTATATTTTGCAGCCCGAGTTTATCGAGATTTGGCGTGCGGCCGATGCTGGCCAACACCTTATCCACCACCACACTGCGTTCCCCGGCTGTCACCCGGAGCTGTTTGCCGCAGGCTTCGATATGTGCTGCCTCGCCCAGCCAGACGGGAAACTCATTACCTATGACATCGATGACTGCCTGGTTAATCAGTGGGTCGCTAAGGCCAGCGATCATGGTTTCCTGGTCGATACCCGTGATTTCCAGGCCGAGTCGCCTAAGGGCCTGGCCCAACTCCAGCCCGATGACACCTAAGCCGATGATTGCCATCGAGGCAGGAAGGTCTTCCTGTTCGAATAATTCATCTGTGGTAAGAATTTTATCGCCGAAATCATCCCACGCTTTGGGTTTTATAGGTCGTGAGCCTGTCGCAATAACGATCTTGTCGGCGCGGATAATCTGTTCGCCGACACGCAATACATTGGGCTCGACAAATTCGGCATACCCCTCGATGAGCTCATCGGTCATATCGTCGGTGCTGCCGGCGAGTACCCGGTCGACAAAAATATCGCGTAGGTCGCGTACACGTTCCATAACGTCTTCCATATTGATCGCCAGATGTTCATCGCCTTCGATGCCCTGGCGATCGAAGACCGTGCGTCGGTGGAAGTCCTCGGCGATCTGGATGAGCGCCTTGGATGGCATGCAAGCTACCCGCGCACAGGTAGTGCCGAGATGGCCGCCATTGATTAGTGTAAAGGAACGTCCCGCGCCCCGCGCCTGGGCAACAGCGCTGAGGCCTGCGGAACCTGCGCCGATTACGGCGACGTCAACAGTTTTCTGCATGTATACTTTCCCAGAATGAGTGGTCGGCGATATGTTGCCATTTTTAGGAACCTCTGGACCGGTCTGGGTGGAGTGATTTGAGCGTTAAAATCGCTCGCCACCCATTTATGGCTTGTTTAGAAGTTCCTTAGCACGAAGCATATGATACCGGCTGTATTTGTCACGTGGAACCTTTATACATTGAGGTGGCTCAAATTCATAAGTGATTGCCCAGGTAGAAAAGGTTTCTTAGCGTATGGCGCAACATGCCGCATTTTCAATCGGACAAATCGTGCATCACCGGCTTTTTGATTATCGGGGCGTGATTTATGATATCGACGGCAATTTCCAGGGTAGTGACGAATGGTATGACGCAGTGGCTAAATCTCGACCACCCAGGAACAGGCCGTGGTATCGAGTATTGGTTGACGGCCAGATGACAGAAACCTACGTCGCAGAACGCAATCTTGAGGCCGATGATAGCGATGCGCCGATAGCGCATCCTTTGCTGGAGTATTTTTTTACGGGTTTCTGTAATGGGTGCTTTGTGCCGAGGCATACCTCGAATTAATCACGCCATATTTCTGCCTGCAGCTGCGTGTTGCGGGCGAATAATCATGCGTTTGTTGCTGCCTGGCCGTAGTGTGTGAATACAGGATACTGAATCATGATAGACAACATCAAAAATTTTTTTATGCGGCACTTGCAGGTCTCTGATCAGGGGGCGCCGACGGAACATCAGTTGCAGCTTGCGGCGGCCGCACTGTTACTTGAAGTAAGTCGGGCGGATTTTGATATTCAGCAGGAAGAACTGGTTGAGATTGGAGATGCGTTGCGTAATCATTTCAATTTCAGTCGACCGGAAACTGATGAGCTGATGACTCTGGCGGTGGAGCAGAACGAGCAGCATATCTCTATACACCCTTTCGTACAGTTGATTAATGAGCATTTTTCAGCGCAGCAAAAAACGCGGATTATCGAGGATATGTGGCGTGTGGCCTATGCGGATCGCAAGCTCGACAAATTTGAAGAGTACCAGATCCGCAAGATAGCCGACCTTCTGTATGTGCCGCATAGCGAGTTTATTCGTACAAAATTACGAGTCCAACAAGCATTTGGCATTGAGGCATAAAGGGCGTTTAGTCTAACGTGCTGACGGAATTGAGGGCATAAAAAAGGGTGGCTCAGGCCACCCTTTTTTATTTATTGGTCACTGAAAATTCAGACCATTTCCTTGAGGCCCTTCAGCGGCAATACCTTGACTGCCTTGCGTGCGGGTTTGGCCTTGAAGATGGTTTCTTCGCCAGTAAAGGGGTTAATGCCTTTACGCGCCTTGGTAGCCGGTTTTTTGATTACTTTGATTTTGAGCAGGCCTGGCATGTTGAAAACGCCCGGGCCACCTCGCTGTTTTAGGGTTTTGCCAATCAATGTCGAAAGTGAATCAAGAACAGCGCTCACTTCTTTACGGGTGAGTTCGGTATCATCCGATATGAAACTCAGTATTTCCGATTTTGTTGGCGGCTTAGCGGTTGCGGCTTTTTTCTTAACGGGCATGCATCAATCCTCTGGTGTTATGATAGTTACAGATGTATTACGGTGGCTAAAGATAGCATATATTTTGAGTTATGCAGCAGTTTAAGCAATAAAAAACAGGCATTTTTTAGCAAAAAATGCCTGTTTTTTATTGTCGGGGGGCGTTTAAGGGTGCCAGGTAATTCGCATTGTTTCTTAACAAGTGCGCCTTTCAGGTTGTTTTTACTTTGTAAAAAATCGTTGCCTGAAGTTTATTGGGCGTGTAAGGCCATCGTCAGTGGTAACCTCGATCTTAAAATCCAGTACTTCCTGGTGTGACACGGGTACCTCGCCTATATAGTAAATGGCGCCGCCATCAGTAATCTCGCGCATATTCATTTGTTTAACCTGGTTATTCAGGTTGGTTGCGTTGGCGCTGATTACAGCGGTGGCGGGCAGCGAGGCCAGGCCCATGTGTTTTTTCAGTACCGTGACATTGAGCATGGCGCGGTTTTTGCTTCGCTTGATGTTGTAAAGTTTGGCAACCTGCGGTGTCAGGAAGTCTGTCGTCAGGGCGTTGTAGTGAACCACGTACTCGCCCAGGTCTTTTGATTGTTCGGCGTGAATGGTGCCTGCGAACAGTAGCAATACAGAAAAAATCAATAGGTATCCGGGTGTTTTGCGTGAATCCATTGCATGTCTCCTCTGATAATAATTACCATTAAGGAACTCCTGAGCAACCGCTCATGAATTAATCAGGGGTTCCTTAACTTGTTATTGTGACAGCGTGTGCCGGTAATGATTCCAGCTTAGTCTCCACGGCAGAAACGGTAAAGTGCTATTTCACCCAGTAAATTAGGAAATAAGCGAATACCAATATTTGCGCGGTGCGCATAATCCACAGTAGTACGTTGCAGGATATGGATATTGTGCTGTTCACAGAGTTTTTCAAAATCCCGTAAGGTGCATAAGTGGATGTTGGGCGTGTCATACCATTCATGTGGCAAGGTGCGGGTGCGTGGCATACGGCCACTAAGCGCTAATTGCAGACGGCTTTTCCAATGCGCCATATTGGGGAAGGTAACAATGCCTTCGCGGCCGACACGTAACATTTCATCGAGCAATTTGTCAGGATGATGGATGGCCTGCAGTGTTTGCGTCATGATCACGTAGTCAAATGATCCTTCGTCAAAAAATTCCGACAAGCCGGCATCGAGATCTGTTTGGATGACATCAAGTTTGCGGCTGATGCAGGTGACGATGTTGCTGTTGTCGATTTCCAGGCCGTACCCGGTGGTGTTGCGGGTGTCACGCAGGTGTTCCAGTAGCGTGCCATCACCACAGCCCAGGTCGAGGATGCGGCTGCCGGTCTTGATCCACTCGCTGATGATTTCGAGATCCGCTCGCATCAGCCAAACTCGCTTGCAACGCGCGCCATGAAGGCATGCAATACATCAAGATACTGAGGGAGCGGCAGGAGAAAGGCGTCGTGGCCATGTGTGGCTTCGATTTCCACATAGCTGACCTCGCGATCTGCGTCCAACAGTGCGCGTACAATTTCACGCGAGCGTGCCGGCGCAAAGCGCCAATCGCTGGTAAAACTGATCACCAGGAAACGCGCCAGTGATTGCCTGAAGGCGTCAGTGAGATTGTTATTCCAGTCCATGGCGGGGTCGAAATAGTCCAGTACCTTGGTCATCAACAGATAGGAGTTAGCATCGAAACGTTCGACGAATGAACGACCCTGATAACGCAGATAACTCTCGACCTGGAAATCAACATCGAAACCGAAGTTAAGTTTGCCCTCGCGTAAATCACGGCCGAATTTTGCGCGCATGGCGTCATCGGAAAGATAAGTGATGTGCCCTAGCATGCGTGCCAGCATTAAACCGCGCTGCGGAGCCGTGTTGTTTTCATAATAACGGCCGGCATGGAAATCCGGGTCGGAGGTGATAGCCTGCCGCGCGACCTCATTGAAAGCGATATTTTGTGCCGATAGCTTGGGTGCTGCAGCGATAACCACGGCGTTGCGGATGCGCTGCGGGAAATCAATCGCCCATTGCATCACTTGCATGCCGCCAAGGCTACCACCGATGACTGCTGCCCATTGCTCAATACCTAGCGCATCGGCGAGCCGCAGCTGGCTACGCACCCAATCTTTTACCGTGACGATAGGAAAATCAGGGCCGTATAACTTGCCTGTCTCCGGGTTAACGGTTGTAGGGCCGCTTGAGCCTTTGCAACTGCCGAGGTTGTTGGGGCAGACGAAATAAAATTTATTAGTGTCGAAGGGCTTTCCGGGGCCGATGCAGCTATTCCACCATCCCGGTTTTTTGTCATCCATGCTGTGGTAGCCCGCTGCATGTTGGTCTCCCGACAGTGCGTGACAAATCAGAATGGCGTTGGAGCGATCAGCATTGATCTCACCATAGGTTTCATAAGCGAGGTCGAATTCCGCCAGGTTGCGGCCGCAGTCCAGAGACAGCGGCTGCTCAAAATGCAGCTTCTGATTCTCAACTAGACCAACTGAGTCTGAAGGTATTGTCTCGGGCATCCAGGTAGTTGTAGCAATGTAAAACGAACCAGTCTAAAGAGTGACCGATTGCGATGCAATACATCTAACTGTGGCGGTTAGCCAGAGTCAGGCTGTATAAGTTAAGTGGGCTCTGATTAATTTTGGGCTTAGAGTGGTCGCCGATGAATTAACCCGGGTCACTTAAACAGGGTATCCGATACACCTAAATGGTTTCGCGGATCTCTAGGGGTGTAGGGTTTGCAGGATGCGTAACAGGGCATACAGCAGAAAAATGACCGCCATGGGTGAAAGATCGAGAGCGCCAATAGGTGGAATCAGGCGGCGTGCAGGGCGCATCAGCGGCTCAGTCAGTGTGTGTAATAATCCCAGTATTGGGTTGCCATATTGTTGTTGCGCCGGCACGATCCAGCTGGAAATGATCTGAATAAAAATGGCGAACAAATAAATATAGATTGCGAGTTCGATGAGCTGCAGGATCGCGGTGGTGAACAACAGCATGCCACCGGCGAAGCGTCCCAGTATTAGCCAGGTGATTGCCAGGCCGATCATCTTCAGGATCAGCATAATGATGATACTCGCGCTATCGATACCGCCGATACTGGGAATCGCGCGGCGTGCTGGTTTCAGTAATGGGTCGGTGACCCTGACAATGGATTGCACCAGCGGGTTGGCGAAATTTGCCCGTGTCCAGGCCAACATCAGTCGCAGCATGAATGCCGTGATGTAAAGGGTGAACAGCAGGTGAACCAGAGAGGCGAATATTTCTACCAGTGTGTTTCCCATCAAGTATTGGTCTCCGTGTTGTCAGCTCCATAGTCATCCGCCATTTGCTGCGCGCGTTGGCTGGCTGCGGATAGGGCATCGGCAAACAGTTGTAACAGATTGCCTTTGCTGAGTACATCGATTGCACGCTCAGTAGTGCCACCTTTTGAGGTGACACGCTGTCGCAATATAGCCGGGGTCTCGTCACTCTCGAGGGCGAGCTTGGCGGCGCCGAAAGCCGTTTGTATGCTTAACAGTCGCGCCACTTCTGTCTCCAGGCCCAGCTTGACGCCGGCCTGTTCAAGCGCCTCCATCACGAGGAAGAAATACGCAGGTCCGCTACCGGAAACGGCTGTGACGGCGTCAATAAGTTCTTCGTTGGCCACCCATACAGTTAGGCCAACAGCACGCAAGATGCTTTCGGCGAAATCGTGTTGTGCAGGGTTTACCCGTGCGTTGGCATACAGGCCTGTCGCGGCGCTGCTCACTAGCGCGGGTGTGTTCGGCATGCAGCGGACCACGCTGACATCGCCTCCCAGCCAGCGCTCCAGGTCGATGCTACGGATGCCGGCGGCAATGGAGATCACCAGCTGTTGTCCGGTTTGTACGGCGCTTGCCAGTTCCAGGGCGACAGATTTGAGGGTCTGCGGTTTAACGGCCAGCACCAGGGTATCGGTGTTGCCAACGGCCTCTATATTGTCGGCGGTGATGTGGATGCCGGGGTAAAGTTGTTGGAGTGTGTTGGCCTGCGCAATATCCGGATCGGAGACCCATATGTTGCTCGCCGGGAAGTTGTCGGCCAGCATGCCACCAATCAGGCCGCGTGCCATGTTGCCGCCACCAATAAATGCAATTTTTGCAGGTTTCATGGTTAAAGTCTCGGTTTCAAGTGTCCGGGTTTGGGGAACAAGTTTTTAGCTGGATGCGATCCAAGCTCATGATGGTGTTGCTTTGGGTCGGGGCCCAAAAATGGCGGTCCCGATGCGCACCATGGTAGCGCCTTCCGCAATGGCGGCACGCATATCATTACTCATACCCATAGATAGCGTATCAAATCGGTGACCATATTGGTTGAGTTGTATCAATGCGTTGCGTACAGCGGCGAATTGTTTGCGTTGCCGTTCGAAATCATTGCATGGCTGCGGTATCGCCATGAGTCCCCGTAGCCTGAGCTGTGGCAGGCTATTAACTGTATCGGCCAGTGCTGGCAGTTCAGTCAGCGCAACACCGCCCTTAGCGGGCTCATTACTGATATTAACCTGCAGGCAAATCTGCAACGGAGGGAGTGATGATGGGCGTTGTTCGTTCAGCCGTGCTGCGACTTTGCTGCGATCGAGGCTGTGCACCCAGCTGAAATGTTCAGCGATCAGGCGTGTCTTGTTGGATTGGATGGGGCCTATGAAGTGCCAGACCAGTTTGTCTTGTCCCAGGCTGCAGATTTTTTCCACCCCCTCCTGTACGTAGCTCTCTCCGAAGTGGCGTTGTCCGCAACTGGCAGCCTGCAGGATACGCTCCGCCGGATGTGCCTTGCTGACTGCGAGCAGGGACACACTGCCCGGGGGGCGTCCGAAGTCCTGCTCAGCCCGGCTGATAGCCTTACGTACCTCGCTCATATTTTTGGCGATATCGGTCATTGGGCGTGCTATATTTATTCGATATAAGAAGAAATTCTCGTTAATGATCTGCGAGTTCAACCTGCGACCTTTGGTCGCTCTAACCGGCGCTCTTGTCACATTCACCACTGGCTAATACCGGCCTGTTTGAGACAGAATAGCCAGTTGTGATTAGTAGCTTAGCTATATGTGTCGGTAGTATAGGTGTGTATTGCGTAGCTGAGCCAATACTAATGACGATTTCGTTGATCATGCCATAAAGGGCCATAAATGGACATTTCGCAGTTGCTTGCTTTCAGCGTTAAAAACGGCGCATCGGATTTACATTTGTCATCCGGGGTGCCACCTATGATCCGGGTTGACGGAGATGTCAGGCGTATCAATATGCCGCCCCTTGAGCACAAGGAAGTCCACGGCATGGTGTATGACATCATGAACGATAAGCAGCGCAAGGATTATGAAGAATTCTTTGAAACTGATTTTTCATTTGAGGTGCCGGGTTTGGCACGTTTTCGCGTAAATGCCTTTAACCAGAACCGTGGCGCTGCTGCAGTGTTTCGTACCATTCCAACCAAGATTCTTACCCTCGAAGAACTCGGTGCCCCGAATATATTCGAGGATATCGCATCTTATCCGCGTGGTATCGTGCTGGTGACGGGGCCGACAGGTTCAGGCAAGTCTACCACCCTGGCGGCGATGGTCGATCATAAGAACGAAAGCGCCTACGAGCACATACTCACCATCGAGGACCCGATCGAGTTTGTCCACGAAAGTAAAAAATGCCTGGTTAACCAGCGTGAGGTGCATCGTGATACTCTGGGCTTCAGTGAGGCATTGCGCTCGGCGCTGCGTGAAGACCCGGATACGATCCTGGTGGGCGAGATGCGTGATCTGGAGACCATACGCCTGGCGTTGTCTGCTGCAGAGACCGGTCACCTGGTGTTTGGTACCCTGCATACCAGCTCGGCAGCCAAGACCATTGACCGCATTGTTGATGTGTTTCCGGGCGCAGAAAAGGATATGGTTCGTGCGATGTTGTCGGAATCCCTGCGTGCCGTTATTTCGCAGACCTTGTGTCCAAAAATCGGAGGCGGTCGTATTGCTGCGCACGAGATCATGATTGCCACACCGGCGATACGTAACCTCATTCGCGAGGATAAGGTTGCGCAGATGTATTCCGCGATCCAGACCGGTAATGCCGTGGGGATGCAGACTCTGGACCAGAACCTTAAGGAGATTCTCTCTAAAGGTCTGATCAGTAAGGAAGAAGCACGCAGAAAAGCCACCAACAAGAATGATTTTTGATACTGTGGTACCTGGGGCATTGTGGAACATCGGATGCCGGCTGCAGTTGCAGTGTTAAGGGCTTGAATTATGGATAGAGATAAAGCGATACGCTTCATGCACGACCTGCTGAGGACCTTGCTGAGTAAGGACGGGTCTGACCTGTTTATTACAGTGGGTGCGCCACCGGCGATGAAGGTGGATGGCAAGGTGGTGCATATCACCAACCAGCCGCTGTCTTCGGCGCACACTCAGGTGCTGGTGCGTTCCATCATGAACGACCGCCAGGCACGTGAGTTCGAACAGACGCAGGAATGTAATTTTGCGATCAGTCTGCCGGGCGTGTCCCGTTTCCGCGCCAGCGCCTATACCCAGCGTGGCAGCCCCGGTATTGTTATTCGTGTCATCAAGACTGATATTCCGAAATTCGAAGACTTGAGTCTGCCACCAGTCCTTAAGGACCTGTCAATGACCCGGCGCGGCCTGGTTATTTTCGTGGGTGGTACCGGCTCGGGTAAATCAACCTCGCTAGCGGCGATGGTGGGCTACCGCAACCAGAACAGCTTTGGTCATATTATTACCATTGAGGACCCAATCGAGTTCGTACATAACCATAGCAATTGCATTATCACTCAGCGCGAGATCGGTGTGGATACCGATAATTACCATATAGCCTTGAAGAATACCTTGCGCCAGGCGCCGGATGTGATCCTGATTGGTGAGATTCGTGACCGCGAAACTATGGAGCATGCGGTCGCCTTCGCTGAAACCGGGCACTTATGTCTGTCGACCTTGCATGCTAACAGTACTAACCAGGCACTGGACCGTATTATCAACTTTTTCCCGGAAGAGCGGCGGGCGCAGGTATTAATGGATTTATCGCTTAACCTCAAGTCTGTGATCTCGCAGCGTTTGATACCGCTCAAGGAAGGTGAGGGACGTACACCGGCAGTCGAGGTAATGATCAATACGCCGTTGATGTCAGACCTGATCTTTAAGGGTAAGGTGCATGAAATGAAGGAGTTGATCGCCAAATCTAACGAAGTCGGAATGCAGACCTTTGACCAGCACTTATTCCAGTTATACGAAGAAGACACCATTACCTATGAGGATGCCTTGCGCAATGCTGATTCGGTTAATGACTTACGCTTGCGGATCAAACTGGAGGGCAAGGCAGCGAAGGATTCGGATCTGATGGAAGGTTTGGATGATGTATCGGTCGAGGAAAAATCAGAGGATGCAGGTCTTATCCGCTAACCTGCTCTCCAGGGAACTACTACTATGAATATCGAACCATATCTGAAATTAATGGCGGAGAAAAACGCCTCGGATATCTATTTCACCACAGGTGCCCCGGCTTGTGTGAAGATCGAGGGTGAAACCAAACCGCTTAGCAAGACACGCCTGGAGCCCGGGCTAGTCAAGAAGATCGCCTACAGCATCATGGACGAGGACCAGACCCGCGAGTTCGAAGAGACTCGCGAGATGAACCTGGGTATGTCGGTGTTGGGCGCGGGACGTTTTCGCGTCAATATCTACAAGCAACGCGGCGAAGTCTCGATGGTGATTCGCTACATCAAGGGTATCATCCCCACGGTAGAAGAGCTGAACCTGCCCGCGATAATGAAAGATATTGTAATGCGCAAGACAGGCTTGATCCTGATTGTGGGTTCTACCGGTTCCGGCAAATCGACCTCGATGGCCTCGATGATCGATCACCGTAACGCCACTAAAACCGGGCATATCCTCACCATCGAGGATCCGATTGAGTATGTCTTCCGCCATCAATTGTCAATCGTGGGTCAGCGCGAAGTGGGCCTGGATACCTTGTCTTATGAGAATGCCTTGCGCGAAGCCATGCGTGAGGCTCCAGATTTGATCATGATCGGTGAGGTACGCGATCGCGCCACGATGGAAGCTGCAATCAGCTTTGCTGACACCGGGCACCTGGCGATGACAACCCTGCACGCTGTCAATTCCAACCAAGCCCTGGACCGTATCATTAACCTGTTTCCGCCGGATGCCAAACAACAGATCCTGATGGATTTGTCGATGAACCTGCGTGCAATTATCTCGCAACGCTTGATACCCTCTGTGGATGGCAAGCGTGTACCGGCTGTTGAGGTGTTACTGAATACCCCCTATATCGCGGAACTGATCCGCAAGGGTGAGATCAACGAGATTAAGGAGATCATGGAGAAGGGCGCGGCCAGTGGCATGCAGACCTTCGACCAGGCGCTTTATGAGTTGTACAAGGCTGACAAGATCTCTCTTGAAGATGCCCTTGCACATGCCGATTCACGCGGTAATCTTGAGTGGCAAATTAATTTTGGTGGTGGTATCCGCAGTGTCGGCGAAGATGAAAGCGCACTCGAGCTACCGGGTGAGCAACGGCTCGTTGATACGGATGAGAGCGATGATGTGCTAGGCGACCTCGACGGCGTGTTTGATGATGACGCCGGGCTGGATGATGATGCCGCTAGCGATGACAGCGCAGCAGGCCGCGATAACCCCTTTGCAAATATGAAATAGCTGTGTTGCGTATCAGGTATTGCCCAAGTCTGGGCTGGTCAGAATACCTTCGCCGCGTCGAATACCGGTCCGTCTACACACACGCGTTTCATGACTGGGCCATCCTCGGTTTTGACTTCGACCACGCAACCCGCGCAACCACCTACGGCGCAGGCCATAAATTCTTCAAGTGATACCTGGCAGGGAAGATTGTATTGCTGCGCCAGTGCGCCAACTGCCGCTAGCATAGGCTGCGGACCACAAGCAAAAATTTCGACCTCACCGTGTTGTGATTCCTGCAGGGCGTCAAGCCAGTGGCGCGCCAGATCCGTAATATAACCCTGATGACATCCCGCATAGCCTTGCAGGCTGGTAAGGCGCGAGGCAATCCCCCAGTCTTCGAGTAATGGCATAGCTGCAATCACGCCATCCGGCATACCCGGCACCATGATCTGCGAGGGCTTGCTGGTAAAGGGGAAGGGAATTTCCGATCCCATGATCACCAACGGTTGGTAGGATTTATCAAGACGCAATTGCTCGGCGAGGAAAATCATTGGCGGAATGCCGACACCGCCACCGAGTAACAGTGCGCGTGGACGTTCCGCGTGCGGGCTGAAACCATTGCCAATGGGACCCAGGCAACTGAGCGTCTCGCCTTGTTGGCGTTTTGCCAGCTGCAGGCTGCCGTCGCCCACTACTTTATACAAAACATCAAGCCAGCCTTCGCGTGCCGAGCTACGCATGATCGAGAACGGGCGCCGCATTGGCAACAGCGGATCACATTGCAGGTGTACAAAACTACCCGCGCTTGCTTGTACCGCACACTTGGGCGCATACAAGCGCATGACATACTGTTGCGCACCGAAGGACTGATGATCCAGTACCTTAGCCTGTTCGAGAAAGATGGTATCGCGATGGGGTTTATGCATGTCGTGTTGATTCAGATGTCGGTTGCCTGATAGACGATGCAACCGTTTACCAGGGTGTGGCTGACACGGCCATTGAATTCCCAGCCGGAAAACGGCGTATTCTTGCCCGAACTTAATAGGGTTGCAGCTGTGAGTTGCCAGTGTTTGTCAGGGTCAATGATACAAATATCTGCTGGCCGGCCGGGTGACAAACTGCCCGCGTCTATGCCCAGCACGCGGGCAGGTGCTGATGTCAGCATGTTGATTGCAGCAGATAAACTCAGCACATCTTCTGCAACCAACCGAAGGCTTAAGCCCAGCAGGGTTTCCAGTGCGGATATGCCCGGTTCGGTTGCCTGAAAAGGGGCTCGTTTGGCGTCGGCCTCGTGGGGTTGGTGGTCCGAACAAAGCGCATCGATACCGCCATGGGTGACGCCGTGGCGCAGGCCATCGAGATCTCGCTGACTGCGTAGCGGTGGCAAGGTATGGCACAAACTGTTGAAGTCGGCGATGTCCATTTCAGTTAAAAATAATTGATGTGCGCAGACGTCGGCGCTGACCGGCAATCCTTCATAACGTGCTCGCGTAATCATATTAACCGCGCGCGCGGTGGAGAGACGGCAGAAGTGAACACGTGCCCCTGTCTGCTCGGTCAACGCCAATAATTGACCGACTGCTGCGGTTTCCGCGGCACCGGGGATTGCCGGTAACCCCAGGCGGGTAGCGACTGTACCTTCGTGCGCACAACCGCCATCGGCAAGGCCGTGATCCATGGGGTGCAGGAACACCGGCAGGTCCTGGCTGGCTGCGTACTCCATAGCACGGCGCATAACCAAGGTGCTGGCCATGGGTTGCAAAACGTTGCTTACCCCGATGCAGCCAGCCTCCTTGAGTGCCGCCATTTCACTGAGCCGGGCACCATCCAGGGCGTTGGTCAGTGCACCAATGACATAGACGTGACAGAAGCCGGCCGACTCCGCGCGTTGCTGGATGAGGCGCACGGCCGCAGGTGTATCCACCACGGGGTCTGTGTCAGGAAGGCAACACAGGCTGGT
Source organism: uncultured Gammaproteobacteria bacterium (assembly GCA_947258875.1). Classification (GTDB taxonomy): domain Bacteria; phylum Pseudomonadota; class Gammaproteobacteria; order CAMYKB01; family CAMYKB01; genus CAMYKB01. The sequence continues at coordinate 48,350 of CAMYKB010000008.1, read as the reverse complement.
GATACCCGCAGCTGCGGCAGCACGGGTTTCTGTGGCGATGGTCGCTTTATGTTCCTGGCCGGGTTCGCGCAAGCGCGTTGCCATATCAACAATACCGGGCATGACAATGTGGTCGTGTGCATCCAGGATATGGTCGGCCTGAAATCCGTCGGGTGCTTGCCCGGTGGTGGCGATCAATCCATCTCTGACAAACAGATCGTCGATCCGGTCAATATTATTCTCCGGGTCGATGATGCGCCCGCCTTTGATCAGCAGGTTCATTGCTCAGGTTTCCTTCTCTGCGCTTTGGGTTGAGCCCAGCGTAAGTGACATCACGGCCATGCGTATCGCCAGTCCATAGGTTACCTGTTGCAGTATGAGTGAGCGCGGGCTGTCGGCCACATCTGAGCTGATTTCCACTCCTCTGTTGATCGGTCCGGGATGCATAACGATGGCATCATTCCTGGCGAGCGCCAGGCGCTCGCTGTTGAGGCCGTATAGATGGTAATACTCGTGTTCGCTGGGCAGCAGGGCGCCTTGCATGCGTTCTTTCTGTAAGCGCAACATGATGATGACGTCCACGTCCCTGAGGCCGTGCTGCATGTCCTGGTAAACATGTACGCCCAATTGTTCGATATCTGTGGGGATAAGGGTTTGTGGACCGATCACGCGTATCTCGCCAGTACCGAGGGTATTGAGCGCATGAATTTGTGAGCGGGCTACACGGGAATGCATGATGTCGCCGACGATTGCAACACGCAGCTTGCCGAATTCCTGTTTGTGGCGGCGGATGGTGAACATGTCGAGCATGGCTTGAGTAGGGTGTGCGTGGCGACCGTCACCTGCATTGATCACGCTGACATGTGGGGCTACATGATGGGCTATGAACTGCGCTGCACCGCTTTCGTTGTGGCGTACGATAAACATGTCGGTGTACATCGCTTCAAGTGTGCGCAGTGTGTCCAGCAGGGTTTCGCCCTTGGTGGTGGATGCGGTATTGATATTGAAATTCATTACATCCGCGGACATACGTTTCGCGGCCAGTTCGAAGGTGGTACGGGTGCGGGTGCTGGCTTCGAAAAATAAATTAACAATGGTTTTGCCGCGTAATAGCGGGACCTTTTTGACGAGTGAGCCCTGTGCGCTACCGGCGAAGGACTCCGCAGTATCGAGGATTTCGGTTAGCAATTCCCGAGACAGGCCTTCGATAGTCAGGAAATGACGCAGACGTCCCTGGGCGTTGAGTTGTGTGCTCGCGGGCAGCGGCCCCGGTGGCGCCAATTCAACGGGTACCACACTCATGACGTGGTGTTGCCGCTGTCATTGATCATTGTCTCTACAATACTTAGTTTCATAGCTTGCGGGCCGCTAAGGCTGACGTGTTCGTGGATACCCAGTTGCAGACGTTGACCGATTATGGCGGCATCGATAGGTAGCTCGCGGCCGTTGCGTTCTATGAGCACCGCCAGCGTCACTGTCGCGGGACGGCCATAGTCGAAAATCTCGTTAAGTGCCGCACGGATGGTGCGGCCGGTATAGAGCACGTCATCGACAAGGATTATGTGCCGGTCGTCGACATTCAGTGGTAATGATGAGGGTTTCACCTGCGGCTGCATACCGATGCGGCTGAAATCGTCGCGGTAGAAGGCGATATCCAGCATGCCCAGGGGTTCCTGCAACTGTAAGCGGCGATGTAGCTCCTGGGCGATCCAGGTGCCGCCGGTATGGATACCCACCATCAATGGGTTCTCGATACGGTGAGTATGCAAATATTCCGCGAGCCCTTGTTGCATCTTGTCGAGTAAGCTGGCGATGTCTTTAAGAGCGTTCACCTGGCGTCTCCGTTGGATGAAAGCTGCTGCATCCATGACTCGAGAATGATTGCCGCAGCCAACGCGTCGATATCTGACTTGTCGATTTTTTTGCGGCGTGTGCCTTGCTGTCGCTGGGTCCGTAAGGTTTCATAAGCCTGCACAGAACTCAAGGATTCGTCGATGGTATGAACTGGTAAATTGAAACGTCCTTCGAGTTTGCGGCAAAAAGAATTAATTAAGGGTGTCAGTTTGGATTCATGATCTACGCTTTCGGGTATGCCCACGACAAGTGCAGTTGGCGACCATTCGTTGATGAGTTTCTCGATGCCTTGCCAGTCAACCTGCCCGTTACGGTTTGCCACTGCGGTCACAGGTGTCGCGCTAGTGGTCAGTGTCTGTCCAACTGCGACACCGATGCGGCGTTCACCATAATCGAAACCCATTAGGGTGGATGCGGTGCGTGCTGTGGTTGAGTTGCCTGCTGTGCTTGCTGCTGTCAAACGCATCGCCTCAGGCATGTCCTGCGCTACCCGTCAGCAGATTCAGGTCGATACCGAGTTTGTTGGCCGCGGCCCGCCAGCGTTGTTCGCAATCCAGATCGAAAATGATTTCAGGGTCACTGGCTACCGTTAGCCAGGCATTCTCGGCCATTTCAGTCTCGAGTTGTCCTGGTCCCCAGCCGGCATAACCCAGCGCTACCAGGCACTGCTCCGGGCTACTCGCTGGGCCGCGTTCCTCGGCAATTGCGATCAAAATATCGCGAGAGGTCGTGAGGCCAAGCTGCGAATTGATGCGTAGGGTTGTTTCCCAGTTTCCCAGGGGTTGATGCAATATAAATCCATGACCTGTTGCAACGGGGCCGCCTTCATAGACGGGTGTCAGTAGATCTTGCCGGTCAATATAGTCGATATCCATATGCTCGAGCAGTTCATCGAGTTGTAGTTCCGATGGCCGGTTGATCACCACGCCCAGGGAGCCATTCTCGTTATGTTCGCAAATTAGGGTGACTGTTTGGGAAAAATGCGGGTCGGCAAGGTTGGGCATTGCAATCAAGAGCTGATTGGTGAAACTTACCGATGTCATGATGACGTAGTATCTCGCGCAGGCGTGCAGCTGGCAAGTGAAGTGTCCGCTTTTAAGTGTCCAAAGCGCTTTATTTAGTTGTCAGCTGCTGGTCTGCATTGAATACCCAGGTACGGGTGATAACAATCTGGTCGTATTCCTCACGCATTTCATCAGGAAATTTAGCAAAGGGCGTGGCATATCTGGTGATTCTTACCGCTGCGTCGTCGAGTAGCTGCTGGCCCGATGATGAGCCGATACGGGTGTTGATCAGGCTGCCGTCATGGTTGATAGTGGCGTGCAGAATCAGTGAGCCACTGAGCTTGCGGCGGCGCGCCTCGTCGGGATAGTTGAGGTTGCCAAAGCTCTCGATCTGTTCCACCCAGACCTTGATATAGCTGGCCTCGATCGCGGTTTTGGCACTGACGGAGTTGAAGAAATTGACCCGTGGGCGCCTTGCCAGGTTTTGCTTATCGGCATTTACTTCAGCCTTGAGTGCAGCCACCTCCAGCTCAGGTTCCTGTATGGTTTTGCCTTGTTGAGGGTTGTTTTGTTCCACCGGCTGGAATTCTTCTTCGTTGAGCAACGCATACTCGGCCAATCGCTGCGTGATGAAGTTGTCTTCCAGCTTTTGCGGAGTGCTGGTAGCGGCCGCCTGTAATTGCATTGGTGCATCGCCTGCCTGGGGTACGGGTAGTGGGCCAGAGATGTCGCTGGCCGGGCGTTGCGCTTCTTCTTCTGTGCCACTGCCTTGTTGGTTAGCCTGCGCGATGAAATCCGCTTCCTCGGGTTCCACGTTGGTGCCGGCCTGTACCAGGATGACATCAATCATCGATTGGATCGGTTGTTCGTTACTGCCGAGGCCGAAGCCCAACCCGAGGATTGCGATGCTATGAATGACTATCGCCAGGAACAAGGTAAGTGTCAGGCGGTCTGTGTCGGTGACAGCCTTGTTGGGTGTTGTTGTCATGCGTTATGCGCTGGTATCCGTTGGAGCATGGCGTGAGCAATTGTACCGCTAACGACGCCGAATATCAGCGCAAGCGTCATTAAAACAGGAAATAATCTGAGCAGGCCTTGGTGCGGGATAAATAGATAATATGCAGCAGCGAATTGTCCAGCCATGTGGCCCTGAGCAGCCAGCAGGCTATAACCGACAGGGCCGAATCCACGCCCTGGCAGATGACTTGCCAGCCACAACACCAGCAGACTGCAGATCGCGCCGGTAAGACTTAGTATGAAGGTCGGCGTGAGGAAGCTGCCAACCAGCAAACTGCCTGCCAGCACGCGCAGCAGGCTGACCCAGATGGCGGTGCGTATATCGAATAGCAGGAGTGCCATGATGGTAATAATATTCGCCAGACCCGGTTTTATGCCGGGCAAGGGGCTAGGGAACGAGGCTTCGAGTATGTGGATGCAGATTGCCAGCGCGGCAAGCCATGCGATACGGTGGTCTTCGCGTGTGGTCTGTATATGCATGCTTTAACGGGGTGGCTATCAGGCTCAGTAATTAATGGCGTCAAATCCGCGGCGGTTTGACTTTACAGTGATGAGAATACGGTTCGGCAGGCAAGCCGCGAGCTCACCGCCGTGTTGCAACCAGCCCTGATAGATACACAATTTGTTATTACAGGGCGATGCGATGAAACGTGCTCGCCGCTGTTGTATCTGGATACGGCTGTTACCGAGCCTGCCCTTGACGTCGAGGACCTGGTCTTGCTCGAGTGATACCTGTTGCGGCGGCTCATTTCCATTGATGATGTTGATGTGGCTCGCTGTTGCATGCGGCTGCCAGAACACGGCATAGAGGCAGGCTATAAACACTACTGAGGCCGCAAGGACGGTACTGTCGGCACGAGTCAACATCAGGAGTTTCCCAAATCTACTACTGAAGTTGCAGGTAGCGTCCGGGTTTCAAAATGAATCCGCTTGGCCATTTTGGGTGTCATATAGACATGTTGCTCTTCATCAACGAGCATGATCTGTTCGATACCCATGCGTCCGGCTATTTCCTGCCATTGCCCGGGACCCGCAATAAACAGCGCAGTGGCGGCGGCATCAGCGGTGGCGGCATCTGGATGAATGACCGTGACCGATAGCATGCCCTCTGCGGGATAGCCCGTACGGGGGTCTATGATATGGTGGTAGCGTGTCCCGTTGTGGTCAAAGTAGCGTTCATAATTGCCGGACGTGAAGATGCTTTCGTCGCCCTGGGTTTCGATGGACGCGATAACGCCTGTGCCGCGCGGGTCGCGGATTCCAACACGCCACGGGCGTTTACCGCGACTGCCGATAACGCGCAGATCGCCGCCGGCATTGATGATGGCGTTTTCTATGCCCAGCGCCTTAATGCGCTCCATCAGCAAGCCTATGCCATAACCTTTGGCGAAGGCACCGAAGTCCAGTAATACCGCCGGATTAGTCGAGCGTAGCTGTATCCCTTCAAGGATAATGTCATCCATAGTGGGATGTTGCTCCAATAGTGCCTCGATTGCGGCCCTATCGGGCGGACTGCTGTCAGCAATATCGTCCTGATCAAAGCCCCATAATTTAATCAAGTTGCCGATTGCCGGGTTGAACAATCCGTTGCTGGCGCTGGAAAGTGTTTGTGATTTGCTGATCAATGGCACTACTGAGGGCCCGGCGCTGAAGCTGCCGCCGGTGGGGAGCAGGCCATTCATGCGTCCCAGGGTACCTGCTTTCCACGGATGCCAGGCGCGGGACATATAGCTAAGGTCGGCATCCGCTGTTTTGAATGCCAGACGGGCCTGTTCCGCATCGGCATTATAAAGCGTGATTTCGACCACCGTGCCGAAGGCCAGGAACTGTTTTTCGTCTAGCGTTTCACGGGAACACCCGACAAGGCCCAGGATGGTTATCAGTCCGGCGAGCCATAACCGTGACACTGCTGGTGTAGCCTGGGTAGTTATCATGCCGGTTTTTGTCTGGTAGCCAGCTTTTGTTCGATAACATTCATCAGCTGAGCGGCGATGTCGAGTTGGTAGAGCGCATCAAGTTCGCGTATGCAGGTCGGACTGGTGACGTTGATTTCAGTCAGATAGTCGCCGATAACGTCGATTCCTACGAAAATAAGCCCTTTTTCGCGTAAAATCGGAGCAACTTGTGAACATATCCATTGGTCGCGCTGACTTAACTCCACCCCCTCGCCGCGACCCCCGGCCGCTAGGTTGGCGCGTGTTTCGCCGCGCGCCGGGATGCGCGCCAGGGCATAAGGCACAGGCTCGCCGTCGATCAGCAGGATACGCTTATCGCCTGCGGTGTATTCCGGGATGAAACGTTGCGCCATGATGGTGCGGCGACCGTGACGGGTCAGGGTTTCGAGGATCACATTGGTATTCGGGTCGCCCTGGTTGATACGGAAAATCGATTCGCCTCCCATACCATCCAGTGGTTTTACCACGATGTGTTGTTGGCTATCCAGAAAAGCCCGGATGTGGGTCATATCTCCTGAAATCAGCGTAGGAACGCAGCATTGGGGAAACCAGGCGGTAAAGACCTTTTCGTTTGCATCCCGCAGGCTATCCGGGCGATTGATCACCAGGGCGCCGCCAGTGGCGGCCCTGTCCAGGATGTAAGTCGTGTAGATGTATTCCATATCGAAGGGCGGGTCCTTACGCATGAGTATCACATCGCACTGACTGAGTGGTATAGCCGCTGGCGTACCCAGGTTATACCAGTCCTGTGAGTCGTCTTTGACACGTAATGGACGCGCGTGACCGAATGCATCGCCGTCTTCAAGATACAGGTCTTGCTGTTGTAGATACAGTAGTTCCCAGCCACGCGCCTGTGCCGCCAAGAGCATGGCGAAAGTGCTGTCCTTGTGAATCTTGATCGAGCTGATCGGATCCATCACCACTGCAAGTCTTGTTGTCATCACTCCACCCATGAATCATAGCCAAAGCCGTAAATCTTAACGGTTAACGCCGTGGTTTTGTGATTTTACTTACGCTGATCGGGCGCCGCTGTTGTGAGTAGTAGGCTGATATGCCATCTATCGGTCTGTTGGGCTGTCTATCGGATCATCTGTCAAATAGGGTAACAGGGGGGTGTCTCTTGTGGTTATCCTGTTCATAATGCGACGCAGATCGGGATGACTGCAAGACTGGGCGGGCTGATTCATTACTTAGAAGTGACATGATGAAAAAGCGCTAAGCGCCTTTATTTCTTGTATTTTATTGATTAAACCCTAAACTTAAGCTACATTCTAGCGGATGTAGCGGCTGTCCAACCTACCAAATCAGGGTCCACTGTGAGCAACAATAACAACTCAGGAGTCGATGGCCTTTCCGGCCTCAAAGTGATGGTCATCGACGATAGTAAGACGATTCGTCGTACTGCGGAAACACTTTTGAAAAAGCAAGGCTGTGAGGTCGTCACCGCCGCTGACGGCTTTGAGGCGCTGGCGAAAATTGCCGAACACAAGCCCGATATCATTTTCGTCGATATCATGATGCCGCGGCTTGATGGTTACCAGACTTGTGCGTTAATCAAACATAACCGCATATTCAGGGAAACACCGGTCGTAATGCTGTCCAGTAAGGACAGTATTTTTGACAAGGCGCGAGGCCGTATAGTCGGATCGCAGCAATATCTGACCAAACCGTTTACACGTGACGATTTGCTTGATGCGATCAAGCAGCATGTCGCTACCTGAGGGCCTGGGTGCTCGCTGGTTTTGAAAAAATGAGGTTAAAGATAAGAAGATGGCAAAGATACTGGTAGTTGATGACTCTCCTACGGAGGTCCATAAACTCAAAACCATCCTGGCCAAGGGCGGGCATGAAATGCTCGTGGCGCAAAGCGGCGAGGAAGGTGTAGCTATTGCTAAATCAAGCTTGCCTGATCTGGTTATTATGGATGTGGTAATGCCGGGCTTGAATGGTTTTCAGGCGACACGACAACTTAGTAAAGATGAGGCGACAGCCAATATTCCTGTCATCATCGTTTCAACCAAGGATCAGGAGACAGACAAGGTGTGGGGTATACGACAGGGCGCCAAGGGCTATCTAGTAAAACCCGTGGATGAGGCTGAACTCACGGGGATGATTGCGTCGTTGTTGGCTGGATAATCCTGATGCAAAGTGTCGACATGGAAATCAGTAGCGCATCGCCTTTTGACTTGTTACTCGGGATAGACCGAAAGAGCAGGCAGAGAGCGCATGGCTTTCCGGTCGAAGATGAAGCGCGTGAGGAGTGGTTGGGTGTTGCCTTTCAGGTTCGAGATACAGTACTGCTGGCGCCGATGGATGAGGTTGCCGAGATTGTCAAACCTATGAATTTTGCAAACGTGCCTGGTGCTAAACCCTGGGTGCTGGGTATCGCCAATATGCGTGGCAACCTGCTACCAGTCATTGACTTGCAGGGTTTTTTGTATGATGACAATTCGGTATTTGATCCGCGCCATCAGCGGATTCTTGTGATAGAGCACGCTGGAGTCACTGTGGGTCTGCTGGTTGAAGCGATCCACGGTTTGAAGCGTTTTTATGTGGACGAGGTTGATAAAGGATTGCCGGAACTGGACGGGGTTTTCAAGCCTTATGTGGAGCGGTCATTCACAGGTCTCGGCGAGCGCTATGCTGTGTTTAGTGTGTATAAGCTGATAGAAGATGAAATTTTTCTGGATGTGGCTGTATAGACAGAAAGCGCGATACATAAATTTGTTGAAATAACTAAATAATCGCAGATGCGGTTGGAATATAGGGCTGGAGATTAGAGTATGAAAATACCAAGCAAGGCTGGTGCGGGAGGGTTCAGCGGGAAGATAGTAATTCTGTTTATACTATTGCTTGTTTTCCTGATCTTGTCGGTCGCATCGTTCTTCTATGCCGCAACCAAGCGCGGACAATATGCGCAGTACTCGAGTATTGCTTCAGAGCAACAGTTGCTTTCTCAGCGACTCGCAGCAAATGCGCTGGAAGCTGTAGCGGGTAATCAGCAATCTTTTGCTCAGATAAAAACATTGCGTGATGAGTTTGACGGCAGCCTGCTGAGGCTTACGCAGGGTGATTCCGCAACGCGGCTGTCTGCGGTGCCGAGTGATTTACAAGCTCAGGTCGATACGGTGGCGGGACGTTGGAATGGTTTTCGTGAAAACCTGAATAGTATTACCGGTGGTAGTGACTCGATCACTCAACTCAATGGCCTGGCAGAAGATGTGCGCAAAAAGTTGCCGCTGATGTTGGCGGCGTCGGACCAGATAACCAACCAGTTGATCAAATCCAGGGCGAATGCCGAGCAGGTGTATATTGCGTCTCGTCAGTTGCTTATTATTCAACGTATCGACAGTAGTTTAAGTCAGCTGTTGGCGGGCGGAGCGGATGCTCCTGTTGCGGCTGACCGTTTAGGTCGGGATACAGTGTTGTTGGATCGTTTTATGCAGGCGATGATCAAGGGTAACCCAGCCCTCAACGTTACGGCAATTACCAACGCGGCTGCCGTTACCAAACTCAAACAGGTCGAATCGCTGTTCGAACCGGTGTCGCAAAATGTAGACAATATTCTACAAGCTGCGCCATCGTTGTTTGATGTCTTCGGTGCGGTCGATAGTGTTAAACGGGACAGCGATACTCTGTTTTCGTCATCGGTTAGCCTGCAGCAGGCCGTTGAAGGTAATGCAACTAAATTTGATATCTTTAACCTTGCGGCGATTGTCTTTGCGGGACTTGCACTGGCAACCCTTGTGTTGCTTGGTTTCCAGATGTTGCTTGATACCCGTCGTCAATTGAGTTTGGCTGACGAGCAGAATCGCCGCAATCAGGACGCCATTTTGTTGTTGCTGGACGAAATGTCCAATCTCGCGGATGGTGACCTTTCGACGCACACTACCGTAACCGAAGAGGTAACGGGGGCGATTGCTGACTCCGTGAACTATTCTATCGATGCGTTGCGTGACCTGGTATCCACGATTAACAATACTGCGGTCGAGGTCTCCGCCGAGGCTGAAAAAACGCAGGGTACGGCGCAACAACTCGCTAGCGCGAGTAGTATGCAGGCGCGCGAGATTGCGTCGGCGTCCGCAGCGATCACTGATATCGCGGATTCCATTCAACAGGTCTCTACAAAAGCTGCTGCCTCTGCAGAGGTGGCGCAACGTTCGGTGCAAATTGCATCCAAGGGTGCACAAACTGTGACCCGTACCATCGAAGGTATGGATACGATTCGTGAGCAGATCCAGGAGACATCGAAGCGAATCAAGCGCCTCGGTGAGAGTTCGCAGGAAATTGGTGACATCGTGGGGTTGATTAATGAAATTGCGGACCAGACTAACATCCTGGCATTAAATGCAGCGATCCAGGCGTCAACCGCTGGTGAGGCGGGACGCGGTTTCGCGGTGGTGGCTGACGAAGTTCAGCGGCTCGCTGAACGCGCCGGTAACGCGACCAAGCAGATTGAAGCGTTGGTGAAAACGATTCAGACCGATACCAACGAAGCGGTGATCTCCATGGAACAAAGTACCGCTAACGTGGTAGGTGGCGCGCGTTTGGCAGAGGACGCGGGTGAGGCGTTGAGTGAAATTGAGGGTGTCTCGGGTCAGCTCGCAGACATGATTGGCGGTATTTCTGAGGCCGCGCAACACCAGTCCGAGTCCGCAGCCAATATTACGAATACCATGAAGGTGATTCAGGAAATCACAATGAAGACGTCAGAGGGTACAAGTGAGACAGCATCATCGATTGGTAATCTTTCCCATCTGGCGCAGGCTATGCGTGAGTCGGTTGCCGGCTTCAAGCTGCCTGAGAGTGGCAATACCTAGGATAAGCCTTGTGAGCTATGGAATGGTTGTTAACTGCCGAGTGGCCCAGTGGTAACGCCACTGCTGAGTAAGAGAGTCGACAACGTATGAGTGAACAATCGGGACTCGAGCATGAAACCCTGAGATGGGTTAAAAAAGAACTCGATCTTGTCCTTGAACAATCAGGCAAGTCACTGCAAGCCTATGTCGAGGATGAAGACAAGACGGCTTACCTCGATGAGGTAAAGGATTCGTTGCGCCAGGTCGTCGGTACTCTGCAGATGGTGGAGCTCTATGGGGCTTCTATGCTGGCTGAGGAAATGGGTAGCCTCACCCAGGCGCTGTTGAATGGCAAGGTCAAAAACAAGGATGATGCCATTGAGGTGTTATTCCGCGCCATTCTTCAGTTACCTGATTATCTGGAACACATTCAGTCAGGTAATCGTGATGTGCCCATCGTATTATTACCGCTACTCAACGATCTCAGGACGTCACGTGATGCGCCGCTGTTGTCGGAGGCGGTGCTCTTCTTTCCGCAATTCGATACTGTTACCGCGCCGGGAGCGCGCATCGTAGAATCTTCAGGTATCGATGACGCGCAAGTTCTTGCAAAACGCCTGAGGCACACCTTCCAATTGGGTTTGCTGGGGCTGTTCAGAAATCAGAATGTTGAATCTAGTCTTAACAAGTTGTTCAGTGTGGTTGCACGTATTCACCGCGCCTCCAAAACCCAGGCAGGGCAGCGCTTGTGGTGGGTGGCTTCGGCATTGCCGGAAGCGCTTGCTAACGACGCCCTGGACCCCAATGTCACCATCAAGTCATTACTGGGTAAAGTCGACCGCCAGATCAAGACCCTGATTGATGAGGGTGAGGCGGCCTTCACGAAGCGTAGTTCTGACGACCTGATAAAGAATATTCTTTATTATCTTGCCCTGGCTGAATTCCGCGGCCCAACGGTCAAGGAAGTTAAAAAGGCCTTTAGTCTCGATCAACTGATACCCAAGGATAGCGATCTTAGCGAGGTGCGCGACAATCTAGCCGCACCTAATGCTGAACTGCTGGAGACGGTTTCCGATGCCCTCAATGAAGACCTTGCAGAAGTTAAGGATGGCCTCGAAATCTTCATCAGCAGTGAAGAATCACAAACGGGTCAGCTGAATACAGTTAAAGAAAAGCTGAATCGTATCGCTGATACGTTGGGTATGCTCGGACTTGGCGAAGCACGCGAAGAGGTGCTAAGCGAGGCTGGCCGGCTTGATACCATGGACGAGGGTGGTCAGGATCCTACTGACAGCGCGATCATGGATATGGCAGGCGTCATGATCAAGATCGAATCGGCTATCGGGAGTTTAAGGGAGCCGCACGTGGCTCCACCGGTATCTGTCGAGTCGGGTATTGCTGCGCGACCGCAGCATATGCAAGGGCTCTCAGACGCTGAATACAAAAAGATGCTGGATTCTGTGGTGCAAGAAGCACTGCATGAAATGAATATTACCAAGGACGCAGTTTCTGATTTCCTCTCTGCGCCCCAGAACAGCGAACAACTTGAATTGGTTCCGGCGCATCTCGAGCGTATCAAAGGTGTGATGTCGGTCGTTAATATCCATGATGTTGTTCCATTGCTTGATTCGTTAGGCCGCTATGTTAGGGGACAATTGCTCACCAGCCGTATCGTGCCTGATACCAGGCAGCTTGAAGCGTTTGCGGATGCGATTACCAGTGTGGAGTATTTCCTGGAGTCGTTGAGTACGCATGGCTTGGACCCGGAACCTATCCTCAAGGCGGGTGAGGCCAGCGTGGCGCGTCTGGGATACCCGTTAGGGGGCGCGGCGGATCAAGGGGGCGTCTTGGATGTCGAGGATTATGAGCCAGCAACAGATGTAGTGGACACCACTGTCGTCGAAATCGACGATCTTGTGATTGAGCCAGAGGAAGTGCTTTCAGGTGTGCACGATATACCCGATTTCAGTGACATGACCCTGGAGTCCGCGACATCAGCGGAAACCATGGTTGATAATATGGACTTCGAGGAAACCGCAGCTCTTGAACACGCTACGGAAAAAACTGAAACGAAGTCCATGCCCGGGGCGGCACCCACTCCCGCCCCTGATGCTTCAGGAATTGACCGGAATCTGAAGGCGCTTACTGGCGAAATCGATGATGAAATTCTGGAGATTTTTATTGAAGAGGCTGAGGAGGAAACGAATAATATCCAGTCTCTACTGCCGCAATGGCGTGACGATAACGACCAAGAAGCATTATCCACGATTCGCAGGTCATTCCATACGCTCAAGGGCAGTGGACGGCTGGTAGGCGCACAGCTTCTCGGCGAGTTTGCATGGGGTTATGAGAGCCTGCTGAACCGTGTCATAGACCAGACCATAGATCTGCAGCCGCACATCTACGAGGCGATTGCCGATGCCGGCCGTGTATTGCCGCAATTGGTAGCGCAAATTAAGGGTGAAGATACAGCTGCGTCGGCGGATGTGTTCTCGATGATGGAAATGGTGAATGCCATGGCTAAGCCAGGGTATTCGCACGCCGAATACACTAAAAAAAAGTCTGAAAAAAACGCATCTGATTTAGCTACAGCAGAGCCTGCAAGAGAGGATGCTGATGTTATAGAGGCTGCGGACGTGTCGACTGCTCCGGAAGGGGTAGATCTGGAATCGGTACAGTCAGATACCGAGGTCGCCGCGGATTTCGCAGCGGATACGGTGCTTGAGACCGAGGTTATCGAAGCTGCGCCGATGCCGACAAGCCAGGATGATGGCCCTCCGACGGGTGAATTCGACACTGACGCACTTGGAATGACTGATTTTGTTGTGCCCGAGATAACAGAAGTCATCGAGGGTCCGGTGAGCGTCGAGGATGAAATCGATCCGGTGCTGCTTGAGATCTTTACCAATGAGGCCAGACAGCACTGGGTAACGTTGGACAGTATTATGCAGGATGGCTTGAGAGCGGGTGGCGACTTGGATATTACGGAACCGCTGTTGCGCTCAATACATACTCTCAATGGTAGTTCGCGTACCGCGGAAGTTGATGAAATCTCTAGACTCTGCGGCCCGCTGGAGCGTTATCTGAGGGCAAGACAACAAATCGAACAGCCCGTGGTGGCTTCAGCAGTGCCGCTATTTGCGGAATGTTCGCAGCGTATTGCTGAATGTATCGATGCGCTCGTTGATAATAAATCACTACCGGATAGCGGGGCCTTAAGCGTCCAGGTCGAGGCCCTGCTCGCCGATGAACTCGACGCACAAAATACCGATCCGGATACACAGATAGGCAAGATCCTTACTGCAGAAGAGGTCGAGTTGCGGCAACAAGCCGCAGCTGTTGAGACAGTGGCAACTGAAGAAGAGACGGTTTCTGAATCAGTAATGCCTGAGGCTGAAGCCGCATACCCTGACTTGGTGCCGGACATGCCCGGTGAGCAGGACCAGGAGCTGGTTGAGATTTTTCTGGAAGAGGCCCACGAAATTCTTGATGCAAGTGACAACTCGCTGCAGCATTGGATATCCAGTAGTGATGATAAGGACGCAATGAATGAGTTGCAGCGCCAGCTACATACATTGAAAGGTGGCGCACGTATGGCGGGTTTTTCGTCAATAGGCGACCTCAGTCATGCGACAGAATCTCTGATTGTCAGTTGTGCTGATGGACTAGTGCCATTTAGCACCGATATGGCTTCATCTTTGCATCAGGGATTCGATCGCTTGCATGAAATGCTGCAAAAGGCCTCCAGGCAGGAACCTGTTTATCCTGCGCCAGACATAATCAGCAGACTTGACGAGGTTCGCAAAGGTGGGTCGTCAACAGCAGCAGAAACAGTGTCGCTACAAGAATCGATTGAGGCCTCAACTATTGAGTCAGCTGAACGGCGTGAATCTCAAGCTATCGCGGCAGATGATGAGCCCTTGTTGGCTGATCTGGAGATAGTAGGCGTTGAGGAGGAGGTCTCGCCTGATGACCTGCTCGTGACAGGTGTTGGGGCTATTGAGGATTCGATAACAGTCGAAGATGAGACCGTTAGCACTGTTGAGCTTGAGGCCGTAGAAGAGCACCACGAGCCGATAAAACCTGTTGCGGATAAGAGTAAGGGAACTGCTGCCAGAAGTGGTGCGCAGGAGCTTGTGCGCGTACGTTCTGATTTATTGGACAACCTGGTCAATTACGCGGGTGAAGTTAATATTTATCACTCACGCCTGGCTCAGCAAATCAATGCCTATTCTTTCAACCTCAACGAGCTTGAACAGACACTGAGACGATTGCGCGATCAGTTACGCAAGATGGAACTCGAGACCGAGGCGCAGATCCTGTTCCGCTATGAGCAGGAACATGGTGAAGGTGATGAGGAATTCGATCCGCTTGAGCTGGATCGCTATTCAAATATCCAACAGTTATCACGTGGGCTTGCCGAAACAGCAAATGACCTCGGGAGTATCCGCGATGTAATGGCTGATATTGTCAGGGATTCGGAAACCCTGATGTTGCAGCAGTCTCGTGTCAGTACTGATTTGCAGGAAGGTCTCATGCGTACGCGTATGGTGCAATTCAGCGGGATGGCGCCACGGTTGCGGCGTATCGCACGTCAGACTGCAAACGAACTCGGCAGAAAAGTGGCGCTGCATATTTCTGGTGAGCACAATGAAATTGATCGGAATGTCCTCGATCGCATGGTTGCGCCCCTGGAGCACATGTTGCGCAACGCTATTTCGCATGGAATCGAAACCCCGCAAGAGCGTGTGCAAAAAGGTAAATCCGAAACCGGTATCATACACATCAACATTTCTCGTGATGGTGGCGAGATTGTTATTAATTGTGAAGATGATGGTACTGGTATTAATTTGGGCAAAATCCGTGAGAAAGCGCTGGCTGCGGGCATGCTCAAGGCCGAAGATGATGTCTCCGATCATGATGCCATGCAGCTCATTCTTGAATCCGGTTTCAGTACCGCCGACAAGGTCACACAGATTTCAGGTCGCGGTGTTGGTATGGATGTGGTCAATAACGAAATCAAACAACTTGGCGGTTCACTCACTATTGATTCTGTTTTTGGGAAGGGCACCGATTTTGTTGTGCGCCTGCCCTTTACTCTTGCGATCAATCAGGCGTTGTTGGTACAGACTGGTGAAGATTTATATGCGGTGCCACTGGGTAGTATTGAGGGTGTTGTGCGTTTGCCGGGTAATGAGTTGGCAAGTAGTTACGCCGAAGAAAATCCGATACACCAGTACGCGGGTAACGAGTACGAACTCAAGCACCTGGGAGCGTTACTGGGTGTATCGAAACCCATGTTGGATGAGAGTGGCACCATGTACCCGGTGTTGCTGGTGCGTTCAGGTGATCACCGTTTCGCGTTGCAGGCTGAAGAACTTATCGGTAGCCGTGAAATCGTGGTCAAGCCGGTTGGCCCGCAAATCAGTAAGGTGCGTGGTATTTCCGGGGCCACTATCTTGGGTGATGGTCGTGTAGTACTGATCCTCGATGTTGCTGGCCTGGTGCGTATCAGTGTTGCCGGCCAAATTGTGTATCAGCCTGAAGAGCCGGCGGTCACAAAAGAGGACCAGAAGCTCACAGTCATGGTCATTGATGACTCAATCACTATTCGTAAAGTGACCACGCGTATGCTTGAGCGCAATAATTATGAGGTGATAACCGCGAAAGATGGCGTTGATGCGGTGAGTCAGTTGCACGAGCTGACACCCGACCTGATGTTGTTGGATATTGAGATGCCGCGTATGGACGGCTATGAGCTGGCTACCCATGTTCGCAATAACGAAAGATTAAAGCACATCCCAATTATCATGATTACCTCGCGTACCGGCGAGAAACATCGCAAACGGGCAATGGATATTGGTGTCAATCGTTATCTAGGTAAGCCTTATCAGGAAACTGACTTGCTGGAGAATATCGAAAAAACTCTCAAGGACGTTACTGAGAAATAACAGCAGAGTATTGCATGGAAAATACTACAAGAGTCAATGCGCTTTTATTGCCGCTCGTGGGGATGCAGGTCATTCTGCCTCAGTCTACGGTTGCGGAGGTAACCGGTACACCTGAGGCGACACCGGTTAGTGATGTTGCTCCTTGGCTGCGAGGGGTTTTTAAATGGCGCGCTGAACAGGTAGCCCTGGTGTCATTCGAGACCATGGCTGGGGCGCAGGGCGCTGATCGTCTGACTGGCGGAAGCAGGCAACGTATCGCTGTACTGCATGGCCTGGAGGATATTCCCGGTTTAATGTTTTATGCTATCGAAATCCAGTCGATTCCGCACCCGGTTGATCTTGAGCGTCGTATGATTGTTTCCAATCAGGCCGAGTCAACGGCAAGCGCAGTGGTCGCAAGTAATGCTGTTATCGGTACTCAAAAGGTTATAGTGCCGGACTTGCAGCAAATTGAACATCTGATTCGCGACGAATTACAGAAGCTTTAATTACAGCATCAACGCGCGTCTGTTCAGGTGCGCAAATCTCCCCACATCATTTGCAAACAGGCGATACTGGCAATGCCTGCTGTCTCGGTGCGTAATATGCGTGGCCCTATGCGTATGGGCGCGAATCCGTGCTCACGTGCCAGCTCGAATTCTTCAAGCGAGAGACCACCCTCCGGACCAGCTAGTAATCCCAGTTCTATACTGATCTCCTCGAGGGTATGGATGGGCTGTCCTGCTGTAGGGTGCAGCACCACACCACAGGAGTGCTGCTGCAATGCGTCTGATAACTCAGTAGTAGGACGCAATTCCGGTATCAGAGTGCGGCCTGATTGCTCGCAGGCGCTGATGATGACTTTCCCCCAATGCCTGTGTTTTTTCTTAATACGCTGTGCATCGAGTTGCACTGTGCTACGGCTGGTGATTGTCGGCGTAATGGACGCCACCCCCAGCTCGGTGGTTTTTTGCAGAGCAAAATCCATCCGCTCACCCTTGCATAAGCCTTGCAATAAATGAATTCTGAGAGGAGATTCACGATCGGTGTCGACAAAGGCTTCAATGTGGACGCGACTCGCACGGCGCGCGATGTTACATAATCGGGCTGAGTATTCGCCGCCGTTTCCATTGAAGATAATGACCTGGTCGTCGAGTCTCAGCCGTAGTACCTGGGTAATACGGTGATGGCTATCTTTATCGAGTTCGATTTCATCATCGATCGCCAGTGCTACGTTGAGATAGATTCTGGGAATACGCATCGGCGGAGGCTGGGGTACCTCTGCTACTTGCCCAATGCCAGGTTGTTCCACACTTCCATGGTGGGAGCGGCAATGTTCATGGTATAAAAATGCAGGCCTGGTGCGCCTTCGCTAAGCAGGTCTTCACATAGTTGGCTTATAACTTCGGTGCCGAAGCTGCGTATCGAGTTCTTATCGTCGCCAAAGCTTTCCAGTCGTTTACGCACCCAACGCGGGATCTCGGCGCCGCACATATCGGAGAAACGTGCTAATTGAGAGTAATTGGTAATGGGCATGATGCCCGGCACAATAGGGATGTCGATACCCATCTTTTCGCAGCTGTTTACAAAACTAGAATAGGCGTCCGGGTTGAAAAAATATTGCGTGATAGCGCTGTTCGCACCGGCCTCGACCTTACGCTTGAAATTTTCAAGATCGATTCTGGCGTTACGTGCCTGCGGATGAAATTCAGGATAGGCCGCGACCTCAATGTGGAAATGATCGCCGGTCTCATTGCGTATATATTCAACCAGCTCATTGGCATACTGAAAGTCACCCAATTCATGATTACCCGATGGAATGTCGCCGCGGAGCGCAACAATATGCCTGATGTCGTTATCGATATAGGTTTGCAGTATTTCCTGTATCTGTGCGCGGTTTGAACTGACGCAGGAGATGTGTGGCGCGGCCTCGACCCCTGATTCACGTTGAATATCCAGGACAGTTTTCAGTGTGCGATCCCGCGTCGAACCGCCCGCACCAAACGTCACCGAAAAGAAGCGCGGATTCAGTGCTGACAGTTTCCCACGTACCTCACGCAGTTTTGCCATACCCTCCTCAGTTTTGGGGGGGAAGAACTCGAAGCTGAACGTACGCGGGAATTTTTTTTGTGATTCCATGGGTATTAATTCGCGGTGCCTAATTCATCACATAGACACGAAGTGCGCAAAGTAAAACCTATTGCCTCAAAGAGGATAATAGGGTCAAGAGTGTTGCAAGCGTATGGTTTGCAACGGGTTCTTCCAATAATAAACTTTGCGGACTTTGTGTCTATGCGGTGAGAGGGATTTAGTACCTATAGTGATCGGGCTTATAGGGCCCTTCAACCGGTACGCCGATATAGTCTGCTTTTTCTTTTGGCAATATCGTCAGTTGTGCGCCAATCTTGTCCAGGTGCAGGCGAGCGACTTCCTCATCAAGCTTTTTCGGTAAGACGTAAACCTCATTCTTGTAGTTGTCAGGGTTGTTCCACAGTTCCATCTGCGCCAGCACCTGGTTAGTGAATGAGTTGGACATGACGAAGCTGGGATGCCCGGTGGCGCAACCAAGGTTTACCAGACGGCCCTCGGCCAGCAAGATGATGCGCTTGCCGTCCGGAAAGATGATGTGATCTACCTGCGGTTTAATGTTCTCCCATTCATAGTCCTTAAGGCTTGCCACATCAATCTCGCTGTCGAAGTGGCCGATATTGCAGACAATGGCCTGATCCGGCATTGCCTCCATATGATCATGTTCGATCACGTGATAGTTGCCGGTGGCGGTAACGAAGATGTTGGCCTTGCCGGCAGCTTCTTCCATAGTAACCACGCGGTAGCCTTCCATTGCAGCCTGTAGTGCACAGATCGGATCAATTTCCGTGACCCACACGGTCGCACCGAGCCCGCGTAGGGATTGTGCACAACCTTTGCCGACATCGCCATAGCCGCAGACCACTGCGATTTTACCTGCAATCATTACGTCAGTGGCGCGTTTAATACCATCCACCAGGGATTCGCGGCAGCCGTACAAATTATCGAATTTGGATTTGGTTACCGAATCATTGACGTTTATTGCTGGAAACGGTAGCGAGCCTTCGTTTTGCATATGGTAGAGGCGGTGCACACCGGTAGTGGTTTCTTCTGTGACTCCACGGATTTCCCTGAGTCTTGTCGAATACCAGTCGGGGCTGATTTGCAGGTGTTTCTTGATCGCAGCAAACAGCGCAACTTCTTCTTCGTTGGCGGGGTTTGCAATTACCGAGATGTCTTTTTCCGCCTTGCTGCCAAGGATCAACAGCAGGGTGGCATCGCCACCGTCATCAAGAATCATGTTGGAGTATTTGCCATCTGGCCATTCGAAGATACGGTGGCTGAATTCCCAGTATTCGTCCAGACTTTCACCTTTGTAGGCAAATACCGGTACGCCCGTGGCAGCGATAGCGGCGGCGGCATGGTCCTGAGTGGAGTAGATATTACAGGAGGCCCAACGCACTTCTGCGCCCAGTGCCACCAGGGTTTCGATCAGCACCGCGGTTTGGATGGTCATATGCAGGGAACCGGTAATGCGGGTGCCCTTGAGTGGTTGCTGTTTGCTGTAGCGTTCGCGCAGTGACACCAGGCCGGGCATTTCTGTCTCGGCTATGGCGATTTCCTTACGTCCCCAGTCGATTGCCTGCTGGGAAAGATCGGCAACATGGTGATCGTTGCCTGCGGTGATGGATGTGGCGGTAGTGCTCATGCTCAGACTCCTGTGTCAGAAGAATGAGCGCCGTTGTTATAACCCATAAATGGGGTTCATCAGTGGACTGAGCCTGGCGGGGGTTCCCGTCGCAGCGCTCCTCAGCCACTGGTAGTACTATTCAGGGTGTGAATGATAGCTAAATTTAGGTCGAGATCAAAGCCCGGCTGCTTCTTTCAGTAACTGGGCCTTATCGATTCGTTCCCAGGGCAGGTCGATATCATCACGCCCAAAATGACCATAGGCCGCCGTCTGCAGGTAGATGGGTTGCAGCAGGTTCAGCATCGTGATGTTGCCCCAGGGACGCAGATCAAAATGCTCGTGTATCAAGGCCTCGATGCGTTCGTCATCTATGGCGCCAGTACCGAAGGTGTCGACACTGATGGAAGTCGGTTCGGCGACACCTATGGCATAGGAGACCTGGATCTCGCAGCGTTGGGCGAGGCCGGCGGCTACGATATTCTTGGCCACATAGCGTCCCGCGTAGGCTGCCGAGCGATCCACCTTGGACGGATCCTTGCCAGAAAAAGCGCCGCCACCGTGACGCGCCATGCCGCCGTACGTATCAACTATGATCTTGCGGCCGGTGAGACCACAGTCGCCGACCGGGCCGCCGATGACGAATTTACCGGTGGGATTGATGTGGTATTTAGTGTCCTTGCTTAGCCATTCTGCGGGGAGCACCGGCTTGATGATGGCCTCCATCACGGCGTCATGCAGGTCGGCCTGGTCGATGTCTTCGTCGTGTTGGGTCGACAGGACCACGGCGTCAATAGCGGACGGCTTGTTATCCTGGTAACGGAAGGTTACCTGGCTTTTGGCATCCGGACGTAGCCAGGGCAGTTCGCCATTTTTTCGCACTTCCGCCTGGCGGCGCACCAGTCGATGCGCGTAAGTGATCGGTGCCGGCATCAATACGTCGGTTTCGTTGCTGGCATAGCCGAACATCAGGCCCTGGTCCCCGGCTCCCTGGTTCTCGCGTTCACTACGGTCCACCCCTTGTGCAATGTCCGGCGATTGTTTACCGATGGCATTGATGACCGCGCAGGTGTCAGCGTCGAAACCGACCTCGGTGGATTTGTAACCGATCTGTCTGACGACGCTACGTACCATAGTTTCGTAGTCAATGTTGGCTGAGGTCGTGATCTCACCTGCCAGCAGTACCATGCCAGTTTTGACCAGTGTTTCGCAGGCCACGCGGGCATTAGTGTCCTGTTTGAGGATTTCGTCCAGGATGGCGTCC
Organism: uncultured Gammaproteobacteria bacterium; assembly: GCA_947258875.1. Lineage (GTDB taxonomy): Bacteria > Pseudomonadota > Gammaproteobacteria > CAMYKB01 > CAMYKB01 > CAMYKB01. Next base: position 26,833 of record CAMYKB010000008.1, on the reverse strand, counting down.
GATATCTGGTCGGCGATTTTGTCTGGGTGTCCTTCCGACACGGATTCCGAAGTAAATAAATATGATTTGGCCACGCGTATTCCTCAATGTAACGATGATAATGCCACTACATACAGTGTTGTTTCAGGTATTACACTGCTTTCTGCAGGCTGGTCCCCCTCGGTCGTTATGGGGGTGGCGAGTATACAAAAAAAATGGGCCTATGGGCAGAACTACGCCTGCTGTTGTTTCAGGCGAATCAGGATTTGACCTGCGAAGTTGTGCAGACTGGCCTATAATGCGGCCTCGAAACAGCTGGACCGCCACGGAGTGCGGTACGGCAGGTTGTATCCCTCTTAATTATCCGGTTTGGAGTAGCGATTCATGGTAAGAACTGAAACCCCAGTATGTGACTTCGGTGCAGCAGCTCACGATTTTGACCTGCAGGGTGTTGACGGCAAGCGCCATACACTGGTGGATTGCCGCGGCGAAAAAGGCCTGCTGGTGATGTTTATCTGTAACCATTGCCCCTATGTTCAATCAGTGCGCGAGCGCATTGTGCGTGATACCCGCGAACTCGAGACACTGGGCATCAAGTCCGTAGCGATCATGTCAAATGACCCTGCTGATTATCCGGAAGACTCTTTTGAGAACATGAAAAAGGTCGCAGAGGAATTCGATTTTCCGTTCCCGTACCTGCTGGATGATACCCAGCAGATCGCCAAAAACTTTGGCGCGGTGTGTACACCGGACTTCTTCGGTTATAACGCTGATCTCAAATTGCAGTACCGCGGGCGCCTGGATGCCAGTCGCAAGGAACTGGTGGCAGATGCGCGACGCGACCTGTTTGAGGGCATGAAGCAAGTGGCGGAGACGGGTAAGGGCCCCGAGGAACAGATCCCCAGCATGGGTTGTTCGATCAAGTGGATCGGAGAGGGCTAGGTTTGAGCGTCTCCTGTCCCTTTTGTATGGGGGTATAAGTACCTGCTATTGCCCCGCGGGGGCAAGTCGGGGAGAATAACCGGCCCCGCTTCTTCGGGGCTGGATGGGCGATGACCATCCGCGGGCGGGTTGTATAGATGAGTGGCGCGAGATAACTCCAGGCCTGCCGCGATATTTTTCATTAATGATTCCAGGCTGTTAGCTGAATCTTCAGCATGCGGCGTGGACACTTTTTCGCTGTGTTCACCAACATAACGGCGTCGTTTTCCGGAAGAGAGGGCGACGGACGTGGCGAAACCGATTTCAATTAAAGATGTAACAGGAGGCGAAATGCCATCGCGACGTGAACTAGCCAACGCCATCCGTGCCCTGAGTATGGATGCCGTGCAAAAAGCCAACTCTGGCCATCCGGGTGCCCCCATGGGCATGGCGGACCTCGCCGAGGTGCTCTGGAACGACTACATGCAACACAATCCGGTAAACCCCAATTGGGTGGATCGTGACCGTTTCATTATGTCCAACGGCCACGGCTCCATGTTGCCATATTCATTGTTGCATCTAACGGGTTACGACCTGCCGATGGAAGAGATTAAGAACTTCCGGCAGCTGCATTCCAAGACCCCGGGTCATCCTGAATACGGCTACGCACCGGGTATCGAGACGACCACTGGCCCATTGGGGCAAGGCATAACCAACGGTGTCGGTATGGCGGTCGCTGAAAAGGCGCTGGCCGCACAATTCAATAAACCCGGCCATGAGGTCGTTGATCATTACACCTATGTGTTTCTGGGTGACGGTTGCATGATGGAAGGTATCTCGCACGAGGCTTGTTCGCTGGCCGGTACCCTTGGCCTGGGCAAGCTGATTGCTTTTTATGATGATAACGGTATATCCATTGATGGAGAGGTCGAGGGATGGTTCACCGATGATACGCCCAAACGTTTCGATGCCTATGGCTGGCATGTGGTGCGTGATGTGGACGGCCACGATGCCGATGCGGTGAAAAAGGCCATTGACGAGGCGCGTTCAGTTACCGACAAGCCCAGCCTGATCCAGTGTAAAACCATTATCGGATGGGGTTCTCCGAATAAGCAAGGTAAAGAGGAGTGTCACGGCGCTGCCTTGGGTGATGACGAAATTGCTCTGGTGCGCGAGACAATTGGTTGGTCACACCCGCCATTTGTCGTGCCCGACGACGTTTATGCCGGCTGGGATGCCAAGGATAAGGGTAGGCAAGCCGAGGCTGCCTGGAATGAGAAATTTGTAGCTTATAAGGCAGCATATCCAGAGCTGGCTGCTGAGTACGAACGCCGTATGGCGGGTGAGTTGCCGGCCGACTGGCAGCAAGAATCCAATGCCTACATCAAGGCGGTAGCCGAAAAAGGCGATACCATTGCTTCGCGCAAGGCCTCGCAGAATACATTAAATGGGTTTGGTCCGGTGTTGCCGGAATTTCTGGGAGGGTCTGCCGACCTGGCGGGTTCCAACCTGACCATCTGGTCTGGTTCCAAAGGTATCAGCAATAATGATGGTGCCGGTAATTACCTTTACTACGGCGTGCGTGAATTCGGCATGTCCGCCATCATGAACGGTATCACCTTGCACGGTGGTTTTATTCCCTACGGTGCAACCTTCCTGATGTTCTCGGAATATGCGCGTAATGCCTTGCGCATGGCGGCGCTCATGAAGATCCAGAGCATCTTCGTGTATACCCACGATTCCATAGGTCTGGGTGAAGACGGCCCCACGCATCAGCCGGTCGAGCAGACTGCTACGTTACGCATGATTCCCAACATGAGTGTGTGGCGTGCCTGTGATGCGGTTGAGTCGGCGGTATCCTGGAAATATGCTGTGGAACGCAAAGATGGCCCAAGCTGCCTGATCTTTTCGCGCCAGAACCTGGTGCATCAGCAACGCACACCCGAGCAACTCGCAAACATCTTACGCGGCGGCTATACCCTGCGAGATACCGATGCTGCGCCCGACGCCATCATCATTGCGACCGGTTCCGAAGTAAGCCTGGCAATGGATGCCGCCGAGGCACTCGCGGGTAAAGGCAAACAGGTGCGTGTCGTCTCGATGCCATCGACCAATGTGTTTGATGCTCAGGATGAAGCCTACAAGGAGGCTGTACTGCCGAGTGCTGTCACCGCCCGTGTTGCAGTTGAAGCCGGAGTCACCGATGGTTGGTACAAGTACGTCGGGACTAAAGGCCAGGTCATTGGTCTCAACCGCTTTGGTGAATCTGCGCCCGCCGGTGACTTGTTCAAGCATTTCGGCTTTACAGTCGAGAATGTGGTTAAGGCTGTCGAGAAGGTTTGCACATAAAGATCAACAAGTCCCGGTGAAGGCGCCGGGCCTTGTTACATTTTCGATTAATTTTTTTAAACCATCATTAGGGGAAGTAACATGACAATTAAAGTCGGTATTAATGGCTTTGGTCGTATCGGCCGTATGGTATTTCGCGCTGTCTATAAAGAATTTAAGGATATCGAAATCGTCGGTATCAATGACCTGCTGGACGCGGATTATTTGGCTTATATGCTGAAATATGATTCCGTGCACGGTCGTTTTGACGGAGACGTTTCTTCCGAGCCAGGCGCTATGATTGTGAATGGCAAGAAGATTCGCCTGACTGCGGAACGTGATCCAGCGGATCTCAAATGGGGTGATGTCGGCGCGGATATCGTGATCGACTGTACCGGTTTCTTCCTCACCGAAGAAGGCTGTCAGAAGCATATTGATGCGGGAGCCAAGAAGGTTGTGCAAAGTGCGCCTTCCAAAGATGGTACGCCGATGTTTGTGTATGGTGTGAACCACGAGACCTACGCCGGTCAGAAGATTGTCTCCGCGGCATCTTGTACCACTAACTGTCTTGCGCCGGTTGCCAAGGTGTTGAATGACAACTGGGGTATCAAGCGTGGCCTGATGACCACCGTACACGCTGCGACCGCAACCCAGAAAACTGTTGACGGTCCTTCCGCTAAAGACTGGCGCGGTGGTCGCGGTATCCTGGAAAACATTATTCCTTCTTCCACCGGTGCGGCCAAAGCAGTGGGTGTGGTGTTACCTGAGCTGAACGGCAAGCTGACCGGAATGGCGTTCCGTATCCCGGCCTCTGACGTGTCAGTTGTTGATCTGACCTGTGAGCTGGATAAAGAAGCGTCATATGCAGACATCTGTGCTGCCATGAAGGCCGCTTCCGAGTCTGGTGATATGAGCAAGACCCTGGCTTATACCGAGGAGAAAGTGGTTTCCACCGACTTCCGTGGTGTGGGTCATTCATCCATCTTTGATGCTGGTGCTGGCATCGCACTGGACGGTACCTTCGTCAAGGTCGTTTCCTGGTATGACAACGAATACGGTTACACCTGTAATATGATGCGGTTTGTTGAGCACGTTGCTAAAAACTGAATAAGCGGATCTTTTCTCCGGTAGCGGTGTTGCAAAGTCAGTTTGAAATGCTCATGTGCTAAATGCACGCTCCGCTTTTAAACTGACCTTGCGCCTTGCTCTCGGGAAAAATTTCTCGCTGATTTATGTAAGGCGTGTGGAAGCGTAAGTAAAAAAAATAGATGCCAGTCTGGAATATTCCAGACTGGTGTTTTTAAGATAAAAGTATTGTTCGTTAAGTTTCTAATTTAACAAACCATATTTGAAAGACTAAAAATGTTAAGGAGTATTCCTATGTCTGTCATCAAAATGACTGACCTGGATCTTGCCGGTAAACGCGTATTGATTCGTCAGGATCTGAATGTACCGATTAAAAATGGCAAGGTCAGCAGTGATAAACGTATCCGTGCCTCAATGCCGACGATAGAGCATGCAATGAAAGCGGGTGCCAGGGTGATGCTGATGTCGCACCTGGGTCGCCCCACAGAAGGCGAACCTGCGGATGAATTTTCACTGGCGCCGGTGGCCGAACATCTCTCTGGTTTGCTGGGTAAAGAGGTTAAGCTGGTCAAGGATTATCTGGGTAGTGCGCCCAAGATGAATGATGGCGATGTCGTGATCCTGGAAAACGTGCGCTTCAACAAGGGCGAGAAGAAAAACGACGACGACTTATCTAAACAATACGCGGCGCTTTGTGATGTTTATGTTATGGATGCTTTTGGTACCGCGCATCGCGCACAGGCTTCCACACATGGCGTAGGTAAATATGCAACTATTGCCTGTGCAGGCCCCTTGTTGGCAGGTGAGCTCGATGCCTTGGGTAAGGCGCTGGATAATCCAAAGCGGCCTATGGTGGCTATCGTGGGTGGCTCCAAGGTCTCGACCAAGCTCACTGTGCTTGACTCGCTTTCCAAGATCGTCGATCAGTTGATCGTTGGTGGTGGTATTGCGAATACCTTCATTGCCGCGGCGGGTCATAATGTCGGAAAGTCGCTGTACGAAGCTGACCTTATTGGGACCTGTGAGAAATTAACTGCTGATGCGAAGGCGCGTGGTGGTGACATCCCGGTGCCCACCGACGTGGTGTGCGGCAAGGAGTTTTCCGAGTCTGCCGCCGCCGAGCTGAAAAAGGTTCAGGATGTAATTGATGATGACATGATCTTCGATATCGGCCCGGATTCCGCCAGGACTCTGGCCGAGGTGATCAAGAACGCAGGCACAATTGTGTGGAACGGTCCTGTTGGCGTATTTGAGTTCGACCAGTTTGGCGAGGGCACCAAAGCTATTTCGATGGCGATTGCTGAATCCGATGCCTTCTCCATTGCCGGTGGTGGTGACACCCTGGCAGCAGTCGACAAATACGATATAGCTGACAAGGTGTCTTACATTTCAACGGGTGGCGGCGCCTTCCTGGAGTTTCTGGAAGGCAAAAAATTACCGGCTGTCGCGATGCTAGAAGAGCGCGCCAAGTAGGTCTCACGAACTGCTGTTGCCTTTGGTATATAGCAGTTCCATTGATTAATCCAGATGCATAGACGTACAAAAATAATAGCAACGTTAGGTCCCGCTACTGACGATCCGGCAGTGATGCGTGATCTGATTAATGCAGGTGTGGACGTGGTTCGTATCAACTTCTCGCATGGGGCTGCAGACCAGCACCGTAAACGCGTACAGATGCTCCGCGAGATTACAGAGCAACTCGGCCGTGAGGTGGGTGTGCTGGGTGACCTGCAAGGCCCGAAGATTCGTATCGATCAGTTTGTCGAAGGCAGTATCGAGTTGGATGAGGGTGATACATTTGTCCTGGATGCGTCGCTTGATCCTGCAAAAGGCACCCGGGAACGCGTCGGGATTGCTTATAAAGACCTGGTGAAAGATGTGCAGACTGGCGACAGATTAATGCTCGATGATGGGCGGTTGGTGTTGCAGGTTGGCGAGGTTACCGGCACAGAAATACGTACGCATGTAGTTGTTGGTGGTGTGCTGAGCAACAACAAGGGGATTAATCGCCAGGGTGGCGGGCTTTCTGCGGTCTCGATCTCGGAGAAGGATCGTGCCGACATCAAGCTGGCTGCGGAAGTCGGAGTAGATTACCTCGCGGTGTCATTTGTACGTTCGGCAGCGGATGTCAAACTGGCGCGAGAACTGGCACGTACAGCCGGGTGCCAGGCCGGGATCGTTTCCAAGATTGAACGTGCCGAGGCTATGGACGTCATCGATGACATCATTGCAGCCTCGGATGCCGTGATGATTGCGCGCGGTGATTTGGGTGTTGAGATTGGTGATGCTGAATTACCTGCCGCACAGAAACATCTCATTAATAAATCGCGGCGTATGAACCGTATCGTGATCACTGCGACGCAGATGATGGAATCGATGATCAATAATTCAATTCCTACACGTGCCGAGGTATTTGATGTTGCCAATGCGGTATTGGATGGCACTGATGTAGTAATGCTTTCGGGTGAAACTGCGGTTGGACACTACCCGGTGCAGGTGGTCGAGTCTATGAGCCGTATCTGTATCGAAGCGGAAAAGCAGCGTACGGCGCGTCAGTCGCAACACCGTATCAACGAGCCCTTCGAATTTATTGATGAAGCCATCGCCATGGCAACCATGTATGCAGCCAATCACCTGGGCGTACGTGCGATTGCGGCCTTGACTGAGTCCGGCTCCACTGCGTTGTGGATGTCTCGGATCAGCTCAGGAATTCCGATTTACGCCTTGACGCGGCATGTGCAGACGCGTAGAAAAGTAACCCTTTACCGAGGTGTCTACCCTGCCGCGTTTAATACGATGGGTGCCAGTCATGCACACGTCAACAAGGAGGCCGTCGAGGTTTTACTCGAAAATGGTGTGGTGCAGGACGGCGATCTGGTGATAATTACCAAGGGTGATCTCAAGGGGGTGGGCGGCGGCACCAATGCCATGAAAATTGCGCGGGTCGGCGGACTAATCGACCCGGAAGAAGAGAATGCTTAGTTCAATATACATAACTTGGAATCAAGATATTTTTACACTAACCAGAAACATTACCATTCAGGATACGATAGAGGAGGTACTATGGCCCTGATATCAATGCGCCAATTGCTGGACCATGCCGCTGAAAACGGTTATGGCATGCCAGCGTTCAACGTCAATAACATGGAGCAGGTGCATGCCATCATGCAGGCTGCTGACGAGACTGACAGCCCGGTGATCATGCAGGGTTCTGCCGGTGCGCGTTCCTATGCGGGCGAGCCTTTCCTGCGTCATCTAATCCAGGCTGCGGTTGAAATGTATCCGCATATTCCGGTTGTCATGCATCAGGACCACGGCTCCGAGCCAGCCGTTTGCCTGCGTTCCATCCAGTCAGGGTTTACCTCCGTCATGATGGACGGTTCGTTGATGGCTGATATGAAGACGCCTTCCAGCTATGAATACAACGTTGACGTCACCAAGACGGTCGTTGATATTGCTCATGCGGGTGGCGTTTCAGTCGAAGGCGAGCTGGGTTGCCTGGGCTCACTGGAAACCGGTGAAATGGGTGAGGAAGACGGCCATGGCGCTGAGGGAAAGCTGTCCATGGACCAGCTGCTAACCGATCCTGAAGAGGCCGCTGACTTCGTCAAGCAGACCGGCGTGGATGCCTTGGCCATTGCCATCGGCACCAGCCACGGCGCCTATAAGTTCACCCGTCCGCCGACTGGTGACATTCTCGCTATCGAGCGCATCAAGGAAATTCATGCCCGCATCCCCAATACCCACCTGGTGATGCACGGCTCCTCTTCGGTGCCGCAGGACTGGTTGGAGATCATCAACAACCATGGTGGTGACATGGGTGAGACCTACGGCGTACCGGTTTCAGAGATCCAGGAAGGTATCAAGCACGGTGTGCGCAAGGTTAATATCGATACCGACCTGCGTATGGCGTCCACCGGTGCAGTTCGCAAGCATCTGCACGACAATCCCAGCAACTTCGATCCGCGCAAGTTCCTCAAGGCATCAACTGAGGCCATGAAGCAGATTTGCAAGGCGCGTTACGAAGCCTTCGGTTGTGCCGGGCAGGCCTCCAAGATCAAACCGATCTCTCTGGAAGACATGATGGCGCGCTACAAGAACGGTGAGTTGAACCCGAAAATTAATTAAATCCGGGGGCATAAGCCTTGGCTGCAAGCTAAATAAAAGGGGCGATTTATCGCCCCTTTTTTATGTTCTATATCAGCGTAGGCATGGTCCGTGTGAGTGGCTGGAGTTAAGTTATTGGCTACAGGGTGATGCAATCGAGCCTGTAAATCATTATATTAGTCCCAGTTTGCGTCACTGCGGTGCGTATGCATCATCCTGGTTCGCATTGTGACCAGCACGTTAATCATTAAGGGGGGGTAGTGTTATGAAAATGGTTACCGCCATTATTAAACCATTCAAACTCGACGATGTGCGCGAAGCGTTGTCGGAAATTGGGGTGCAGGGCTTAACCGTTACCGAAGTAAAGGGTTTTGGCAGACAGAAAGGGCATACAGAGCTTTATCGTGGCGCGGAATATGTTGTTGATTTTTTGCCCAAGGTCAAACTTGAGATCGCCATAAGCGCCGATAAGATTGACTCTGTAATAGAGGCGGTAAGCAATGCCGCCAAGACCGGCAAGATCGGTGACGGCAAGATTTTTGTCTCCGAAATAGAACAAGTAGTCCGGATACGTACCGGAGAAAGCGGTCCAGAAGCACTGTAAAGACGACATATAAAAATTATTTCGTTACAGATCGAGGGGGAAAACATGAGAAAAATTGCCAGCCAACCAATGGTGGGTGTCGTGATGCTGATCCTGTTCGGCTTGCCGTCAATTGCCATGGCTGAAGGGCTTGATAGCGGTGATACCGCCTGGCTGCTGACTTCAACAGCCTTGGTCTTGTTCATGACCATCCCCGGACTATCCTTGTTTTATGCCGGTCTGGTGCGTAGCAAAAATGTGCTATCCGTATTGATGCAATGCTTTTCGATTACCTGTCTGGCATCGCTGATATGGCTGCTATACGGCTACAGTCTGGCGTTTTCGGAGGGTAACGCCGTAATTGGTGGTTTAAGTAAGGCGTTCCTGAGCGGTGTTGACCGCGGTGCCATGTCCGGTACGATTCCCGAAACAGTCTTTGTGATGTTCCAGATGACTTTCGCCATCATCACACCCGCGTTGGTGGTCGGTGGCTTTGCTGAACGTATGAAGTTTTCAGCCATGTTGTGGTTCTCGGCACTGTGGTTGACGCTGGTTTATCTGCCACTGTGTCATATGGTATGGGGTGGTGGTTGGCTCGGCAGCATGGGGCTGTTGGATTTTGCGGGTGGTACCGTGGTGCACATCACCGCCGGTGTCGGCGCATTGGTGGCTGCCATGGTGATGGGTAACCGCAAAGGCTTCCCTACCACTGCAATGCCGCCACATAACATGACCATGGTTGTAACCGGCGCCGGTATGTTGTGGGTAGGCTGGTTTGGCTTCAATGCCGGAAGTGCGGTGGCCGCCAACGGTGATGCCGGCATGGCCATGTTGGTCACGCATATCAGCGCCGCCGCGGGTTCGCTTGCATGGATGGCTATGGAGTGGATTAAGTACGGCAAGCCCAGTGTGCTGGGCATTGTTACCGGTATGGTTGCAGGCCTCGGCACTATTACGCCAGCCTCTGGTTTTGTCGGTCCCATGGGGGCGTTGATTATCGGTATTACAGCAGGCGTCGTCTGCTTCAGTGCCACCAGCTACCTCAAGCGTGTGCTCAAGATCGATGACTCTCTGGACGTGTTTCCGGTGCATGGTGTCGGCGGTGTATTGGGTACATTCGCGGCCGGTATTTTTGTATTTACCCTCGGTGGTGCCGGTGTCGAAGGTGTCACCATGGGCAAACAAGTTGGCATTCAGTTGACCGGTATCGTGGTGGCTGTCGCATGGACAGCTGTGGTTACGTTTGTGATTCTAAAGGTGGTTAATGCCGTGGTCGGGCTGCGTGTTTCCAGTGATGTGGAAACACAAGGACTGGATATCACGCAACACGAGGAAACGGGTTACAACATCTAAACGTAAAAATAATGTTGTGTTAAAACGGGCGCCGCGGCGCCCGTTTTTTTGTTATCTCGGAAAGATTGCGCCTAAATACCCATAGGTCATAAAGGCGCAAAGGGCCGTGCTGAAAGGATGTTCAAGGATAACATTTTGGCTGAACAATAAAGCGGGTTAGAAAACATATAATTGCGTCAAGATTTAGTAACCTGTTTTCTTTGCGTTTTTGCAGTAAGAAATCCAGGCTTGTGTGAGTACTAACAAAAGGCGTATGGTATTAACGGTCATGTACACTAACTATGAAAAATTCCCCTGTCCCTGCTGTGGCTACCTAATGTTCAGCGAACAGCCAGGCAGTTATCAGACTTGCCCGATATGCCTGTGGCAGGATAATCTGGCACAGTTACGCTTCCCACTGATGCCGAATGTCGCTAACCCTGTGTCATTGCAGCAGGCACAAAAGAACTACGTTGCCTGTGGCACTGCCGAGAGGCGCAACGCCGGTACGGGTCGTCAGCCTCTGGGTGATGATGTGCGTGAAGATTCGTGGCGGGTGCTTGATGTCACACATGATAATGTAGAAGAACCGCAGCGCGGCATTGATTATGCCGATAGCTACCCGATCCAGGACACCACGGTACTTTACTACTGGCGGCCAACCTATTGGAGGAGGCTTTCCAGTTAGCAACTGATGGAATGGTTATATGGAGATTTCCGGACGAGTACGGATCCGGCATTACTACAGATCGATGTCATCCATGGGTTTCTCGTTGAATCGTATTGGGCCAGGAATATCCCCAAGCATATCGTTGAACATTCGATCAAGCACTCGCTGAATTTCGGTCTTTACGATGCTCGCCAGCAAGTCGCTTTTGCGCGGGTGATTACTGATTACGCAACCTTCGCGTACCTTGCTGATGCGTTTGTATTGCCGGAATACCGTGGCCGAGGTTTAGCGAAGTGGCTGCTGGAGTGTGTAACCTTGCATCCGCAGTTGCAGGGTCTGCGGCGTTGGGCGTTGGCTACACTGGATGCACATGGATTGTATGAGCAATATGGTTTTACCTGTTTGAAGAGACCGGAAATCTTCATGGAACGGCATGATGCGGATATTTATCAGCAATAGGGCGGTTTTATGGCCGTACAATTACGCTACAGATTGTAAAATCGACTGACGGCTGCACCGGATGCCGCATATTTACGCTACAATCGTCTCTTGTTTGTCAAAAGTGCCAGACCTGCCCAGCTGCAGAATTCTCCGATGGAAACAGCCAAAAACATTTTTTCTTATCGCCAGTATTGGGCGAAACGCTTCGGCACGGCGCCGGTGCTGCCCATGTCGCGTGAAGAGATGGATGATCTGGGCTGGGATAGCTGCGACATCATAATCGTAACCGGTGATGCCTATGTGGATCACCCCAGCTTCGGCATGGCGGTGATTGGGCGCTTGCTGGAATCACAGGGTTTTCGGGTAGGGATTATCGCTCAACCGGATTGGTGCAGTACAGACGATTTCATGCGTCTCGGCAGACCGAACCTGTTTTTCGGCGTGACTGCAGGCAATATGGATTCGATGGTGAATCGCTATACCTCGGATCGGCGCGTTCGCTGCAACGATGCTTATACACCCAACGATGAAGGCGGCAAGCGTCCGGATCGTTCAGTGATAGTTTATACACAACGTTGTCGTGAGGTTTATAAGGACACGCCGGTTATTATCGGCGGCATTGAGGCCAGTCTGCGACGTATTGCGCATTACGATTACTGGCAGGACAAGGTGCGGCGATCGGTTTTGCTGGATGCCAGGGCCGACCTGTTGCTTTACGGTAATGCCGAGCGCGCCATCGTCGAGGTCGCGCATCGGCTTGCGGCGGGGGAGTCGATCGATGCAATTCGCGATATACGCGGAACTGCGTTTATGGTGCAGCAATTGCCAGCAGGCTGGAGCGAGATTGATTCAACACATATCGATACGCCTGGAAAAATCGATGCACCGATTGATCCCTATGAAGACACCACACGGTCTGTAGCCTGTGCAGACAAAAAAGCAGATCAAAAGGCTGAAACAAATAGTCACAGTAGCGGCACACGGATTCTGAAATTTCAACCGCGTGTGAAACTGGATCGCAGCACCTCTGTGATTCGTCTGCCTGCTTATGAAAAGCTAAAATCCGATGTTGTGCTATACGCGCATGCATCGCGCATCCTGCACCTGGAAACCAACCCGGGTAATGCGCGTGCCCTGGTGCAGCGTCATGGCGACCGCGATCTATGGTTGAATCCACCGCCGCTGCCGTTAACAACATCAGAACTGGACTCGGTTTTTGAATTGCCATACTCGCGCACGCCGCACCCGGTCTATGGTGATGCCCGTATACCAGCATATGAAATGATCCGTTTCTCGGTGAACATTATGCGCGGCTGTTTCGGTGGCTGTACTTTCTGCTCGATCACCGAGCACGAAGGCCGCATTATTCAGAGCCGTTCCGAGGACTCGATTATTCGTGAGGTGGAAACCATTCGCGATTCGGTGCCCGGCTTTACCGGTGTGATCTCGGATCTGGGTGGCCCCACCGCCAATATGTATCGCCTGCAATGCAAGAGCCCCGAAATCGAATCCGCCTGCCGCCTGCCGTCTTGCGTGTTTCCCGGTATTTGTAAAAATCTGAATACCAATCACCAGCCTTTGATTAAGCTTTATCGGCGTGCGCGTGAATTGCGTGGTATTAAAAAAGTGCTGATCGCTTCAGGTCTGCGCTACGACCTGGCGGTTGAATCGCCGGAGTATGTGAAAGAACTTGTAACCCATCATGTGGGGGGTTATCTCAAGATTGCGCCGGAACATACCGAAGCGGGGCCACTGACGAAGATGATGAAACCCGGTATCGGTACATATGATCGTTTCAAAGCGATGTTTGAGAAATATTCGCAAGCGGCAGGCAAGGAACAGTACCTGATCCCGTATTTTATCGCGGCTCATCCGGGTACCACGGATGAGGATATGCTAAATCTTGCCTTATGGCTGAAGCGTAATGGCTTCCGGGCGGATCAGGTGCAGGCGTTCCTGCCGTCGCCGATGGCGACAGCGACCGCCATGTATCATGCGGGTAAGAACCCGCTGCGCAAGGTCACTTATGAGAGCGAGTCTGTCACCACACCCAAAGGTTTCAAGCGACGCCGTTTGCACAAGGCCTTCTTGCGGTATCACGATGCCAATAACTGGCCCTTGTTGCGCGAAGCGCTAAAACGCATGGGCCGCGCCGATTTGATTGGTAACAGCAAATATCACCTGATCCCTTATTACCAGCCAGCCGGTACAGGTGATGAACACGAAGGTAAACGCAAGTCTCGCAGACTCCATGGTAAAGCTATTCGTACCCAGCATACGGGCTTGCCGGATGGCCCGCGTCAAGGGCGTGGCAGGAAATCTGTGAATACAACAGGTGCTCGTACCACACGCAGGCGCAGGCCGTAGTTTGTTTGACGCCGAAGTATTGTGGCTTCGCAGTGGTATGCTGTGATCCGAGATATATAGATCTCTGTGTGTTGGCCACGCGAATCATGTATTACAAAGGGGATGTTCATGGAAAAATTGCTTATCGGTAAACCAATGCGTGCTTTTTTCCTGTTTGCGGGTGTGTTGATGTGGCTGGGCATCTGGTTAACGGGTTTTGGCGCAGTGCATTGGGTGCTGTACCTGCCAACTGTATTCTTCACGTTTGCGGCGGTTACCAGTATTTGCCCCGGTATGATTTTTATGAACAAGTTGTTCGGTGCGAAACCGGAGTAAGTCAACGATACTCGGCTGATAATAAACAAGATCTGGTATGCGGTGTTCTTCGGCGTGTTGCTGTGGTCGGGGATTCAACCGCAGGATTATTTCATATGATTGCTTGAGGTCGCGCCTGCATTGATTGCAGTTGTGCTGCTGTTCGTAACGCGCCACCGCTTTCCATTCACTACGCTCGCCTATATCCTCATCCTGATTCACTATGTCGTATTGATGGTTGGCGGGCATTATACCTATGCAGAAGTGCCGTTGTTTGACTGGATCAAGGATGCCTTTGGTATGAGTCGTAATAATTACGACAAGCTGGGTCATTTTGTTCAGGGTTTCGTGCCGGCGATTGTTGCGCTCTTTCCTGGACAGACAACACATCTACAGCACGGACTATTTTACCGAGCGATTCGACATCCAGGTACGCCAGAACTTGCAGCAGGCGATCGACCGTCTGAAGGGCTGAGTTTACAGACGGTTTCTTCAGTCGCCAGCGATTAGGGTTTCCGCCAGGTAGCCCAGGGTTTGGGCGATGGTAGCGTCGGCGTTGTGTCCGATTACGCTGACCGGTTCGTGGATCAATCTACTTAAGTCTTCACCATTATTCATTTGTCCTTCCTCCGTGGTCTGGATTTGATTGAGGACTACGGCGGTTAGTGTGAGGCCGCGCGCACGAATCGCTTCACGGGTGAGCAGGACATGGTTGATACAACCCAGCTTGTCCTCGGCGATAATAATAATAGGAAAATCAAGGGCCTGTGCGAGATCGGCATTTAATCCATCATTCGCGATTGGCGAATAAAATCCGCCAGCACCTTCAATTAGCAAAAAGTCGCTGCCTTCAACTCCATATCTACAGGCATCCGCCAGCATCTTGACTGTCAGGTCGCTGCCCGCGAGGCGCGCTGCTCTATCGGGTGACAGGGCGGGTGCAAAACGGTATGGGCAGACCAAATCAAGCGTACACGGCCTGCCTGCCGCGATATGCAGCGCGGCTGCGTCAGCAGGCGCAAGTCCCATCGCTGTGGATGCGCAACCTGATTCCACCGGCTTGCGCGGGATCACATGGACGCCACGCTGCAGGAGTTGCTGGATGAGTCGGGCGCTGACCCAGGTCTTGCCCACGCCGGTATCTGTACCCGTAATGAACACGCCGCTTGGTTGATTGTGATCCACCTGAGTCATCGCGGAATTTTACACGCTTGGCCTCTAGAGGTTGACAAACATACCGATTGGTATGTATAAACATACCAATCGGTATGTTTATGAGTTTTACCCAAAGACGGAGGCGTAATGCCAGCCATTCCAATAACAACGCTGTATGCAGTCATCCTGGCCCCGCTCATCATCTTCCTGGCCTGGCGCGTAACCGTACTGCGTCGTAGTGAGCGTGTTGGGCTTGGCGACGGCGGTAAGCGCGAACTGGCACGCGCGATCGCTGCGCATGGTAACGCAGTCGAAAATATTCCGCTGGCATTGCTGATGATGTTGTTGCTGGAAGCGAATGGGGCGAGCCTTTTGGTGCATGGATTCGGTGCGGTGTTGATCATTGCGCGTGCAATTCACGCCTGGGGTATGAGCAGACATTCGGGTGCCTCATTCGGTCGTTTTTATGGCACGTTGCTGAGTTGGTTGGTTATTTTAGGTCTGACGGTGGCAAATGCTGTGAGGTTAGTCTGATGTCTACAACAGCGCGGCGCCGTCACGGGCGAATTGGTGAAAAGCTTCATGACGTACTTAGTGCGCGCTATCACTGGTGGCGCTGCGAGCGCTGTGAGAGTGCCGGCGAACAAACCCGCTTGCTCTTGTTAGAGGCGGCTTTTCGCGAGATTCATGAGCAGGGTTTTCAGGCGGCCAGTCTCTCCAGAATACTCAAGGACACCGGCGTCACCAAAGGTGCGTTATATCACCACTTCCCGAACAAGCAAGCCCTGGGCTATGCAGTTGTCGATGAAATCATTGCTACGACCTTGCGAGAACGTTGGGTCAAACCCATGCAAGAGGCGAATGATCCTATCGTTACCTTTATCACCCTGTTACAGGAAGAGGGTAAGCAAATCGATGAGGAGATGGTGCGGCTGGGTTGTCCACTGAACAACCTAAGCCAGGAGATGTCGCCGATTGATGCCGGATTCAAGTCCAGACTTGAATCCATATACGATGAATGGCGGGAGGCGATTGCTCAGGCATTGCGCCGCGGACAGGGGCATGGACAGGTGCGTCCAAGTGTGAATGTTGAAAAAGCCGCGATTTTCATTGTGGCCTCGCTCGAAGGTTGTCTGGGGAGCGCCAAGGTTGCCCAAAGTATCGATGTGCTGCATGCCTGTGGCACTGGTTTAATTCATTATCTTAAAAGTCTGCATACCTAAAATTGTTAATCCTGTTGACTGATCTCTAAAAAACTACGGATGAGGACAATCAGATGATCGAGACATACACGCGGGCTGTATTGCGTTGGCGGTGGTTGATTATTATCGCTACCTTACTAATCACCGCTGTAGTTGCCAGTGGCGGGCGATTCCTTGAGTTCACGAATGACTACCGGGTGTTTTTCGGTAAGACTAATCCGCAACTCGAAGCATTTGAGAACCTGCAGGATACTTATATTAAGAACGATAATGTCCTGTTTATGTTAATTCCCAAGGATGGCGGCGTCTTTACACAACATACCCTGCAGGCCGTGCAGGAACTAACTGAAGCGGCCTGGCAAATACCATATTCAAGACGCGTAGACTCTGTAACCAATTTTCAGAACACCTATGCAGAAGGCGATGACCTGGTTGTTGAGGATCTGGTGCTCGATCTACAAGTGTTGAGTGCAGAGGATTTTGTAACGGCAAAGTCTATCTCAACCCGCGAGCCGCTACTGCGCAACCGCGTTATTTCTCCTGATGCGCATGCAACGGGCGTCAATGTAACAATAGAAATGCCGGGCGTAGATCAGAACCATGAGACGCCAGAGGTGGTGCAGCACGTGCGCGACTTGCTGCAACAGATGGAACGAAAATATCCACAAATCGATTTTTACGTAACTGGGGTGGTGATGCTAAATAATGCCTTTCCGGAAGCGTCGAAAAACGACATGAAGACCCTGGTGCCATTAGCGTTTCTTGCTATTATTATTGGGTTACTATTTTTCCTGCGCAGCTTTACCGGCACCTTTGTCACATTATTGATCATCGTCACTTCGATATTGCTGGCTATGGGTTCAAGTGGTTGGTTGGGAATCAAACTGACACCACCATCAGCATCCGCCCCGATTATGATTCTGACGCTGGCGGTAGCCGATTGCGTACATTTCCTAACAACCTTTCTCTTCAATATGCGCAAAGGCCATGCTAAACAGGAAGCCATCGTTGAAAGCATGCGCATTAATTATCATCCAATTTTTCTGACTTCACTAACCACGGCAATTGGTTTTCTCAGCCTGAACTTCAGTGATTCTCCACCGTTTAACGATCTTGGTAATATCACTGCAATGGGTGTGGTTTACGCTTTCATACTGACGGTCACCTTCCTGCCCGCGCTGGTATCTGTCTTGCCGGTGAGGGTGACGCAGCGTGAAAGCCGTTCCACGCTGCTCATGCAGGATTTGGCCGAATTTGTGATTCGCCGACGCCGTGTATTAATGTTGGGCATGGGTGTCGCAACCCTGGGGTTAATCGCGTTGATTCCGAGGAACGAGCTTAACGATGTATTTGTCGAGTATTTCGATGAATCCGTCGAGTTCAGGACGGATACCGATATGGTGGCCGATAATCTCACTGGGCTTTATTTCGTTGACTACTCATTGAATGCCAAAGAATCGGGTGGTATCAGTGAACCGGAATTTCTTGCCAAGGTTGAATCCTTCGCGGATTGGTATGGTGAACAACCCGAAGTGTTGCACGTCAATATCATTACAGATGTTTTTAAGCGCCTTAACAAGAACATGCATGCCGACGAGACCAGTTATTATCGTATACCGGAAACACGAGACCTTTCTGCGCAGTATTTGTTATTGTATGAGATGTCGCTGCCTTACGGGCTTGATCTTAATAATCAGATCAATCTTGATAAATCGGCCACACGTATGTCGGTTAGCTTAAAAACGATTTCATCGAAACGCGTGCTGGAGCTGGAACAGCGTGCCATAAACTGGCTACAGGGTAATGCGCCTGAACTGGAAGCGGAAGGTTCAAGCCCGACAGTAATGTTCTCGCACATAGGTCATCGAAATATTCGTAGTATGTTACTCGGTACGACGATTGCGTTAGTGTTGATTTCATCAATCCTGATATTTGCGCTGCGCTCACTCAAGATGGGACTCATCAGCCTGATACCGAATCTTGCGCCGGCAGGTATTGCCTTCGGTGTCTGGGCGCTAACGGTCGGGCAGGTCGGGCTGGCGCTGTCAGTGGTAGCGGGTATGACATTGGGTATCGTGGTCGATGACACCATTCATTTTCTGAGTAAATATTTGCGTGCCCGGCGGGAACAAGGGTTGAGTGCCGAAGATGCCGTGCGCTATGCCTTTTCCAGTGTAGGTGTGGCTCTTTGGGTGACGACTGTGGTGTTGGTGGCAGGTTTTTTGGTGCTGTCGCTGTCGGCATTTGAACTCAACGCCGGTATGGGGCTACTAACAGCCATTACCATCGCTATTGCACTAATAGTGGATTTTCTATTCTTGCCGCCGTTGCTTATCCAGCTTGAGGAGAATACTGCATGAAACACTTATGGATACTTTTATTGTGTATTGGTTTATCCAGTAATGCTATGGCCGAAACACCCGAAGAGAAAGGCCTGGCGATCGCCAAAGCGGCCGATGAACGCGATGCTGGATTCGGTGATTTTATCGCAGACATGACCATGACCCTGCGCAACCGCAAAGGCAACGAAAGTGTGCGATATATTCGTATTCGGACCCTTGAAGGTGAAGGAGAAGGCGACAAGAGTATGTCGATCTTTGATGAGCCACGGGATGTGAAGGGTACGGCGATGCTGACGTTCTCGCATGGACTCAAGCCGGACGATCAATGGTTGTATCTACCGGCGCTCAAGCGTGTTAAACGCATTAACTCGCGTAACAAGTCTGGCCCCTTCATGGGTAGCGAGTTTGCATTCGAAGACCTCGGTTCCCAGGAAGTCGAGAAGTATTCCTACAAATACCTGCGTGATGAGGCCTGTGGCGAATGGCAGTGCTATGTCACTGAACGCAAACCCGAATATGAGTATTCTGGTTATACGCGGCAAATTGTGTGGAGAGACCAGGCAGAGTATCGCGTCGTCAAAGTTGAGTTTTATGATCGTAAAAACGCATTGCTCAAAACTCTGGATTCTCGAGGATACAAGGAATATATCGGCCGTTACTGGAGGCCGGATGAGATGTTTGTGCAAAATCATCAGAACGGTAAAAGCACACTGCTTAAGTGGTCGAACTATCAATTTCGCACAGGCCTGACGGATCGCGACTTTAACTCCAACACTCTCAGCAGCGTGCGCTAGTGAAGTTGATACTATGAACCTCTATTTTCGCCTGCTGTGGTTGCTGCTGACTGCCTGGCAGCGGCCAAAGCTGCAGTTGCTCGATGATTCGGTTACCGAATTCAGGGTGCTGCCGAATGATCTCGATACCAATCTGCACATGAATAATGGGCGTTATCTCACAATCATGGACTTGGGGCGTACCGATATGATTCTACGTCTGGATTTTTTAAAGACTATGCTGAAACGCCGCTGGTACCCTGTCGTTGGCTATGCGTGTATGCATTTTCGCCGCTCCCTTGATCCGTTTCAAAAATATCAGTTGCATACTCGCATCATCGGCTGGGATGAAAAATGGTTTTACATGGAACAGCGCTTCAGGATTGGCGACAAGGTGGTAGCCATCGGCCGCCTCCGTGGTCTGTTTATGTGCGGCAGGGATAAGGTGTCCAGTACTGAATTGATCGAGGCGCTTGGATATGGTGAGCATGCCAGCCCGGAGATGCCGGCAGGTTTTGAACGCTGGTTCGATCCTACGGGATAAACACAAGATGGATGCAAAATATATTGCCTTAATCGCAGGCATACTGTTGCCGTCGGCTGTTCAGCCAGTTGTGGCTGGTGTGTGGTCTGGCGATATCAGCGCGGAGTTGCGTTATTTCCCGGATGATGCGCTGAGTCCCGCACAGTACAATGATGAGAACGCCTCGCTGGCCTTCAAGCCTGAGTACTACCATGAGTGGGACAACCGTCGCCAAGGTTTCACATTCATTGCATTTGCGCGTCTTGATCAAAATGATGAGGAACGCAGCCATGCCGATATCCGTGAACTGAACCACCGGCTGACCCGGGGTGACTGGGAATGGCGTTTCGGTATCGGCAAGGTGTTTTGGGGTGTCACCGAGTCGCAGCACCTGGTCGATATCATTAATCAAACCGACCTGGTCGAAAACCTCGACGGCGAAGACAAACTCGGACAGCCGATGATTCAGGCCACCTGGTTACAGGATTGGGGCGCTCTGGAATTCTTCGTTCTGCCCGCTTTCCGCGAACGCAGCTTCCCCGGCGCGGAAGGGCGATTGCGCACGCCGTTAGTCGTCGATACCGACCGCGCCGAATATGAATCCGATGACGAACAGCAACATATCGATTGGGCCCTGCGCAGCAAGATCATCATAGGTGCCTGGGAAATCGGGCTGGCGCATTTCAGTGGTACCGCACGCAATCCCGAACTGCTGCCCGTGCTGGATGGCAACGGTAATCCCGTTCTGGTGCCGCGCTATAACCTCATCGACCAAAGCAGTCTGGATGTGTCAGCCATCCTGGGTAACTGGTTGTGGAAACTGGAAGCAATATATCAGGACAACCCGGTGGACAGCTACGCCGCCGCGGTAGGTGGTTTTGAATACACCTTTTACGGTATTTTCGAATCCGCACTGGATCTGGGCGCCATTGTTGAGTATCACTACGATGACCGTGGAGAAGCCGCGCGGGTGCCATTTCAGGATGATGTGTTCGCCGGCGCGCGCCTGGCATTTAATGATGCACAGAGTACAGAAATTCTGGCAGGCAGCATTATTGATCTTGACAGTGACAGCCGTAGTTTTCGTATCGAAGCCAGCCGCCGCCTGGGTAACAGTTTCAAACTCAGTGGCGAACTGCAGTTATTCAGTAATATCGACCCACAGGATGTACTCTACAGCCTGCGCGACGATGATTATCTGCAAGTAGAACTCGGTTGGTATTTTTGATTGTTTAATCATTGTTGGGGTTCGTAGAACACCACTCACCCCAACCTACGGTGAGCTAATATTGATATTTACTTGTAGGTTGGGGTGAGTGTAGCAAACCCCAACGATCACATTAATCAATAACCCCGTTCAATTTCGATCAACAATATCCACCTCAACTACGTTCAGACGGCTCTATAGTATGCAGGGCAACTCAACATTCTCATGCCGGTATGAGCGCATGAGTAAACCTGCCAGACTATAGGTGTTCGTTTTTATGCATTATTACTTTTGCCAGTAACTTTTTCCTCTTTTTAATTTTACTGTGTGCTTGCTATCGGTGAACTCACCGATTAAGTGGCCGTTATCAACGTGTCCGATGAACTTTCCCCAGTTCTTTGATTGAAACTGGATGTTTCCGGCCGAGCATGCACAACAGTCCAGCAGTTCAGGATATTGAGGCCATCCTTCAGCAACTTGAAATAAGATGGACTGATCACATTTTCCCGCCCTGCCATCATTCAAAAAGAACATTTCCATTCCGGAAAGCTCTTCTTCTTCAGCGTTAAAGTTTGAATAAATCCCATACAGCACCGGTTCTGCATAGATCTTCATTGACATGAACAATAGGGCTGCAAATAGGGACATGTAATAATATTTAGTCATTGCATCATCTGCCAATAGAATTGAGAAATGCGCCTTGTTTTGATAACGCTCGAATATAATCAGGTCAGGGTTGCGGTTTTAGGTTTATCAAGCAATTGTCTACCGGATATATAACAATCAATAACCCCGCTTGATATCAACAACATTAAGCATGGGTTCACCGGCCGTATAACGGCGCAGGTTCTCGCGCACCAATGTCCAGAAGCGCTGCATCATCTGATCCGATGGTGCGCTGTTGTGCGGGGTGATAATTACATTGGGCATTTTCCATAACGGATGATCGGCCGGTAAGGGTTCGGGGTCGGTGACATCCAGTGCGGCGCCGGCGATCTCCTCGTTGTTGAGTGCTGCCATCAGGTCTTCGGTGACCACACTCTTGCCACGGCCAATGTTGATAAAGTAGGCGCCGGGTTTCATGGCCTTGAAAAAAGCGCGGTTGAACATGCCGGTGGTGGCTTTTGTCAGCGGCGTGATATTCACTACCACATCCGCCTGTTTGGCGAGTTCTGTCATCTCATCTGCAAGGCCAACGTATTCAACATAGTCAGGTCCATTGCGGCTCGAATTGCGGGTTGCGATCACGCGCATGCCAAGGCCATGGGCGCGTTTCGCTACCTGCTGGCCGATACCACCCAGGCCGACGACCAGCATGGTCTTGCCGTTGACCTCGATCACCTGCTCGGTGGCGTTAGGCAGGCGGCGCCATTCCGATCGCTGTTGTTGCTGATAGAACACGTGCATCTTATGCGTCAGCATCAACATCATCGCCATCGCATGTTCTGCCATGCCGGGGCCGGGGATGGCCTTGGTATTGGTGAGCAATACGTTCCCTTGCAACAGCAGTTCATTATTCGTGCAGCGGTCGACACCGACATAATAATTCTGCACCCAGCGCAGCTTTTCCATATCGGGCGACACGTGCTGGCAAAAGCCCAGGTACACATCGGCATCGTCCTTTTCCAGTTCCAGCTCCTCGGGCGTGGCGATATAAATCATCTCCGCATCACCCGCCGCCTGCTGCAGCCAGGCCTTGTAGTCAGCCCGTGCAGGTGTGCGGTTTGTGGGCAACAACACAACAATCTTCTGCGGTTTTCTCCAGTGCGGCGAATCCTTGATGGGTTTGGCTGATTCCCTCAGCCCGAGGTTCTCTATCAGCGCGGTGGCATCGGCATCAGGGCCAACCCCATGTACTGCCGGAGCCAGCAGGCAGGTAGCAAGTATCGAAATGAAAACGGCCTGGTGAAAGAGCGGGTAGTGCATGGTTCAACCTCATGACGGGTTATAAGAAATTGCCAGCTTACCTGTTGTATAGATCAAACTCTTATTATTTGTCCAGGCGAGGCAAATTGTTTTGCTATGGTGTAACGGGTGTTCCACAGATCAATACGGGCCGATCTTATCGATTATGTGTCATACCCGCGGAAGCGGGTATCCAGTAAAAGATATATTTATAGGCTATGTGCGATGATGATCTTCCTGCCCAAGTCGCCTGCGATTTAAGATGATGCTTGCAACGATAGCAAACGCTATTAATAATGCCGGGCTATAAGCTGACACGACATACGGAATACCTTGCTCCCTGATTATTGCGGGCCCGATAAATGGATCTGCAAGCATTTCATAAGATGCGGTGCCAAAAAAGACTGCAATCAATATCCCTAAAATACTAAACCAAACAGACCATCGAACAAGAAACAATATAATGGCTGCGACGATAATACCTTGCGTCCAGAGTTGAGGTATCGATGCAATTTTGTCGGATACTTCAGCAAATGCCGATGATACAACTAATAACGATATGAATGGCGCGGGTCTCATTTTAATTTTCAAGTGCACTGGTTTTTTAGTTCAAATACTCTGAAACCTTGATCATATATTTCCTCGACTAATCCGCCGGGACGTGTCGCCAGGGGAAGGAGCCCATCTCCATACTGAACATCATTTTCCAGGCATTGATGGGCAGCCATTCGTCATAAAAGTCCCAGTGTTCGTATTTGCTGAGTTTTATGGTTTCTGGAATTTCGTAAAACGAGGTTCCTTTTTTGAATTCAGCGATGATAGCCACCTGTAGATCTTCTATAAATTCGCGAGTTTGAGTTACATCTGACCTGGTGCCAAAAGGTTCTTTGGCATGGGAGTGGGAGTAGATAGCCGTTTTGAAATTCATTTTTTCAATTTCTGTCAGTGTCCGTGTCCATTCCTTGATGTTGAAATCAGCGATAGAAAAAAGCACTCGATTAGGCGTCACAAGATCAGCGATGTATACGACTTGTTCCTTGGGCATGAGAAATACCGTCATGCCAAGGCCGTGATTCATTCCCATATAATGCAATTCAATTGTTTTACCACCTAAAACAATATCCTTTCGGTTTCCAGTCCAGACTTCATCAGGAAGCACCAGATCCGGGTGCGGATTGGCCTTCATCCACTCAACGGCTTCTTCGTGAGCTACAATTTTGGCGCCCTGATCACGGAAGACCTGGCCACCCTTGGAGTGATCCCAATGGTTATGGCTGTGCAGCAGGTAGCGAATGGGTTTTTTTGTAACACTCCTGATGGCTTTTAATAAGCCCTTAGAATGCGTACTACTGACAGGTTCTATCGCAATAACCCCTTCATCGGTTACCACAAACATCGAATAATAACCGTAAGCGGGATTTCCATACCTGTATACGCCATCTGCCGCTCTCCAGACATGCTCCTCCGCAAAAGCGGTATTCACCATTAGCAGAGTGGAAATAGCTATTAGTGTCACAAATAAACGTTTTACATTAGGCATCTTTATCTCATTCCTGATAAAACAACCTGGAGGTGCACATCAAGGGGTCAGAGTACTTGATATGGACGAGTTTCAACAACTCGAACTCCTTAGAATTACGTGTTGAGCAAGGAGACATCAAAGCGGCCACACCCACAACAGCATGGGCACACCTATCAAAACCACCAGTATCTCCATGGGCAGACCCAGTCGCCAGTAATCGCTGAAGCGAAAACCGCCGGGACCGAGAATAAGCGTATTGTTCTGGTGGCCGATGGGGGTAAGAAATGCGCAGGAGGCGCCGATGGCCACCGCCATGAGAAAAGAATCGGTATTGACACCGAGTTGGGTCGCGCTACTGATTGCAATGGGGCACATGACTGCGGCGGTGGCGGCGTTGTTCATGAAATCCGACAGGGTCATGGTAACAATGAGGATCACCGCCAGGGCGATAATCGGATGGCCCTGGGCAATACCCTCTAACATAAAGCCTGCGAGCAAGTCGGCGGCACCGGTGGAGGCCAGCGCCGCGGCCACTGGAAACAGGCCACCGAGCATGACAATGACCGGCCAGTCGATGTCCTCATAGACCTTGCGCGGTTGCACCACCCTGAATGCCATGAACAACAGTATGCCGGCGGCAAAGGATATAGCCGCCGGCAGTAAACCAAACGCGGCGCCGACGATGGCCGTCGCCATGATGATGGTTGCAATGGCCGCCCTGCGCTTGTTGGGGATACGGATGGATCGTTTGGCCAAAGGCACGCAACCAAACTCGGTGGCGAATCCTGACAAGGCCTCGGGCACACCTTGCATAAGTAACACGTCACCCGCCTGGATCAGGGTAGAACGCAGCCGCTTGATAGTGCGTCGCCCCTGGCGGGAGATCGCCAACAGGTTCAGACCGTAACGATTCCGCAACTGAATACCGCCCGAGGACC
Organism: uncultured Gammaproteobacteria bacterium; assembly: GCA_947258875.1. Classification (GTDB taxonomy): domain Bacteria; phylum Pseudomonadota; class Gammaproteobacteria; order CAMYKB01; family CAMYKB01; genus CAMYKB01. The sequence goes on along the minus strand of CAMYKB010000008.1, from coordinate 1,158 downwards.
GATTGACCAAGGACGAGTTAGGCATGACCACCAATTCCTGCAGTACGGTCTCGCTAGCGGTCTCCTCTTTTTTCTTATCCGCCGCGCGCTCCTCATCCTGGTTTTCATCGGAATCCGAAGTCGAAGCTTTGCCTTCCTGTTCCAATATTAAACCGAGGCTGGTCAAGGCCGCCGCCAGTGACTCCGGCTCCGCCTCGATGACCAGGATGTCACCGGCCTGCAACACCCGATAGGGGTTCGGTGCCGTGAGACGAAACTCGTTACGCACCATGGCGACCACCTGGGCGTCGGCCTCCGCCAAAATCTTGTCCACCTCGCCCAGGCTCTTGCCTGCCGCCTTGCCCTCGCCGGTGACCCGCGCTTCGGTGAGATAAGTACCGGTATCGAAACTGGTGTCACTGGCCTGTTGACGCGCCGGCACCATGCGCCAGCCGAGCAGGGCGACGAAGATCACACCAAGACCGGCTATGGCCAGCCCCACGGGACTGAAATCAAACATGGCAAAACTGCCAGCGTCGGTCTGCTCCCGAAAACCGGAGACAATCAGATTGGGTGGCGTACCGATCAGGGTGGTCATGCCGCCGAGGATGGTGCCGAAGGACAACGGCATCAGCACTTTGCCCGCCGGCAGGTCATGTTTGCCAGCCACCTGGATGGCCAGCGGCATCAACAAAGCCATGGCGCCCACGTTGTTCATGAACGCGGACAACAATGCACCCAGCCCGGTAAGCGCCGCGATCATCATCACCGGTCCGGCGGCCTTCGGTAACACCCGCGCCGCCAGCGCATCCACCGCCCCGGTATCCTGCAGACCCTGGCTCAGCACCAAAACACAGGCAACGGTGATCACTGCTGGGTGGCCGAAGCCGGTGAAGGCCTCGGCACCAGCAACGAGCCCGGTAGCAACACAAGCCAGCAGCGCTGCCAGAGCCACCATATCGTGACGCCAACGCCCCCACAGGAACATGGCGATAGTAGCAACGAGGATCGCAAGAATGATGATCTGGTCCAGATTCATCTTGTTAAGACTTCTAACCTAGCTTATCGCGAGTACGTGGTCATCATTATAAACTTTTCTGTACTCCCCGGCCGGGCAATAGACTGGTAACGGCTAACATAGGCTACCAAAGGCGCCGTTGTTAAAGAATCAAGTACTCT
>CAMYKB010000007.1:141081-144405 GCA_947258875.1 uncultured Gammaproteobacteria bacterium | reverse complement strand
GCCCGGCTCGCTGAGGGCGTACGCCCCTACCAGCTCACCCGTCGCCAGCTTGGGGAGGTACCGTTCCTTCTGCTCCTTCGTGCCGAAGTACACGATGGGAAGCGTGCCGATGCCCGTGTGCGCACCGTGGCTGGCCACGAAGCTCCCCGCCGCGGACATGATCTCGCTCACGAGCATGGTCGTTGCCTTGTCCGAACCCATGCCGCCGTATTCCTCGGGCACATCGATCGATAGGAGACCGGCCTCACCGGCCTCGACGAGCATCGGCTTCGCCAGCTCAACGTTCTTGTGGAACTCCATCTCCTCGCGGTGCGGCGAGACGGTCCGCTCGATGAACTCGCGAACGGTATCCGCAATCATCCGCTGGGTCTCGTCAAAGTCCTCGGGAGTGAAGACGTCTTCCGGCGTGGTGTCCTCCAGGAGGAACTGGCCGCCGGTGGCGTATCCCTTCTCGTTGGACATGGGATCCTCCTTTGCGCCAGGGCGCGGTCACATGGATTGGAAGATGCCGGCGGCGCCCATGCCGGTGCCGATACACATGGTCACCATACCGTATTTGAGCCCGTTGCGCCGCATGCCGTGCATCAGTGTCGCGGTGCGAATCGCACCCGTAGCTCCCAGAGGATGGCCCAGCGCAATGGCACCACCCAGCGGATTCACTTTCGCACGATCAAGACCCAACTCATTAATGACGGCGACGCTTTGCGCAGCAAAGGCTTCATTTAATTCGATCCAGTCGAGATCATCCTGTTTGATGCCAGTCTGTTTCAATACCTTGGGAATCGCCTTTACAGGACCGATTCCCATAACCTCCGGTTCGACACCGGCGACCGCAAAACCAACAAAGCGCGCAATCGGCTCAAGGTCGTAACGCTTAATGGCCGCCTCACTCGCCAGCAGCACTGCAGCCGCTCCGTCACTCATCTGTGAACTATTGCCCGCCGTGACACTGCCACGCGCCGCAAATACTGTGCGTAATCTGGCAAGCCCTTCCATGCTGGTGTCTGGCCGTGGCCCCTCATCAAGCTCCACTGTGGTTTGATTATGTCGGACGTCACCATTCTTCAGATCAGGTGACGACAGACTGATTTCGTAGGGCAGTATCTCGTCCTTGAAGTCACCGATTTTAATCGCCTTCAAGGCACGCGTATGACTCTCGACGGCAAACTCATCCTGCGCCTCGCGCCCAACCTTCCAGCGCTCAGCAACCTTCTCGGCGGTAATGCCCATGCCATACGCGATGGCCACATGTTCGTCCTCACTCAGCACTTTTGGATTGAAGGCAATCTTGTTGCCCATCATGGGCACCATACTCATACTCTCGACGCCGGCCGCAATCATCAGGTCATCTTCGCCCAGGCGGATACGATCTGCTGCCATCGACACGGCTTGCAATCCAGATGAACAAAAGCGATTGACGGTCACTCCGGGCACCGCTTCGGGCAGCCCCGCCATCAACAGACTTATGCGCGCCACATTCATGCCCTGTTCTGCTTCAGGCATCGCGCAACCGGCTATCACGTCACCGATTTGATCCTTTTCAATTTGCGTGTAATCTTTCAACACACCGCGCAACACATGCGCCAGCAAATCATCGGGCCGCGTTTGTTTAAACATACCTCTGGGCGCCTTGCCCACGGGGGTACGTAGTGCGCTGACAATGTAAGCATCCTGGATCTGTTTAGTCATTTATCATGCTACCTTGATCAGTTGCGTAGCGGTTTACCGGTTTCCAGCATGTGCTGAATACGCGCCTGTGTGGGTTCCAGGGTTAATAACTCCATAAAGGCCTCAATCTCCAGTCTCAACAACCATTCATCACTCACCAGTGAACCCGCTTCAACATCACCACCACACATGATACGCGCCAGACGTTTACCGATCTCGTAGTCGTGCGCCGAGATAAAGCCGCCCTCCAGCATATTCACCAAACTCGCCTGCAGCGTGGCCGCACCGGTCATACCAGCAACCGGGATATCCTGTCGTTGCAGCGGCGGACGGTATCCCGTTTCATATAGAGCCAACGCCTGCTGTTTTGCCGCGTATAACAACTCATGTTGATTGAATACCATCTTATCGGCATGACGCAGATAGCCCCATTCACGCGCCTGCTGTCCACCGCCACTCACCTGCGCCATGGCAATGCGCTCGAAATAACGCGCCATAAATGGAAACAGGTCGTCACCCCGAGCTTCGTCGGCGGCGCGCAATGCCATCTCCTTACAACCACCGCCTGCCGGCACCAGGCCTACACCCACTTCAACCAGCCCGATATAACTCTCAAGCGCGGCGACAGTCCGATCACAATGCAATATCAACTCACAACCACCCCCCAACGCCAGCCCCTGGGCTGCTGCAACAGTAGGGACCCAGGCATGTTTAAGCGCCATGCAGGCCCGCTGAAAATTCGACACCGTCTGCTCGATGCTGTCGTAATTCCCGGCACGCACACTGGTTATCACCTGTAACAGGTTGGCGCCTGCACAAAACGGTGCTTGCGGCTGCCACACAACCAGCGCCTTGAATTCGCGTTCGGCACGTTCAACGGCTTCAAGCACGCCTGCCAGCACCTCATCACTCACAGTGTGCATCTTGGTCTTGAAACTGAGAACACCAATCTCATCACCGTTATGCCAGAAGCGCACAGCATCGGTTTCAAAAACGGTCTGTGATTCTGGTTGAAACTCACCCACCAGCACCTCTGGAAACAACTGACGCTCATAGACAGTGTGCCTGGAGCGTGGCAACATCGCAGCATGCGCGGGTGACCACGATCCTCTCGTATCATGTACACCGATACGCATGGTATCCGTTACCCATTCAGGTAAAGCAACGCCGGACATGGCCACAGGGGATGCGATATGCTCTCGCAACATGGCCACCACATCCTGCCAACCCACAGCCTGCCAGATCTCGAACGGCCCCAGCAACCAGCCATAACCCCAACGCATTGCTTGGTCGACATCACGCGCACTGTAGGCTATATCCGCGAGATGTACCGCGCAGAAATGAAACAGATCCAGGAAAATGCAACGCAGAAATTCGGCTTGCGGGTGCTTGCTTACGCGCAGCGCCTTGAACTTACTGACAGGATCCGGGTCTTTAAGTATCTTACGAATATCGTCATCCAGTGCTGACCGCACACGCCGGTACTCCATAGTGCTCGGTTCCAGCACATGAATTTCTCTTTTTACCTTGGTATACACACCCGCACCGGATTTCTGACCCAGCGCAGCTTTTTCAATCAGTGTCTGTGTCCATGCTGGCAATTTGTAATGCGCGTGCCAGGGGTCATCCTGCAGTGTATCTGCCAGGGTATTCACC
>CAMYKB010000007.1:0-141048 GCA_947258875.1 uncultured Gammaproteobacteria bacterium | reverse complement strand
TCATCGAGAATCTCCGCGCGAGTATCACTGTGCGGAATCAGCTCCAGCAAATGCATATAACGGGGCGGATTAAAAAAATGCACTCCGCAAAAACGTTGACGCAATGGCTCAGGCAATATCTCAGCGAGCCTGTGTATACTGATACCCGAGGTGTTACTGGCTAGGACAACCTTGTCGTTCAAGTGAGGCATAATCTTTTTATAAAGATCATGCTTCCAGTCAAGCCGCTCGCTGATCGCTTCGATCACCAGATCGCATTCGCGTAACAAGGGCAGATGTTCATCATAGTTCGCCGGCTGCACCGCCTTGATGGCACTGTCATTGGCAAAAGGCGCGGGCTTGAGTTTTGTCAGTTGTTGCATTGCCTTGCCAACATTGGCATTTTTATCAGCACCATCGGCAGGAAGCTCATACAACAGCACCGGGATACGTGCATTCGCCAAATGAGCGGCGATTTGCGCACCCATGACGCCGGCTCCCAAAACAGCGGCACGGCGCACACTTCTGAAATAATGCTCCATCTATATCCTCATAGCCAACAGCCATTATCACGACCTGCTCCTGCATTGATTGCAGACCAGGCAACTACATTAGTGCTGTGCTATGCCGCTTTATCGGCCTGCTGTGCACTTGTTTCTGATGGCGCAAATTCATCAACAGAAATTACCTTCCAGGTTGCGGCCCGCGCTTCACGTACCAACTCTGCTTCATCAGCCGTGATGACCTCCAGCTTGATCGCTTCATCCAGCCAACTGCCATCATCACCATAGGGTGGCGGCATGATTTTTGCCTTGCGCAATTTATCCTCAGCCGGCTCTGCAGCGATGACTTTGGTGAAAGCGTACTCAACACAGCCAGTCCGATCCTCAGCATCATCACTAATAAAGACACCCTCAGTCAGGCGCTCACGTGTCTCCGAAGGCTCAAGTAGAATAGCAGCGACCTTATGCCCGAGCGCATCATTCGGATAACGCAAATTGCGGCCGATCGGAAACACAACTGCGCGTAACAACTGACCGACAATCAGCGAAGGGAAATTACGCATGATTTCATCAAGGGCATTCTGCGTTTGATACAGGCAGTACTTCGCCGACCACTCAACCAACGGCATATCTTCCGCCGGCCGCCCAGTATCCTCGAAACGCTTGAGGATAGCCGAACACAGGAACATGAAACTCAAGGCATCAGCAAAACGCCCCGAGAGTTTCTCCTTGCGTTTGAGCGCGCCACCGAGAACTAACAATGCCACGTCGGCAAGAAATGCAAAGCTCGCACTCATGCGCGCCAAGCGCTTGAAATACGCGCTGGTTGGACCCGTAACCGGTGATGCCGCCAAGCGCCCGCCCGTCATTCCATAGAGTATGGAACGCGCCGCATTTTTCGTGGTATATCCCAGATGCCCCAGCAAGGCCACATCCAGTTCCTGTATGGCTGATTCTTCATCCGGGTTGGAGGAGGCAGCCACCTCCTTCACCACATAAGGATGGCAACGCATCGCGCCCTGCCCGAAGATAATCATGCTGCGTGTAAGAATATTGGCGCCTTCCACGGTGATGCACACAGGCACTGACTGATAGGAACGCGCAAGGTAATTACCCGGCCCCAGGCAAATGCCCTTGCCGCCATGCACGTCCATAGCATCATCGACCACCCGACGCATGCCCTCAGTGTTGTGGTACTTCATAATGGCCGAAATCACAGAAGGCTTTTCACCGGAATCAATGGCCGATGCGGTCAATAGACGTCCAGCATCCATCATGTAGGAAAGGCCGCCGATACGCGCCAGCGCTTCCTCCACACCCTCGAATTTTCCGATCGGAATATTGAACTGTTTACGGATTCTTGCGTAAGCACCCGTTATTCGACTGGTAAATTTCCCTGCGCCCGCTCCCAGGGCTGGCAGTGAAATGCCGCGCCCGGCGGACAGGGATTCAACCAACATACGCCAACCGTCACCAATACCAGATTGACCACCAATCACATAGTCCAGCGGAACAAACACATCCTTGCCACGTGTCGGGCCATTCTGGAACGCGGCGTTCAGCGGGTTATGCCGGTAGCCAATTTCGACGCCCCGCGTGTTGACGGGAATCAGCGCGCAGGTAATGCCCAGTTCCTCTTTATCGCTTAACAAGTGATCCGGGTCATAGGCCTTGAAGGCAAGGCCCAGTAGCGTTGCAACCGGCGCCAACGTGATGTAACGCTTGTCCCAGGTCAGCTTGAATCCGAGCACTTCCTCACCTTCAAACTCGCCCTTGCAGATTATGCCATGATCCGGAATAGCCCCGGCATCGGAACCCGCAACCGGAGAGGTCAACGCAAAGCATGGGATCTCATCACCACTTGCAAGCCGCGGCAGGTAATAATTTTTTTGTTCTTCCGTTCCGTAGTGATACAGTAATTCAGCCGGGCCTAATGAATTCGGCACCATCACTGTTACACCAGCGGCACCACTACGCGCGGATACTTTCAGAACTACACATGAATGTGCCAGCGCAGAAAATTCTTGTCCGCCGTATTGCTTGGGAATGATCATGCCGAAGAAGCGGTGTTGTTTGAGAAAAGCCCAGACTTCAGGTGGCAGGTCGTTAAGCTCGTTGGTAATCTTCCAGTCATCGAGCATTCGGCACAACTCTTCTACAGGACCATCGAGAAAGGCCTGCTCTTCATCGGTCAGCTGCGGCGCATCCATCTGCATGAGTTTGTCCCATTGCGGATTTCCACCGAATAACTCGGCTTCCCAGCCTACCGTGCCCGCCTCTATCGCCGCCCTCTCAGTATCCGACATCGGTGGCAATACCTTACGGATATACTTAAGCATCGGCGCCACAAGAAGGCGCTGCCGCACAGGCGGGAAATTCATCGGCAATAGCACTAACAGAAAAGCTGCCCATAAAATCACGCCGGGCAAGAAAGCCAGCAGTCCACTCATCCCCAGCAGCAACAAAGCACCACCGGTTATAGCCGTCCAGGCTTGCAAAGAAAGTTCTATTCGTGCGAGGGTGTAGAACGCCGCCACGATCACAGCCAGCCAGATAATAAAGCCCATTATGACCTCCTAGTTCAGGCAGCAATAACCTGAGATTGTTTAACCGGCGACGGAGTCAACCCGTCGCGTTGTCGATTCGTTCTGATCTGTGTTGTCGGGCTGCTCAATTACCGGAGCTTGCATACCCGCAACCAGAAACATGCGCGCCCGCGCTATCAGGGCATCAGTATCCAGGGGATCACATAGTTTGCAGGATGCAATAAGACGCATCATGTCAGTCCCTGCCATGAGATAGGCGAGCAGGCCCACCATGAAGTGCATTCGCCAATACAACTCGTCGGGAGTCAACTCAGGCAAGACCCTCGCAAAGGCATCCCGGAAGCGCTCAATGGCTGGGGCGTACAACTGACGTATTGCATCATGTAATTCTGAACTTGGATCAGTATAAGTGCGGCCGAGCAATTTGATAAAAAGTGCACCACCCTTTTGGGTATCTCGGCTCAGCTCCATCGCGGGTTCCATAAAGGCATCGATGAGGTTCTCGAGCGCAATGTGGTCGCCGTATTTTTGTTCAAGCTGCTCCAGTTTTGAAATACGCTGCTCATTCATAGGGATGATGCGGCGCTCAAACAATTTCTGAATCAGAGCATCTTTAGAGCCGAAATGGTAATTTACCGAGGCCAGGTTAACGTCGGCCTCAGTCGTGATATTCCGCAGGGATGTATTATTAAACCCTTGTTTTGCAAAGAGTTTTTCAGCAGTATCGAGAATGATATCCTTGGTGTCTTTAGCCATCCCTAGATTTTAATCAAACGTTCGTTTAAATCAAGATATATTTGTCGGTGCCTCTGAACGCCGGATCATTGCAAGCGCCACCACGCACACAGCTAATGCATATCATTCTTATGCAGAATCAAGGAGTTAGTGAAGGATATGGCAGCCCCAGATAAGTCAGGCTAGTGGATGATATAACTCAGAAGCTGTGGTCTACGCGCACGTGTAAGCTGTAACTCAATGGATGCCAACTCGGAAAAGTTATTGAGTACCTGCATAAACTGATGCGCTTGGCTGGCGGGCACACCATTAACGGCTGTAATCAGATCACCTTGCTGCAAGCCAAGCCGATGCAGTTCACCATCCTGTTTAAGATGGGTAATTTCGTAACACTGCAAGACATCATCTATGACACGAGGCTCTACTGATATCTGACTGACCAGCTGTTGTGGATCTTTGAAGAGTGACGCGATAGCACTGCGTTGCAGTACTATCGATTCACCGTTTTGCTGTGCAGCGGATGTCTCGGCACGAGAAAGCACCGCGAGCGACATACCATAGGACAGTTTCATCTTTTCCTGCCGGTCTGAGCAAGACATGTGCACATTATTGCGGAGGATAGCAGTAACTTCACAATCACCGACCATGTCATGCACAGCAACCATGCGTTCTGCCCTGACATCACTGCGAAAGATCGCTCTGGACTGTTCGCCCGCCAGCAACGTCCCTGCCAGCACCCAGTGATTATCGCCGGTATCTTGTGCGGACACCTGATTGCCGCCTATACAGCTCAACGCGGTTATCAGGCACAGTAACAGTCGCATTGAAGACATGATGTCACGCTGGGAAAAATGTGATCGGATAGTTGAAAGTCTCAGTCACCACATCGGCAGCGCCAAACTTGAGCAACTTGACGCGTTGCACCAACTTACGCTCCAGCGCAGGGTCACCCAATTCGCTGGAAATAATGCGGCAAGCAGTGACGCGACCCGATGGCTCGATCGTAAGGCTAAACACAACTTTGCCTTGCAGGCTCGGATTCGCACGCAAGCCTCGATTATAAATACTATGCAGGGCGCTCTTATTACGATCAAACACGATCTGGATACTCTCTTCGGTACGCGATCCTTTGCGACCACCTCCCGATTTACGCGATCCGCCACCGCCGCCTCCTGCGGTACTCTTTGGACCTGACACCTTAGTGGTGCTGCGCCCGCCTAGCCCGCTGCCCCCGGTATTACGACTCAAGCCACCAGTACTGATGCCCCCGCTACCCTGACCAACACCGGCAGTCACCATGGAACGATCAACCGTTTTTGCTTGCCCGGATCCTTTCTGTAACGTCTTGGAACCTAAATTCTTCACCGACGGATTCTCCCGCAGCTCCGCCAGGTCATCCGCCAGCGCTAGTAACCCCGAAGACATAGCCTTTTCACGAGCAGTTTGCTTGGTGGTCGGTGTTGGCTTTTTAGCCTGTTTTGATTCCGCTTTCGGTTTGGGCTGCTTTTTAGGCTTGGGTTTGGCTTCTGCCTTTGCCTGAGGCTTGACCTGCTCCGCCTTTGGCGCCGGTGGTGCCGGTGGCAGTTGCTTACGTTCTTCAATAATACGCGCCAAACGTGGCGGAACCTCCACAACCTCTTTCTCCTCTTTCTCCGGCAAAGGTAACCAGGGAAGAATAATGGACAATAATATGAAGGTTAACAGGATCCACAGCAACAACTTGCGCAGGCGCTCGTCATCTTCTGGGGTACGGTCCCAGGGCAAGAAGGCGGCATAATAAGCGGCATGCATATCTTCTTACCCCTGACTTGCTTTTTGGATAACGGACAAGGAAATCTTGCTATAACCCGCACTGGTGCAAACTTGCATGACTCTTTTGAGCACCTTAAACGGGGTCGCTTTATCACCCATTATGGTTACTTCAAATCCCAGCGGGTCTTGTGTCTTTTGCTTGCCTTCATCAACCTTGAATTCAGCACGCAGGGCCTGCTGCAGTTTCCTGATCTCTGCAGCGTTGGCTTTCATAAAACCATCAACACTAGCCACAGGGCTACCCTGTAATAAAATTTCCTTCTCGGTCACCGACACGATGATCGATTCACGCGGCGTGGTTTCCGCAACCGACTCAGGCAATTCAACACCCTTGGTGGTAGGCAAAACCTCGACTTCCGAGGCATTAACCAACAGGAAGAACACCAGGATGGTAAAAATGTCCATCAGTGAGACCAAGTTGAGAGCAACGCGGCGTTTGGAACGGCCGTAATGCCGCTCCATACGTTGCGCACGTCGAGATTGTTTCATCCCTTATTTCCTCTATTATCCACCCGGCGCATCACCAATAGCGATCTCCGGAAATAATTCATAGCGGGCAAGAGCAGCGTCATCCTGTTTCGCTTCATAGATGCGTACCGCATCCATCACCTTGACCAAAACATCATAAGCAATATCCGGTTCAACCAGGATCGAGGCATCAGTCTTTTTAGGATACTGCCGCTTGACCTTTTGCAGGTAACCAGACAATACCGAAATATCATAACCCTCACTGACATTCGGTATGCGTTTAAGCAAGCCCGAATTACGATCCTGTACATCGATACGTGCATCGCGTACCACAACCTCAAGATTAAGAGTTTGTTTCGGAGGCGTCTTTGTGGTCGGATCCGATGCCATATTCAATTCCAGAATCGTCATGCGCGAGAAGACCGCCGTGATTAACAGGAACGGCACCAGGATCACCATCAAATTCATAAAGGCTGTGACATTCATCTCCTCCGCTTGCTGACGGAGACGACGTGAGCGACGTTTCATGATTGGGCTGCCGCCTCAGACTTGTTACGATCAGTGATGAAATTAAGCACTTTCACAGAAGCCATCTCTAAGCTATCCACTAGCTCAGTGGTTTTAGTCTGCAGTACGGCATGGATTAACAATAACGGGATACCGACCATCAAGCCAAACGCTGTGGTGTTCATTGCAACTGAAATACTGGCAGACAACAAATCAGCTTTCTCAGCGGGATTTGCTTCAGCGACTGCGGTAAATGCCTGGATCAAACCAATAATGGTACCCAGTAGGCCAAGTAGCGTAGCAATATTTGCAAAGGTCGCCAGATAATGCGTGCGCTTCTCCAGGCGCGGTACGATCTCCATCAAACCCTCTTCCATGGCGATCTCGACATCGTCTCGGCGCCGTGAAACTGTGGCCCGCGTCAACCCGTAATTAAGGATTTTGCTAATCGCGGACTTCGAACCCTCGGTAAATGCCAGGGCCTGACGAAAGTTGCCGTTTTGCAATGTCGGCTGCAACTTATGCCATGCCAGACGATTTTTGGTCGTCGCCAGGGTAAGGTAAATATAGCGTTCGATAGCGATCGCCAACCCTAGCGCCAGCACGACCATAATGGGATACATGAATGCACCCCCCGATTGAAAGAAACTGACTATTGCTTGATAGACACCCATGATGTACTCCTAGATAAATTTTTCTGAAACCAGTTGCATTCTTAACAGTAACGAATTCCGTGATTAACTTATGATGTTCGTCTGCATAATTACCGGCCAACACCGGAATGATAATAATTTACTTCGCGCTCAAACACTTCACGATCAACTGGGCTGATCGCCTCATCCAGTAGGCTATTGACTGGACGGCCCGATAAGTCACCGGATTGTGCCGGCTTCCAGGGCACAATCACCAACGTCTTCGGTAATTCACTGTTACCGATCACCGACATACCCGAAAGGTCACGCGAACCCTCTTCGGCCTGTACCACAGCACATAACGACAAGATAAAACAACAGCAAGCGGTTGATGTTAATTTCATACCCTTCCCCTTATGGCTTTGCTGCCTGACGCCTCTTCAGGTCAGCAATCCACAGTTTGACCTGTTTATCTTCGCCTGCCAGATCCTGATATTTCTGGTAGTGTTGCAATGCACACGCAATATTACGCAGATAGAGATCACACAAAATCCCCTTATTAAGATGGGCGTAGCTATAATCCGGACGAACAGTAAGCGCACGCTCATATGAAGCGCTGGCCTGCTCGAATTGACCCGCCTCGCGCTGCAGAATTCCGAGCTGATTCAATGCTGCAGGGTTGCCTGGATTCGCCGTAATTGCCTGCTGTACCGCCTTGAGTGCCTCATCAGCATGTCCCAATTTGCGCTGTATGATACTCATATTCACCCAGGGCCCCGCGAGACGTTTGTCTTGCGCCGCGACCCTCTGTAATAAATCCAGGGCGGGCTTTAACTGACCTTCCTGCATCAGCCCCAACGCCCGTTGATAGTTGGCTTGTACCTGGGGATCCACCTTAGGAATAGTTGCGCCCGGCTGAGCACCACCCATTGGCAAACTAGCACAGGCCTGCAGCAGCCCAAGCGCTATTAGTACAACCAGTGCTTTAGTGAATCGCTTCAACAACAGCCTCTCCCCGTTCCGTCTTAGCGTAGCGGGCGGGCAATAACTCAGCCAACGCCGCGATACTTCTTTTTATCCACTTATCGTACACACCTTCTGAGAGGCGCTTGATATTGACTTCGTAGATATCGATTGCCTTTTCTTCGAACGGAAACGCCTGCTCTTCCAGCAGGATTTCGTACTGTTCCAACTCTTCGCCATTAAGCCCACGAGGCCGCTGTGAATCCATCAATGCTCGACTGAAATCATGATAGATATCACCAGTATTAAATGTCGCCGCGGTAGTTACACTCTCAATACCAGAATTAGCTGCTTTGCCATAGGCATCAATGGCTTGTTTCATGAGTTTCTTCTTCTTCGCCAGACTCTGTTTCAACGGCTCCACCAGCTTAACCCTGCGATAAGCCTGATGGTCCTCTTCTGCCAGCGCGAGTGTGGCGTTGGCTGCCAGAAATTTGGTGCGTTCAGTACGCTGGGGGCCAGCTTTAGCATCTGCTGCAACAATCTGCTGGCGCCAGTAACGCGCCTTGGTGGCATTATTCCTTTTTGAATAGAGATCGACCAACTGCTGGCGCGCCTCCATTGCCGCTTCCAGCGGTTGCGGGAATTTTGCAATATAGGTTTTCAGCATATCAACGCTGCGGCCGGTATCCCCACCTTTTTCATAGAGCTCTACAGCCTGCAGCATCGCCTGCTGCCGCATTTGAGGATCGCCACCTTGGACTTCACTCATGCGCTCAAACTCGACTGCCGCCTTAAGAGGTTGTCCGCCTTCCTGATATGCCACAGCAAGCCGTCGGGTAACTTCAGGTTGCAGTTCGTGCTTGGGATAAGAAGCGCGGAACGACTCCAGAACCAGGGCAGCTCGCGGCCATTGCTTTAAGGTCGTAAGGGCCGCCGCTGCATCGTATTCTGCAGTGGCGCGCATCGGCGATTTGGGAACGACCTGGCCGACACGTAGAAAGTGGTCTACAGCAGCAATGAGATCACCCTGTTGCTGACTGACCTCACCTTGCTTGTAGATCGAGGCGGCGAGGCGTTCTTCAACCTCGTTACGGTGCTTATCCTCAGTTGGCATCAGCGTTAGAACCTGCTGGTATGCAGATTCTGCCTGTAAAAAATCCTTGCCATCAAAAGCCGTGTGGGCGATTACCGTCCAGGCTGTGCGCCGCAATCCGGTTTCAGTATTGGGATATTGTTTGACAACGCGTTGCGCAATCCGGCTTGCCTCTGTTGATTTATTCAACTTAAAAAGATCATCGGCAGCCTTGACCAGCACAACAGGCGTTTTAGGGTGTTCTGAAAAAGCATCGGCAAAACGTAGAGTGCTGGCAATAGCACGTTCCTTAACGGCTGCCTGCTCTTTGCCCTGTAGAGTTTTTTCATAATGCTCAAGGGAAACCAGGGCCGCATATCCTGCTTCTGATGATTTTGCATGTGCTGGATACTTATATGCAGTCTTTTCATATTCGAGGGCCGCATAGCCATAACGTTTTGTCTCATACAAGGCCTCAGCAAGAAGGAAATTCATCTGCGGCGCCTTGGCATCGTCGGGGAAAGTATCCAGGTAACTCCTATACCAGGTTTCGGCTTCGCGATAATCGGTCTGTGTTTTGTTTTGCTGAGCTTGCGCGTGGTAGTGGTTGGCCAAATCGGTCACAGTGCTTTTAAGGGCTGCGACAACTTCAGGCCTGTCGGCAGGCTTGCGTTTCTGCCAATAAGGACCATCAAGGCGATAGTTTTTAGCGTAATCTTTCTTCGCCTCCAAGACCGAAGACGGAAACTTCCCCTTAACAAAGGCATCGATAACCCTCGCCTGGTAGTCAGGTGCACGCTCACTGTCCGGGTTACGTCCCGCAAACGATTCATAAGTCTTGGCGGCATCGCTGAATTGTTCTTTATCCATATAAAACGCGCCAAGCCGACTATAGATCAGATCCTCATAGGGATTATGTGCATTGGCACTGAAATAGTCATGGATACTGGCTGGTCCGCCCTCATAGGAAAACCCCAGGCTGATGGCGCGCAAGGCATCTTCCGCTAATTCCCTGTCGGCACGACCCAGGCTTTGCATATCGGTTTGTAACTCACCACCTGGCAACTTGCGTTGCAATACCGACATGAACGGGTCGATGCTGGCCTGATAATTAGTCTGCTTGAACAGGGACCACCCCTTTTTATACAAAGCATGCTCATAGAACGGATTGGTATCACCCGTATCGATTACGGCCTGAAATGCGTCTTCAGCTGCTGGATAAGAGCGCTTCACAAATAGGATTTCACCGCGCCTGAATTGCGATTCCAGCACCAGTGGCGAAGCGGGGTAGCGTCTGACCAACTGATCTAGCATAGCCAATGCCTCGTCTTTCTGTCCCCGGTTGTCATACGCGCGCGCAAGCTGATACAACACCCGGTCATTCATTTGGTGTTCAGGGTTATTTTGCAGTAATCGCTGATACAACTGCATGGATTCTGCATACGCCTGTTGCGGTGACCTGCTGGCATCATCCGCCAGAGCATCGTCGTCCTCCTCAAGACGTAAATCCGCCAGCCGACGCAATGCCTCTGGATCCACCTCCCCCGTCGGCGGGTTGGCAATAAGATCTCGGTAAACCTGCACGGCCTTCTGTCGACTGGTTTCAGCATCCAGCGCGCCTTCCACCTGCTCTACCTGCAGCTTGCGGTCATTCAGGTCAGCGATAGTGGGTTGCGTGGACTGCACGGCGCAGGACATCAGCAACACCACTGAAACCGCACAGAATGCGGGCAGACGCCATGAACGGCCATTCATTTCGTTGACCCTTCAAGGCCCGCACCCGCCGCCTTATCATAGGCGCCCGCCATTGCGACGCGTGCCTGATCAACATAAGCAGCCAGCAGGTGCTCACGGCGTTGTAGTTCAGCAATAGCTATGGCTTCCAGATAGCGCGCCTGCCGTTGCTGAGCCCTCTCAAGCTGCGGTTGCAATACACGCAAACGCTCTCTTAACGCAACAATGCGCGCATGAAAACCCTCAAAACCTGCGGGAGCAGCCTCGATAGCCCGTTCCAGACCGGCACGTCGTTTTTGAGTCTCAGCCAATCCTTCAGCGGACTGTTTGAGGGTCTTGCGCTGCACCCATAAACGCGGCACGAACTCTTCATTCATTTGCCACAGCAGATAACCTTTTAGTAGACGATGTTTGTCACGCAGCTCTGCCGCCTGTTCATTGACAGGCATGGCTTCCAGGCGTTGCTCAATCGACTGCAGCTTCGCCCACATACGCGATTCTTCTGTATTAGCCAACGCCAGAATATCGTCGGAGGACTCGATCGCATCAAGCCGCGCCAACAACCTGCTATACCTCTCCTGCTGCGTGCTGACATTGATCTGTTGAAGACCGTGCTCTGCCAGGGGTAGGTTTTGCTGATAACGTCGCTCGCGCGTTGCGACCATATCATCGAAGGCCACCATATTGTTGGCCCAGAATTCCAGGTTGCGACGAAGATATACCAAGTCGCGGAAATTTTTGAAGGCCTCCTGAAATTCATGCCCAGCCATAAGTACACGCAAGTAGCGGGTTTCCGGCAAGTCAGGGATTCGTTCCAGGTGCCAAAGCCAGCCTAACTCGGGATGCCCGGTTTGTTCTTCAAGCAATGCTTTGAGCAGCTTGCCTTCACTGATCGCCTGCGTAGACACTTGCAGGCGCACCGCTTCCGCCCCATAGGCGCCTACCGCCTGCTCATATAATGTAGCTGCCTTAGCATAGGCGCCCAACTTCCCATAGGCATACGGCAACGCGAGCAACGATTCCTGTACTGCGACTTCTTCAGGAGCATGTTTACCAAGTTCGGTCCATGGAATGAGTGCGTTTTGATAATCCTCATTTGCAACATCAGCCCAACCCGTTCCCAATAAAGCATTACTGGAGTAAGGACCGCTTAAGCGTACCCGCTCCAAAAAAAAACGCGCACGACCCGGTTGATCATTTTGTAAAAGAGTAAAACCGCTAGCCATATTGGCCTTGTCCTTAAGCGCAAGACCTCCTTCATCCTTGGCCTTCAATTTGCCGACGTCATCCAGCAAATCAAGTCCCGCCTCAAGTCGACCACTTCTTATCAGCGCTACACCATGATTGTAACGTGCGTATGGACTCCACGGTCTCGGACCACGCCAGTCCTGCAACACGGCGGCGGCCTCCTGATAACGCCCCGCGCTCATAAATACATTCCCCAGCAGCAACTGTTGGTCACCCTGTACTTGTAGGGGCAAGTCACCACTAATTCTGTTGAGCGAATCCAATGCTTCCTGCATATAGCCACGCTGATAGGATATCTTACCAAGGTAATACCAGGCACGATTGCGCGTCGCTTCCTTGACAGAGTTATCTAGCACCTGAAGAAAGATACGCCGCGCCTCTTCATGCATACCATAGGATAAGTCCATTCCACCCAGCAGGATTTCGCTATCGTCAACATGATTTAATAGTCGCTGTTGTTGTTTTTCAGCGATCAGGCGCGTAATGGCCGCAAAGTAATCCTGCTTGTAGAAATCAAACAGAACCTCCCCATAGGGTAAATCACGCACCACGTGTTGCGGTGCCTTATCCTCGGCGTACACAGCACGCAGCATCAAGCTCAAGAGCAAGGCGCATACAAGTAACGGCAAGCGTATGCACAAAAAATTGATGCGAGATTTGAGTATCAGGCCGGTCATTACAATGACAACATTAAGATCTCAGGCGGATGCTCATGGAAGATTCGCTACCATTGCTTGACGACAAACTCGGGCTGCAGTTTTGTCACCTTGTCAGATATTTTCAGCTCAATATGTTTGGGCCCTAGTTGTTTTTCAAACTTGACCGTAGCGCCACGACGATAATCACGCCCATGCGGCCCCTTGCCCACAAGTAATGCAACCAACTCATGTTCACCACTACGCAAATTTCCCATGTAGATACGGTGCACACCACCACGATGCAGCGCATCGACTTCACGTTGTGTATAAAGATAATTTGACACCACCTTGTCATTGAGCTTTATCTGCACGGAATCGAGGCCAAACAAGGTGCCGACATCAATAGACACAAACACCGCAACCTGGGTGTTCGAAGGAAACAGCAATTCCTCTTCAAGAATAAAAAGATCCCGATTTAGCTCAATAACATCCTGTTTAAGCGTCTGAATTTCCTGATCTATACTTTTAAAATCATCATGCTGCGGAGTGTTTTCTACAACATCACTAGCGACCACATCCTGGCCTTGAGCAGCTCCAGACATAATCAAAACCAGCAAAAGGCCGCTTGCAAACCGGTTCATGGATGTTACCCATTTATAAAACATGATTGGTCTCTCAACTTGGTCATTAGTACCTGACTGAAAAATACAACTGCAAGGTACTGGCATCAAAAGAATACGGACTGGCATTGAAATTCGATATATCCGTCACCCCACTGTAATCGTCATAATCGTATTTCATATATTCATAGATAAAACCCAGATCTCCGCCATGCAAACCGTATTTACTCTCTTCAAACAATCGATAAGTAAATTTCACGCCTAGCGTGTTGCTGGTATAGCTACTCAATTCCTTATCACGCGCCATGAAATTAAGTTCTTGTTCAAAATTATTGCTATAGAAAGACGCCGCAGACTGGTCATAAAAACGATAATAGATATCGGCCAGCAGGCGGCTACCCACATAACTCGTGTATCCCAAATCAATGGTATGGGCCTGGATCTCCCATGTGTCTGTAAAAAATCGGTACCCAAAATGACTCGCGGAACGATTAAGCCAGTGTTTCTTTGCCTGCAAGGCAAGCGCCTGACTGGTCCGGGTTCCCGGATAACGTTCAGCGACAAGACCACCCTGCAAGATTACGCTACGATAGGGATTATTCAGAAAACCGTCATCAGTAATCGCCTCATAATTCACACTCACGATCAGGGTCGGCGTCAATACCTGGCTGAGCCCGAGCTGGTACTGATTGCGATCGATATCAGCTTCAGTCAGGTTATCATCACCAAATGATGCGTTATCAGAACGGCTCACCGTATCGGAACCAGACACATAACCCATACTGACAGTTGTCAACCCGCCAAAAACCTCATGCGACACACCAAGGGAAATGGTATCGGCCTCGTAATCAGATTCATCACTACTGGCAAAACCCAGATTCATCAAACTGTTCCCGTACAAATATTCGATACCCGCACTCAGTTCATCGCGGGAATCAGAATATTTGCTGCCACCCAGGATCACATCAGGAGATGCGCCGCTGATGGAGTCGCGATAATAACCGACGCTGACCGACATAGTATCGAACAGCCCCTTTCGAACCAGTAACGCAGGACCATCAACCTCGACCCCACCACCATCGTAGAGGTGATACATGATTTCAGCTTCATCTTCAGGCAACACGGCCGCACGTGACTGCATCATGCAGCACACAACGACCACGATTGCAGCAAGGTATTTCATTGCAGACAGCCTGTGACTAGTTGCAGCCACAGCCCCCCCCTGACGCAATACCGGCACCACGCGCTCCCTCGCGCGTGTCATAAACATGCTGGCGGTATTTATTCGCCAGGGGATCACGCGAAAAACTCATAATTTCATCCGCCAGGTATTCACGCTCGTATGGAGCGACCCAGGGCTCAAGGGGAAAATGGCCGCAGGCGCCCAACAACATGAACAAAATCGAAACTACACATAGTCGTATCAATCTCATGACAACAACTTATTCCTTTAACAGGGCACGGATTTGTTCATCATAGAGAGGCAGATATTCTTTTTTGTAGCCACGATGCACATATCTGACTCTGCCATCACGGTCTATTAAAAGAGTAGTCGGCATGGCATCGACCTGATACAGCTTACTGATCGCTTTTGACTGGTCATACAACACCGGATAACCGACAAGCAGCTTATCGACCATGTTGTTGGCGCGCTGCGGATCTTCGTCAATATTAATACCCATCAAGGTAAAACCCAGTCTCTCGTACTTACTACTGAGCTCGTTTAGGTGCGGCATTTCCTGGCGACAGGGACCACACCAGGTCGCCCAGAAATTTAGCATAACAACCTGCCCTCGGTATTCACTCAGCTTCATGTTGACACCGGCTTCACTCTTGAGAGTAAAATTAGGTGCCGCCTTGCCTTGAAGGTCACTTGTTCGCGAATAGACATTACTCGCAGATACCATGAGGGTCACAAATATCGCGAGCAAGATTCCGTTTCTGTATTGCCTGATCATATCGAGCATCCCTTAGTTAGAAAAAAATACCAACACTGAGTGTCGTTTCCAGATTATTTGTAAATTTATTTTCGCCCAAAAGATCGGTTTCAAAAATGTAATCACGCAGCTCGAGCCGTATCGTTAACCAATCCTTGGGCATAACGCGCATACCAAAACCAAAATGATACTCAAACTCATCTTCGTCGATAAATTCGATATTACCCACCCCACCTATTAGGTACAACGTGCTGCTCATCGCCCGATTCCCACCAATAAAAATCTCACCTGGGAAAGGATTAAAACCCAACGATAAATTGTAATAAGTGACATCCTCGTCTTCATTTGGGAATAACGCCAAACCCAGATCACGAAATGAGGTATCAGAAATTTCCGAGAGCCCAAATGCTGCTTCCAGGAAAAAATCCTCCGTTACGTGAAACGCGATGCGCGCACCGTAGACAGGCTTGGTACCAAAATCCTCGAAACTCACCAAGCCGGCATATACATTAACTTCAAAATCTTCGGTATCGATTTTTGGCACAATAATTTTGCGTCGATCCAGTTCGGGTTCAATCACTTGCTCGCCGGCAGGGGCTGGCTCCGGCGTTTCTGCTGCAAGCGCCGGCATAAACAACGCCAGACCCAATATTAATATCAATGATTTAGTGAACATCGAAAACCCTTTAATTCGCTAAAAAAAGAATGACAACCCCGCCACCCATTCCTGAAATTCTTCATTCTCAATATCATTCTTGAGTACTACATAATTCTTGAAATCCAGGCGCGCGATAAAACGCCGTGTTATGTAGTAACGCACACCAAGTCCAGCGTTTGCTGCCGTTGCATCGATCTCGATAGCATCAATCAAAGTCGCCTTGGGAATATTCTCAAACCTCCCAACACCAATAGTAAAGAATGGCGTAAGGCGCCAATCCGGAAATGGCATCGATACCAGATTGATGTGATACAGCGAAGAGCTGGAAAAGCTACCTGCGACATCGGCAACAGACAATTCCAACATCAGATTCTCCGAAATATGATAACCAGCACGCGCAGTCACCACCGGATCGTTCTCGAATTCACCGCCCGCAAAACCAAACTCCAACCTGCGTTCCAGAAAATCACTAACTGCGATATCTCGAAAGCCGGGCGCAATCCCCGCCTCAGTCAATGTCTGCTCCAGCTGTACGCGTGTTACCCAGCCATCCTTACCATTATCACCGCGGACTTGAAACCAATCGGTTTTGCGTTTAATTACTTCAATCCATTCGCCACGCTCATAAACATGAAAAACCGGATAACCCCTGCCCGGGCCGGTGTGTAGCTCAATATAAGGATCAACAACCTGTACTTTTTGATATGTTTCTTCTGCGGCGACAATCGATGCAACCAAGCCTTGGCTGATTAATAACATTAAGACCAGAAAAATACGTATCATGTCGCCTCAATTTCATATTATTCAACTGCGGCACTTAGAAGCCACATGCGCTCACGTTTATCGGTGTGCAAACCCCACAGCTTGGACTGTCATCCGCTCCGACCTGCTTACTAATCCATGTCAAAATTGTTTGATAGCACGGATCAGATGTATTGGGAAATATACTACCCCCACCATGCGAACCCGTGATGCCGAAACTGCCTTGCAAGGGTTCCAGCAAGAGCTTACTTTGAGTGGGAGTAGTCAGATTTGCAAATGCCTTTGCAGCGAAGAAGTTGACCATAAACTCAGCATCAGTTGCCGGGTTCTGATTAATCTTGAACCCGCCACCATTACCGCCTAAAGCATGGCAGGCACTAGCGGAGCAAGTGACATTACTGACAACCGCCTGCAGGATAGGGTCAACACAGGTCTGGTAATCGGCATAACACAGTGTGGCGGCTGCCGTATCGGGGGTATCCTCGACCGATACGTTATCGCACGCACTTAGCAACGCCACCACTGCCGTTAATAGCAGCGTTAAGTCTTTATACTTCAAAAGAAACCCCTAAGTTTTCCGGTCTAGAAAATCAAGGGCAGCTGTTTGCAGTTGCTGCCGCCTGAACCCAGCTTAAAATCGTCTGATAATCCGCATCAGCCACTGACAAAACAGGTGCTAGCGGGTCACCAGGGCTAGCGGCAACCTGCGGGTGTGGTGGCGTATCAGTCTCGGTTGAAACTGGCCGTAACAACAGATCGCTGTTAGCCGGGTCACAGACATCATTCACCATACCCGCTGTAACATTAAAGTCTCCTGGCGGATTTCCTGTCAGTACAAAACGATTATTACCAACAAAACTGCTGGATACGTTCACAAAGTCGCCCGAATTACCAAATGCCTGGTGACAACTTGCGCAACGATTCATCAAGACCGGATGTACAGACTGGTTGAATACATCCTCATCCAGGCCAGCGATCTGGAGATCGGTGCGGATCTCGCGGCCACCAGACCCGGCAACCGCCTCATAGGGATCATTGATATACTGCCCACCAACATCGATCCACTCGGTCACCAGCCGTTTCTCGGAAGCATTCAGCATGCCACTGTGATCTGGGGTGCCGAGTACCTGGCTAGCATCAGCACGTAATTTATCGTTAAAGATGGTTTCAATCAGGTGGCTGGTACGCGAGCTTTGTCCTGAACTCCCCACCTCGACCAAGGCCGGACCACGCTGGATGATCACTTCACCGTCTTCATCAATCCTCGGCGGTAGCGGACTGCCGTTGGCATCCAATAAGGGATCACCGATCAGCAACTCGTCGTAAGATACCAAACGACCTGAACCCGAAATCATACCGCTCAAATCAAGACCGACAGACACTAGATCATCCGGGTCATTGTTGTTGTGACAACTGACACAGGCACCGCCCGTACGGGACGCCTCCCACAAGGGTTGTATCTGCTCTGCGTAATTGATACGCCCTTCTGCTGGCGCAGCTGTCGTTAATCCCGCGTAGTCGATGACAATGTCCGCCTGCGGACTGGCGACGGTCGGATCTGTCCATACATCGCTAAACACGATATCAGTTGTTAGATTCTGCGGGCTTGCTGCGACGCGTGCACGCGTCTCAGCCATTGATTCACCGATACCTGCTGTAAACAGTGTATTGGGATGATTACCGGAGATCGGCGGCGTATTGAGCGGCTCTTCAGCCCGACGCGGCGAATGACAACCGTTACAGGTGCGCGTTTCACCGGGACGCACTTGTAGCCAGTTGGTATGCGTTTGAAAGGCGCGACCTTGTTCGTCCAACACTGCCAATGTGAGGGGTGTATCGGCCGGCACTTCGATATTGATCGAACCATCCGGTTCAAGCGGTGCATATCCAACGATTTCCTGCATCTCGAAATCGTTTTCGCTAATCGCATCCATCATGATTCCACGAGGTGTCGGTACAGCACGGGTGACACGCACGAAGCGGCCCACACGCTGTGCAAATTCTGGATATACGGGGTCTTTCATTTTCATCAGGTCAGGTTGACCAGCGGACGTCTTGGGTATGACCTCACCGGCGGCCAACACACGGTCACCCATAATGCCCAGGCCATCTGTGTCGTAGACACTTTTCACATTAAGCACACCCACACCGGTAGAACCCAGGGTATTAGTCTTTGTGGCCAAGGTGGTATCCAGGGCCTTATCACTAATAATATTTGGAAGATCGGCGGGATCGCGCGGGATAACCGCTACCGGATCCAACAGCGCCATGTCCTCGGGAGTGGTCTGAATCGGCCGTTGTGATTTAGTTTCCAGATCGACCATATAGATTTTATAAGCCGGCTCACCCTCATCCAGCGTCACTTCACCAGTGATCGGGTTGGTAATCTCAACAGGATTGGGAGGCGCCGGCTTGAAGGCCGCCAACACACGATTGGTCCCATCCCACAATGGATATGGTGTCGCATAACGCCCACCCTCGGAAAAATCACGCCCAAAACTGACTGCCAGATTTGTAAACTGCATAACCTCCTGACCAGAGCCACCTGCGGCAACACCCGGAGCCGGATCATTATTATCCGAGTAATTCTGGATATCGATGGTCACCAGTGCGCCACCCTCGTCAGTACCTGAAAGCGGCATCAGTGACGCAATCACACGACCATCCTGCATTTCACGCGGATGCAGGAAACTATTGCCCGGACTGAACGCACCGTATTGGACAAACAGGTTGGTACCATCAGGGTTGGTGAAAAAAATCGGAAAGTGGTTGCGGTTTGCAACATGGTCCCAGCGAGCAAACATCACTTCACCCGACTTCAATACTGTCGGGTTGCGATCGTGACTTTGGTTGAACGAGACCTGCTTAATCAGATCAGCTGGATCGGCAGCGTTACGATTAAGTATATGTAAGGCAATAGTTCCTTCACGCTCATACTCGTCAATATAAGTGTAGGGTGCGATACCTTCTTGCCCCATTAATGTCTTGGTTTTCTCCTGACGGTTTGAGGAAAACATAATACGACCATCCGGCAGGTAGGACGGATCAACATCATTACCTTCGTTAGCGATAACGTCATCCTGAATAACACGTGCCAGTGTCTCGGTCTCGATGTCATACTCATAAATATTCCAAGTGTCTCCCGTCGTAGGTGTTCGCATCGAGAACAGGATTTTCTTGGCATCAAATGAAACCTCAGGGTCAGAGACATCACCCTGCCCCTGCGTATAGCTCGCAGTGAGGTTTACCGGGTCAGAAGTCGCTGACGCCAACTCTTTGAACATCAGGTCGCCACCCGGTGCAAACGTTATACCATCGGTCGGATTGCCTACCGCCTCGAATTGCCGTTGCACATAAACAACCGGAAAATCCCCGTTTAGTACCGTATTCTCTGCAGGTGAGGTACTGCTATCGCAGCCGGCCAGGTAAGACACCAACACACACACCAAAAATAACGCATTGACTCGCATCGTATTGCTCCAGTTGGCCGTGATTGGGGATACAGACTTACGGCTGTGAAAAGTTATTATAAATTGTTGTCTATTGTTCAGATCATAGCTACGCGGACACCGTGAACATGATCACAAACGAACATTTTTTATACTTGGGATTGTAATCGCGGTCGTGCTGCTGCACAGGCATAGCCGATCGGCGGGTCATTTTTAGGGACAAGTGGTCGACCAGGGAAATCGGGCCACCAAATTTTGGGATTAAGAGTCCAAGATTGCGGTTATTACTTTCTCACTTCATCCAGGTATTCGTCTCGGCACTCGGGCGCGACGGTTTTTCCAGGCCTAAGGAATAGAAGAGCCGGCGCTCCTTATCCACGATAATGGCCTCGATCCCAGCAAGTCGGTTAACCAATGCCATCCCCTGCTCTACACCCAGCACAAAGACGCTGGTCGATAATGCATCCGCGGTTGTGGCATCCGGCCCGAGAATGGACACACTGGTCACCTCGCCTACCGATTTGCCGGTACTCGGATTGAGTATATGGTGATAACGAACACCGTCTTCTTCGAAAAAGCGCTCATAATCACCCGAGGTTGAAAGTGCTTCATCCTGCAACGGCAGCATGGCGGCCATTGCACCTGACTTGCGTGGATGTTTGATTCCAACCATCCAGGGCCGTCCCAGACGATCCCCGAGCAAGCCAGTATCACCGCCTGCAGTAACCAGGGCATGCTCAATACCCAGGTCCCGCAGGATCTGTAGCGCGTTATCGACAGCATGACCTTTGGCAATACCACCCAGATCGATTTTGACACCTCGTCTGGCGAATCGTACATACCTATCTTTGTCATTAAGCTCGACATGCCGGTAATTAATCGCGGATAATTTTTCCTCTATCTGCTGCTGATCCGGCTTCCGATGTTCCCGGTAGTCATATAGATGGCCGACACTGGCAAAGGTAATATCAAATGCGCCGCCCGTGAGCACTGAAAACTCCATCGAACGTTTTATCAATGCATATAATTCGGTGCTCACAACAACGGGTTCATCAGCCGCATACCGATTGATCTGCGACAATTCGCTCTGAGGTTTGTAGGGACTCATTAACCTATCGATTCTGCGCATCTCGTCCATGACCGCAACAACGCCTTTTTGCGCCAATGCGGCATCCTCATGCCAAACCTCGGCACGGATCTCGGTGCCCATGATCGCAGCCTCGGCGCGCGCCCAGTCCGCCTGTACCTGAGCGCTGCACAAGAGATAGATCAAGAGCAGCGCGCCTGTATACAATCTTTGCAATTTAAGAGTCATAAGTGATAACGGTACCGCGTGAGAGGCCGCCCACTGGCTAGTTGCGGGCAAGCAATCGGGTTTGCGCCTGAGCATAGTGCAATCCTGCAACAATTAATACATTATTAACATATCCTGTGATGCGCATTCAGGACACCAACATAGATCAAGGCATTCACCATGAGTAAAAACACCATCAACGACGCCGCAAGTTGCATGGACGACTACGACCCGAATTCCCTGTCGCCAGACGATGCCGTCACACGTATCACTTCCAGCCTGCAAGCGGTATCCGGCTTCGAGAAAATCGCAATCCGCAGCGCGCTCGAGCGCATACTGGCCAGCGATGTGTATTCCAGCATCAACGTGCCCGGCCACACCAATTCCGCTATGGACGGCTACGCCGTACGCAGCAGCGACCTGCCTATCGAGGCTACGCATGATCTCAGACTCATAGGCACCTCCTGGGCGGGCAAACCCTTCACCCAGCCCACCGCAAAAGGCGAATGCGTACGCATTATGACCGGCGCTGCCATGCCACCGGGCACCGACACCGTAGTGATGCAGGAACATGTCGAGATCGACGGCGACATGATCCGTATCGATGATCGCAACCGTAAGGGGCAAAACGTACGCCAGGCCGGAGAGGACATCGGCAAAGGCGCCTGCGTATTAAAGACCGGCAAACGCCTGCGGCCAGCTGATATTGGCCTGCTGGCGTCGTTGGGTATCGGTGAAGCTCTCGTCAAACGACGCTTGCGGGTCGCATTTTTTTCGACCGGTGACGAACTACGCTCCATTGGCGAACCGCTTGAAACTGGAATGATCTATGACAGCAATCGTTACACCTTACACGCCATGCTGACGCGTCTCGGTGTGGAGATCATCGACATGGGTGTGATTCGAGATGATCGCGATTCACTCATCGACGCCTTTACACAAGCTTCCAGCGATGCCGACGTTGTCATCACCTCTGGCGGAGTGTCGGTGGGTGACGCCGACTATGTTAAAGAAACGCTGGAAAAACTCGGTGAGATCAACTTCTGGAAAGTCGCCATGAAACCCGGCCGTCCACTGGCCTTCGGCCGCCTGCAGGATGCCGTTTTTTTCGGCCTGCCCGGCAACCCTGTATCCGTCATGGCCACCTTCTACCTGTTCGTGCAACCTGCCTTGAGACGACTCATGGGCGAAGCACCCAGGCCCTATTTAAACCTCAAGGTCCCCGCCACCAATAAACTAAAAAAACGCCCCGGCCGCACTGAATACCAGCGCGCCGTCCTTAGCGTAGATAGCAACGGCGAACACAGCGTAAGCACAACCGGCGCACAAGGCTCCGGCATCCTGCGCTCAATGAGCGAAGCGAATTGTTTTATTGTTTTACCGATGGAATCGATGGGCGCAGAACCAGGGGATCTGGTTGAGGTAATTCCGTTTGAAGCATTTGTTTAAATAATTTTGTGCGCCACTCATACTAGGATTATTTAAAAGGTGATTATGGATACAATTAACTGGATCACGCTAGTGACCGGACTACTTTCTAAACTTGGCATTGGCTCGGTTTTAACTGCATTGATTCAATACACTTTAAAGCGTAAAGAGTCTTCTTTTCAAAGCCAGCGCGAGGATTTAGAAAAGCGTTATAATAATTCCTCTAATGTATGCAGCATATGGTTTCGAAACAAACAAAACATCTATGCGGATCAATCGGCCTGATCTAAAAAACCAAGATGAGGTATAGATGAACTTAAGGCCGAATGGCATAATATGCTGCTTTTTGCATCAACAGCAACATTGGTAAATCTGCACTACTTTATCTTGAATCCCGATATTGATTCACTAAAAAATACCGCTGTATCAATGTGAAAAGCTCTTGGTAGAAATGATATTAGCAACGACACTAAAGATCTTGCATTGAAACTCTAGCAAGCGCCTTGTGCACGCCTGCTAAAACACTACTTTTCCTTGGAGATCCCCAATTTTGAATCGTTTCGCGAGATATTTATGCGGGTGCGAATACCCGCTTAAACGCTTAAATATCCCGCGAAGCGGAACAACCTAGCCTTTCGTATTTTCCGCCACCCATCGTTCACCCTCTCCCAGCGCCTCCTTCTTCCAAAACGGCGCCTTCGATTTCAGGTCTTCCATAATAAAGCGGTTGGCTTCATAGGCTTCCTTGCGATGCGCCGACCACACCGCAACCAGCACTATGGGGTCATTGGGATGGATATCACCTACGCGGTGCATAATCAGCGCATCCAGAATATCCCAGCGCTGCAGCGCCTCATTAACGATTTTTTCCAGATGCTTTTCGGTCATGCCCTGATAGTGCTCCAGGGTCATGTGCGTTACCGCATCACCCTCATTGAAATCGCGCATGGAACCCACGAATACTGTCGTGGCACCGTACTTGCCCGCCGCATTCAATACTTCACGTTGATAGCGATCGACCTCCTGCCAGGGATCGAAGGGTTGTTGACGGATATCAATCTGCATATTGCTTTGCTCAAGTATATTATTCGGCGGTCAGGCCTGGCGCACGCTCAAAAACAAGTATAATCGCAATTACCGCCTTCGGCATATGAGAATCCATACTAATGAGTAACGAACGACAACTGGTCCCACTCAATATCTGTGTATTAACGGTTTCTGACAGCCGCGACGAGAGCACCGACACGTCAGGCAAGCTATTGGTGGAGCGACTCGAAAAGGCTGGTCATAAGCTCTACGAAAAAGCCATCGTTCCAGATGATATTTATCAGATACGGGCAATCGTTTCTCGCTGGATTGTCGAACAGGACGCACAAGTCGTATTGACCACGGGCGGAACCGGCATCACCGGCCGTGACGGCACACCCGAGGCAGTGATGCCATTACTGGATAAAATCATTGACGGCTTTGGCGAGATGTTCCGTGCTTTGTCTTACGACAGCATCAAGACCTCGACACTGCAATCACGCGCGCTGGCCGGTGTCGCCAACGGTACTTACCTGTTCTGCCTGCCCGGATCATCGGGCGCCTGCGCCGATGCCTGGGATAAACTCATCAATCACCAGATCGACTACCGTACGCGGCCCTGTAATCTTGTTGAATTAATGCCGCGCTTACTTGAAAAATAACCATCACCCACCGATATATGACATCTCGACTTTTGGCATTGTAACTGTATGTTCGGTGCGAATTTCTGAATAACGATCCTCGCGCTGTAACCAGATCGAAGTCACCGTCTTAATAAGATCGTCGTCGGACGCACCGTCCCTGACGAATCGACGCATATCATGGCCCTGTGCAGCAAATAAACAGGTATAGAGTTGGCCCCTGGCTGACAGGCGCAAGCGAGTACAGGACGAACAAAAGGGTTGGGTGACCGAAGCGATGACGCCTATCTCACCACCACCGTCCTTGTAACGCCAACGATTGGCGACTTCACCATGATAACTGGAAACAACTGCTTCAAGTGGCAACTCTGCATTGATCATCTCGACGACTTCACTGGATGGAATCACCTCATCATGACACCAACCATTACTGTTGCCGACATCCATGTATTCGATAAAGCGTAGAACATGCCCGCTGCCATGAAAGTGCTTCGCCATGGGTAGGATGCTGTCACCATTGACGCTGTGTTTCACTACCATGTTTACCTTGATGGGCATTAACCCTGCAGCCTCTGCATTATCGATGCCATCCAGTACCTGGCTAACCGGAAAGTTGACATCGTTGATTGCGCTAAAGGTTTTGTCGTCCAGCGCATCCAGGCTGACGGTCAAACGTTGCAACCCTGCATCCTTAAGAGCACGCGCCTTTTCTCTGCTGAGCAATGAGGCATTAGTCGTCATGCTCAGGTCTTCGAGACCCGGCAGGGATGCGAGTTGTTCGACCAGGAACTCGATGTTTCTGCGGATCAGGGGCTCACCGCCGGTTAAACGGATTTTTTTAACACCCTGCGAGACAAACAGTCTAGCGAGCCGCACAATTTCTTCCAAGGTCAGCAATTCGGAACGTGGCAGGAATTTATGATCTGCATTGAAGATATGCTTGGGCATGCAGTAGCTACAGCGAAAATTGCAGCGGTCGGTCACGGAAATCCGCAGGTCACGTAACGGCCTGCCCAGGGTGTCCGTCAATGATGTGGCAATAGATGACATATGATGTTCATGGATCAGCGAATGAAATGCTATTCTAACCTAAAATCAACTCCATCCATGTGTACGGCTCATCCATGGGGTGGATTTTGCAACGCGCTCTGTGGGCGCAGCTGAGCCAGCCCTACACCACCCAGTATCAACAATAACGCCATGATTGCCCGCCACTCAAGCTGCTCCCCCATGAAGACCACGCCGATAAACAATGCCCACAATGGAATAAGGTAATTGATCAGCGAAAAAAAGGCCGCCGTGGCGGTCGACAGTAGCTTGAAATACACGAACATGGCGATACCGGTCGAGAAGATACCCAGCATCAGCGCGGCGATCATGGATGCAGCGGAAAAGCCGCTGATATCGGTCTCGCCCACGAGCATTGGCATCGGTAACATAAACAGGCTGGCGCTAATCAAAACTCCCGTGGCTACGCACAAGCTGTTGTTGGCTGGCAACCGTTTGGTAATGATGGCGTTGAGGGCATAACACAGTGCACCGCCGAGTACCGCGAGTTCCGACAACAACGCTTTACCCGAGCCCTGAAACTGCAGCAAGGCATCCGGCCCGATCAACACCACGATGCCGATAAACCCGAGCACAAAGCCCGCCAGCTTGGTGCGTGTCATGGTTTCGCCCTTCACCAGGAAATGCGCCATGACCAGGGTACTTAATGGCATGATCGCCATCAGGATACCAACCAGTCCACTATCGATACGCTGCTGCCCCCAGCTAATGAGATAAAAAGGCATGCAGTTTCCAATCACCGCCAACACAACAATATAAATCCATAAACGTCCCAGACCGCGCAATGATTGTTTGTTAAACATGGCGATCAGGTACAACACAACGGCGCCCACCATCAGACGCAATAACACGAGCTGGCTCGGTTCGATGGTTGCTACCGCGATCTTGGTCATCATGAAGGCGCTGCCAAACATCACCACCAGTGACATCAACAACAACCATTCGGCAAAGCTGTGTTTACGCATCACAACAGCTTACTGTGAACGAGCTAATAATTAAACGGCAATACGGGCCGGCATTCCACCCTGAAAAATAATTCATTCGCTGGCGCATTAGCCTGTTATGCAACATCACCTGTTAGCCTGAATGTATGATAAATTCACCCGGTGGATATCCTCATCAGCACCTTTGTCGCCTTGTTGATCGTGCTCGACCCCATTGGCACGGCGCCTATATTCATGGGCCTGACATCCGGCATGAGTCTCAAACACAGACGCCGTATGGCACTCAAGGGCGTTGGCCTTTCGACCATGATCCTGCTGGTATTCTTCTTCATAGGCGACACCTTGCTAGAGTGGATGGGTATCGGTCTGCCGGCCTTTCGCATCGCGGGTGGCATACTGCTGTTATTGCTGGCTATAGACATGGTGTTTGCGCGCCAATCGGGATTGCGCTCCACCACCGATCGCGAACAGGAAGAAGCCGAGCACAAGCTGGATGTCTCTGTCTTCCCGCTGGCGTTCCCATTAATCGCCGGTCCTGGAGCAATTACCACAGTACTGTTGATGGCGTCATCGCCAGTTGAACCTATAATCTCTATCGGCATGCTGGTTGTACTGCTGGCATCACTGCTAGTAGTACTAGTGGCACTTATCTCTGCCACGCGCATCATGCACTTACTGGGAGAAACCGGCGCCAACGTCATTACACGCCTGCTCGGCATGCTGCTGGCAGCACTGGCGGTTCAATATATTCTTGATGGCATCTTGACTGGATTTAATCTTTAGTACGCTTAAAGTGAACTGTGGCTGGCAGCTTGAAAAATCGCGCTACCGTACGCATATCTACACTACTTGCCTACAGCTCAGACTAGAAATATGGACATCGAACACTCAGACGATCATATAACTGCAGAAAACTCCGGCAGCAATCTAGTCAGGGCGAGCGAGGTCCTGCCCAGTGCCATCCCGTTGCTAGCTCTGGATAGTCGCCCGTTTTTCCCGGGACAGGTCGTTCCCTTACTGGTCGATATCGATTTATGGGGAAACACCATCAAGGTAGTGCATGAATCTGAACACGGCGTACTGGGACTGGTATTGGTCAAGCCTGACAGCCTGGACAATATTAGCCACAGCGATTTTCATAACATGGGCACCGCCTGCCGCATCCACAGGGTCACTGAAATTGACGGCAAGCTTCAGGTGATGCTTGAAGGTCTGCAGCGCTTTAGTATC
Organism: uncultured Gammaproteobacteria bacterium; assembly: GCA_947258875.1. GTDB lineage: Bacteria > Pseudomonadota > Gammaproteobacteria > CAMYKB01 > CAMYKB01 > CAMYKB01. Next base: position 113,151 of record CAMYKB010000007.1, on the reverse strand, counting down.
AGCGAATGGATATCGACTGAACCGCCCTACTCGGCGCGCGTTAGATACTACCCGGAAACCAGTCAAGAGGGCGCCAATGAGGTCAAGGCCTATGCAGTCGCCATCATCAACACCATCAAGGAATTACTGCCGCTAAACCCATTATATGCGGAAGAGTTCAAGATCTTTCTGGATCGTTTTCATCCCAATGAGCCTTCCTATCTGGCAGATTTTGCAGCTAGCCTGACCACGGCTGGTAAAAATGAATTGCAGGAAATTCTGGAAGCAAGGCAAATGCTCCCACGCCTGGAAAAGGTGCTACTGCTTATTAACAAGGAACTTGAACTGGCCCGGGCACAAGCCGAGATTCGCAAGCATGTTGAAGACAAAATGCATGCGCAGCAACGCGAGCATTTCCTGCGCGAACAATTACTCGCCATCCAGAAAGAACTTGGCATCTCCAAGGATGATCGTACTGCCGAACTCGATAATTTCCGGGAACGCTCCAGCAAGCTGATCCTGCCGGAGGAAGCCGGCAAACGGCTCAATGAGGAGCTGCATAAATTGTCGATCCTGGAAACAGGGTCACCTGAGTACGCTGTCACGCGCAGTTACCTGGACTGGCTAACATCGCTACCCTGGGGCCTGTATACCCAGGATAAGATTGATCTCAACATGGCCGCAAAGATCCTGGATCGTGATCACGACGGTCTCGAAGATATCAAGCAGCGCATCCTTGAATTCATGGCCGTAGGTAAGATGCGCGGTGAAGTCAGTGGCTCCATCTTGTTATTTGTAGGGCCGCCGGGCGTTGGCAAGACATCCCTGGGTCGCTCCATAGCCAATGCACTAGGCCGCAAATTTTATCGCTTTTCACTCGGCGGCATGCGCGATGAAGCTGAAATCAAGGGGCACCGCCGCACCTACATCGGCGCCATGCCCGGCAAATTCATCCAGGCCATCAAGGAAACCGCATATGCAAACCCAGTCATCATGCTCGACGAAATCGACAAGGTTGGCGCCTCATATCACGGTGATCCAGCATCGGCATTGCTGGAAGTACTGGATCCGGAACAGAATGTCGATTTTCTGGATCATTATATGGATGTGCGCTTCGATCTTTCCAAGGTGTTATTTATTTGTACCGCCAACCAGCTGGATACCATCCCGGGCCCGTTGTTGGATCGCATGGAAGTCGTTCAGCTATCCGGCTATATCACCAGCGAAAAGGTAGAGATCGCACGCAATCACCTGCTACCCCGCCTGATCAAACGGGCAGGGCTTAAACGCGGGCAATTGCGTATCGACAAGCTCGCGTTACGTAAAATCGTAGAAGACTATGCCCGCGAAGCAGGAGTGCGGCGCCTGGAAAAACACCTGGGTAAAATCGTGCGTAAGGCCGTGGTGAAACTGCTCGAAGACGCTAACACGCCGGTCAAGGTTGGCAAGTCAGATATCGAAACCTACCTGGGCCCGCCGCTATTCCAGGAAGATACCCGTATGAGTGGCATTGGGGTGATTACGGGTCTTGCCTGGACCGCGATGGGTGGCGCCACCCTCAATATAGAAGCTTCACGGGTACACGAATTCAGCCGCGGCTTTAAATTAACAGGGCAGCTAGGCGATGTTATGAAGGAATCGGCAGAAATCGCCTACAGTTATATAGTCGCCAATGCGGATGACTTTGGCGCAAAGGATGATTTTTTTGCTAAGGCATTCCTTCATCTGCATGTACCGGCTGGCGCTACACCCAAGGACGGCCCCAGCGCAGGCATTACCATGGCCAGCGCCCTGTTATCGCTCGCCAGCGGACGCAAACCGCGCCGCCGCATTGCGATGACGGGCGAGTTGACATTGACCGGGCATGTGCTCGCAGTCGGAGGCGTCCGCGAAAAGGTCATCGCCGCAAAGCGTGCGGGCATCAGTACCCTGATATTGCCTGATGCCTGTCGGGGCGAATACGGGGAAGTGCCAGAACATATCCGCAAAGGCCTGCAAGCGCATTTTGTATCGCACTATACAGACGTCATACCCCTTGTATTTGGCGGCGGTTGATGTATACCAGTAGCAGGCATCCCAGAAACGCACATATAATGGCTGCCCTGCTGACGATGCAAGCCTGCGAAACAAAATTTGAGACCTGCAACACTTAAATTCTGAGCAAGCCATAGCAGGATATGCTAATTTTGTAGCGCAACTATGTCTTGGGGATCCGGAAAGCATTCCTAGCCGCCTGGATTTCTCGATCTTACGATCTGCCATTTACTTTACGCAGGAGCAACACGATGAAAACAATAAGCAATACTCTCAAAATCGCTACGATCGCGGCTGCCACAGCCGTGGCTGTTGGCTGCGCCAGCAATGCCGACACGGCCAGTGCTACTGATCTGCAGTCCGCGATGGATTCCGCCAACCGCGCTCTGCAGGCCGCTCAAAGTGCACAGGCCACGGCTGAACGCGCCATGTCGGCTGCCAGCAGCGCCCAGCAAGCCGCACAAAGCGCGCAGGCTTGTTGCGATGCAAACACTCAACGTATAGAACGGATGTTTACGACGACACAGACCAAGTAAACGGATACCCCCCGCCTGGATGCCTGTCATAGCAGCGCCCGGGCGGGAGTTCCTTAGAATCGCAACACTGTCTCAGCGCCTGGGAAAGCGCAGGTGAATGCGTTCCGGCTGATGTAATTCTTCCAGGGCCGGGCGCTGGAGTTCAGCTGCTGTGAGCTTGGCTGCCGATAGTTCTTCCCGGTTGTAGTATTCCCTATACGATGCATCCCCCGCCTCCAGCGACAGGGGGATACCCAACGGTTGACGCCCAAACCCATCTGCACGCCTCCAGTCCACCTCATAATTCTCTTGCTGTCGCGTTGCCGAGACCACTGTCTCCATTAAAGGCGTAAAGCTTCTGTTATTGCCCTCACTCTCAGCATACTGTTGCAGATGCGCCTCCAGGTATAAGCGCCCATTTAGCCAACCGGCCTTATAGGGTTGATTCATGATATGTACCGGAGTGCCTATCCTGGTTTGCTGAAACAGGGACTCAACATCCTCCGGAAACAGGCGAATACAGCCATGCGTGACCCGCATACCGATGCCGCTGGGCTTGTTGGTACCGTGGATAAGGTAACCCGGCAAACCCAGATTCATAGCAAAGCGGCCTAATGGATTATCCTCACCGGCCTCAACCAGCGACGGTAACGGGTCTCCCATTTCCGCGTGTTCCTGCCGAACTGACTCAGGCGGCCGCCACACCGGATCAACCCGCTTACTGGTCAGACGGGTTGTGCCCAAAGGCGTTTGCCAGCTTTCGCGGCCGACACTCACTGGATAGGTCACCACCACCGGTTTCTCGCCGACACGCGGTTCGGGGTAATAGTACAACCTGAATTCAGCCACATTGATAACGATGCCACGGCGAGGCGCATCCGGAAGCACGAAACGACTGGGAATCAGGACGGGTGTACCCTCGCCGGGCAACCAGGGATCAATACCGGGATTGGCCAAGCGTAACTCTTCATAACCCACATTAAAACGCCGCGCCAGCGCGACCAAGGTATCTTCGTAACGCGTTTTTACCCAAACGAGTTCACCCACTACATCATCACCAGGCTCCGGGAGCGGAAAACTGGCGGCACTGACCGTTGCTGGCAACAGTAAGCTCGCCAGCAATGCGAATAGAATTTGTCGGTGATACTGTATTAACATCAAGAAAAACCGGTTGTGGAACGCGCTAGCACTAACATCCCGATCCCACTAGTATGCAGAACCTCTCCCCGGAATCATAGCGCTCGGCCCTCGCCTGCGACAAGCTCAATGCGCAAATACCCACTGGATCACAGAATTTAACCCACACTGAGGGATCATTGTAGAGTACTAGAATCGCACTTCTACCCGGTAAGACAGGGTCGCTTCGCCCTCTGGTGGCACCTTAACCTGCCATACCGCAGTACCAGCAGCTTCCTTGCTGTGCTTGTGCGACTCACTGACAATCTTCCATTCACCTGGTACCGGCTCCTGTACAGTAACGACAACCGCCTCCGGTTTGGCATTCTTAAATACAATCTCATAGGCACTTTCAGCCGCATACCTGTACTTACCAAAGGCTGTCAGTTTTTTGAAATCCACCTGTTTCTTGTTGGCCGTGACATCGAAGGCATCGCCCAATTTGAGCTTAACTTCTTCGTTTTTCGGAGTATGGTCAATACGATCCTCGCCCACAAATTGTGCATTACCTTTACTATCTTTCTTGTAGACACGCACTATCCCCTTCGGCAAAGGCATTCCCAGGTTTGCTTTCTCACTGTTCTGGAATTCGACGTAGACACCAATTTTAATTTTTTGACCCAGATCGCCATAACTACTCTGATAATAATAGTTCTGCCCCTTAAGCAGAAACTGTTTCTTCACCGGCACCGCCTGGGCACTAAGCAACGCGACCTGCTTGGTCTGGTTGTTAGCGATAGTGGTCAGGCGATTAAGCGTATACAGGTGATATTCGAACAAACCCTCTTCGACCATATCGGCTGCTCCACTTTCCATGCTCATCGCGGCCATAGGCACCGACCTACGGGCTTGCTTCATTTCATCACGCACCCGATTGACATCACCAGCCACCAGTTGCAGCTGCGCATTCGGGTAACTGGTGCCGCTTTGGTTGGTCAGGGTTACCCAACCATTGAGATCCAGCCTGCTGTCATCGTTGTTTAATTCAGCAACATAATCAGCCCTCCACGACAACCCGCCCGTCAAATAACTCAGCTCGAGTTGCTGCGGTCGACTGGTCGCAGTTTGCAACTGCAGCACCAGCGTTGGCCGGTCGCGCAGGTTCGCAGGCACCTCGTCGTACACGATACGACCCGGAATACCGGTTTCTATCCGATCACCAATCTTGAGCACCACTCCGTTATTGGCACTCAACACCAACGCTGTCTCGCTACTCTCTGCACCGGTGGTGGGGTGTGTCTTGACGACACGCACCTTCTGACCAACAAATTTCTGCAACAATTTCTCAGGTGTTAACAGATCAAAATCGAAATTCTGCTCCAGCAATGAAAATCCCTGCGGATGGCTTAGGCTTCTCAATAACGCAGTCTCGGGTCGAATTTGCCCGCTAACCTCACGAAAAGCCAGTATATTAAGTCCTTTCTGTAACGTGATCTCACGCAGATCCTTGACCAACGCCAGTTGCTGGTTATAAATCGTGACAGCAACCTTTTTTTGATCCTCCAGTGTGCTGCGCGTTTCCTCATCCTTGCCAGCCATGGCATTGTGTGTCGCCATCACCAGCATTGGGGCCATCACGAGCATGAGCCATCTCGTTATATTGATTTTCATGTTTTCTCCTTACTCAATAGAATAGACACATCTGCCCACCCGTACTAACGTGACATTTTACTTTCGCTGCCAAGATATGCTGACTCGATCAATAGCCTGGCAATCCATTTGCGGATATCAGCACTTCGAATCAAGTATAGTATGTCGGCAAACGATACCTGACCAGGGAAGCCATGGGAAATACCTATGAAAGCACTTAAATGCGGCAGCCTTATCATCCTGCTGCTATTAATCGTGGCACTTGTCATATTCCTGATCGTCGCGCCCGCACACGCTGAAAAACAACGCAACCGCGTGCAGACACCCGGCCCGTATACGCTGCCAGACAAAGTCAAATCCCTCCACGACGGTCTCTTCATCGCGGACCTGCATGCGGATAGCTTACTATGGGACCGGGATCTACTGAAATACAACTCCTATGGACATGTGGATCTACCCCGGCTACAGGCTGGCAATGTTGCTCTGCAGATGTTTACCGTTGTCACTAAAGTACCGCGGGACATTAATATAAAACACAATTCGGCACAGGCGCGCGACTCAATCACACTACTCGCCATGGGACAGTTATGGCCAGTGAAAACCTGGAAGGACCTCAGCGAACGCGCTTTGTATCAGGCACATAAATTACATACTGCTGCCAAACGTTCGAATGACAAGCTTGCCGTCATCACCTCACAACAGGAGCTCGAACACTTTTTGAAACAGCGCAAACTATCGCCGGATATGGTCGGAGGTTTATTGGGACTTGAGGGTGCGCATGCATTACAGGGTGACCTGAAAAATATTGATAAGCTATACGCTGCGGGTTTTCGCATGATTGGCCTAATGCATTTTTTCGATAACACACTCGGTGGCTCAGCACACGGTGAACAAAAAGGAGGACTGACAGCCTTTGGCAATGAAGTCATCCGGCACATGAATGATCTCAACATGATCGTCGACGTGGCACATGCCTCCCCTGCGATGATCGATGACGTGTTACGCATATCCAGAAACCCGGTCATAAGCTCACATACCGGCGTCAAGGGCACTTGCAATAACCTGCGCAACTTGAGCGACAAGCAAATACGCGGCATCGCCAGGACAGGAGGCCTCATTGGCATCGGTTACTGGAAAACTGCCACCTGTGGACAGGATGCACGTGCAATTGCGCGCGCTATTCGTTACACCGTTGATCTTGTAGGTGTTGACTACGTTGCACTGGGTTCCGACTTCGATGGCGCTGTGACAACACCATTCGATGCCAGCGGCATAGGATTAATTACCGAAGCGCTACTCGCCGAAAATTTCAGCGCCCTGGAAATCAGCAAAATTATGGGCGGCAATACCCTGCAACTATTACGTCACAGCCTGCCCCTCACAAGCACGACATTAACTGCTTCATGAACACCCCCACAGCCATGACAACCCACGAAATCAAGGAAAAGCTTGAAGATATCGTATTCATGGTACTTAGTCACCGACGCAGCGTGCAACCGCCGGCCGAAGCACTGGCCAGGTATCCACTGGAGAAGCAGCAACTATTTATCGAATCAACAAAATTTCTCGACGAAACCAGCACCGAGCTGGCCTTTAATTTCTGCCAGTTTGCGCCACGCGCACTGGATATTATTGATAACAACCATTGGCACAACTGGATAGTTCACCTACTTGATTTATATGATGCAGCGGGTGTATTCCCCGCAATCACTGCCATGCAAAACGTGGAGGAATATGCCGGTAAACTTGTGACCGCTTCTACCGGTATCGCATTTGAAGACGTCAGTCGCGTATTGGAAAGCTTTATCTGTGGACTCGGTGGCCGCCCCCTCAAACTCGCTACTTCATCAAGAACCTATACGGACACCGAAACCCTGTTTCTGCCGACAAGAATTGATAGCCAGGAACAACGTGAAGATAACTTCCGCATGTACAAGGCGATGGCCATACATTTATGGGCGCAGACGTGGTTTGGCAGCTGGCGGCAAGACCTGCAAAGCGTTATTTCCACATACCCTGATCCAGCTCGCGCACTACGACTGTTTCACACCCTGGAGACGCTACGACTCGATGCCCACATCAGCCGTGAGTTGCCTGGCATGGGACGCGTACTAGAGAGATTCAACAGACACAGCGCCTTTCCCGAAACACAAGTCTGGCAGCATGCACGGCAACGACTGCAACATCACCGTGCCACAGTAGCTGAAAGTTCTGCGTTATTGGCCGAACTTTATGGCGAAGCTATATTACCCGAAACAACTCCATATCAAGGCGAGTTGCTGCCCGAATGTGTTGCTGCTGTAATGACGAGGCGTCTAGCACGCGATAAGAAAGATTTGAAAAATTTTCTCGCCAGACTCGAATATGAACTTGGCCAGCAACACCCTGATGAACAACCGGATCACATCGACAAAGCGCGTTTCACCATCAATGAAACTCCCGACGAAGAGATGCCCGACGGTTTCAGTATAGAGCTGCAGTATGACGGCGTGCCGGCATCACCCCCTGAAGATGTACAACAACTGCTGGACTCCGTATTACAGGATCTTGGAGAGATACCCGAGGAATACCTCGTCGCCGCCGGAGATGGCCAGTATCGTCCCGCCAACAGCAACCCGGCTGACGATGACGGTGCAACACATCGCCAACAAGGAGCCTATTTCTATGATGAATGGGATCATCATCGCCGCTCTTATCGTAAAGAATGGTGCCGACTGCGCGAACGCCCTATCAATCCACAATCAAGTGAATTTGTCGACCAGACCTTGCGTAAGCACCGTGGCCTGCTAAAACATCTGTTGCGTACCTTTGAAGCCTTACGCGAGGACGATAAACGCTTGAAACGCCAACCCTTTGGCGAAGATATCGATCTTGATGCATTAGTGGAATCCTATGCCGATACACATTGCGGACTGGAAGCGTCGGAGCAACTCTTCACAAAAAACCGCAAGCATGAGCGCAATATTGCTGTCATGTTCATGGTCGACATGAGTGGCTCCACCAAAGGCTGGATTAATGATATGGAGCGTGAGTCACTCGTTCTTTTATGCGAGGCGTTGGAAGTACTCGGCGATCGTTATGCGATCTACGGCTTCTCGGGCCATACGCATCAGTGCTGCGAAATGTTTCATGTCAAACGTTTTGATGAACCCTACAACAATGACATCAAAGCACGCATCAGCGGCATCCAACCGCAAGACTATACACGCATGGGGCCTGCGATTCGTCACCTCACACAAATACTCAACTCAGTGGAGGCACGCACCAAGTTACTGATCACATTGTCTGATGGCCGTCCCGATGATCAGGACGGCTACCGTGGTGAGTATGGAATCGAAGATACACGCAAAGCACTGCAGGAAACTCGTTACCTCGGCATTCACCCCTATTGCATTACCATTGATCACGAAGCACTTGACTACTTGCCCCATATGTACGGCGCCGTCAATTTTTCACTAATCAATCAAATCGACAAGTTACCTCTCAGGGTTTCGGAAATCTACCGGCGCCTCACGATGTGATCCTCGTCTGAATTCACACCTCCTGGTTCTCGGAAGGAATCAGCTTGCTTATCGTAGTACCCTGAATGAGGATAGAGAACACAACGATAGCGTAAGTGATTGGCAGAATCAGATCACGCTGCGGCCCTTGCGGTATTGACAGGGCCAAGGCTACTGATATACCACCACGCAACCCACCCCAGGTCAGGATCCGTATGACTTTAGGTGTGAACTCCCGCCTGAGTTGCATAATCTTGATCGGCACACTTACACAAACGAAACGCGCCAGTAACACCAGCGGAATCATCAGCAAACTGGCAACAAAGACAGGGCCTGTATAACTCAAAATAAGCAGTTCCAGGCCGATAAGGACGAACAACACGGTGTTCAGTACTTCATCAATCAGCATCCAGAAGGTATCGATGTGCTCCCGTGTTTCATTCGACATTGCCAACAACCGCCCGTGATTCCCTATCAACAGGCCAGCCACTACCATCGCAATTGGTCCAGAGGTATGAATCGCCAACGCCAGCGCATAGCCTCCCATTACCAGTGCCAGAGTAATCAGAATTTCAACCTGATAGTCATCTACACTACGCAACATCCAGAAAGCAGTTCCACCTAAAACCAGACCGAAGACTACACCACCAACCGCCTCCTCCATAAACAGCAATGCGATATGTCCGGCATCGACACCATGTCCACTACTGGCGATATTGAGGAGCACTATAAAGACCACCACACCAACACCGTCATTAAACAGCGATTCACCTGCGATCTTGGTCTCCAGACTTTTCGGCGCATTTGCAGTCTTAAGCATACCGAGCACCGCAATTGGATCTGTCGGTGAAATCAAGGCGCCGAACAATAGACAATAAATAAACGGCAGCTCAAACCCCAGCAACTTCAACAGCCACCACGACGATAAACCGATGATGAACGTCGAGGCAATCACACCCACAGTCGCCAGCATCGCAATAACCCATTTCTGTCGCGCCAAATCATTCAGGTTGACATGCAAGGCACCGGCAAACAGCAAGAAACTCAACATGCCATGCATCAAGGTAACGTTAAAATCAACCTCACCTATCAGTAGTTGCGCTTGTTGCTGAATATCTGCAAATCCGAGCTTGCCGAGACCAAGCAATGCCATCGACAGGCACAAAGAAATCAGCATTAACCCAATAGAGGTCGGCAATTTCACAAAACGGTGATTGATATAACTGAATACCGCCGACAGCGTTATAAGGATGGCTACTATATTAAAAATTGTCATGACATTGAAAAACTTCTGATTAAGTCTGGGTAGAATGAATTGTCGCCCACAATCGCATCATATTCATATTGGCTTGGCGGAGCGCGAGTCACACACAATAGCCTGTAATTGCGAAGACTCACAACCTGCGACTGTTTAGGTGATGTAATGCATGGAGCCCTTGTCGGGATGTTAAGAATTTTGGGCACAAATCAGCCACACAAGACTTAATCAGAGGCCCTTATATCGTCTTTCCGTACTTCTTTCGGTACTCTTCTCTAGCGCCTGAGACCCACTGGTCGCGATGGATACGATCCGGAAAACTTCCAATCTGTTTAGCAACGCGTTCGATATCGGCGTCCGAAAACCTGGCAATTTGTTCAAAACTAAAAATACCCAGACCATTGAGCGTCTTCTCTAATACCGGGCCAATACCGTATATTTTCTTGAGGTTATCTTTTGTCATATCGACACCAGGCGCGGAACGCTCCATCGTCACTGATTCCGAATACCCGGAAGCCGCATGCGTTGAATCTGCAGGCTGAGCGGCAGCCGCAAGCCGCTCTTCATATTCGGCGATGACAGCTTCACGCTCATCGAGGGTTTTGCGTAGAATCGCCTGTTCGCCGCGGCAACGCTCCACTACTACCTGGTTATCACGGGACAGCGTTTTTATCCTATCCTGCATGAGCAACATGGCCGTATCTTTCTCATTGACAGCATCATGCAGAGACTCGTGTTCGCTCCTGAGTTGGATCAGCTCTGCCTCATGGCGGCTGGAAAGCACCTCGAGTTCGTTCCCCAGGGCATCAATGGCAGCTTCTTTTTCCTCAATATCCTTCTGCAGCGTCATGCAATTCTCGAGCTGTGCCGAGAAACGCTTGATTTCCTCATCTTTTTCATCAGCAAGCGCCTGGTAGCGGTTGATCTCAGCATCATGATCACCACGCCACGCGTTGAGTTTAGTTTCCAATGACGTTATTAGCGTCTGCTTGTCTTCGATATCTGTCTGTAATGACTCGTACCCCTTGAGTTGCTCTGATAAGCGATCGATTTCCGCATTCTTGGCGGTATTGATGGCCGCAACCTTGGCTTCCAGTTCTTCTATAGTCAACTCATGTTGGCCGAGCAGCTCGTTGAGTGACTCAAGTTGCTTCAAGTGAGCATGGTGCAAGCGAACCAATTCGCTGCTCTTCTCATCCGTCACCTGGTCGATACGGTTTTTGAGTTCATTGAGGGTGGTTTTTTGCTGACTGACGGTATCACTTAAGGGCTCAAGCTCAGCGATACGTTGCTGCAGACGTTCGGTTTCCGAATTCTTTTCATGGGTTAACGTATCACGCTCGGTTTGCACTCGTTGTAGTTGCTGTTCCTTGTCCTTAAGTGTTGCGTTTGCCTGTTCGAGTCCTCGCGTCAGGTTATCAATTTTGGCATTAATCTCCTGTTCCATCGTGCGCCGTTGAAGCTCCAATTCTTCAATTGTGTTTTGTTGTCGCGAGAGCTGTCCATGCGCACTATTGATTTGCGCACGTAATTCTATACTGCTCTTCTCGGAAGTCGCCAACGCGAGATTCGCGGAATCAATATCGCCGCGCAGTTTCCGTTCACGCTTATCTGACCCCAGCTTGTGAAACAACCACCCGATTACTGCTCCTATGAATGCTGCCAGGATCAGACAAAAGAGAATTTGCCCTACTAGATACACCATTAATCCGAACCTCCCATTACGTGGAATTCGATACGCCGGTTCCTGGCCCTGCCTTCTGCAGTATTATTAACTGCAACGGGTTGATACTCTCCATATCCCCGCGCCACCAGCCGACCACGCTTCACACCACTCGCTACCAGGTAATCAACTACAGATTGCGCACGACGTTGGCTAAGATCGAAATTGAACGCCTCATCACCCAACGCATCCGTATGACCGGCAACCTCAACATCTAGATGTGGAAACTGATTGAGCAATCCAATGGCGGTACCCAAAGCTGACTTGCCGGATGATGTCAGCACATCGCTGCCCGACTTAAAGGTCACTTCGGTCAGATCCAGGGATTGCAGGCGTAAGGCGGGGCTGGCTTCTGATTCCTGCTGCACAGCAGCTTTGTCTGCGACCGTGGGAAAGGGCGTAGACTCAACAACCTGAAGCTTGTCTTCGATACTCACATCCTGCCCTAGCATCGCACTAGCCTGATCCAGCAACTGCTGACGCAGGCCCTCGCTCGACAGACTACCGCGCAAGGTCAGAACACGGCCTTTCAGATCAATCATTCCAGGTTGCTTGATATCGAACACCTTGATCAGACGGGTTAACCGCGGCAAGCCTTGGACTTGAGAAACATCATTACTCACCGTGATATCACTAAGCACACGCCTACCAGTGGCGACAAGCGTTGCGGCCTTAATGACAGCATCACGCGTCTGTTGATCGGCCACCAGTCCGGTGATGGATATTTGGCCGGCAGTGAAGGTGAAATTTAAATTGGGCAAATACAGCGCCGCTTTATCGGCTGCTACTGCCGCTGCGCCCCGGGCGAGGGTGAGCTGATTATCAACCGCCCGCACACCCTTGATTGCCAGCAGCCGCTGCCCTACAGCCACACGCTGCTCCTCTGATGCCACTGTCCCTACAAGCCTGACGTCACGCCCAGATAGCGTGAGCTCCATATTATCAATGCCAGCCGTGCTTAGGGCACCTACTGACTGGGATTCCAGATCGCTCTCAATGCCTTCAACGTGCACCCACAGGCAGAAGATAAAGAATGACGCCAGAACCAGGCATGCTATCCAGAGGGCAAAACGGCTGGTTGCGGTGTCTGTCGCTATCATGTCAGCTCAGCGCGATACTCAGAGAACCGCACTCTATAGATGGTATTTAAGGGTGTTCAGCATATTCAAATGACACCGAAAAAGACAGCTTGAGCCGGGAAATGAATTGTAAAGATTAATGAAATCCAACATTTCCGGCACGATTACCGTTCTCTTGCGGGCGGCACAGTATCGCCGCCAAAGCAGGTAAAACTGAGATTAGCTGGGGGATCAGGTATCACGATAACGACTGCAAGCCCAGTTATCGTGATACCAACGCTACGACATCGAGCATTAACAGCACAGGCACACAAAAAAACCCGCCTCAGCGGGTTTAGAACAACCACCGAACTTCTCGACAGGATTGCCCATTAATTTAGTATGTTTGCTACTCCGGGCTAACGTTAGTCGCCGAGAGTCCCTTAGGGCCACGTGTTTCTTCGAAATGCACTGCCTGACCTTCCTTGAGGGTCTTGAAACCTTCACCAAGAATGCCAGTATGATGCACGAAAATATCTTCTCCTACGTCTTCGCTTACAATAAAGCCATAACCTTTGGATTCGTCAAACCACTTTACAGTTCCTGATGCCATGAGTAGTACCCCTTTACATAACCAATAACAAAATACCAATAGCAAAAACCCGAATCGTAGGCCCGTTTCAGGTTCTCAGACACATCTTACGAGGTATGAAAAAAAATCGCGTACGTAGAAATACGTAGAAATCGACATTAATTTTGATCAAAATAAACATTATGAAGGCAAGATTTCCCAAAAAACCCCAAAATGAGACGGACGTCACATATCGCAAGACGCGCCGCAGCCTCACGCGACTGCTGCCAGTCCTGATTTTCGCCGCTATAGGCCTGTTTATCCTGAAGCAGGAAAATGACACGGCCAATGACTGGTTTGACCGTACTTTCCACCCCGAACAATGGGCAGCCATTGATACCTGCCGGCGTTCAGCACTGACGGAATCCACCCAGCCCTCCACCGCACGCGTCATCAAGCGCGGCAAGGCCAACAAGACCCAAAATGGCTATCTCGTCGAGGCATTGCTAGTCGGCGAAATGGGCGCAGATGGACAGGAACAACGCTATAGCTTCAGCTGCTATGTCGATGGAACTGGGAAGTTGTTAAACACTCATCGCGGCAGCGCTGCGTTAGGCAGTAACACTATGACCGACACACTGCCACAACAGGAAGCTCATTAACCAGTACAGCGCAGCGGCAACTTAGCATTTACGTACAACAGGTGGCCGCTGAGCAGGCTCCAGAGGGGCAATACTTGACTCCACCCCGGGCGGCGCTACAAGGTCCTTTAGCATCATGCCCTCAAGCGCACTGCTCACCGCCGCATCGATCTGCGACAGCACTGGCTCAACCGCAAGCACCGCAGTCATATCCAGCCTGGAGCCATAAGATGGTTCATTGTGGGCACGGATGATCAACAATGCGTCGTGCACCCCTGTTGTCTCGAAAGGTCTTGCAGGTATATAGGCGGCTGGTTCGTCGTCATTACGCGTGAGGAGTTGCCCCTGCTCCAGCAACATAACCACCTTCTCAACAGCCTGTATCGGCGCATTGAGTGCCCTTGCCAGACCCTCCAATGTCCATGGTGTCAGGCGTTGATAAAAATTACGGCCCACCAGCGCTAGCACCAACAGCGAGAGCCTTTCGCGCATGCGGTTACTCAGCACCGACGGATATCGTCCCGCTACCAGGTATTCGGGATTTTGCTGATAAAAAGCGATGCTCGCGCCGATCAGCAGGATCGACCAGCTTACATAAAGCCAGATCATAAAAATCAGCAGTATTGCGAAACTGGAATAAATCGCCTGATAGTTGGATGATGACACGACAAATGTCGCAAAAGCCCAACCACTGAAATTCCACAATAAACCGGCCACAATTCCACCAGATACAGCCGCACTGAAAGTGACCCGCGTATTAGGAATAAAGGCGTACATAAAACTAAATGCCGCAATGATCAGTACATAAGGCGCTAAAGTTCCCAACAGGCTATACAGACTACCAAAGGGTTCAATGGCCACCAGCCCCTGCACCACAGTTGTGCTTTTAAGCGTTGCTATCAGCCCAAGCGCCGCGAATACCATTAGCGGACCAATCATAATAACTGTCAAATAGCTACTGAATCGGCGTGCAAAGGAACGCGATTGTTCGACATGCCAGGTGTAATTGAAAGAACGTTCAACCTTATAGACCAGCGACACAGCGGTATAGATTAATAATGCTACACCCAGCAACCCCAACACCCTGGCATCGATGTTATCGACGAAACCAATAATGCGGCCTGTAAGTTCCACACCCTGCTCGCCGAGGTGGGCCAGTAAATTGAGCACCATGGGCTCAGCCTTGTCATGTACACCAAAGGCTTTCAATACCGAAAAACTCACCGCAAGCAGCGGCACCATGGACAATAACGTAGTAAATACCAAACTCATGGCGCGTAACGTGATCTGCCGGTCAGTTAAGTCCTTGATAATCACATATACCAGCCGTGATAACCGCAATGGCCAGCCCTGCCACCACGGCAATGTGGCAACATCGATATCCCAGATAATGCGCTTGAAGTAATTCAGTATTTTGTTTGAGTTCAACATGAGGCAGAATTATAGCTACAGTGCTGTACCTGGAGTTAGCATCACCTTACAGGATCAGGTTTCGACAATCTGGAGTGAACGTAGAGTACCATTATCTGACACCTTAACCTGATTACGCCCATCGTGCTTCGCCCGGTATAAGGCGCGATCTGCCTTTGTAATAAGGATATGATTGTTGCCGATTTGATCGGGAGTAAGCGCTGTCACACCTATACTTACCGTCACGCGCACCTCCTCGCCATCGATAATTATTCGCAGTGATTCAATATCCTTGCGTATCTTTTCGGCCAAATATTCAGCACCGACAATACCCGTGGAAGGCAGGATAATCGCAAACTCTTCACCACCATAACGAGCCACCTCATCTCCGGGGCGTTCCATATTTTCGGCGATGGTGCGCGCAACCTGCTTAAGGGTTTCATCGCCACCGAGATGACCTATAGTGTCATTTACCTTCTTGAAGTAATCGATATCAATCAACAGCATACCCAGCGGGTATTGACCGCGGTAGGCACGCTTCCATTCGATATCAAATTGCGTGTCAAAAAACTTGCGATTCTTGACGCCGGTCAGACCGTCTGTCTTGCTCAGATCACGCAGCTTGTCATGCGCAGCCGAGAGATCCTCGAGCGCAAGATTCAATTCCCGGGTCCGCTCATGCACCTTGTCTTCCAGCTGCACCGTCGATTCATGCTGAATACGCTCATTCTCCTCTTCCAGCACCTTCATCCTGTAAGCCAGCGCAAATGACAATAAGATCACCTCGAGCGCAGAGCCTATTTGCATACCATATTCCGTGATCAGCGTCTTGGGCAGAATATCAAATGTTTTTAACACGTATACGATTATGCCCAACAGCAAGACGGTCCATGCCAGCATAAAATAGAATGCCGGGCGGAAACGTTGTCGCCAGCGCACATAGCCGGCAGCCAACATACAGATCGACACCACAAACGAACCAATAGCACCCGCTTTGATAACAATATGGTAATCAAGAAACAATGCCCCTAACAACACGAAATAGAACCAGGCAAGAAATACTTTGAATACCAGATCCCATGCCGGCAACGAATCCTTCAGCTGCAGAAAGCTGCGGCTAAATTCGGTTGTGAACAACATTGAGACACCAATGAAGAACGGTGTGGCGCGATTTCCCCATTGTGGCAAGTCAGGCCAAAGCAATTCAAACGCCAGGCCATTCAGGCACATCAGGAGCATTGCAAAAGCTCCCAACGAGACACTGTAATACAGGTAATTGACCTCGCGTATGGAAAAATACAGCAACAGGTTATACAGCATCAATGCCATTATCAGTCCATAGTAAAAACCAAAGGCATAGCTGGCAGAATGTCCCGTCTTGTAGAGGGTAACGCTTTCCCACAACGTCAACGGCACCTGCAAGGAACTCAGACTCTTGACCCGGACGTAGGTGGTGACTGTTTCATCCCGTGCAAGCTCCAGATCGAACACAAAGTTACGGTGCTTTACAGGGCGTGTATTAAATGGCAGCAGGTCACCTGCACGATAGTGCTTAACGTCACCATCGGGGGACACGAAATAGACATCGATTTCATCCAGTAGCGGATAACTGATCTCAAGTAACCAGCTTTTATTAAGCGCCTCAGCATTTTCAATATCGACACGAAACCAGTACGCCGACCGGGAAAAGCCAAAGCCTGGAACATCCTGTGTACTCGCGGTGAATCGATCGCGATACGATGCCGCAGACACATCGGACAGAGCCAGGTTGCCTTGCGGATCTTCAAGATAAGAGAGTTTTTTGCCCAGTGGGTATTGCTTATTTTGATCCGTTAGACGTACCGGGTCTGCAGATGCATGCGCGATGGGTGAAGCAACCCAAACCAACAGCAATGCCAGCAATATCATCTGCCAGGGAATAAAGCGGCAATCTGTTATCACGTGGGCAGCAACGCGTGCGCACCCAGGCGCTTGCACCAGGGTGTTTCGCGGATATTGCTCAGCACGACACCTTCGCTGCCGACTAGCCACAGTTCTCCTTAAGGTTACTCTTTATAATTAATTGTTATTATTCTAATAAGAATAAATTATCGCTGCATCCATACAGCTCATAACCGCATTCACTATCAACCCCTGATTATCATTGTTTCAGCACAAGCTGTCGCCTAGCACAGATAAAGGGTCCTATATGAGGTACCAACGGACTAATATCGAATACCCAAAGACCTCATACAGGGCTGGAGCCAGTGTAACGTACCGGCTGATTCCTGATCTGCGAATTAATCACACCTAACGGCAAAAAGTAACAATCCGCAAACGCGATACCCAGCACAAACAGACAGCCGCTATTTGCAGAACGCGCAACGCCGTTACAAAAAAATGGCGCCCCTTTGGGCGCCGAAGAACCAAATTCGAAGGCCTGTTGATGGCTCTTCTGGTCTAGTCTCTATAGTGTATCGAGAAACTCAAACCATCGAGATGTCTTGGTGCATGCCGGTTGCGATAATAGCCGTGACCGTAATACGGATAGCCATAGCGACTATAGCAATGCGAGTTATGACGGTGACGGTGCCGGTGATGGCGACTACGGTAGCGATAATTGTCATAGCCGGCATAATGATCATTATACCTATTATGACGATGGCGATCATGGCGTCTGTGATCGCGATCGCGCCGGTAATCACGATGGTTACGGTGTTCACCCCGGTCACGGTGCTCACGATAATCACCGCGGTCCGCGCCTCTGGAGCGGGAATCGTCACTAGCCAAGGCCAGTGTTGGCATACCCAGCGTAAGTATCAGTGCCGCTATGAACGGTATTGCTGAATTTACTAAAATTTTGTGCATGTTACACCTCCGTATTATCCAGAGACCGGGAACGGATAGATCTCATGCTTGTATTCTAGGCGGGGCAAGCTGAACGCATGCTGAATAGGTAGCTTATGAAGACATTGCAGCACAAATCGGACAGTGAGGGTCTTTCGCAAGCCTGATGCTACGCCATTCCATATTGAGGGCGTCAAGCAGCAACAAACGGCCCGCCAGTGTTTCACCAATATTCAACAACACCTTGACGGTTTCTGTGGCCTGGATACAACCGATGATGCCGGCAACCGAACCAAGCACACCGTTGGTGGCACAGGTTTCCGGTGGTTCCTCAACATCCCCATACAGGCAGTGATAACAGGGGCTATCAGGCCGATCAAAACGGAATACCGAGACCTGCCCTTCCATGCGAATAACCGCACCCGAGATCAGCGGCGTGCTTTGTCGTAAACAGGCCCGGTTAATCTCAAAACGCGCCGCAAAATTGTCCGTGGCATCAACCACCGCAGCGACCTGGCCGACCTCGTTCAGCAACTCATCTCCAGACAGGCTGTGATTGATCTGTGTAACGGTGATTTCAGGATTTAATGCCCGTAGTGTGTTACCTGCCGACACCACTTTATCCATATTGAGACTGGCGCTATTATGGACGATCTGTCTTTGCAGGTTGGACAACTCAACCTGGTCATGGTCCACGATCACCAGCTCGCCAACCCCGCTGGCTGCAAGATACATCGACAGTGGCGAACCCAGGCCACCCATACCAATCACCAACACCCGCGCATCCAGTAGGCGTTGCTGCCCTTCGATGCCAATGTCAGGCAACATGATCTGACGGTTGTAACGCAATAATTGTTGATCATCCATAGAAGGGGGTTTGCCTGTTTACAGCATTACAAGATAGCAGAGCAACATCGGCTGCTCAGGAACCCTCGCCATTTTGCTGTTTGTCAGCGAAGACCTTAAGTTGCTCAGGGCTCGCCTCCTTTTGATATTTCTCCTTCCATTCGGAATATGGCATGCCATAGACGGTCTCGCGCGCAGTATCGTAATCGATACTCGCGCCGCGCTCTTCGGCAGCAGCCAGGTACCATTTCGATAGACAATTACGGCAAAAATCTGCGAGATTCATCAGCTCGATATTTTGCACCTCCGTCTTTGCACGCAGGTGATCTCTCAGACGACGATAGACTGCTGCTTCAATCTCGGTGCGCTTTTGGTCGTCAATGTCGGGTGTCATGATAACTCCATATCTGTTCTGGCCTTCACACGTTAAGCAGATTATAGTCATGATCGGGAGAAGTCACTAATTCATAAAAACGACAAATAAGTTATGGAATTACAAGTTATTACCTATCCGATCGACGAAATCACCGGTGTCATACTGACAGGCGGCAAGGCCGAACGCATGGCTGGCCAGGACAAGGGACTGTTGCAACTCAAAGGCAGGCCGATGATTGAATATGTACTGGACGCATTGACCCCGCAGGTCAACAGCGTGACGATCAACGCCAACCGCAACCTCCCGAGCTACAGTCACTACGATATGCCGGTCGTCCCGGACAAGATCTCAGATTACCAGGGACCGCTGGCTGGCATCGCAAGTGTGCTCGCGGAAATTAAGACTCCTTACTTGATGGTAGTCCCCTGTGACAGTCCGTTGATACCTGATGATCTGGTGAAACGGCTCTATTCATCATTACGGCAGGAGTCCGCTGAGCTCAGCGTGGTTCATGATGGCCAACGCATGCAACAGGTGTTTGCACTGTTAACACGTGGGTTGTTACCCAGCCTTCATGAATACCTGACATCTGGCCAGCGCAAGCTTGATGACTGGTACAATAGCCACCATCTTACATTTGCCGATTTCAGTGACAAGCGTGAAGCATTTATGAATATCAACCGACCGGAAGATTGCAACACCATCATGGATATGTTGCCAGGCTGAACCGAGTGGAACTGTTGCATCACAATCCGCCGGTCATTGGGTTTTGTGCCTTTAGCGGCACCGGCAAAACCAGCCTATTGACTGCTGTACTTCCCTTGCTGACCAAACATGGTCTCAGAGTCGCCATGATCAAGCATGCCCATCATACCTTCGATGTCGACCAACCCGGTAAGGACAGTTACAAACTGCGCGAGGCAGGTGCTGAACAGGTATTGCTGGCATCACGCAAACGATGGGCGTTAATGACCGAAAACCGCATCGAGCAAGATGAACCAGAGCTACCTGATCTGCTGACCAGTCTCTCACTGGAGCAACTAGACCTGGTACTGGTGGAAGGCTTCAAGCATGCGCACTTCCCCAAGATCGAGCTGCATCGAGCGGAACTCAGCAAGCCACTGCTGTATACAGAAGACCCCAGTATCATTGCCCTGGCCACCGACCAGGCACTACCCAAAACACCGGCTATACCACAACTGGACCTCAATAACCCACGGCAAATAGCTGATTTTATTCTGGATTACATCAAGCAGACCGATCAAAACCGTGCCAGCGAGACAGTCGCCTAGACATTAAGGCAGCTCGCTTTGTTTGGCACAAATGTTAAACTATTTTATTTACTTGAAGGGTCATTCGGACCTGTACAAATAGTCATCGAAAACCATCATGTAAAGGGGTTTTAATATGGGTAACGATACCGTCACCTTGACCGACAATGCTACCGGTAAGCACATAGAACTTCCCGTACTCAAGGGAACCGACGGTCCGGATACGATCGACATCCGCAATCTTTTTAAGGAACTGGGATATTTCACTTTCGATCCCGGTTTTATGTCGACGGCCAGCTGTGAAAGTAAGATCACTTTCATTAACGGCAAGCAAGGCGAACTACGCTATCGCGGCTACCCCATCGAGCAGCTTGCCGAACAAAGCAGCTATCCCGAAGTCTGCTACTTGCTACTGTATGGAGAATTACCCGCCCCGCAACAACTGGAGAAATACAATCAGAGCATCACTCACCACTCAATGCTGGATGAGGCCATCCGTCGGTTCTACAGTGGTTTTCGCCACGACGCCCACCCCATGGCCATTATGGTTGCTGTTGTCGGTGCACTTGCTGCGTTTTATCACGACACCATGGATGTACATGACCCTGTGGCTCGCGAAATCGCCGCACACCGACTGATCGCCAAGATGCCGACGATTGCTGCCTGGAGTTACAAATACTCGATTGGTCAGCCCTACGTGTATCCGCGCAACGAGCTGGGTTATACCGCCAACTTCCTGCGCATGATGTTCGCTACGCCCACCGAGGACTATGAATCCAACCCGGTGTATGAACGCGCAATGGATCTGATCCTGATCCTACATGCCGACCATGAGCAAAATGCCTCTACCTCGACAGTACGCCTCACCGGCAGCTCAGAGGCCAGCCCGTTTGCGGCCCTGTCAGCAGGCATTGGATCCTTGTGGGGACCCGCGCATGGCGGTGCCAATGAAGCGGTGATTAATATGTTGGAGGAAATCATTTCATCCGGCAAAGGCCTGCAGCACTACATTGACCGCGCCAAGGATAAGAACGATCGCTTCCGCTTGATGGGCTTCGGCCATCGTGTGTATAAAAACTACGATCCGCGCGCCAAGATTATTCGCAAGATCTGTCATGACCTGTTGGCAGAACTGGGCGCAAACAACCCCAACCAAGAATTGCTGGACACCGCAATGAAACTGGAGCGTATTGCATTAGAGGATGACTATTTCGTCGAACGTAAACTCTATCCGAACGTGGATTTTTATTCCGGCATCATCTTCCGTGCCATGAACATCCCAATGAATATGTTTACCGTGATCTTCGCTCTTGCTCGCACAGTCGGCTGGTTATCACACTGGATGGAAATGATTTCGGATCCGGAAGCGCGTATCGGCCGCCCTCGCCAGCTGTATAACGGTTATCAGAAACGCGACTACGAGTCTCTCGATAAACGTTGATACATCATTGTCGCATGGCGCTTGCACACCCAAGCGCCATGCCAGCTATTCCTCTACGCTACCTGCCGGGGTAGCGCTTACTGACACCACATCCACTTCTTTTGCAAGTTGCTGATCGGTCAGCATGGCCAACAGGTTTGCGATACGATCACGCATCTCGCGCCGATCTACAATCATATCGATCGCGCCATGTTCGAGCAGGAACTCACTGCGCTGGAATCCTTCCGGCAAGGTTTCGCCCACAGTTTGTTCTATAACACGCGGCCCCGCAAAACCGATTAGCGCATTAGGCTCGGCGATATGAATATCACCTAACATCGCCAAACTGGCGGATACCCCACCCATGGTCGGATCTGTCAACACAGACACGAACGGAATTCCGCGGTTCGACAGGCGCGCCAGTGCTGCACTGGTTTTGGCCATCTGAAATAGTGAAATCAACGCTTCCTGCATGCGCGCCCCGCCGCTGGCTGAGAAACATACCAACGGAATGTTGTCCTCGATACTGACGTTTACTGCGCGCACAAACCGTTCACCTACTACCGAACCCATGGAGCCCCCCATGAAACTGAATTCGAAGGCGCAGGCCACTACCGGCAAGCCTTGCACACTGCCTTTTATGACGATCAAGGCATCCTTCTCGCCCGTCGCCTTTTGGCTGGCGCTAATCCTGTCCTTGTATTTTTTACTGTCCTTGAATTTCAGGATATCAACTGGCTCGATAGTATCGGCTATTTCCTCGCGCGGAGACTCATCCAAAAAGGTCTCCAGGCGTTTACGCGCGCCGATACGCATGTGGTGCCCACACTTCGGACAGACATCCAGGCTGCGCTCAAGTTCTGCACGATAAAGAACCGCATTACAGGCATCGCATTTGCCCCACAGACCCTCAGGTACGTTACGCTTGCTGGTGCCTTCTGTGCGGATGCGTGAAGGCATCAATTTTTCAAACCAACTCATGTGCTTGTCCCCTTGATTACTTCAGGCTACTCGCGCACTGGCAGTCTGCTTATCCATCGCAGCGCGCATCGATCTTAATAGGTTTTGTATTTCGTCTGTTATTTTGTCGTCATGACCAATATTTTCGGCAACACATTTAACCACGGCGCTACCGACGACCACGGCATCAGCAATATCGGCTACCTGTGCCGCAGTAGTGGCATCCTTGATACCGAAACCCACGCCGATAGGCGTGTGCGCATGCTTGCGGATTTCGCTGAGCTTCTGTTTGACGGCATTGATATCCAGCGTGTGCGCACCCGTCACGCCTTTGAGCGAGACATAGTAGACAAAGCCGCTATCGAGCTCACAGATGGACTTGATGCGCTCGTCGTGACTGGTCGGTGCAACCAGGAAAACCGGATCTATCCCGACCTCCTTCAATTCAGCAACCAGGTCATGCGCTTCCTCTGGCGGCAAGTCAACCGTGATCAGACCATCGACACCTGCTGCAGACGCTTGCTGTGCAAACGCTCGGTAACCCATGATCTCAACGGGATTGAGATAGCCCATCAGCACCACCGGTGTATCCTTATCGCGTTTACGAAAGGCTTGTACCATTGCAATCACCTGCAGCAGGCTGACATGATGCACTAGCGCGCGTTCACATGCCGCCTGGATCACCGGCCCTTCCGCCATAGGATCGGAAAATGGCACACCCAGCTCAAGAATATCGGCACCCGCTTCCACCATGGCATGCATCAGCGGCACGGTGAGCGATGGCTGCGGGTCCCCCGCGGTGATAAAGGGAATTAGCGCCTTGCGCTTAGCTGATTGCAAAGCCGCAAAACGTTCAGCAATTCTACTCACAGTGTTATCCCTTCCAATTTTGCGACGGTATTAATGTCTTTATCACCACGCCCTGAAAGATTAACAATAATGTTCTGATCTTTGCCCATAGTCGGCGCAAGCTTGCTGACATAAGCGAGGGCGTGACTGCTTTCCAGCGCCGGGATAATGCCTTCAACACGCGTCAGTTCATGAAACCCAGCCATCGCTTCATCATCCGTCACCGCGACATATTCAGCTCGACCGATATCTTTCAACCAGGCGTGCTCAGGACCGACTCCGGGATAGTCAAGGCCTGCCGATATCGAGTGGGTTTCAATAATCTGCCCATCCTGGTCCTCCATAAGGTAGGTGCGGTTGCCGTGCAACACCCCGGGTTTACCCACGCATAAGGGTGCCGAGTGCTTGCCGCTATCCAGCCCAAAGCCTGCCGCTTCTACACCATAGATCGCCACACCGGCATCTTCCAGGAACGGATAAAACAGGCCAATGGCGTTAGAACCACCGCCGACACAGGCCACCAGGGCATCCGGCAGGCGGCCTGTTAACTGTTGGATTTGTTGACGTGCCTCACGACCGATGATGGCCTGGAAATCACGCACCATCATCGGATAGGGATGGGGACCAGCTACTGTGCCGATAATGTAAAACGTGTCATCGACATTGGTGACCCAGTCTCGCATGGCTTCATTGAGCGCATCTTTCAAGGTACGCGAACCTGATGTAACAGCTACCACCTCAGCGCCCAGTAAGCGCATGCGATATACATTGGGCGCCTGTCGCTGTATATCCTCTGCACCCATATAGACCACACATTCCAGGCCCAGGCGCGCAGCAATGGTAGCGGATGCGACACCATGCTGACCGGCTCCGGTCTCGGCGATGATACGAGTCTTACCCATGCGCCTGGCAACCAGGGCCTGACCGATGGTGTTGTTGATCTTGTGCGCACCGGTATGATTCAGGTCTTCGCGCTTGAGGTAGATCCGCGCTCCGCCCAATTTGTTGCTGAGGCGCTCGGCAAAATACAGGGGGCTCGGCCGGCCAACATAATGTTTGAGATCGGCATCGAATTCCGCCTGAAAATCCGCATCATCACGAAACCGTTCATAGGCCTGACGCAATTCTTCAATCGGCTCCATCAGGGTTTCAGCAACAAAACGACCCCCATAAGGCCCAAAATGGCCCCTGCTATCGGGCATTTCGCCCAGCTTGATGGTCTGTGCCTCAGGTTTCATTACAGTCGACATCACGTACCTCTTGCATGAATGCAGCCATTTTAACAGGATCCTTGATACCCTTGGCGGACTCGACACCGCTACTGACATCCACAGCATAAGGACGGGTAGTGCGAATCGCCTCTGCGACATTACCGGGAGTAATTCCGCCCGCAAGGATAAACGGCTTTTGCCGATCGGAAGTCACCTGCAGCCAGTCAAATCGCTCACCGCTACCACCAGCCTGCCCATGACCGTGGCTATCCAGCAAAAAGGCCCGCGCATCAGGATAAGCACTCATATAACTGCATGCAGCTTGCATACCTGATGCCATTGGCACCGCCTTGAAATAAGGCCTGGCGTACTGGCGGCAGGCCTGCGCGGTTTCATCACCATGGAATTGCAGTTCATCAAGCGGCACCTGATCCAGAACATCCCGCACCATGGCCGAATCAGCATCCAAAAACAAGCCAACTGCCGTGACAAACGCTGGCAGGGATTTGACGATTTCAGCCGCCTGTCGAGGAGTTACCACGCGTGGGCTGTTCTCATAAAACACCAAGCCGATCGCATCGACGCCAAGGTTTGCGGCCACCTGGGCGTCTTCTACCCGAGTGATACCACATATTTTAACCCGTGTACGCATGCCGCAGCTCCACAATCAGACAACGTTTAATAATACCCCAGGGACCGACTGTGAGTAACAGGCATTTCCTGTATCAAACACAAAACCACAAAATGAAATCAAGTATATCGCGGCAATTCCACTGTTTCAGGCAAGCCATACGCAGGGTCATATTCAACCTGCACCAGGTATAAGCCATCAGGCGATGCCGTAACGCCACCTTCTGTCCGGTCGCACACCTCGAGCAGATCACTGACCCAAGAACTGGAACGCTCACCACAGGCCACGGCCATCAGAACACCCGCAATATTACGCACCATGTGGTGCAAAAACGCATTGGCATGGATATCAATATAGACAAAGCTGCCGGACCTGGTAATCGTTATTGAGTGGATAGTTCTGACCGGAGATTTCGCCTGGCAGGCGTAGGAACGAAAACTTGAAAAATCATGCTCACCCACAAATATGTCAGCAGCCTGCTGCATGAGTTTGGTATCCAGTGGCTTGCGAAACCAACTAACCCTGGTATTCAGGATTGCAGGACGTATAGCGCGATTCAAAATAACATAGCGGTAACGGCGTGAACGCGCCGAAAACCGGGCATGAAACGTCTCATCGACGCCCAGAGACCAGATTACCGAGACATCCTTGGAAAGAAAACTGTTGGCACCTAATACCCAATTATGAGCAGCACGTTGCGAGTCAGTTTCAAAGTGCACGATCTGACCTGTAGCATGCACACCTGTATCAGTACGTCCAGCGCACACCACTCTTACATCATGGTCAGCAACTCTTGAGAATGCGCGCTCGACACATTCCTGTACCGTACGCACACCAAGTTGGACTTGCCAGCCGCAAAAGCCACTACCGTCGTATTCCACACAAGCCGCAATCTTCATACCTAGCAGTCAAACCCGGGCCAACGTAATAAACAGAATAAGCAACGTTAGCAACAACAACCAATCACGCAGTTGTGGCGCATCATCAACAGGTATTGTAATACTGGATAATTCAGCACGCTCACCTTCATCCAGCGCGGTGTTCACGAAGCGGGCTGCACGATCTGCTATTGAATTCGCCTGCTGTCCGGCCGGCCCCTCAGCGTTGCTGATCTGTGCCTGCATTTTCGGAATAGTTTCCAGCACCAACGCCAACCTGACAACAAATGTTTGCCGCGTTGCCAAACCTAACCAGGACAATGGTGTTGTCAGCCAGAACACCGCTTGCACCATCTGCTGCCTACTGGTTACCTGCGTCAGCCAATACACCCAGACAATAATCAATAACAGTACGCTGGCGCGCATTATCGCCTGCTCAATGCCCGCCTCACTAGGCGACAAAGCACCCAATACAGGAAGCAGCGCCTGCCCAGGCGTAAACCAGGCATATACCACAACGATTGACACGAGCAACCAACGCAAGCGTAACATCATGCGCAACAGTTGTATTCCGGGCGCGATACCCGAGAGCACATAAATCAGTCCAATGAGCATCGCTGCCGCAGCAATAACCAACCAACCACCACTGATCATCGCGGTAACTACCAGTAACAGCATCAGCACTCTCACAACAGGGTGAATTGCAGTGGTCATAAATATTCAAGCAACAAAAAGCCGGGCCATTCATACATGGCCCGGCTATGACAATAGTGTTTCAATAAAATCAGGAAAGTTGTTTGAGCAGAGCTTCAGCTTCCTTACGCTGTGAATCACTGCCTTCCTGTATGATTTCTTCGAGGGCACTGCGCGCACCATCTGAATCACCCATATCGATGTAGGCCTTGGCCAAGTCAAGCTTGGTGCTAACTTCGTCTTCCGTTGTAGCAACGACCTCATCTTCTAACCCCAGAAGAGTGTCACTCGGTTTTGCAAACAATGCCGTTTCTTCATTATCTGGAGAATCATACTGCGCGGTCTCACCGGGGTCGAATGTCGCAGTGTTGTCATCGCTTTCAATTTGCGCGGTTTCACCGGGGTCGAAGGTTACAGTTTCCTGATCGCTCCCAGCCAACGCAGCTTCATCCCTCTCAAAGACTGCTGTTGGTACGTCTTCAGAATAAAGCGAGCTTTCATCAAGATCAAAGGTGGCGGTTGGCGCATCTGCGCTACTATCCAACTCATCTTCAAGATCGATCTCGACATCTAGAGCTGAAAGGTCTTGCGCTGTCTCATCAAATGACTCTGCAAGTGTATTCTCGAGTTCGAACGCGCCGGTACGCAGTAATTCATCGTCTTCCAACTGGCCTGCGCTACCCTCGCCCATGACACTCATCACCTGTGTCTCAACTGCATCCTGTTCATTCAGTGACTCGAGCTCCTGCGTCATCTCTGGAGTATCCGGGATATCCATTTCCTGTGTCATCTCTGGAGTATCCAGGGTATCCATTTCCTGTGTCATCTCTGGAGTATCCAGGGTATCCATTTCCTGTGTCATTTCAGGACCAAGATCCACATCCAGCTCGAATGCCCCCGTGCGCAACTGCTCATCTTCATGCAGACCACTGAGTGAGGAATCATCAAGGACCCTCATTACCTGGGTTTCGGCAGCGTCGGATTCGACAAAATTCTCCAGTTCCTGGGTCATTTCGGGACTGCTAAAGCCACCATCAGCCTCATCGAGCACATTTAATTCCTGGGTCTCCTGCGCGCCTGCCGGCGTCCCGGTTAATTCACTATCATCCAGATCAAACTCCAGCGAATTATCATCTACTGCACTACCAGTTAACGAAGTCGCGTCATCTTTCAGATCAGCCGATAGATCAAGCTCATCAATATCAAAATCCAGCGCATTGTCGTCGCTCGCCGGGGTGGTTAGCTGGTCATCCTCAGGTATAACGTCCAGACCCAAATTAGCCGTATCGAAGTCACTGCCCACATCAGCTTTTTGGGTATCTCCCAAATCCATCTCGTCTTTTGCAGCAGCTGCGCCCAACGCAGCAACCCCGGCAGCGGCAACACCTGCCGCGGCTCCAGCCATTCCCGACCCAGTATCACTGTCAGCAAACAATGGATTATCAGGGCTGACATCCTTAGCCATGCTGGCCACATGTTCCCAGCTACTACTGTTGCGGTCATTCAACACTTCATCGAATTGGCGTGCTGCAGCATCGAAGCCTTGTTTGTTTCTGTCAGCGTGGTAGGTTTCCAATAATTTCAAGTGATAATCAATCCGTGTCGGATCCTTCTCAAGACCCTGCTTGAGCAAGCTCTCGGCCTGATCATACAATGTGTAATCAATCATGGCGTTGGCTTCATCCAGCACCGAATCCGTTTTCAGCTCTGCTGCCGACTCACGCACATCAGCCCCTGCCTCCTCTCCCTCGGCAAGGGGTTCCAGTGGCTGCTCAAAATCAGGAGAAACACCAACGCTCGAGGTATCGACTTCCAGCTGCGTCGTCTCCTCCATGGTCTGTTGCAGAATATCCGCATCCCCTGAAGCACTCTTACGCCCAGCAACCCGTTTGCCCAGCAACACAACGAGGCCCAGCGCTGCAAGACCGCCAACCCCCATACCGATGCTCTTTAGGGGCAAGGCCTTGAGCTTGTCCAGTAAACCCTCACTTTCAGGCTCATCTGGCACTGCCGCAACCATTTCCGGTTGGCTGACTTCCTGCGGCTCCGCTTCAGTTGGCGGAACTTCAGTCTCTAGCGGTAATGAAGGCGTGGTGTATTCGCTTGATGTGGTATCGACACGTGGGAATAGCTCATCAGACGCAGACTCTAGCGCTTCACTCGATTCTCCCACAAGATTGTTTTCTGCCAATTCGGTTGCTTCGACTGGGGTCTCAGCCTCTGCGGTAACCTTAGCTTCGGCCTCGGCGGCAGCCTGAGCCTCGGCCTCGGCGGCAGCCTGAGCTTCGGCCTCGGCAGCAGCCTGAGCTTCGGCCTCGGCAGCAGCCTGCGCTTCGGCCTCGGCAGCACTCGCAGCTTCGGCCTCGGCGACGGCCGCGGCCTCTGCTTCTGCGGCGGCTTTAGCTTCAGCCTCCGCAGCCTTGGTTGTACTACTTTGCAACTCGGCAAGCTGTTCATTCTGGAGCTGAATGATGCGCTCCTGCTTGGCAATCATGCTCTCCAGTTCCTCAACGCGCGACTGGAGTTCATTGTTTTGCTCGCCCCTGGATTCAGCCATCTCCTTGACGCGAACCAACTCGGACTGCAGTTTTGCAAGATTCTCATCTCCAGCGCCTGATCCCGTAGTCATTGACTCAGTGTCAGCCGCCAGTATCTCGAGCTTACCGTCACTTGCGGCGGGCTGTTGCCCACTCGTTGAGGGTTCACCGGTCTCGGCCATAGCCTCGCCCGTCTCACCAGTAGGCTGGGCTTCAATACCAGCTTTCATTTGCGCCCGGTATTCTTTCCAGGCGGCATATTGACGTGATGCCTCTTTTGACGCCTCTTTGCGGCTTATACCGGAGATTTCTGATTGATCCGGAATACGCAGGATCACCCCGGATTTAAGATTGTTGATGTTGTTGCGCAAGAATGCGTCAGGATTGGTGCGCTGCAAAGCCAGCATCATCTGACTTACTGTGACACCACTGTCAGGCCGCGTGGCGCTGGCGATATCCCACAGAGTATCGTTAGCCTGAACCCTGTAACTATCCTCGACATAACCACCGCCAGATACAGGTTGACCGGTGTAGGTTTCACCATCGACATCTAGGCTGCCACCATAAACAGCGTCCGAAGGTATATCGCCGCTAACAACTGGGGCGAGTTCAGGTTGCGGTGCCGCAACGACTACGGGTTCTGGTACAGGCTGTGGCGCCGCGACCACCTCAGCTGCAGGTTGTGGGCTCACAACAGGCGCCTGGGGCACAACTCTACGTTGTTGTGCCACCACTGGGGGATCTAGCAGAATGGTATATTCCCGCAGCAGTTTGCCGTTCGGCCACTGCATTTCCACCAGGAAGTTCAGGAAAGGCTCCCTGATCGGGTTACGACTGGTCACCTCGATCACAGTGCGGCCAGACTTTTTGACGGGTTTGAATTCGAGCTGGTTTAGTATATGCGGGCGATCAATACCCACTCTGGAGAAGGCATCCTTGGATGCAAGCCGCAGCTTGAGATCCGCTAATTCATCTGCGCGTACCGATAGCAGTTGAATTTCCGCTCGCAGAGGCTGGTTCAGGGCTGAATTGACCTGAATTTCACCCATCCCCAATGACCATACGGCCCCTGACAACAGTAACGAAAGCAGGGTCACGCCCCGGGCCAATTTATGCACTTTGGTATCCCTCATGGTACTTCACCAACGCTCTAGCGGTGTAATTAACTCTAAGTATGGGCTCTAACTATAGATTATAAATAGTCTTTTATCAAAATTTCGGCAATTTGAACACTGTTGAGGGCAGCCCCCTTACGGACATTATCACTAACGACCCACAGGTTCAGGCCACGCGGATGTGAGATATCTTCGCGAATCCGACCGACATACACGGCATCATGGTTGGCTCCCTCGGTCACAGCCGTTGGATAACCTCCATCCTTACGCTCATCTATTACCGTCACTCCAGGCGCCTTTTCAAGCAGCGCGCTAGCCTGCTCGGCGCTGATCTTATCACGTGTTTCAATATGTACCGCCTCAGAATGGCCATAAAAAACCGGCACCCGTACGGCAGTAGGGTTCACCCTGATATCGGCGTCACCCATGATTTTATGGGTTTCCCATACCATTTTCATTTCTTCCTTGGTATAGCCGTTGTCCATGAACACATCAATATGTGGCAGGACATTAAACGCGATCTGCTTGGCATAGACCTCACTCGCAATCTCTTTGCCATTGAGCAATTGTGCAGTCTGCTTTGCCAATTCTTCAATCGCTTCCTTACCAGTGCCTGAAACGGCCTGATAAGTGGCAACATTGATACGTTCTATACCCACGGCATCCTGAATCGGCTTTAAGGCCACCAGCATCTGAATAGTGGAGCAATTCGGATTCGCGATAATACCGTGTCTCTTATAGTCAGCAATGGCTTGCGCGTTGACCTCAGGCACCACCAGAGGAATCTCGTCGTCATATCGAAACTGCGAGGTGTTATCGACCACAACACAACCTGCTGCGGCTGCCTTGGGTGCATATTCTTTAGATACCGAAGCGCCCGCAGAAAATAAGCCGATTTGCGCTTTGGAGAAATCGAATTCAGCCAAATCCTGTACAACCAAGTGTTTACCTTTAAATTCCACGCGACTGCCTGCAGAGCGGCTACTCGCCAATGGATAAACCTTGCCAACAGGAAAATCCCGTTCGGCCAGGATCGACAACATGGTTTCACCCACAGCACCGGTCGCACCCACGACCGCAACATCGTATTGTTTACTCATTCTCGTTCCAAAAAAAATAAATTAATAAAAAAACCTCTGGTTAGATTCCATACCCTGGAAACTTTACAGCTGCTTTCGTAGCGCAGCGACGACCGCATTGCCCATTTGCGCTGTACTTGCGCGCTGCATACCCTCTGCATGGATATCCGGCGTACGCAGCCCCTGATCCAACACCGCACCCACTGCCGCCTGCACTTGAGCTGCCAAATCAGCGCGATTAAAGCTGTAGCGCAGCATCATGGCAATCGACAAAATGGTTGCCAATGGATTGGCAATCCCCTGACCTGCTATATCGGGCGCTGAACCATGGATTGGCTCATACATGCCTTTCCCCTGCTCATCCAATGAAGCCGAAGGCAACATACCAATCGAACCGGTCAGCATTGCAGCGGCATCAGACAGGATATCACCGAACATGTTTCCCGTAACCATGACATCAAACTGCTTGGGGGCACGCACCAACTGCATGGCGGCATTGTCCACGTACATGTGGCTGAGTTCTACGTCCGGATAATCTTTACTGACCCCCACAACAACCTCGCGCCAGAGTTCGGACACCTCCAGCACGTTAGCCTTATCAACCGAACACAGGCGCTTGTCACGCTTCATGGCAATCTCGAAGGCGGCTCGCGCTATGCGCTCGATTTCAGATTCACGGTAAACGAGTGTATTGAAGCCCTCACGCTCGCCGGAATCCGTGGAGCGCACGCCACGCGGCTGACCGAAGTAAATACCACCCGTCAATTCGCGCACAATCATGATATCAAGGTCAGCGACGATCTCCGCTTTAAGTGTGGAGGCTCCGGCAAGCTGCGAATAAAGCATTGCCGGGCGGAGATTGGCAAACAAATTCAGTTCAGAGCGGATCCGCAGCAAACCGCGCTCGGGGCGCACCTCCCGGGGCAAGCTATCGTATTGTGGCCCACCAACAGCTCCCAGCAGCACAGCATCCGCTTCACGGGCCAGTGCGAGCGTATTATCGGGCAGAGGCTCACCTTGCGCATCATAGGCCGCGCCACCAATCAACGCGTGCTCGATTTCCAACGCCAGGCCGAAGTCCTTCTGCAGGACGTCAAGCATCTTCATGGCCTCACCCACAATCTCGGGCCCTATCCCGTCACCGGCTACGATTAATAATTTCTGTGTCATTACAAATTCCCATCTCCACCAAAACTACTAACGCACCTACAACTTCAGGTGCGTTACGCTAACTGACTGCAGTATAGATCACTAACTCGTTAGGCCACCGCAAACAACCATGGCGCCTGTGCGCTACGGTGCGCCTCATACGCCTTGATAGCATCGGCATGTTGCAGGGTCAGGCTAATATCATCCAGCCCTTTCAGCAGGCAATCCTTGCGAAAGGGATCCACCTCAAAACCGATGACCTCGCCATTGGCTGCAGTGATGCTCTGCGCTGCCAGATCAATCTTCAGCGTATAGCCCTCGGTTGCATCGACATCACGGAATAATCGATCCACTACTTCCTCGTCCAGTTGAATCGGCAACACACCATTCTTGAAGGCATTACCAAAAAAGATATCTGCAAAGCTGGGGGCGATCACGGCACGAAAGCCATAATCCGCCAACGCCCAGACGGCGTGTTCGCGTGATGAACCGCAACCGAAGTTTTTACGCGCCAATAATATTTGCGCGCCCTGGTAGCGCGGCTGGTTCAGCACAAAATCCGGGTTCTGGCGCCGCTGGCTATGGTCCTGCCCTGGCTCACCATGATCAAGATAACGCCACTCATCAAACAAATTCGGGCCGAAGCCGGTTCGTTTTACAGATTTCAGATATTGCTTAGGAATAACGGCATCGGTATCGATATTGGCGCGATCTATCGGCGCCACTAATCCTTCCACTACAGTAAATGCTTGCATGGGAATCCTCTTTATAAATCAGGTTGCAGACAGGTTGCGCACATCCACAAAGTGGCCGGCGATGGCCGCACCGGCCGCCATCGCAGGGCTCACCAGATGGGTACGCCCACCCTGGCCCTGACGGCCTTCGAAATTACGATTGGAAGTCGAAGCACAGCGCTCACCCGGCTCGAGACGATCAGCGTTCATCGCCAGACACATGGAACAACCCGGTTCACGCCATTCAAAACCCGCGTCAGTGAATACTTTATCAAGTCCTTCCTGCTCGGCCTGTTGTTTGATCAAGCCGGAACCCGCTACCACCATGGCTAGTTTAACGTTGTCAGCAAGCTTGCGACCTTTGACGATCTCGGCCGCGGCGCGAATATCTTCAATACGCGAATTGGTGCAGGAACCGATAAACACCTTATCAACTTGAATCTGTTGGATCGGGGTATTAGCTTCCAGCCCCATGTACTCCAATGCGCGCTGCATACCCTCGGCCTTAACAACGTTGGTTTCCGCGGCTGGATCGGGTACACGCTCATCAATGGTCACCACCATTTCCGGCGAGGTACCCCATGTCACTTGCGGTTTAATGCTAGCGGCATCGATATGTACCACAGCATCAAACTGTGCATCCCTATCGGATTTCAATTCAGACCAGGCGGCGACTGCCTGGTCCCACAACGCGTCCCTGGGTGCGTACGGTTTGCCCCGAAAATAATCAACCGTAGTGTCATCAACGGCGACCATGCCCGCGCGTGCGCCCGCCTCGATGGTCATATTGCACAAGGTCATGCGTCCTTCCATGCTCAAGGCGCGAATGGCTGCGCCGGCATATTCAATAACATAACCGGTACCGCCCGCAGTGCCGATCTGACCGATGATGGCCAGCGCAATATCCTTGGCAGTAATACCGGGTGCCACATTGCCCTCGACCACCACCTGCATATTTTTGGATTTTTTAAGGATAAGGCATTGCGTGGCAAGTACGTGTTCAACTTCGGAAGTGCCGATGCCAAACGCCAATGCACCGAAAGCGCCGTGCGTCGAGGTATGTGAATCACCGCAGACTACCGTCATCCCCGGCAAGGTCGCGCCCTGTTCCGGACCGATGACATGCACGATACCCTGACGGATATCATTCATCTTGAACTCAACCAATTTGAAATCGGCACAATTCTGGTCAAGCGTCTCGATCTGGATGCGCGACACCGGATCCTCAATCACCTGACGGTCAATGGTCGGCACATTATGATCCGGCACCGCAAGAATTGAATCGCGACGCCAGACATCACGCCCTGCGAGGCGCAAACCCTCGAAGGCCTGCGGTGAGGTCACTTCATGGACCAGATGCCGATCAATATAAATCAGGGACGTACCATCCTCATCAGCACGCACCAAATGATCTTCCCAAAGCTTGTCATAAAGGGTCTTGCCAGCCATCACGGCACCTCGATTTCCATTAACGCTGATATTTCAATAGCAAGATAATAGTCAAAGCCAATGAATAACTCCAATTCATATTTTTCATAAATTAGATTACTATATGGAATATTTAAACATCCAAGACAAGATCATGGAGATAAACGAATTACAGGCCTTCACGAGCGTCTCCGAGTTGGCGTCATTCTCATTGGCCGCCGAGCAACTCCACCTGACCCAGCCCGCGGTCAGCAAGCGCATCGCTGCCCTGGAAGTCGAACTCGGCACGCGCCTGTTTGACCGCATCGGTCGCAGGGTCACGCTGACTGAAGCCGGTAGGGCATTGTTGCCTAACGCCTTAAAGATCATCAGGGACATCGATGAAAGCCGACGCGTCATCGCCAACCTCTCCGGCAGCGTCAAAGGCCGACTCAGTATGGGCACCTCACACCACATCGGCCTGCACCGACTGCCACCCATCTTGCGGGCCTATACCCAGCAATACCCTGGGGTCGAACTGGACATCCATTTCATGGATTCCGAACAGGCCTGCAGCGCCGTCGAACACGGCGACCTGGAATTGGGCGTGGTGACCCTGCCCGCCGCACGCTCTGAAAAATTGTTGCTGACAAAAATATGGGATGACCCCCTGGACATCGTCGTCGCCCCGAATCACCCCCTATTAAAAAAAACGCCAGTCAAATTTGACGACCTCAGCCAGCATCCCGCCATCCTGCCTGCAGTAGGCACATTCACACGCGACATTATTATGAACGTGTTTACAGCAAAAAATTTGCAGTTAAAAGTTGCCTTGGAAACCAACTACCTGGAAACCATCAAGGTGATGGTATCAATCGGCCTTGGCTGGAGCGCCTTACCACGAACCATGCTGGATCATGAACTGCGTGCGTTGTGTTTTAATCTTCCCCACCTCTCACGCCAACTTGGTATCGTGCAACACCGCATGCGCACCTTGAGTAATGCTGCCGATGCCTTGCTGGAGATACTTAAAAATAATTCAACGCAGCATTAGCTATTCATCACAATTCACATGATCACCTGAGAATTGATTTAAATTAGCGCGGTATGAACACTATGATATAGGATGTTTTAAAGTCAACGAACCAACCAATCCGCCGGGGACAATCACCTTGACCAGAAAGCATTAACGTTACCTCGTCCTGCTCACCCTAATAAACCATGGAGGGCTCCGCTTATCTGGCTTGTCATACTTCTCACAGCAACTCGGTGTCGCGCAACACCGCAGGTATACCTTGATCAACAAGCTGATGCGTTGTTTAAAATCTTGAATGCCCGACACTCGTAGCGTACGGCTTACACACGCCAAGCAAACCCTGGTTGTTACCATCCTTGGGGCTGGAGACAACGCATCCATACGCCACTACTTAGAAATTCCCTAACACATCGATCATTAGACATCGTTACGCGTTACCCTCTATCATCACTCGATGAATACCCCTGCCTTTCCACCGTTGCGGCTGTCATGGACGATCTGGGGGCTGGGTGCAGTGTTTTATCTGATCGCCTTCTATCAACGCGTCGCACCGGGAGTCATCACCACAGAGCTGATGTCCGATTTTGGTCTGACCGCCACCGCTCTCGGCAACTTGTCGGCTTTCTATTTCTATAGCTACGTCGCCATGCAGGTGCCTACCGGGCTTCTTGCGGATCACTGGGGGCCACGACAGCTACTCACTGTTGGTGCGGCGGTAGCTGGACTGGGGACACTTATGTTCGGCATGGCGCCCGATGCCTGGTGGGCGAATGCAGGTCGATTGCTGGTGGGAGGCTCAGTGGCAGTGGCCTTCGTCAGCATGCTCAAGCTCGCCGGTCACTGGCTGCCACCCCGCCAATATGCATTGGCCTCGGGGATGGCACTGTTCTGCGGCATCATCGGCGCGGTGTTTGCTGGTGTACCGCTACGCTTACTGGTGAATGCATTTGGTTGGCGCCCGGTAATGATTACGTCTGCCGTTGTTACCTTTGCAGTCGCCATAGGTATTTGGTGGTTGGTACGCGACGACCCTAGCGACAAAGGTTATGCGAGCCATGCGCAAAGCCACCTAAATAAGGCCGCCACCACTGAGAGTCGAGTGCTTGCAGGCATAAAGGAAATCTTTCGTTATCGTAACACCTGGCTACTCTATCTGATTCCTGGGGCCGTGGTGGGCAGTATCACCACCTTCGCCGGGCTTTGGGGGGTGCCGTTTCTTGCCACTCACTATGGGATGGAAAAAACCACGGCTGCAGCGATTTGTTCGGCATTATTAATATCCTGGGCAATCGGTGGGCCCGTCTTCGGCTGGTTATCGGATCACCTCGGCTATCGCAAGCCATTATACGCACTCGGTTGCGTGTTCCTGCTCGCTGGCTGGAGCATGATTGTGTTGATACCGAACTTATCCGTGAGTTTGCTGGTGAGTTTATTAATTATTGTTGGCTTTGCTTCAGGCAACATGATCATCGGCTTCGCCTTCGCTAAGGAATCTGTGCCCTCACGCCTATCTGGTACCATCTCGGGTGTCACCAATATGGGTGTGATGATGGGCCCGATGATATTACAACCGGCTGTGGGCTGGATGCTGGACCGGGCCTGGCAGGGAGAGACAATCAATGACGTGCGTGTCTATAACCTCGAAGCCTATCGTAATGGCTTTATACTCATGCTCGCCTGGCTGGCACTCGCGCTGGTGTTGGTGTTACTTACACGCGAAACACATTGCAGACAGACAGCATAAACAGTCTACGGTCTCACCCCCGCAATGCATGCCGCTATGCTTCATGAACTGGATGCTGACGGATATAAACCCACGCTACCATAAAGGCAGCCGCAGCCAACACTGCACCCATGACATAGATCCATTCCGGACCGATAGCCACCCATACACGGCCGCTTAAATATATTCCCACTGCACCACCCAGGCCAAAGCTCAGGCTGGAATAAAGTGCCTGCCCCCTACCCTGTAGTCTGCCCGGAAACAGCTGGTGTATGAGATGGATTGCTGAGGCATGAAGGATGCCGAAACTGGCAGCGTGCATAAGTTGCGCGAACAACAGAACCGGTAATGAATCAACCCATGCGGCAATCAAGAACCAGCGTACAGCTGTAATCAATAGTGCTGCCAATAAGAGATAACGTGCGCCGTAATGCGGCAACCAGCGATGCATCAATAGGAAAACACCCACCTCTGCTGCAACACCTAACGCCCATAGCTGACCAATCAGGCTTGTTGAATAACCATGATCCTGCAGATAAATACTGAAGAATGCGTAGTAGGGTCCGTGGCTGGCTTGCGCGAGGAAACAGGTGACCAGCAACGCAATTACAACCGGCTGCGAAAGCGTTTCGATAAGTGACGCTTGCTCAACATGCGCGACCTGCCCTGGGCGCTCCTTAACCAGTAAGGTATTTAACCAGATTCCCGCCAGCAGCAACAAAACGATAATGGGCAGCCATTGCACACCAAATCGATCAAATAAAGGCGCAAGCCCGGCAACACTGACAATAAAGCCAACCGATCCCCACAAACGGATCTTGCTATAATGATGTGTGCCTTCGCCGAGATGATTCATGGTTGTGGCTTCAAATTGTGGCAACGCGGCATTCCAGAAGAAGCTGAATATCACCATCACCAGCATCACCCACCAGTAGCCCTGAAAAAATAACAACGCAGAGAACGCCAGCGTGGCAAACATGGCTGCAACCTGAATGATCAGCACACGCTTGCCGCTGTGATCAGCAAGCCAACCCCACAGATTCGGCGCGATGATCTTTGTCCCCATCACTACCGCCATGACTTCACCGATCTGCAGAGGAGTAAAAGCGATATCCTTGAGGTAGAGCCCCCAATAAGGCAGAAACGCGCCCAATGTTGCAAAGTAGAAGAAATAAAAACCTGACAACCGAAAGTACGGCGTTTTAGTGGCTGATGATTCGGACATGCGCCTCAGAAGACGCGTTAAGTAGATGCAGGGATATCGGGTAGATCCGTTGTCACATCGGCATTTTGTGCACGGTGACGCAGGGCATGATCCATCAAGACGATGGCCAACATTGCCTCAGCTATCGGTGTGGCGCGAATACCGACACAGGGGTCGTGGCGACCGGTGGTAACAACTTCTGTAGGGTTACCGTGCAGATCAACACTCTTACCCGGCAAGCGAATACTCGATGTCGGTTTGAGTGCCATGCTCACCAGGATATCCTGGCCCGATGAAATACCACCCAGTGTACCGCCGGCATGATTCGTAATGAAACCTTGCGGCGTGATTTCATCGCGATGCTCAGTACCTTTTTGCTCCACACAGGCAAAACCGGCACCGATCTCAACCGCCTTGACGGCATTGATACTCATCATGGCATGCGCAATGTCGGCATCAAGACGCGCAAAGATAGGTTCACCCCAGCCGGTACGCATACCTGTGGCCACTACATTAATTCTCGCCCCAATGGAATTCCCTTCCTTACGCAACGCATCCATATAGGTCTCCATCTCGGCGACCTTAGCGGCATCAGGGCAGAAAAACGGATTACATTCGACTTCGTCCCAATCAAACTGCTCGGCCTTGATGGGACCGAGCTGGGCGAGATAACCACGAATCAATACACCGTAACGCTGTTGCAGATATTTTTTAGCGATCGCGCCAGCCGCAACCCGCATTGCGGTCTCACGCGCTGATGAACGTCCA
Source organism: uncultured Gammaproteobacteria bacterium (assembly GCA_947258875.1). Taxonomy (GTDB): domain Bacteria; phylum Pseudomonadota; class Gammaproteobacteria; order CAMYKB01; family CAMYKB01; genus CAMYKB01. The sequence goes on along the minus strand of CAMYKB010000007.1, from coordinate 72,983 downwards.
CCGCCGCGATAATCACGCAGCCCATATTTCTTGTAATAGGTGTAATCGGCATGTCCAGGGCGGAAGGTATCCTTAATATTAGAATAGTCCTTGGATTTCTGATCAACGTTATGAATGATCAACGCAATCGGTGCGCCCGTGGTGTAACCCTCAAACACGCCGGACAGAATTTGCACCTCGTCTGGCTCACGGCGTTGCGTTGTATGCCGTGTCTTGCCTGGGCGGCGGCGCTCCAGGTCAGCTTGTAAGTCCTCTTCACACAACGACATACCCGGCGGGCAACCGTCTACAATGCAGCCAATAGCCGCACCATGGCTTTCACCGAAGGACGTAACCGTAAAAAGTTTTCCAATCGTGTTACCTGACATAGCGTGTATTGTATCAGAGTTGCAGTGACTAACTCGCTGAAGAAATCACTGTGGCAGAATTTGGCAATTTATGTCGGCCAATTGTTGATCAGTCAACAGAAACACACCCTGACCACCATGTTCGAACTCCAGCCAGGTGAATGGCGCATCCGGTAGCCGCTCATTCAATGCAGATTCGCTATTGCCGACTTCAACCACCAGGATACCACCGCGGTTCAGATAGCGACCCGCCTCTTTCAAGAGTCGTATCACGATATCCAGCCCATCTGCCCCGGCGGCAAGCCCGAGCGCGGGCTCATGCCGATACTCCTCAGGCAAGGCGGCCATGTCATCTGCATCAACATAAGGCGGGTTACAGACGATGATGTCGTAATGCCTTCCTTGCAATGCTGCAAAAAGGTCAGACTGAATTGCCTTGACCCGATCACCCAAACCATGTCGCTGAATATTTTCCTGCGCGACCTTTAGCGCGGCTGCGGAGATATCTGACAAATCGACACGGACTTCGGGGAAGGCATACGCGCAGGCGATGCCGATACAACCACTGCCGGTACACAAATCAAGAATATGGCGAACCTTTTGCGGGCCGATCCAGGGTTCAAAACGCGCGACAATCAATTCAGCGATTGGTGAGCGCGGCACCAAGACGTGTTCATTCACATAAAAACGATGCCCCGCAAACCAGGCTTCATGGGTCAGATAAGCAGCCGGTTTACGTGTCTCAATGCGCGCCTCGATCAACGATGACACCGACTGACGCTGCTTTTCCGTCAAACTCATGCGCAGATCATCGTCAGTAAAATCGGGCGGCAAACCTGCTGCATGAGATACCAACCAGGCCGCTTCATCCAAGGCATTGGCGGTGCCATGACCAAAATACAGGCCGGCACTCTCGAAGCGTGCCTGCGCCCAGAGAATAAAATCCTGGAGTGTTACAGGTTTTTCTGGTGTATACGGGATTCCAGCCATATCATTAAGGTCTTGAGCGTCGATCGCGTCGTATAATGATACAGGTCATGGCCACTAACCAAAATACTCCAAACCGTATGCCCGCCTTTGTGATCATGGCTATTGGCGCACTGGCACTGGGCGCTGCGGCAAACTGGCTGCTTGGCGAAAAGGCCACTTCCCGACCCGAAATGATCACCGCCACGGTATTATACGAGCAAGCACGGCCACTCCCCGAGTTTTCATTGCTGCAACATCGCGGCCAACCCTTCAGCCGCAGCGACCTGACAGGCAAATGGAGTTTTCTGTTTTTCGGCTACACTCACTGTCCGGATATTTGTCCGACCACGCTGCTAACCTTAAATGATGCCGTGCAACGCATGCGACAGAAAGGCAATCACAAAGATACCCAGGTTATTTTTGTTTCAGTGGACCCTGATCGTGACGACGTCAAAAGGCTTAGTGAATACGTCCCCTTCTATAATCAGGACTTTATCGGCCTGACCGGTACGCACAAGGAAATCGGAAAATTTGCACATTCCATGGGCGTCGTACGCGCTAAGATCGCTGTTCCTGAAGACCCTGAAAATTACCTCGTTGATCATAGCTCGGCGGTCATCCTTGTGGGACCCGAAGCCAGAATGGAAGCCTACTTTGGCGCACCACATGATGCGGCCATCATCGCCGGGGATTTTCACAAAATCCGCGACTATTTTGAACGCAACTGATATTTGCCGGATGTTTCATGATTGAGCAGCTCAAGGCACGTCTATTTTACGTGTTTCCGCATCATTTACTTTCCAGGGCGATTTATTGGCTGACACGCCTCGAGACAGCTTACAACCAACCTGTCATGCGCTGGTTCATACGTCATTTTGACGTCGATATGAGCGAAGCCGAAACCACAGACCTGTCTGCATACTCCAGTTTTAATGCTTTTTTTACCCGCAGCCTCAAAGCTGATGCGCGGCCTATCAATAGTGGCGCCAAAAATATCATCTGTCCGGCAGATGGCAGAATCAGTCAACTGGGAAAAATCAATCGCGGCCGCATCTTGCAGGCAAAAGGCCAGCATTACACGGTTACTGAATTATTAGGTGGTTCAGAAAAACGCGCAGCGCCATACTTCGACGGCACATTCTGTACCATCTACCTGTCACCGCGCGACTATCACCGCGTGCACATGCCACTGGATGGCCTATTGACTGAAATGGTGCATATTCCAGGCCGCCTTTTCAGCGTTGCGCCCTACACCACCCGCGTGATACCACGCCTGTTCGCCCGCAACGAACGTGTTGCCAGCCTGTTCGAAACGGATTTTGCTTCCATGGCCATGGTACTGGTAGGTGCCGTGAATGTTGCCGCCATCGAAACCGTGTGGGCCGGGTTAGTCACCCCACCCAAAGGTAAAGAGATCGCCGTGACTGATTACCCGACTGAAATGATCCATCTTAAACGCGGCCAAGAAATGGGGCGTTTCAATATGGGCTCAACCGTTATTCTGTTATTTCCTCCAGGCATGGCGGCATGGGATGCGAATCTCTCGGCCGATGATGCGGTTAAAATGGGGCAACGATTGGGGGTGCTGAGTTAGGTTTACTATATTGTGTGGCTAGCGCCACGATTGTTTTATGTGGGTATTCGCACCCACGGGCGAGTTCATTTTCTTTGAACGCACAAAGAAAACGAACCAAAAGAAATGCGCCCCAACAGGCGTGCTATTCCTGCGCTTCGCAGCTTTAGCTCCGAGGTTTGTTGACAGGCCATCCCTGGCCTGACAACAAACGCGCAGCATCCATGCTGCGCCCCTTCGGGCTCCCAGCCAAAGCTTTACGATGCTCGGGCACGCCTGAAGGGGGATTTAAAACCCATGCATTATGTTTCGTTGTTTGAATTAAGCTAACTATGAAACTGAAAGACCGCTCCCGGGTAACGCTACGCTAACCCAGGTTGCAAAAGCAAAAAAATGTGGATAAGGAGACGGTTAAGATTTATGCCTATAAGAAGGATTATCAATAAATTTTTATTAACTTTTATATCTACAGCTATGATATTAATGGCTCTTAGTTTAATAATACTCGTTGAGCAGGAGTATAAGATTTTTTTCAAAATATCATTTTATCTATCACTTCTAGCCGGACTTATAAGTGTATTTATCCCCACTAACGATAAATTGATTTATATAACTGTATCATCCATTTCAGTTTTTTTAATATATTATTTTTTATTGGCGTCCTATTAGCCCGCAAATAGCATCCACGCAATCAGAAAAGCGGTTTTGACTTTGGTTTTGATCTTCGTCCCGTTCGACGCAGCCGAGCATCGCAGTCTGAACCGGATCAGCCCTTTAGGGTACGCGCATGGATGCGCGTATGAGCCTGTCGGGCCAGGGACGGCCCGTCAGGCGAGCCCGGTTCAGGCGAGAAGCACAGGGTAGCCCGTAGGGCCAAGTCGTCGGGTGTCCTTTCTTTTGGGTACTTTTCTTTGGACAAGCAAAGGAATGTACCTCGCCCGTGGGTGCGAATACCCACATAAAAAAACCGTCGCGTTAGCGACACAATCTAGGCAATACCCCAAGGAAAACCCAACACCTCACGAATATCATCAACCCCCAACGCCAACATCAACAACCGATCCACCCCCAGGGCAACACCGGAACAATCAGGTAACCCCGCCTGCAACGCAGCCAACAACTTGTGATCCATAGGCACTGGCGGCAACCCTAATACCTCGCGTTGGTTTAATTCAGCCTCAAAACGACGCCGCTGTTCCTGCGCATCAGTCAGTTCATGGAAACCGTTGGCGATTTCCATCCTCCCCCAAAACACCTCGAAACGTTCGGCCACCGGCGACGCATCATTCCTCACTGTCGCCAGGGCGGCCTGACTCGGCGGATAGTCATAGATGAATGTAAAAGCATGATCCGTGAATGCCCGCGCCACTACATGGGTGAGAATCAAATCCAGCCACTGATCGTAATCCAGCTCGCCCGATATCGTGACGCCACGATCGCGTGCGCACGATTCGCAGTCCTGCAATGAAGCCGTCAGTGGATCCAGGCCTGCATGCTGCACGAAGGCATCGCGATAACTCATGCGCACGGATTGCTGTAAATCTTTAATTTCATGCAAGATCACAAACAATAACGCGTCGACATCATCCATGAGTGCATACTGATCGAAACCCAGCCGATACCACTCGAGCAAAGTAAATTCAGGATTATGGAAACGCCCGGCCTCATCCGCACGGAACACCTTGCAGATCTGGTAGATATCACCACTACCTGCAGCCAGCAGACGCTTCATGGGAAATTCGGGTGAGGTATGCAGATAGCGTCGGCCTGTGGCAGTATCGAGACTGAAGCTATGTAGATGGGGGTCAGTGATCGTTGCTGGCGACAATGCGGGCGTGTCGACCTCCATCACGCCTTGCTGTGTAAAATAACCACGCAACCGTGCCAGCAACTCAGCCCTGAAGCGCACGACATCAGGAGCGGCCGCGGGGTGCCAGACCTCGCTTATGATGCTTGGAGGCACTACTCCTTAACGCGCGAGACGTATTCGCCGGTACGCGTATCGATCTTGAGGACTTCACCTTCTTCGATGAACAGCGGCACTTTCACTATGGCGCCGGTTTCCAGGGTTGCCGGCTTGGTACCGCCGGTGGCGGTATCGCCGCGCACACCTGGATCAGTCTGGGTAATTTTCAGTTCCACAAAGTTCGGCGGTGTCACCGACAGGGGCTCCCCGTTATACAGCGTGACCTGACACATATCCTGGTCTTTGAGCCACTTCGCAGCATCTCCTACGGCTGTTTCACTCGCGGCATGCTGCTCGAAGGTATCAGGCACCATAAAGTGCCAGAACTCACCGTCGCTATAAAGATACTGCATATCCGTGTCCATCACATCGGCGGCCTCTACTGAGTCACCCGATTTAAAGGTACGGTCAACTACACGCCCGGACTTGAGATTACGCAATTTGACGCGATTAAAGGCCTGCCCTTTACCCGGTTTCACAAATTCGTTCTCGACGATGTTATAAGGATCACCATCGATCATAACTTTCAGGCCACCCCTGAATTCATTAGTACTGTAACTTGCCATCTGGCCTCCGAAATATCATTCTACGCCGAGTCTTGCCCTAACCCTCGAAATCAAGCGCCGTATGATAACCCGATCTGCTGAGTTAAAACATATATCCGGGTGGCAACAGGAACTCGCCAACGCCGTCACTGACCCGGCTGAGCTTCTGGCTAGCCTGCAACTGGATCCAGGGCTACTGCCTGCAGCACAACTGGCGTCCAATCTGTTCCGCATGCGCATACCCCATAGCTATATTGCTCGTATGCGAGTGGGCGACATCAATGACCCATTATTGAGGCAGGTGCTACCGATAGCCGCCGAAACCCACGTCACTACAGATTTTGTGACTGATCCGGTGGGCGATCTGCAAGCGATGGTCGTCCCTGGCGTATTACACAAATACCATGGCCGAGTATTAGTAATCACTACCGGTGCCTGCGCTGTACATTGCCGTTATTGCTTTCGTAGGCATTTCCCCTACAACGACACCAACGCCTCATCGCAGCACTGGCAGCAGGCGCTCGAATATATTCAAAGCGATAGTAGTATCAACGAAGTCATACTCAGTGGCGGCGACCCGCTAACACTCAGCGACCAACGCCTGGCTTCGCTAGTTACACGACTGCAGGAAATTGCCCATGTCAAAACTTTGCGCATCCATACGCGACTGCCCGTGGTGTTGCCCAGTCGTATTGATTACAAACTGCTTGAGTGGCTTGGCAATTGCACCCTGAGGAAAGTGCTCGTTATCCACACCAACCATGCCAGTGAAGTCAATACAGAGCTGGCGGAGGCACTCACCAAGCTGAAGCATGCCGATGCAACCCTTCTGAATCAGTCTGTGCTGCTACACGGTATTAATGATAGTGTCACCGCACAACGGCAGCTTTGCGAACGCCTGTTTTCAGTTGGCGTACTCCCCTATTACCTGCATCTATTGGATAAAGTGCAGGGGGCTGCTCATTTTGATGTTTCGGCAGACCGGGCGCGGCATCTAATCAAAGACCTCAAACACACACTCCCTGGATATCTGGTCCCCCGCCTGGTGTGTGAAGAAGCCGGAAAACCCAGCAAGACCCCCTTAACCTGACCCCAAACTCCCCGCCCATCACATAAGGTCACACAGCGATTGCTTGCCAGGAACAGCTGTTTATATTAAAAAGATACCTAGAATCTGCAATAGTAAGCAGATAATCAATAACTTATAGCGTTACAGGATCGCCCACCAGGCTCACCATGCATCTAAATCTCCCCAAGCTGCCCCTTAAATCTGGCCCCGCGTCAGCAATAAAGCCCCGTGATATCAAAAAATGGCTGGCCGATCTGCCCATGATCAAGGACGTCGACACTTCGCTCGAGAGCGGTGACGAGGAGATCCGCGTGTCGGTCGCGAAAGAGCGAGCCCTACAGGCCGGTCTCTCCTCGCGGGCGGTGGCCTTATGAAACCCGTTGCAGACAGTCTCTATGAAGGGCTCGACCAGCTACTTGCCGAATCCAGCTTCCCGCTTCCAGTTCGGCTACAACGCGTCTTCGACACAGCGCAACAACTCCTGTCTGGCATAGCAAATGGTTACAAGACTTACATTAACGATGAATCCAGCATTGATAACAAACCGAACCCCAAGGACCTGAGTCTGGCCGTACACCGCACATTACGTTTTTTGCATGAACGGCTGGTGCTGGACGCTAAGATATATAGCATCTCACATGAACAGCTCTGGAGTGATATTCATCAGCTGTACTTGTTTGCCGAACAGCAACACATACAGCAAAAATCCATAAAGGACAGCAGCCATAAGGCGGTTACTAAATCAACTATTGAGGATGTGTACAAGCAATGCTGCCTGTTTGCCCTCTGCCGCCCGGAAAGCCTGCACAGTAATGAAGCCGAGCAACTGCGTGCATACCTTGAGACTGTCAGTAGTAACTGCAATGTCAGTACAAGCCAGAACCCAGACAATAACGGCTTTCTTTACATGACAGACCTGGAATCAGATGACCCGCCATTGTACACCCCGAGCCATGAGGTGATCGCCTCACCGGAAACACGCTATCTGGAAATTGGCAGCCTACTATCACAACTTGAAAAACATATCCGTCAGATTGAGAAAAAGGGAGAGTACGCGGCCGGCAAAAAGGGCACCCTGAGCGCCGGCCTGAGCAAACGCATATTCAAAAACCTGACTATCGATCCGAACCGTAAGGACAGACGCGTTAATCAACAATTCGTGGTCTATGCTGCAGTTGGCCTTAAGCATATTTACCGCGCCATAGAAGAAGGAAGAAGTCGCGCAGAGAGTGAGACCAGTAAACCGTCAATACAGCAAAATGAAATCCAGGCGCCGCCCCCGACTAATAGCAAAACAGCTAAGCTAAAGACCGCTAAGTCCACGATCCAGCCCCGGCAGGAGAATGATCTCAGCATGCTGTTGATTTCTGATAATGCACGCGCCGACAAGGACACTGAGCAAATACCCACTACAACGGCTGGCCCCCGAAATCCCAAGGCATGGCAAGATGTTCCTGTTGATGATTTTGTCGAGCCGGCACCCTCTGCTCAGGCAGAAAAGCCCAGACAGACACAAAACGTGAGCAAACCGGACAGTTGGCAGTGTTGGCAGGTTATAAACATGAGCAATGGCGGATATAGCCTGTTGCTGGGTGATCAGCAAACATCACAGGCACAAGTCGGTGAACTCATCACCCTGCGGAAACGCACAGGCAAGGAATATCAATGGGCCGCAGGAATTATTCGCCGCATGAAATACGAAAAAAACCAGGGCGTGGAAATTGGTATAGAAATGATCTCACCCGAACTCTCGCCCGCCAGCGCACAACCCAAGGGGGCCGGCATGCACGGCACGATCAAAACCCTGGTTGCACAAACCCAGACGAATACCACACCGAGGTTACTTGCACCCGCCGGGCAATTGTCGTCTGGCGAGAAGATCGCCCTAAGCGTGAACAAACACAGACTGGAACTCGAACTCTCACAGACCGGCGACCAAAGCAAATACTTTGATCAATTTGATTGCAAGGTACTTTAATTCAGGCCGCGCGGTTAAAAATGCACGCAAAGGCTTGCGGGAACACAAGCTTGCCACCCGACTCAAGCCGTCCTTCAGATAGCTCCAGCAACGTCACATCATCATCTACAGCCGAAAGCGAATGGCTTAAACCATAATCCGCCAGCGGCTTAAAACCATGACGCAGAAAATAACTCGCCTGCCCTACTTCGGCAATCGCCGCAAAGCCCATCTGCCTGGCTTTTTCTGTGGCACGCTCCAGCAGAATATGTCCTATCCCGCGATAGGATTGTGAGGGCACCACCGACATCGGCGCCAATGCCAGTATCTCCGTCTTCCCGGCACCGCTTTGCAGCTCCATCCGTGACAACATGATATGACCCACCAGCCGGCCATTGTATTCAGCTACCAATGATAGCTCCGGTATATAAGCCGGCGAATTACGAATATCAGCGACCAATTGGGCTTCGCAATCACCCTCAAAAGCACTGATATTGACTACCCCGATAGCCTGGATATCCGCTGGCCGTTCCGCACGCACCTTAATGTCAGTCATAGCCGCTCCGATTTAAAGGATGTGGAATCTCTAATTACTCGATATAATGGAGCCATTATACTAAAACAGCAATAAAAATAATGTTTCCGTGGAGCAGTACCACATGGCCCGACTACCCAGGAAGAGCCGCACCTGTCAATACAGGTACTTAATGTTGTTAACTAATAATATAAGCCAAATCCTGTATGGATAACGTTCTACGTCTCATCATTATTGATGACAACCCAAATGATGCTGAGAAAATGATCAGCACAATCAAATCAGGTGGGTTTGCCGTGCGCGCGCAACGTGCTGAAGATGAAGAAGATCTGACAGGAGCGCTCAACACACACGATCCGGATATGCTGCTGTTCGCTCTCGAGAGTGAACACATTAATCTGGAACAGATCATAGGCTGCATCGCGCCAACTGATAATCCCATCCCGGTCATTGTGGTTAGTAATGATACAGATGGCAATGCCGTGGACTACCTACAACAGGGCGCATACGATCTTGTCGCCAAGACACAACCGGATCACCTGAAACTGGTAGTCAGCCGTGCGGCCAGCTATCAATTCCAACGCGAGCAATTACAAAAGGCACAGGCTGCACTTGCCGAAAGCGAAGAACGTAACCGCACCTTGCTCGACAGCTCGCGCGACGCCATCTGTTATGTTCACGAAGGTATGCATATCTATGGCAATGATTCCTATCTGGAGCTTTTTGGTTACCCCAGCTTCGATGAGCTTGAGGGTATGCCACTTATGGATATGGTCGCACCTGATGATCAAAAGACCGTCAAGGATTTCCTACGCACTCATGATGAAAGCTCAGAAGAAAAGCAGGCACTGGAAATAAACCTACTTCATGCCAGCGGCGATGTCTTCAGCGGAAAACTTGAATTCAGTCCAGCCAGCGTAGAAGGCGAACCCTGCACACAAATCGTAATCCGTAACCAGCAGAACTCAGGCGAACTTGAAGAGCAACTCAAACGCTTAAGTCAGCGCGACGCCGCCACCGGCCTATACAATCGCAAGCATTTTCTCGATAAACTCGAAGCCGCGATTCAGCAGGCCATTAAAGGGCAACGCGATAGTGCCCTGTTGCACATTGAAGTCTACAATATGCAGGATGCCAAAAAGATCATGGGGCTTGCCGCATCTGATAACGTGCTGGCCGAGATTGGTAAACTTCTGCAGAAACACTGCGATAAGACAGATATCATTGGACGCTTCAGCGAACAGACTATCACGATCATTTCCCATAACGCCGAGCTTGGCCAGCTCAAGGAACATGGCAAAACCCTGAGTAAACTTATCGAGGATCATGTGTGCAGCGCTACAGGCAAAACCTTCAAAGCCAAGGCCTGCCTCGGCGCGGTACTCATCGACAAGGATACCCCGACATCTGAAGAGTTACTCGAGCGCGCCAGGAAGGCCAGCCAGGATTGCCTTGACAGCAAAGCCAAGGAAATCTCGATATACACCCCGGACGAAGACGAAATGTCGCAACGCCAGATCGATGCGTTATGGAATGGCCGTATCCGGGAAGCCCTCAAGGACAACAGGTTCGACCTGCTATTTCAGCCCATCGTCAGCTTGCAGGGCGACCCCTCCGAACGTTATGACCTGTTCATGGAGATGCTGGATGAAAATGGCAAGAGAGTCCCTACCGGCGAATTCATGGGTAGTGCAGAACGCACCGGATTCACCAAGGCACTGGACCGCTGGGTGATAATGAATGGACTCAACCGCCTCTCCGAACTGCATCATTCCGGGCGTGAGACGACCTTCTTTTTCAGATTGTCCGCAGCGTCGGTGAATGACCAAGCCCTGCTGCAATGGGTGAGTGACCAACTCATGAAGACCAAGGTGTCGCCTGCCCACGTTATCTTCACCATCAAGGAAAATGTCATCGTCAACCATCTCAATCACGCCAAATATCTCTCCGATGGTCTCAAGAAAATCAATTGCAGGATTGCCCTTGACGATTTCGGCGCCGGCTCGGAGCCCTTCCAACTGCTGAAGACTGTCGATGCCGACTGCCTCAAGATCGACCACGGATTGATGAAAGACATCACTGAAAACACGGAGCACCAGCAAACGCTACGCATGATTTCCGAGACAGCGAAAGAAATGGGGAAATTGACTATTGCGCAGCATGTGGAAGACGCTAATGCACTATCTGTACTCTGGGGCATGAGCGTCAACTACATCCAGGGCAATTTCCTGCAGGAACCCAGCAAGAACCTTAATTACGATTTTTCCGCGATGGGCTAACTTCATAATCAATTGAACAAAAAAAGCGGGCAATGCCCGCTTTTTTTGTTGTTAATCAAGCCGCGCTCAGTTCCGACCAGACTCCAGTGCTGCGATACGATCTTCAAGTGGCGGATGAGTCATGCGCAGCTTCCTGAGTCCACTCGCCATGCCACCGGAAATACCAAAAGCCGCCATTTCTCCTGGCAAATCCTCTGGCTCACTACCAGCCTGCAAACGACGCAAGGCAGCAATCATCTTGTCGCGCCCGGCAAGCTTGGCGCCGCCAGCATCAGCGTGAAATTCACGCCAGCGCGAAAACCACATGACGATAAACGATGCGAGAAACCCCAAGACAATCTGCGCCACGAGACTTGAAATAAAATAACCAATCCCCAAGCCACGATTGTTCTTAAGGATCACGCGATCCACAAAAAAGCCGACAATGCGTGACAGGAAAATCACAAAGGTATTCACCACACCCTGAATCAACCCCATCGTCACCATATCACCATTGGCCACATGACTGACCTCATGACCCAGTACCGCCTCAACTTCGTCTTTTGTCATGTTTTGCAGCAGACCTGTGCTCACAGCCACTAGCGCCTTATTCTTGTTCATACCGGTAGCAAAGGCGTTGGGCTGAGGTGAATCAAAGACTCCCACTTCCGGCATGCCAATACCAGCGCGCTTGGCCTGTTGGCGCACGGTATCCACCAACCATTGCTCGCTGCTGTTACCCGGGCGCTCAATGACTTGGACACCCATGGAGCGTTTGGCCATCCATTTGGAAATCGCTAATGAGATGAACGACCCACCCATACCGAAGAGCCCGGACATGATCAGCAAGGCTGTTAGATTCAACTGAGTACCGTTCTCCTGCAATATGCCTTCAAGACCGAGCAGGTTAAACACGATGCTCATCACCGCCAGCACCGCAATATTGGTACCCATAAATAAAAGTATTCTTGTCATGTGGTAATACCTTCCAAATTCAGTTTCAGTTTAGGAACTTCAGAACAGCCGGACATGACTCGTTCAGTGGCCCCTCACATTAGATGGGGTCCAATCCATAAAATTCAATCATTATGCTGCACGTCAACAGCATCCACCTTTTGGTAGCCACGTGCCAGCTTACGCCCCCGGCGGCCACGCTCTCCAACATACTCATCCACCTCGTCGCCGCGCATGGTCTTATGCTTTTTGCCAGCATGGATAGTGAGCTTTTCGTCGTCCTGAATCAAGTCGATGGCTGCCACCATCTCTTCACGCGCCTTGAGTTTGGCTGAAGGTATGTTAATGATTTTATTGCCTTTACCCCTACTCATCTGCGGTAATTCACCCAATTCGGTAACCAGCATATAACCCTCGCTGGTGATCGCGACTATCCAGTCCTCGTCAAGGCTACGAACCGGTACCGGCGGCAGCACGCCCGCGCCTTTGGGCACCGAGAGTACCGCCTTGCCGGCTTTGTTGCGCGACAACATATCTTCCAGCTTACAAACAAATCCATAACCCGCATCGCTGGCGAGCAACAAAAGATCATCATTCGCCCCCATCATGACGCCAACGAAACTGGCGCCGCTGGGTGGGTTCAGGCGGCCACTCAAAGGCTCACCCTGTCCGCGTGCCGAGGGCAGACTGTGTGCCGGTAGCACGTAAGCACGCCCCGACGAATCCATAAAGACCACCGGTTGATTGCTACGGCCGCAGGCATGCGCCTGATAACCATCACCTGCTTTAAAATTCAGTGAACGTGGATCGACCTCGTGGCCCTTGGCCGCACGCACCCAGCCCTTTTGTGAAATCACTACCGTGATCGGTTCCGAAGGAATCAATGCGGTTTCATCCATGGCCTGAGCGGAGTCACGCTCAACAATCGGTGAGCGGCGCTCGTCGCCGTAGGTTTCTGCATCCTCCAGCAACTCATTACGCACCAGTGTTTTCAAGCGACGATCAGATTTCAGAATCTTATTAAGCTCATCGCGCTCCTTGACCAATGCCTCCTGCTCATCACGAATCTTCATCTCTTCCAGGCGCGCGAGCTGACGCAGTTTGGTATCAAGAATGTAATCCGTCTGCTCCTCGCTAAGCTTGAAGCGTTTCATTAACACCGGTTTGGGTTCATCCTCGCCACGGATGATGCGGATGACCTCATCGATATTGAGAAAAGCAATCAACAGGCCTTCCAATAAATGCAGGCGTTTGTCGACCTTATCCAACCGCCATTGCAGCCGCTTGCGCACTGTCTCGGTACGGAACGACAACCACTCTTTTAACAACGCGCGCAGGTCTTTGACTTCCGGTCGCCCATTGAGGCCGATCAGGTTCATATTGACACGGTAGGTGCGTTCCAGATCGGTGGTGGCAAACAGATGCGACATCAGCCCATCAACATCCACACGGTTGCTGCGCGGCACGACCACCAGGCGTGTAGGGTGTTCATGATCGGTTTCATCGCGCAGATCCTCGACCATGGGTAATTTCTTGGCCTGCATCTGTTGTGCAATCTGTTCCAGCAATTTGGCTCCCGAGACCTGATAAGGCAAGGCCGTGATCACGATGTCACCGTCTTCACGCTCATAGCGTGCGCGCATGCGTACCGTGCCGTTACCGGTTTTATAGATTTCGCGCAATTCTTCACGGCTGGAAATAATTTCGGCATCGGTCGGGTAGTCCGGCCCAAGGATGTGCTCGCACAGGGCCTCGACATCGGCCTTGGGTTCTTCCAGTAACCGCACGCAGGCCGACACCACTTCTTTGAGATTATGCGGTGGAATATCGGTAGACATCCCGACGGCGATGCCCGAACCACCATTCAGCAATATATTAGGCAGGCGCGCCGGCAGAATTTTGGGTTCCTGCATACTGCCGTCGAAGTTCGGCACCCAGTCAGCCGTGCCCTGCCCCAGTTCCTGCAATAAGGTTTTGGCATAAGGCGTCAACCGCGACTCGGTATAACGCATCGCCGCGAAGGACTTGGGATCGTCCTGAGAGCCCCAGTTACCCTGGCCATCGACCAGTGGATAGCGGTAGGAAAAGTCCTGCGCCATCAACACCATCGCCTCGTAACAGGCCGAGTCACCATGCGGATGATACTTACCTAAAACATCACCCACGGTACGCGCCGATTTCTTGTGCTTGGACAGCGCCGACAGTCCCAACTCCGACATCGCATACACAATGCGTCGCTGCACGGGCTTGAGACCATCACCGATATTCGGCAAGGCACGATCCAGGATGACGTACATGGAATAATCCAGGTACGCCTTTTCTGTAAAGGTCTTGAGAGATTGCTTCTCAATCCCTTCGTAATCGATTTCGAGGTTATCGCCCATAAGTTATACCTTTTAAAATATTTCGTTCACCGCAAAGTGTGCAAAGTTAATTCCAAAAACTCCTTTTCCCTTCGGGAGAAGGCTGGAATGAGGGGTAATTGATAAATTACATATTCTTATCTCACTTCCTTCACCCTCCCCCTGGGGAGAGAGAATAAATCGTTATATATCTCTGCACCTTTGCGGTAAAACATGTTTTTTTAGATCCTTAAACCTCCGCCAGATCACCCTTCTTCTCCAGCCAGGCGCGCCGATCCGCGGCACGCTTCTTGGCCAACAGCATGTCCATTAACATATTGGTCTTGTCGCCCGCTTCCAGCGTCAACTGCACCAGCCGACGGCTTTCAGTGGCCATTGTGGATTCGCGTAATTGCAGGGGATTCATTTCACCCAGGCCTTTAAAACGCGTGATGGAAACTTTGCCTTTTTTCTTTTCGGCGGCGATACGATCCAACACGCCTTCTTGTTCAGCATCATCAAGCGCGTAGTACACTTCCTTACCCACATCGATACGATATAGCGGTGGCATTGCGATATAGATATGGCCGGCATCGATTAGCGGCTTGAAATGCCGCAGGAACAAGGCGCATAACAGGGTTGCGATATGCAGGCCGTCGGAGTCGGCATCGGCCAGCACGCAGATCTTGCCATAGCGCAGACCTTTAAGATCATTAGAACCCGGTTCCACGCCGATCGCGACCGAAATATCATGCACCTCCTGCGAAGCCAACACCTGTTCGGGTTCGACTTCCCAGGTATTCAGAATCTTGCCGCGCAGCGGCATGATCGCCTGGAATTCGCGGTCGCGCGCCTGTTTGGCGGAACCCCCGGCGGAATCACCCTCGACCAGGAATAACTCGGTGCGCAACAGGTCCTGCGAAGCACAATCAGCGAGCTTGCCTGGCAAGGCGGGGCCCGAAGTGATTTTTTTACGCACCACCTTTTTACCGGCGCGCAGACGTTTGTTGGCATTACTGATGGCCAGTTGCGCAATCGCTTCACCGGCTTCGACGTGCTGATTCAGCCACAGACCGAAGGCGTCCTTGACGACACCTGAAATGAACGTGGCGGACTCACGCGAAGACAAGCGTTCCTTTATCTGCCCTGCAAATTGTGGTTCGAGCAATTTCGCCGACAGGATATAACTCACCTTGTCCCAGACATCCTCCGGCGCAAGCTTGACACCGCGCGGTAATAAATTGCGAAATTCACAAAATTCACGCACTGCATCCGTCAAACCGGAACGCAAACCGTTAACATGTGTGCCACCTTGCAGAGTCGGCACCAGATTGACATAACTCTCGGTAACAGCTTCACCGCCTTCGGGCAACCAGACCACGGCCCAGTCAACCGCTTCCTGCTTGCCTTCCATGCTGCCGGTAAACGGCTCTTCGGGTAGCAACTCATAACCCTGCACGGCTTCCAGCAAATAGTCGGTGAGTCCTCCGGCATATTGCCACTCGATTTTTTCCTTACCCTTCTCATCATGAAACTTAACTTTAAGCCCAGGACATAGCACTGCCTTGGCACGCAGCACATGTTTAAGTTTGGGTACGGAAAAATTGGCAGAATCAAAATATTTCTTATCGGGCCAGAAACGGATGGTGGTGCCGGTATTGCGCTGACCCACCTCGTCCACCACTTCCAGGTTAGATTTTTTTTCACCGCCGGCAAAGGCCATGTTGTATTCCTTGCCGTTACGCCGCACCCACACCTCAAGGTGTTTCGACAGGGCATTCACAACGGAAACACCCACGCCATGCAGGCCACCGGAGAATTGGTAATTGCCTTCTGTAAATTTTCCGCCCGCATGCAGAGTACCCAGGATCACCTCCACACCCGGAATCTTTTTTTGCGGATGTTTGTCCACCGGCATACCGCGCCCGTCATCAGTCACTTCGACGGAACCGTCTTTATACAGGGTGAGCTGGATATTTTTGGCATGACCAGCAATCGCCTCATCGACACTGTTGTCGATGACTTCCTGTGCCAAATGATTGGGGCGGGTCGTATCGGTGTACATCCCCGGGCGTTTGCGCACCGGGTCCAGCCCGCTCAGGACCTCGATCGCCGCGGCATCGTATTTCTTACTCATTGAGTCTCTTGGGGTTTCGTGTGTATATTGAAGCCTGGCCCAACATAGTGGGTTAATTATCGGGTGATTATGCTACATATTGTAGTCACAAGCGATGGCTCAGGACAGCATTCTGCTTGAGGCGAGTCACAGTGCCGGATATGCTGGCGAGATGCCCCAACCGCCCAATAGCCTGCAAGCCGCCGCCCCCGACCGCCATGCCACCGTGTTCGCCTCGGCAGGTTCCGGCAAAACCTGGTTGCTGGTCACCCGCATCATCCGCCTGTTACTGACCGATGCCCGCCCTGACAGCATCCTGGCCATCACCTTCACCCGCAAGGCGGCGGCCGAAATGCAGCTGCGTCTGCAGGAACGCCTCAGCCTGTGGCTGACGCTGGACGATACCGCATTGAAAACCGAACTCAGCCACATCGGCATCGATGCCGATGCGATGGCACTCGGCAAGGCACGGGCGCTGTTTGAATCACTGCAATTCAGTGAACGCCCGGTACGCACCACCACCTTTCATGCCTTTTGCCAGGACATCCTGCGGCGTTTTCCGCTGGAGGCCGAGGTGCCTGCCGGATTTGGTCTGCTTGAAAGTACCCTGGAACTCGAACAGGAAGCACAGGATGCGCTGTTCAACCAGGCGACACGTGATCCCGGCAGCGCGCTCGCCCAGGCACTCGATACCCTGTTCGAATCCTGCAATGGTCTCGGCAGCACCCTGGCTGCACTGGATGACTTTTTGAGACATCGCAGTGACTGGTGGGCCTTCACCGAGCACCAGAACGAGCACCACGCCATTGCCTATGCAACACAACAACTCACAACATTCCTAGGTATCGAGCCTGAACAAGACCCACTGGTTGATTTCTTTGGGCCCGAAGAACTGGGCAGACTCGCTGAATTCAGCGCGCTGTTAAACAAGCACCCAACAAAAACCAACCTCAAGCATGCCGAGTTGATTGATAGCGTGCTGCAAAATGCGGATTACGCGTCTGCCGACTTTGAGAACATCAAGCAGGCGTTCCTCACCGCAAAACAAGAGCCGCGTAGCCGCAAACCCAGCAAGACGCAGGCCGCTAAAATGGGCGAAGCCGGTGAAGCACAGTTTCTAAAACTTCACGAAGAAATTTGCACAGCATTGCTCGATGCCCTCGAACTGCTGAATCGCCAATACACACATCGAACAACTCACGCCTGGTATGTTGTCGGGCAGCATTACCTGCAATGCTATCAACGCATCAAGCGCGAGCGCCGCCTGCTGGACTTCAGTGATCTCGAATGGCGCGCTTATGAATTATTAAATACTGCCGACAATGCGCACTGGGTGCAGTACAAACTCGATCAACGCATCGATCATATCCTGATCGACGAATTCCAGGACACCAACCCGACACAGTGGCGGTTGCTGCTGCCGTTACTGGAAGAACTCGCCGCTGGTTCACCGGAACGTTCGCGCAGTGTGTTCCTGGTCGGTGACAGCAAACAATCCATCTATGGTTTTCGCCGCGCCAACCCTGCCCTGCAAGCCACCGCCTCTGACTGGCTCAAGGCATCACTGGGCGCAAAGGAATATCCACTTGACAAATCCTGGCGTTCATCGCCCGCCATCATCAACTTTGTTAACCAGGTATTCGCGCGTGATGTCTTCCCCGGCCAGCAGTACCACCCGCACAGCGCACAACACGAAACCCTTTGGGGCCGCGTGGAAATGCTGCCCCTGATCAAACAAGCGGAGGAAGAATCATCTGCCCTTGACGAAGCAGATCTCCAGAACATCAATGCAACGCCGTCGTTCACCTTGCGCAATCCACTGCAACAACCCCGCGAAGAAGGTGAAGAACTCAATTGGTATCGCGAAGGTCAGCTAATCGCTGCACATATCAACATGCTGATCAGTAATAATACGGTACTCGACGAAGGTGACAGTGCGCATAATATACATTACAGCGACATCATGATCCTGGTGCGCAGTCGCACACACGTAAACCATTATGAACGTGCGTTGCGCGAGGCAGGCATCCCATATCTGGGTGATGATCCGGGTACCTTGCTCGATCACCTGGAAATTCAGGACATGGTTGCCTTGCTGGAAACGCTTATCACCCCTTTCGGCAACCTGACACTGGCACAAGTGCTACGCTCACCAATCTTTGCCGTCAGCGATGACGATCTGATCCTGCTCGCACAACAGCGGGGCGGCACCTGGCTGGATCGCCTGGCACTGATTGCAGATCAATTACCCGCTGACAGCGCGCTGCACCGTGCTCATTATATATTGCACCGCTGGCGTGAACTCGCGGGCGCCCTGCCCGTGCATGACCTGCTGGATAAAATTTATAGCGAAGTGGATGTGCCCGGACGCTATGAAAATGCCTCCGATCCGTCACGCCGCATCCAGGTGCGCGCCAACCTGACACGCTTTCTGGAATTGTCACTGGAAATCGACAGTGGCCGTTACCCCAGCCTGGTACGATTCATTAATCGATTACAAACATTACGCAGCTATGGCCGCGAAGCGCCGGATACACCGCCCGCACAAACCGGCGATGCCCGAGTGCGCATCATGACCGTGCATGCCGCCAAAGGACTGGAGGCACCAGTGGTGTATCTCGCCGACACCGCCTCCAGCAACAACCCATCGCGCGCCTACCGCGCCCTGGTACACTGGCCCGCCGAGGCCGGTAAACCCGAACACATCATGTTGATCGGCAAGAAAGAAACCATCGACAGCAAGACACGCACGCTGATCGATTATGCTGATCACGCTGAGCAACGCGAAAAAACCAACATCCTTTATGTCGCCCTCACGCGCGCCAAGCAGATGCTTATCATCACCGGCTCGGAATCAACAAAGAACAAAGAAGACAACTGGTATACCTTTATAAAACAACAGCTCGAAGGCTTTGGGCAACAACACGAAGATAACAACTGGTGTTACGAATTCGGCAAACCACCAACCATTCCGGCCATCACTGAAGAAAAACCCGGGAGAGCCATCCAGATCGATGCGCGCCTGAGACAAACCATCACACTCAAACCCGCGGCCCGTGAAATTGCGCCCAGCCACAACATCGGACGCGGCGGTGTCGTGGAAATCACCGACGAAGACGCCCTGCAACGCGGTATCGCCATCCACCGCATGCTGGAATGCCTCAGCGGCACACCATTCATCGACGACATACAGCTGCTAAACCGCATCGCCACCGAACTCGATCTCGACCCACAACACAACGAGCTGCAATCATGGCTCGCAGAAGCCAGAGCTGTTGTTGGCGACCCTGCAATCAAGCACATATTCGACAGTAGCCAGTACAAACAAGCCTGGAATGAAGTGCCACTCACCTATATCGACAACGGCAGGCGTGTGCACGGCATCATCGACCGACTGATCGAGACCGCTCCTGGAGAGATATTAATCATTGACTACAAAACACACATCGGCGCGAACGCTGAAACCATTCCACAACTCGTCAAGCATTACGAACAACAAATGGATTACTATCACAAAGGAATTGAAAAGATCTGGCCGGAAAAACCGACTCAAACGGCACTATTATTCACAAGCTGTCACAAACTTGTATCGACATGATGTCGCATATTAAGTAAAGAGGCATTATTTTACTGGATCCCCGCCTTCGCGGGGATGACAAGCCTTAATTCATTCTCGTCATTCCCGCGAAAGCGGGAATCCAGTAGACAAGCGCCTTTAATCTAAAAACATGATAGAACTCACCAAAAATATAATCTTAGTCATATTGTTCTTTGTTTTCACGCTGACAACACTCTGGTCTTGTGTGACCCAGCCCATGTTGTTGGTTGAACAGCTTGCGACCGATATATCCGTGTCTCCAGAAGCATTGGAGAAGCACGTCATCACATTATCCAGGGTACTGCCGCCGAGGCATGATGACACCGATAACCTCGATGCTTCGGCGCGTTATATTAAACAAGAATTACTGACAACGGGCGGCAAGGTTTACGAACAGGAATATAAAGTCTGGGGCATTCCGTATCGCAACATCATCGCAGAGTTCGGCCCGGATTCGGAAAGCCGCATTGTGGTCGGTGCGCATTACGATACAGCCGACGGCTTGCCGGGCGCGGACGATAACGCCAGCGGCGTCGCAGGGCTTATCGAACTCGCCAAACTTCTGGGCAAAACCAAACTAAACAAAAAAGTAGAACTCGTCGCCTATACGCTCGAAGAACCGCCCTATTTCCGAACCAAAGACATGGGCAGCGCAGTCCACGCGCAAAGCCTTAAAGACAAAGGCATCGATGTCGAGGTGATGATCTCGCTGGAAATGATCGGTTATTTCAGCGACGAACCCGACAGCCAGGAATTTCCGGTAGGTTACCTCAAATACTTTTACCCCACCGAAGGCAACTTCATCGCCGTAGTCGGCGGGCTAGGCAATATGGGTGTCACCCGCAAGACCAAGAAAGCCATGCGCAGCGCTTCCAGTCTGCCTGTTCATTCCATCAACGCCCCCGCCTCTATACCAGGCATCGACTTCTCCGACCATCTAAACTACTGGAAACAGGGTTACGAGGCCATCATGATCACAGATACGGCATTCTTCCGTAACAAGAACTACCACACCCATGAAGATACTGCCGAAAAACTGGATTATGAGCGGATGGCTGAAGTTGTTAAGGGTGTTTATGCAGCTGCGTTGAGGTTTTCCGGGGGAAAATGACTCATTAAGTCCACTGCGCGTTGATGTTCTGAGTTATCAGGGATATGTTCCATGTTTGCCCTTGAATATGAACATACATGGAAAATGGGTTCCACGTATTAACAAGTTATAAGGCAATATGAAACAACATTTCTTATACTTGGGTATCTTTATAATACTGTCAGTAGTTTTATTGCTAGTGAGCGGTGCTCCCTTAAAAGTGCATACAATTGATATAGGGGCATTTGCAATCGCATATTTAATTCCTGGAATCATTGCTCAAAGATACGATGGCAAAAAGGCATTTTTCATTCTATTGGTAGGGGCAATTACTGGCGTAGTTCTTTTTGATTTAGGCTTATCCTATGTTGTTGTAAAAAGAAACTTTACTTCTTCATTCAATAACAAAATTAGTAAATAAAAAATTATTTTATAACAATTCAACTCAACCGACGTCAAAAAGCGGCGCGGCAGGTTTCTAACGTTCAGTGCTAACTAAAAAATGAAAAAGAGTTATTAAATGTTGATATCGTTTAATCAGTGGTGGAGAAGACCACTACGTACCCGAGATAAAATAGGAGCAGTTTTTATTGGTGCTATTGGTGGCTTTTGGGTTAGCCTGCTTGGGAGGTTATTTATAGGACCTATGCCTGTATCATTTGCCGCTCTCGCATATTGGGCAGTTGGCGGCATTATTATGGGCATTATCTTGGGAATATTATTTCCTAGGGTGGTTAGCGTCGTTTTATATCCGTTTGCGTTTTTAGGTATTGGCAGCAATTAGCCGTCTGGTTTCGAGTGTATTTTTGAGTGTATGATTACAGCATGAAACCAGCCACTCCAGCCGACCACCTACGTAGCTAGTGCTCCTTCGGCGTCGTCTGAGTTCAACCGTTACATTGATCGGAGCATAATCCGAAACATCACTCAGAAAGGTTTTCCTACGTCCAAACCGCATCCGCTGTCACCACATAACGCAACGGCCCACCGGGCACAATCGCATCGAAGGGATAACAGGTCACCAGGGTTAAACGCGAGGTATCCGCATGCAACTGCAAGCGCGTGTTGCGTGTGTCGGCCACCTCTGCCGTGCTGACGATATATCTATGTGTTTCACCATCGCCGGTCTGTATCTCGATGGCATCGCCGACTTGAAGGTCCTTGAGAAATTTAAAATGCGTATCGCGATGCCCACTGATCACACAACTGCCCTGCTCACCGGGTTGTGCGCTGGCCAGCATGTACCCCGGCGCGAAGGCCAGGGTACGGCCGGTGACACCGGCGAGCACAATCTGGTCGATGCCGTGTTTGGGGACATGCAGGCGCGCGACTGCATGGGTGTCTGCCCAGGGCCAGGGTTTGATTTGCTCCTCGCTTGACACCGTACGGCTCCAGGCATGCTCCAGCAACACTTGTGCAACTTCGGCTTTCAGATAGATGTAGTATCCCGTCAGCAGATTCCAGCCACCGAACAACAGGGCGATACAGATAAGCATATTCCGACGACTCATGCTTTTGCCCTCCTGAAACCGTAGTGGCTGAAGATGGCCAGCAATAACCCGAACATACCCAACAATAGTTTAAGTTGCGCCGCGGTTGCGGTACTCGGATAACCCGCCAGCACGGCATCATGTTCCTGGCCATGCGGCAGTGTTTGCGGCAAAGCCTCTTTTTTGAGACTGGCATCAACAGGCCGCGCGGGTGTTTTATCCACCGCCACCAGACTGGTGTGTTTGCTCACCAGGTGGTACGCCAATCCCAGATCCACAATCTGTTCGCGTAACTCTTCTTTATCCGCTTCATTCGACAGGCTTTGATCCATCAGGGCTTCGATCTTTGCACGCGCCCAGGTCTTGGCGATGCCCTCGTGCTGACGGCCGCCATTTAGATCCAGGTGTTGCGTCCAGTCCACACCCGCGCTTGCTCCTTGCAGGTAAACTTCGCCACCCGCTTTCGGCAGGCGCGCCGAAAGCACTACCGGTTCACCCGTGTAGAGATCGGGCACAGTATTAGGCCAGGCATCAGTACCTTGCGGCCATTTGATCTTTAAATCCGTCAGCACCGGCGACTCCAGCTTGGAAAACAGCTCACCCATTTTTTGCTGCACCTCATTGACATCACCGATGTAGGTGAAGGTGCCGCGCCCGTGTTCGGCGGCCTTGCGCATGAAATAACTGTTCGGTGCGGAACCAATACCAACCGTGAACAGACGTGCATCGCTGAGTTGATCGGCTATTAGCTTGAACAACGCGGTTTCGTTGCCGACACTACCATCGGTGATGAATACCACTTGCCGTAACAAACCATCGGGGGCCTCGCCTTTGAGCGCAGCCGTAAGCGCCGAGGCCATTTCGGTGCCACCGGTGGAGTGAAGTCCGTTTACATAACGTTGCGCATACGCAAGATTTTCCGGTGTGGCCGCTACCGAAGTAGTAAACAGGCTCGACGTGACCGAGTTGAACTGAATAATATTGAAACGATCCTGTGACTGCAGTGTTGTCAGCGCCAGTTTGAGTGCTGAGCGGGCCTGCTTGATTGAAACGCCCGCCATGGAACCCGAGGTATCGATCACCAGAATCATTTCACGCGCCTGATCAGAAGCCTGGGTGTACTGATGTGGCGGCATCAACATGACGAAGGCATGCTGCTCGCCATTGTGTTCCTGGGTGAACAATGCCGCTCCGGGCGCCTCACCGACTGCGGGTGTCCACTGCAATTCAAAATCACGATCGGCTACAGTCGTGAGGTTTGCCAACTCTATATTGTAACGTCCCTCACCGGTACGGTCGGTCACGACGTCGTGATAAGTGCTGCTGATTTCAGCCAACGGGAAGCCGGCATCAACGCCAACCTGCAGGCTGATGCTATTCTGGCGGCCGCTGGCCGGATGAAACACCGGCGGTGTGATTTGCGATGCATCCGGGACTTGCCCGGTGTTTTTCGCCCAGCCTTCTCCACTGACCTGTTGCTCCGTGTCGGCTACTGGCGTACCCGGGATATAACGCGGCGTTATCGCCATGGGAAAACGTAAACGAAACTGACCGGTATCGTAGGCGAGTGTTTGCAGGTAGGCGATTTCAACCGTGATTTTCTCACCCGGGCCGATATTGGCCAGGGAGGTGGTGAACATATTGGGCCGTTGTTGTTCTACCAGACTGGTACGTTTGCCCTCAGCTTTAGCTTTCTCATAAGTCGCCCTGGCCTTGGCGCGTTCCTTGATCTCTCCCACGATCACGCGCTCGCCAACATGCATTAACAATTCATCGACCGCTGCATTCTCGGGTAGCGGGAACACATAGACACCTTCCGCCCATTCGCTGCCGGTATTTTCAAATTCCTGCTTGAGCCTGACCCGCGCGATCATGCCGCTGACCTGGATATCGACATCCATATCGAGCTGGGTTGCCGGAACATATTCACCCTGGCTAGTACTGCGGAACAATAACTCGCCCCGGCTCACATCATCCATGCGCACCACGTCCAACTGCTGCGCGAAACTTTGGGTTAGGCCATCCATGGCCATAATGAACAGCCCCAGGCATATCCCTGCCATGAGGGTGACCAGTCGGCGCGATCGTCTGCGCTGTTGTTTATCTGCTTCCAGAATCCGGCGGCGGCGCGCAAAATCCATTCCCAGGCTCGGGTAACGACCGGCATATCGCCGCTCAAAATCCCGCTCCAGTGCGTGTCTTATACTGTGGTTTCGGTGTGGCATGTAATCTCCCCCGCAAGACTGCCCTGTGTTGATATGATTGGCCCAGCGCGCCATCCGTGGCAACGTGATGTCCTTGTCAGCGCCGGTAGTAAAACTCCTGTTCAAATCAGACCTTCCTTGACTTCA
Organism: uncultured Gammaproteobacteria bacterium; assembly: GCA_947258875.1. GTDB lineage: Bacteria > Pseudomonadota > Gammaproteobacteria > CAMYKB01 > CAMYKB01 > CAMYKB01. The sequence goes on along the minus strand of CAMYKB010000007.1, from coordinate 47,823 downwards.
CGGTACCCATTAAGCGCCTGTGAACGGGCAGTGCCGGGGCAACATTCTGACAATGCAAGGATGAATTATGGCAATCCCGGGGCAATCACCGTGCAATCACACACAAACGCCACCAGAGGCGGTAACATTGGCCACACCATAAGGGGGCACGGGGGAGATATGGGCCGAAGCATTGCCATAGTCGAAGATGAACCGCTGATTCGCGAGAATTATGCAGACGTACTGACCAAACACAGTTTTGAGGTCACAAGCTATGCAGGCCGTGCCGAGGCAATAGCCGCCTTTCGCGACAAATTACCCAACCTGTTGATCATTGATGTTGGCCTGGGTGATGAAATCGAGGGCGGCTTTGATTTGTGCCGGGAGGTACGTGCGATATCACCTACGGTGCCCATTATTTTTCTGACGGCACGCGACAGTGATCTCGATGCCATTTCCGGCTTACGCCTGGGTGCGGATGATTACCTGACCAAGGACATCAGCCTGCCACACCTGGTGGCGCGCATCACGGCCCTGTTTCGCCGCATGGATGCTGTAAACCAGCCCGCCGTGGCTGAAAAACTGCTGAAACGCGGCTCATTGGAGATCGACCCCGATCGCCTGACACTGAAATGGAAAGGCCAGAATCTCGATCTGACGATTACGGAGTTCTGGCTGGTGCACAACCTGGCGCGGCATCCCGGCCATGTTAAAAACCGCGATCAGCTCATGCAGGAAGCCAACATCGTTGTCGATGATCAGACCATCACCTCGCACATCAAACGTATTCGCAAAAAATTTATGGCGATCGATCCCGCTTTCGAAGCCATCGAGACCGTGTACGGCGCGGGCTATCGATGGAAAACGGATAATTAACACGGCCGGCTAATGCGACTCAGAACCCAATTACTCGGACTCGGGCTGATCGTGCTGATCCTGCCCTGGGGCGGCTGCCAATACATCCGCCAGATGGAGCAGTTTCTGCGCGAAGCTCAGGCCGCTACAACCCAGGCCGCGGCGCAGGCTACGGCACGCGTGGTTGCCGACGCGGTACACCTATCATCAACCTACTCGGAGAATGGCGATGTGATATACGCGCACCGCCTGAAACGTAATATCGTTCTCGACGGTTACACCAACGACTGGGAAGATTTATTACCCTGGTCAACGCCAATTAGCGGCAATAGCAAACAACTCGCCGCAACGGATGAACGTTTTCTGTATGTGTTGTTACAGGTCACCGACGACAACATCCTTTATCAACGCACCCTGTCAGACAAACTGGAACAAAGCGATCATATCAACCTGGTTTTCGAGGATGACACAGGCACCCGCAAACGTATTGCAATCGCCTCACCCGCACCGGGTTGGGTTATCGGCCAGGACATCACGCAAAGCAATGATGAGACGATTCCTTATACGGAAGAAGAGCTCGCCATGCTGCCCGACGACCCCGAGCTGGCATTACCTAACCGTGAAGCCCGCGTGCGCGGCGAATGGCAGGAAAGCGAGGTTGGCTACACCGTTGAGTTACGCCTGCCGCTGGACTGGATCGGTTCAAGACTCGGTATCGAAGTGATTGATGTGGACAGGCGTGATGCAACTGCCGTGCAAACAACACCCGAATCTGCCGGGCTTGCGACATTAATCCTCCCGCAGGCCTCACTCAGCCAGGAATTGAATGACATCAAACCGGACGGCATGCGCGTATGGGTACTCAACCCGCAGGGCTATGTGTTGGCACGTGCAGGTCGCCTAGAAGATAACCGACCCGAGGATGTCGAAGCCATAGCGGGTTACTGGCTATCGTGGCTTTATCGTCTACTACTTAATGAAACCAGCGACGACCCGGTTAACCGGCCCTCGACCATACCGCAATTGCTTGGCCCGGAAATCGACGCCGCTATCAATGCTAAACCGGGATTTCATTGGTGGCGCACAGGCAACCAGAATCGCGCCATTGTCTCCGCCACGTATCCAATAGAACTAAACAACAGCCACGTCGGCATCATCGTTGCCGAACAGGCCGCCAGTTCAATCGCCTTACTCACCAACAAGGCGATGACACGTTTACTCGGCCTGACGTTGCTCATCATGCTGATCATCTTCGCTGCAACACTTGGCTTCGCCACCTACCTCACGTTACGCATCCGCAGGTTACGCAATGCTGCGGAAAACGCCATCACAGCGGACGGCCGTATAAGCGAACAGCTGCCACTCTCCAGTGCCAAAGACGAGCTGGGCGACCTCGCCCGCAGTTATTCTGCGCTGCTGGGCAACCTGCGGGATTACACCGAATACCTACGCACACTCGCGAGCAAACTCTCGCATGAGTTACGGACGCCATTAGCGGTACTGCAATCCTCGCTGGACAACCTCTCGGATGATTCACTGCCTCCGGACGCAAAAACCTACACCGAACGCGCACGCGAAGGCGCAGCCCGGCTCAACAACATCCTCAATGCCATGAGCGAAGCCACGCGCATGGAACAGGCCATCGGCAATGCCGAACCTGAAGCATTTGAACTGCGTAATGTCGTCGCAGGCTGTGCTGAAGGCTACAAGGATGTTTATAAAAACAAGCAGTTTGAAATCAAACTCTGTGACGACACGTGCAGCATGACCGGCGTACCCGACCTCATCGCGCAGATGCTGGACAAACTCGTCGACAACGCCGCTGATTTCGCGCCAGATGGCGGCACCATCAGCATCGCCCTGTACTGCGATGACAACGAAGCAATCCTCAGTGTCGCCAACCAGGGCCCGCCCCTGCCCGATCACATGCAAGGCCGCCTGTTCGACTCGATGGTATCGCTACGCGAAGAAAAAGATGAACGCCCGCATTTAGGCCTGGGGCTTTACATAGTGCGACTGATAGCCGAATTTCATGGCGGGCACGTGGAAGCCGAGAATATAGAAGATAAAAAGGGAGTGATTTTCAATGCAATAATGAAACGTGTTGCGCCTTTACAGTAAATCTGACGTACAGCACACCCTGATATCATTTTTCGAAATTAGTGCGTTGGGGTTCGTTCCTCACCCCAACCTACGCTCGCCGTCATACCCGCGTAGGCGGGAGCAGTGCCACATGGATGTGGCGTTAACGAACCTAAGGATGGAATCCAGTAAATACACGCACTCTTTCAAACTGCGGGACACTGACCATCATCTTTCTTTTTTCAAGCGAAAAGGGGTCAGCGAAGAAACACGGCTCGCGATTATTACCTCGCTGCACAATGTGCTGGGGTACGCCCAGTATGTTAAAACGCGCTTTCCTTGACATGCTCTCTAACACCCTTCTGGTTCTAAACATTAACCGCTGCAAACACATGCAATCGCTATATTAGAAAATATTGTTCTCTGACCCCGATTTTCAACTGTCGTCATACCCGCGTAGGCGGGTATCCAGTAAACGATTGATTTATAGCCTATTCATGTTCACTGGACTTCCGCCTACGCGGAAATGACGCGTTAGTGGGACAGCAGTGGGTCAGAGTCCTTTTCGTTCCGAAGAAAGATAACAGTGGTGCGATGTTCAGGGTGATAATGAATCGTAATTTCAACTAAAGACAACCCCCAGCAGCTGGAGGACAAAACCAATCGCAATAAATGCGAGCCCCCTCAGCACTTTACCGCTATCTTCAGTTTCCAAATCCTTGATCGCAACCAAACCTGTCACTGTTTTAACACTCCACAGGCATTTCAGCAAAATCCATGGCGTCTGAATCAGTCGTGTGGACTGCAGATATGCATTGGCCATTAACATCACACCAATAATCTCGGCCAACAACCCCAGAATATTCAGTAGCATTGGACCGTCCGTTACCATAAGCCTGAAAGTGCGTTACGTGCCGGGACCACATCAACAATGACTGCGGTTGACCCATCGCGTGTTACAGATACCAGGATTGTATAATCACAATACTCAGTCGCCTGCAGACGCGGGAGAATACTGTCGGGACTCAGTTCAGCACTACCATCACGAATTTTCTTGAAGGCCTTGACCAGACAGTCTCTGGTGGGGGGAGGAAGGCTACCGAGAAAATCGACGACCCGATTATCGACCTTAACCCGGCTGAAGGGCATCAAGACTTTCCTTGCCGGCAGCGCCTAGCAGCTCCTCCAATTCCGCAAGATCTTTAGTGGCTGACAAATCATCCTGTTGCACCCGAATATGGGCGGCCATTACCTGGCTATATCGCTGCGGATCACGGGCAAGTTCGGTTAAGGCTTGATATGAGCGGTATGCATCTATGCCGAGGACAACTGCCACAGGGGTTCCCTTACGGGTTAATACAGTCTTCTCAATGGGATCCGCCAGATCAGTCATATGCTCACGGGCTTCCGATAATGACATTGTTCTCATGACAGCCTCACTTATATATTCTGGACGTATACATCATAATGTATACTAAATACGGATATAAATTGTACAATATCTTGTACGTCTAATCTACATACAATTTGTATTTATTTCGTATTTTTGGGCGAAAACGGCCGAGAACAATTTCCGCTAATATTAGAAACAATTGTTCTCTGATCCCAATTTCTCGTACCTCAGTCGACCTCGCGCGCGAAGAAGATGGCTGCCTTGTTTAGGATGTCATTCTCCTCCTTGAGACGTCTAATCTCCGCTTGCAGCCGGGCTGTACTGCCGCTCTCTGCCTTTCTGGGGCGACCGCCTTCACCTGGGAAGGCGTCAGCGCCTCGGCTTTTCACTTGTACAGCTGGTCACGACGTACCCCTAGCTCTCTCGCTAACTGTGCAGCGTCTTTGTCGCCTTGTTCCAATAAACGCACCGCTTCGCGTTTGAATTCGGCGCTCAATCGTTGTCTTGTTTGCTTGACCATGTCCACTCTCCTTGGGGCTATTGCCCCCTTTAGAAAGTGTGCGTCAATTCGGGGGTGGTTTACCGGTGACTTGACTCAGTTTGCCCAGCGCCTTGTAACCCTGGTCGTACAGCCCATCACAGAAGAGCTTCGCGGAAAACTCGAAAGCAGCTATTTCAAAATTGGCGGAGACACGGGAAAACCATTCATCTCCCCTTGAGATATAATGTGAATAGTCACTAGATGATTCTTACTCTACCCACCACTGTTCCATATATTTTTCATTCTCGCGCAGGTAGGAGCAGTGCCACATGGATGTGGCGTTAACGAACCTAAGGATGGAATCCAGTGGGCATGAATAGGCTATAAATCAATTATTTACTAGATACCCGCCTCGGCTTTGGCACCCTGCGTCGCCCTACCACCTACCTCCATGTAGGTGTGCGCGGGTATGACGACACTATGTTTTACGATTTCATGTCTACAGTCATTATGGAAATATTTTTATCTAAAATACCAGCATGAAATGAGATAACATCATTACTTTTGGGACAGCAGTGTACTCTACCCGCTTAACCAAAAACCCTTTGAATTTGCACAATACAGCACACCTCGAGAACAACCATGAGTGAATCACCTTTCATCAACGATATCGATCAGAACAGCTTCACAAGCGAGGTTCTGGAGAAATCCCGTGAGGTGCCGGTACTGGTGGACTTCTGGGCGGACTGGTGCGCGCCGTGTCAGGCGCTGGCGCCGGTTCTTTACAAACTGGTCGATGAATACCAGGGCAAGTTTTTGCTGGCGAAGGTCGATACGGACAAATATCAGGCCCTGGCCGGGCAATACGGAGTCCGCGGACTGCCGACGGTGAAGGTCTTCAAGGACGGTGAGATCGTGGATGAATTTACGGGTGCACAGCCGGAGTCTTTTATCCGCGAGATTATCGAGCGTCATATCGAACATGAATCCGATTTAATCAAACAGCAAGCCATTGCAGCGCTGCAGTCTGGCGATACGCAAAAAGCGCTGGAGTTGATGCAACAAGCAGTAGCCACTGAGCCAGAAAAACATGAACTCAAGATCGATCTTGCAAAGGTGTTGCTGGCCGCAGGCGATGCCATTGAAGCTGAAAACACGCTCAAAGCACTGCCGGCGCTTCTCAGGGAAGAAACCGAAGTAAAAGGCATGTTGGCACAGCTGGAGTTTGCGCGGCTGGCTGCCGCGGAGCCGGATGTTGAAAAACTTGAACGCACTGTCAACGATGAACCGGAAAATGTAATGGCGCGTTATCAATTGAGCGCGCACAAGATTTTGAGCGGTGATTATGAAGCGGCGCTGGAGAACTTGTTCGAGATCGTGCGCCGTGATCGCAAGTTCGAGGATGATGCAGGCCGCAAGGCTATGCTGGCCGTGTTTGATATGCTGGGCGGTAGCGGCGAATTGGTTAGCCGCTACCGCTCAAAATTGTTTAACGTTTTACACTAAGCTTAATCTATAGCCAAAGCTTATTTAGCCACAGCGGATGTTTTATGCGCCATAGCCATATTGTTCAGTGTTTCTGCCAGCGCCTTCGCCGGTCGGTATCCTCCGATCACACTGCCTTCGCTAGTGATTATCGCGGGCGTACCGGTAACGCCTAATAATTGTCCGAATCGGTATTGGGATTGCACCGGATTGTCACAGGTCTCTGCCTCGACCTTTTTACCGCCCTTGGCAGCATCCAGGGCGGCATTTCTGTCTTCGGCACACCACACGCTGACGGCGGTGTCATGTGACGCCGACGGCACCCCGGCACGCGGGAACAGGAAGTACCTGACCTTGATACCGGCAGCCAGCATGCCAGCCATTTCATCGTGAAACTTACGGCAGTATGGACAATCGATATCCGTGAATACATCAATGGTGTGCCTGACGTCTTTGGGCGTATAGACGATGAGCTGATCATCGTTTATGTCGGCAAGCTGCTGCTTGCGGGTGCCCATGCGCGCAGCCTCGGTGAGGTTTACCTTATTTTCCATATTGATCAGGTTACCCGTCAGCAGGTAATTCCCATCCGCACTCATATAGACGATTTGTGCGCCGAAGGCCACTTGATAAATCCCCTTGATCGGCGTCGCCTGGATAGTGTCAGGCTTAGCACCTGGGATCAGCGTTTCTGCGCGTGTTTTAAGGGTTTCGGGTATGGACGCATCTCCAGCCAGGGCCTGATGGGTAAACATCAGGGCCAACGAGGCCAGTAAGATCAGGTATTTGGGCATAGCGGTATCCAACAATATTGAGTATGTGGGTATGACAGACGAGCTGGCAAATAATTCAGTCTAATCCAGTGAACCTTTGATTAAGCCCATAGAGCTTCAATCACTAGCCTCGCGGGTGGTGCTGACTGTGCAAATCCTGGAGGCGGGCACGGGCGACGTGAGTATATATCTGTGTCGTCGAAAGGTCACTATGCCCCAGCAACATCTGTACGACACGCAGATCAGCACCATGATTCACCAGGTGAGTGGCAAAGGCGTGCCGTAGCGTATGCGGTGACAGGTGTTTGTTGATGTCCGCCTGACGGGCATTGCGCTTGATCACATACCAGAAGGCCTGGCGGGTCATGGGTCCGCCACGATTGGTGACAAACAATGCATTGGTGGTGAGCCGGCCTTTCAATAATACGGGCCGGGAATCACGCGTGTAGTCCTCTATCCACGAGACAGCCTGCTCGCCGATAGGTACCAGGCGTTCCTTGCTGCCTTTGCCGAATACCCGGATGACACCCTGGCGAAGATTGAGTTGTTCTATTTTGAGGGACACCAGCTCCGAGACGCGCAGCCCACAGGCATACAACAGCTCCAGCATGGCACGGTCGCGCAGTCCTTGCGGCTTCTCAATATCGGGTGCCGCCAGCAAATTCTCGACCTCTTCTTCCGTGAGAGAATCGGGCAATGGCCGCCCCAGCTTGGGCGATTCGATCAGCTCGCTCGGGTCGGTATCAATACGGCGCTCGCGGATCAGGTAGCGGTAAAAACGGCGCATGCTCGACAGCATGCGCGCGGTCGAAGTGGCCTTCACGCCACTGGCAACACGGTGAGAAAGATACTCCAGCAGGTGCTCGCGTTGCGCCGCGATTAACGTCAGCTCATGACCACACAGCCAGGCCGCCAGGGTCTGCAAATCATTACGGTAGGCGCTCAGTGTATTTTCACTGAGTCCGTGTTCCATCCACACGGCATCAAGGAAGCCATCTATGATGCGTTGGTCCTGTGGTGTGACGGTACGTTCAGACAACGCAAATCACGCCAGTCGAGTAACGGGCTGATCACAGCTAAATAGAATACTCAGCGCCCCTATTCCTTCGACTTGGAAAAGGCGTTCAGCATATCGATTGGTAACGGGAACACAATGGTTGAACTTTGTTCGTTGGAAATATCGTTCAACGTTTGCAGATACCGCAATTGCAATGCCTGCGGGTTGTTGGCAAGCACATTGGCCGCTTCCAGCAGTTTTTCCGAGGCTTGCATTTCACCTTCGGCATGTATCACCTTGGCGCGCCGTTCACGCTCGGCCTCAGCCTGGCGTGCAATGGCTCGAATCATACTCTCATCAAGATCGATGTGCTTGATCTCGACATTGGCAACCTTGATGCCCCAGGCATCGGTCTGCTCATCCAGTATCAACTGAATATCGGCATTCATCTTTTCACGCTCCGCCAGCATTTCATCGAGTTCATGCTGACCGAGCACCGAACGTAACGTGGTTTGCGCAAGTTGACTGGTCGCCGCGAAATAGTCTTCCACCTGGATAATCGCCTTTTCCGGATCGACCACACGGAAGAACAGGATGGCGTTGACCCTGACGGTCACGTTATCGCGCGAGATCACATCCTGGCTGGGGATGTCCATGGTCACCACACGATTATCAACCCGCTCCATGGTCTGAATAACCGGAAAGATAATACGCCAGCCAGGCCCCTTCACTTTATAGAACTTACCAAACATGAACACAACGAGTCGTTCGTATTCACGCACCACCTTGATCGATGTCAGCACAATCGCTAACAATACGACCACCGGTATCAATAAAATATTAATAGTCATTGAGACGCCTCCTTTGAATAGGGTTCAACATTCAGCGTGAGTCCATGGATGGCAACGATGCGTACCTGATCGCCTTCGTGCACGGGGACCGTTGTTTGTGCGCGCCAGGATTCGCCATGAACCCTCACACGTCCTTCGCTATCAAAATCTTCCAGCGCCCGGGCAACACTACCGAGCATGCCTTCGGCACCGGATACAACGCGCCGTCTTTGCATACGTAGAAAACTACCGGAAATGCTCATGATCATGAATAGCGATGCCAATGCCGTACCGCCAACCAGTGGCCATGAAATGCTAAGGCTGTCTTCTTTCATGAGAATAATCGAACCGACAACAAAGGCGATCAAGCCGCCAAAACCGAGCACGCCAAAACTGGGAACAAACGCCTCGCCGATCATAAAGATCACCCCCAAAATGATCAGGCCGAGTCCGGCATAGTTGATCGGCAAGACCTGAAACGCGTACAGCGCCAGAATAAGACATATCGCGCCGATCACACCCGGGAAAATCACCCCGGGATTAGCGAGTTCAAAAAACAGGCCATAGATACCAATCAGCATCAGAATATAGGCGATATTGGGGTCCGTAATAATGGACAACAAACGGCTGCGCCAGTCAGGTTCAATGACTTCAACCATCGCCCCCTGGGTCGACAGGGTTATCTCACCGGTTATTAACTTGATTTTTTTGCCATCCACCTGCACCAGCAGATCCGAAACGTCGGTCGCAACCAGATCGATGACATTTTGCTCGAGCGCTTCCTGCGCCGACAGGCTCACCGCTTCGCGCACCGCCCGCTCGGCCCATTCCGCATTACGCCCATAACGATTCGCCAAACCCCTGATATAAGCTGCCGCATCATTGGTGATCTTGCGCTCCATTGCCGTGCCCGACAATGGTTTTGCCGGCTCCGCTTCCTTGCCGCTATCCTGTTTGTCGTCCGGCAAGGTCGGTTTTCCATCCTTTTCAGTACCCTTGTCTGCAGGCTCCGGCATCCCAGGTATACCACCAATCTGCACGGGGGTCGCCGCGCCCAAAGTAGTGGCGGGGGCCATCGCGGCAATATGGCTTGCGTATAATATGTAGGTTCCGGCACTGGCAGCACGTGAACCGGAGGGTGCGACATAGCTTGCAACCGGCACGGGTGACGAGAGGATTGCCTTGATAATACTGCGCATGGAGAAATCCAGGCCACCCGGGGTATCCATGCGTAAAACAACCAGCGCCGCATCGCTCTCTTTTGCCTGTTGCAAGCCGCGCATGACATAATCGCCGGTCGCCGGACCGATGGCACCCTTGATATCCAGTTGCACGATACGGGTATTGGATACAGGCGAATCCGCCTGCAGGCTCATAGTCGCAGCCGTGATTAGCGCTATCGCCAACAGCATGAAAGGGCGCACTCGCTTGTTTAAAGGATATTGCGTCATCATTTGCGGCGTCCCGGAGTGACAATACTCCCTGATGGCTTCACCTTATCGACTTTAACACAGGAACTGTAGCGCTGAAACCAGCCCTACGTGTGGAATAGACACAATGAACGACAACCCAACGGTAACACCAGTTAGCTTGTTACGCCGCCTTGCAGCAATTGTTTATGATGCCCTTTTATTATTCGCGGTGTTGTTTATTGCGATGGCGCTGATAACCAACCCTTTCAAGGTCGACACCGGGCAACCTCTCGAAGTCATCACTATCGATAATCCATTGTACTGGTTACGCCTGCTGTACATCTTCCTGATCAGCTATGTTTTTCTCGGTTGGTTCTGGACGCATAGCGGCCAAACCCTGGGCATGAAGACATGGCACATCAAAGTAGTCCAGGGCAACGGTGATGCCGTGAACTGGAAGCAGGCATTCATCCGGCTGTCGGTCGCCTGGTGCACGCTGGGTCTGACCCTGTTGTGGTGCTTATTTAATCAAGACCGACTGGCACTGCATGACCGGTTATCCGGTACACGGCTGATTAAAACCAACAATAAATTAACGTAAGCGGCGGATCGCCAGCAAACCGATGGCTACAAAAATCAACAACGGCATAAAGGCACCTATTATCGGCGGAATACCGTAAACCAATGCCAGATTATTCAGTGCGCGGTTAAGCATGTGGAAGATCAAACCAATAATGATACCGATGAACAGGCGCTGGCCGGCGCCACCTGCACGCACCGAACCGAAAACAAACGGCACCGCCAGCAACAGCATCACCAGGCTCGACAAAGGCGTTGTGAAATGGGTCCAGAAGGCCAGCGCATAACGCCGGGTTTCGAGGCCGTTTTCCTTCAGGTAGGCGACATATTTCGCAAGCCGCACAGCAGACATCTGCTCAGGTTTGACAACGATGACATCGAACAAGTCGGGGGATACCAGCGTCTCCCAACGCTCTTGTTGCTCACGCCGGGTGGTGACGCCTTCATCACTGATCAAACTCCTGCTAATACCGCTGAGCAGCCAGCCCCCATCCTGGTAAACAGCCTTCTTGGCAAATACTGATTCCGTCAGGCGACGTTCAGCATCGAAACTGTACACACGGATATTACCCAGGCGCTGATCCGGAAACACCTGCTTCACATTAATGAAGCGATTCTGATCCCTGGCCCATAAACCATGGCGTGTTTTCAGGCTGATTTGCTTGGCCGTGGTCGATACCTTGCGCAGCTGCTGTGCATATTGCTCACTTACCGGCGCCACGTATTCACCGATCAGCACCGCTACTATCATCAGCAGTACACCCGTCTTCAGTACAGAAAACACCACACGCCTGATGGAAATGCCCGCGGCACGCATCACGATCAGTTCACTATGGGCGGCCAAATTACCCAGACCAATTAAGCTACCGATCAACACCGCCGCCGGAAATATCTCATAAACACGCCTTGGCACCGCCAGCAATGTCAGGTACCCCGCCTGTAGTACTGTCATGCCTTGTTTGCCAATATCTTCGGCTTCATTCACAAAATCAATGAAGGTATACAGCACCAGCAACACCGTCATCGCCGCAAGCGCACCCCATATAACCGTACGGCCCAGATAAGCTTCCAGAATCTTCATGCCTGACGCCGCCGAGATGACCTGCGGCCCGCACGGAATCCGCTTTGCTTAACCAGGATCAACAGAATGAGAACGCCCAGGGCAGCGTGCAACCACCACATACCAATTGACGGGGGAATGATGCCGCGGGATATCCATTTCACCGCAGCCATACCAAGGTTGGCATAGACGGCATAGATGACAATCGCCACGGCAAGCTTGGCATAACGACCCTGACGTGGCGTGGTATAACTGAGTGGCAGCGCAAGCAGTACCAGCAGGATAGCCGATACCGGTACCGAAATCCGCCATTGCAACTCGGCCTGCTCGGGCGGCTTGTCTGATGTCAGCAGCGTCGTAGTAGGCAGACTCGATGTGCGCACCCGAGCAGGCGCGGTGGTAAATTCGGGTATCAGCATTTCATGCCGGCCAAACGACAGGATACGAAATTCGGCCTTACCGGGAATACCTTCGTAGCGATGCCCATCCTCCAGTACCAGCCAGGCTTCGCCCGTCTGCCTGTCCTTGCGCTGCACGCCTTTGGCGGCCGTCTCAACGCTGACTTCACCCTTCTCGAGCTTGTGGATGAAGATATTGCTGACGGCGGTATTGCCGTCTTGCTTGTCGGTCGACTCGACAAACACCACAACATCGCCACGACTGGATTCCACAAAACTGCCCGCCGCCAGGCCACCGATATCAGCACGTTCCTGAGCAATGTGCTTGATATCCTCGCTCATGCGTATCGACCAGGGCGAGACGAACATAACAAGCCCCGTCAGAATGATAACAATGGGTAAGGTCAGCAATAGCAAGGGTCGGTACAGGCGAGCGGTGCCAATCCCGCAAGACTGCAGGGCCACCATCTCACTGTCACGGTACAAGCGCCCCAGGGTCAGCATAATTGCGAGCAACAAGGCTAGCGGCAGCAGCAATATCAATGCCTTTACGGTACCCAGACCCAGCAACGGCAGGACTACAGCGACCGGGATCTTGCCCTCGGTTGCATAGGCCAGCAAGCGCACAAACACATTACCGGAGATAATCAGCAACAACACCGACGACACGGCCAGCAGCGTCAGAGTGCTCTCCTTGATGATATAGCGATCGATTATGGACAAACCTGGACCCGCTTCAGGATGCAACGCTATTGAGGCGCGCTTTATTCATATTCTGTTAACCTATATATTCCACGGATCAGGATAACCTGATCTATAACCTATCGCCATCGCCAATCAATTATATAGGGGAGTATGTCATGCAATTTCTCGTGAAATCGGGTAGCCCGGAAAAGCAACAAACAGCCTGTATGATTGTTGGCGTTTTCAGCTCACGCAAATTATCACCAACGGCGGCGGCCCTGGACAAGACCAGTCGCGGCACGATCAGCAAGATACTCCGCAGCGGCGATATGGATGGTAAAGAAGGGCAGACACTGATGTTGCATGCACTGCCGCGCATCCCCTGCGCTCGAGTGCTGCTCGTCGGCTGCGGCAAAGCGGCCAAATTCGATGCCGGCGCCTATCGCAAGGCCGCAGAATCTGCGATCAAGGCGGTTAAACAAAGCGGTGCGGGCGATGCCATATTCCAGCTCAACGAATTACCGGTCAAGCACCGCGAACAGGACTGGAAACTGCGCGAAGCCGTGGTTACAGCAATCGATCTGCTCTATACCTATTCCGAAACCAAGGGCAAAAACAAACCCGACACCCCGAAACTGCATAAACTCTCTTTTATCGTTGCTGAACGCGCACAATTAACCGCCGCCAAACTGGCGGTGAGTCAGGGCGAGTCTATCGGCAAGGGCGTCTCGCTAACCAAGGAACTGGGTAATCTACCCGGCAACATTTGCACCCCCAGTTACCTGGCCTCACAGGCCAAGGCGTTAAAGAAGGACAACAGCACGCTCAAGATCGGCGTGCTCGGTGAGACTGAGATGAAAAAACTCGGCATGGGTGCATTTTTGTCCGTCTCCAAAGGCAGCGATGAACCCGGCAAACTCATTACTATTGAATATCAGGGCGCGCCTAAAAATTCGCGGCCGGTGGTACTGGTTGGCAAAGGCATCACCTTCGACACCGGGGGCATTTCACTCAAACCCGGCGCCGCCATGGATGAAATGAAATATGACATGTGCGGCGCCGCCACGGTGCTGGGTACCCTTAAGGCTTGTGCGGAGATGGCACTGCCCATCAATGTCATCGGCGTGATCGCCAGCGCCGAGAACATGCCCAGTGGCCGCGCCAGCAAACCGGGCGATATCGTGACAACGATGTCCGGACAGACCGTGGAAATCCTTAATACCGATGCCGAAGGCCGCCTGGTGTTATGCGATGCCCTCACCTATACCGAACGCTACAAACCGGCGGCGGTGATCGATATCGCCACCTTGACCGGTGCCTGCATTGTGGCGCTGGGTCACTATGCCACGGGTCTGCTTGCCAACAACCAGGCACTCGCTGACGAATTACTGGCCGCTGGTCAACGCAGTGGCGACCGCGCCTGGCAGCTCCCCTTGTGGGAAGAATACGATAAACAACTCGACAGCAATTTTGCTGATATGGCCAATATCGGAGGGCGTTCTGCAGGCACCATTACTGCTGCCTGCTTCCTGTCACGGTTTACTGAAAACCTGGACTGGGCACACCTGGATATTGCCGGGGTAGCCTGGTACAGCGGCAAAGAGAAACGTGCCAGCGGCCGCCCAGTGCCGTTGTTGATCGACTATTTGATGAACCGCGCTTCTGCTTCCTGAGTCTCTGACTGCAGCCCTTATGACCAAGGTCGATTTCTATATTCTCAAAGACGGGCCACTTGGCAGCCGCTACAAAACCGCTTGCCGCATCGCCGAGAAGGCCCACAAGCTGGGACACCAGGTGCACATTCATACCAGCTCCGAGGCCGAATCCAGAAAACTCGATGAATTGTTATGGATATTTCAGGACCGTAGCTTCGTACCCCATGAAGCAGAACCGCACTGCAGTGGCGACTGCGCGGTGACCATCGGCCATGGCTGGACCCCCGAGCACAGCAATGTGCTCATCAATCTGGCCGCTGAGGTGCCCGCCTTTTTCAGTCGTTTCGAGCGTGTCAGCGAGATCATCGACCAGCAGCCGGAAACCCGCAACAGTGGCCGCGCGCGCTACAAGTTTTATCGTGATCGGGGTTACGAGCTCAGCCATCACGAGATCCACTCACGTTAAGACCTGTTCACACTCACCAAACCGGATTGACGCGAGGCATCTGGAATAATCGGATCCCTCTCCTCGCGCCTTACCTGGCTCTGTTTGGGGAAGCAACACCCGCACGCTATAGTGAGTGTAAACAGGCCCTGGCAGACTTACTGAATTCCTTTATAATCGAGGGTATGTCCGCTACATCCGACAAGCATATTCCGACACTCGATGAAGTCGTCGTCCCCGGCGACAAAGACCTCGTCGAAGAGAAAGCGTTCTTCAATATCGAAAGCCAACAATCGCCCGATACGGCAGCCGAGGCTCCCCAAGGACAGGCCAGACGTCACACGGATCGCACCGCTTTTGAAGCCATGGTCGAGGCTATTGTCACCGGCATCATGAAGCGTCACATGGAGGAGGCGCGCACCGAAATTACGGATGCCATTCTCAAAGAAATCAGAACCCGCCTGCCGAAGACACGCCAACAAAACAAACCGCAGGATAAGTAACACCCGGACACAAAAATATCAGCCCCCCGCAGGTCGATGAAAAAGCCGTAGATAAAGGTTTTTCATCAGGCTGCTGGGTTATAATCGCGGCTTTTGTGTCGTTAGCATAAAACCCGATCACATGGATAAAACATACAACCCGCAAACCATAGAACAACACTGGTATCAGCAGTGGGAGCAGCAGGGTCATTTCGCGCCTTCCGGGCATGGCGCGCCCTATTGCATCATGATCCCGCCGCCCAATGTCACAGGCACTCTACACATGGGGCATGCATTCCAGCATACCCTGATGGATACGCTAACTCGTTATCACCGCATGCAGGGTGATAACACGCTGTGGCAGCCCGGCACGGATCACGCGGGCATCGCCACGCAGATGGTGGTGGAACGCCAGCTCAATGCCGAGGACCTGACACGCCACGACCTGGGCCGTGACAATTTCATTGCACGCGTCTGGGAATGGAAGCAGCAATCCGGTGACACTATCACACGCCAGCTCCGTCGCATGGGTTCGTCGGTGGACTGGAGCCGTGAGCGCTTCACCATGGACGAGGGCCTGTCAAAGGCGGTACGTGAAGTGTTCGTCAAATTATATGACGAAGGCCTGATCTACCGCGGCAAGCGTCTCGTCAACTGGGACCCGGTGTTACACACCGCGTTGTCCGACCTGGAAGTCATCTCTGAAGAAGAGAACGGTCACCTGTGGCACATGCGATATCCGCTGGCAGACGGTTCCGGCCATCTGATCGTCGCCACCACACGACCTGAGACCATGCTGGGTGATACCGCGGTCGCCGTGCACCCGGATGACGAACGTTATCGGTCACTGATCGGCAAGACCATCAGGCTGCCACTCACGGATCGCGAAATCCCGATCATCGCCGATGATTATGTGGATCCAGAATTCGGTAGCGGTTGCGTCAAGATTACACCGGCGCATGACTTCAATGACTATGCCATTGGCCAGCGCCACGACTTGCCGCGAATCAATATTTTCAGTATCGACGCCAAAATCAATGATAATGCACCGCGACAATATCAAGGCATGGACCGCTACGCGGCACGCAAACAAATCGTTAGCGATCTGCAAGCTGCGGATTTAATCGAAAAAATCGACGATCACAAACTGATGGTGCCGCGCGGCGACCGCAGCGGCACGGTGGTGGAACCCTACCTGACTGATCAGTGGTACGTGAAGATTGCACCATTGGCAGAACCTGCCATCAAGGCGGTTGAAGACGGCAGCATCAAGTTCGTTCCCGAAAACTGGAACAAGACCTACTTCGAATGGATGCACAACATCGAAGACTGGTGCATCAGCCGCCAGATCTGGTGGGGCCACCGCATCCCGGCCTGGTATGACAGCACCGGCAACATCTATGTTGCTGATAGTGAAGACGAGGCACGCAAAAAATACAAACTCAGCGATGAACTACAGCTTAATCAGGATGAGGACGTTCTCGACACCTGGTTCTCCTCTGCGTTGTGGCCCTTCTCTACGTTAGGCTGGCCAGATAACACCGAGGAATTAAAAACTTTTTACCCCACCTCCGTATTAGTTACCGGATTCGATATCATCTTCTTCTGGGTCGCACGCATGATCATGATGGGCCTCAAGTTCATGGATGACGTACCGTTCCGCGAGATCTATATCACCGGGTTGGTACGCGACAGCCACGGCCAGAAGATGTCCAAGTCCAAGGGTAATATCCTTGATCCGCTGGATATCGTCGATGGTATCTCGCTGGACGAGTTGTTGGCGAAACGTACCACTGGTCTGATGCAACCGGAGATTGCGCCGAAGATCGAAAAACTCACACGCAAGGAATTCCCGGAGGGTATCCCCGCCTTCGGCACCGATGCCTTGCGCTTTACATTGGCGGCGCTGGCATCAACCGGACGCAACATCAATTTCGATCTGAAACGTATCGAGGGCTATCGTAATTTCTGCAACAAGCTGTGGAATGCGGCGCGTTATGTATTGATGAACACCGAAGGTCAGGACACCGGTATCAATGATAAGGTAGTTGAACTGTCGTTGGCGGATCGCTGGATCAGCTCGCGCCTACAGGATGTCGAACAGGGTATTACAGCCCACCTCGACACCTACCGCTTTGATCTGGCAGCCAAGACTCTCTACGACTTTACCTGGCACGATTACTGTGACTGGTACCTGGAACTGTGTAAACCCGTACTGCTTTCTGATACCACATCAGATGAAGCCAAACGCGGCACCCGTCGCACACTGGTACGGGTACTGGAAACCTTACTGCGACTGGCGCATCCCTTCATGCCATTCATTACCGAGGAAATCTGGCAAACCGTTGCACCGCTCGCCGGTAAAACGGGTGACACCATTCAAAGGCAACCCTACCCGAGAGCGGACAACAATAAGATCGATCATGATGCAGTCAGTGAATTGGAATGGGTCAAGACCTTTATCATGGGAGTGCGCCGCATCCGTTCGGAAATGGATATCGCTCCGGGCAAGGCCTTACCCGTGTTGTTGCAGGGGTGGACCTCAGCAGACAAGGCACGCTATGACACCAACGAGGCGTCGATCAGTTTTCTCGCCAAACTGGAATCTGTGGAATGGTTAGCGGCCGATAACGAGGCACCGGAATCAGCCACCTCCCTGGTTGGTGAAATGAAGATCCTGATCCCGCTGGCCGGACTCATTGATGTAGAGGCAGAACGTACACGCCTGGAAAAAATCCTCACAAAAGAGCGCGGCAATCTGGAAAAGACGGAAGCGAAACTTGGCAACCCCAACTTCTCCGGAAAGGCACCTGCCGCTGTCGTCGGCAAGGAACGTGAGCGCGCTGAAGAATTACGCAAGGCCATCGCACAGCTCGAAGAACAACTGGAGAAACTCAAAAAACTTTAAGAAAAAATACCGCAACCGACTCCATGTATGGAGGAAGTAGAGTAGCCCATGCCGGGATTAACCGATACAAAAGTAGCGTTCCCACACGAGGCGTGGAAGCGAGAGTAGAATTAAGCATCTACGTTTTCTCTACGATTCCCGCGGCTCTGCGATTAAGCTCCTGTATCTATTTTATCTTCATGGCGCCCTTTGCGGTGAATGCCTTTCGTTTCTCATCCCATGAAAGACTGTGGGAATGAGAAATTATCTCTGATAACATAAATTCACCATGAGTAATCTACCCAGCCGCCAGCAACAAATCATCCAGGCACATGCCGGTCTGATCGTCGCGGTTGCCGACGCCGCACAGCACGGCAAGGTATCAGCCGATTTAAATGAAGCCCTGCAGCAAACCGAGCAAAACGGCTGGACGACCTTGGTTAATACAATCCGTAAAATCCTCGCCGGATCGCGCGAGCATTCCTTGCTTGCCGGACTCGATGAAGAAGATTCAGCCATTATCGACGCGATTATGCGCGGTATACAAAACCCCGCAAGCCTGCCTGACCCCAACGCGCAGAGCGATCCCGCACTGGCGGCGCCCGGACTGGCCAACATGATCCACACGGCGGCCAGCGGTAATCCTGAGGCGCTACAATTACTCGCCAACATGGCCGAACAGATGACACAGGTAGGCGGCGACATGGGGCAGCTTGGTGGCCTGATGCGTCGCCTGGTTAATGGTGAGCGCGATGCTGATAAGCTGGGCAAAAAACTGAATGCGCAAGGCCAAAGCCTGCTGCACTCGATATTAGAGGAGCTGGGAAACCTTGAGGCGCATTGAACACGCCATAGCTTCCAGACATTAAACATCATGCCTAAAATTCTTATTATTTACTCGACAACCGACGGGCATACCAGAAAAATATGCCTGCGCTTACAGCAAATAATCGAAAATCTGAACAACCAGGTCGTGTTAGTTTCTATCAACGACAAAATAGAAGTTGACTTAAAAACATTTGACAAAATAGTCATTGGCGCCAGTATTCGCTACGGCAAACACAGACCGGAGGTATACGAATTTATAAAAAGAAATTTACAGGTACTGGAGAGCAAGCCCAATGCCTTTTTCACTGTCAATATTGTCGCCCGCAAACCAGAAAAAAACCAACCTGAGACAAATCCGTATCTTATAAAATTCCTTCGCCAAATAGCATGGAAACCCAGGAACCTGGCAGTGTTTGCAGGCAGACTAGACTATCAGATGTACAGTTTTTGGGATCGCTTCATGATTAGGTTAATTATGCGACTAACCAAAGGCCCTACCGACCCAAAAACAAATATAGAATTCACCGATTGGCAGCAAGTAGAAAGCTTTGCTCACCTCATTAGTGAGATGCAATAAACAAACACTTGAGATCACGGCATCCGCATACCCGGCGGACTATCAGCTCCGGGCAGATTTCAATACAGGCACATACTACAACAACACCCTCTCGACCCCACCCGCATTAACTTTATTAAGAAACTCACTTTGCCAATCCTGGCCCAGGTTGTTATTACACAATTCAACAACGATGTAATCAGTTTCCAGCCCGGTATCATCAGTATAACGCGACAGACCTTGTTGGCAGGCAGGACATGATGTCAGCAGTTTAACCTTGCCTGCACTGTTGTTCGGCTGTCCCGTAAGTTCGACCAAGCCAAGCTGTAGCTCCTGTTGTTTTCGATAACGCAACTGATCCGCAATATCCGGGCGCGAGGTACCGAGTGTCCCGGACTCACCACAGCAACGTGTGGACAGCACGACATCCTGCTGCATCAATTTTGATGCGACAGTGATTGGATTGTTGGATTTCATTGGTGTGTGACAGGGGTCGTGATACATATATTTCACGCCGTCGCTGCCCGTCATTGCAACACCTTTTTCCATTAGATATTCGTGAATGTCCAGTAATCGGCAGCCGGGAAATATTTTTTCGAATTCGTATTTCAGTAATTGGTCCATGCAGGTGCCGCAACTGACAATAACGGTTTTAATGTCCAGGTAATTGAGTGTAGTGGCCACACGATGAAACAGCACACGGTTTTCAGTACTGATGGCCTGACCCTTTGCGGCATCGCCTGCGGAGGTCTGCGGATAGCCACAACAGAGATAACCGGGTGGTAGCACGGTTTTTGCGCCAGTCTGGTAAAGCATGGCGAGGGTTGCCAAGCCGATCTGGCTGAATAGGCGCTCCGAGCCACAGCCGGGAAAGTAAAACACGGCATCAGAATCATTCGTGGTTTTTTCAGAATCACGAATAATCACAACCTGAGTTGGATCTTCCGCGCCCAGCAGTGCACGCATGGGCCTGGCCGGCACTGCCGCGCGCATTGGCTTGCGCACCAGGTTTATAACCTGTTCCCTGATCGGCGTATTGCCGGTAGTGCCTGGGGGAAGGCGATCCCTTTTGCCGAGTAATCCGGCTTTCTTTACCAGCGTATGCGCAATGTTGATACCTTTAAAACCCATCTGCGCCATAGCAACACGCATCGCCTTGACCACCAGGGGATCTTTTACATTGAGGAATTGCATGGCCGCCCAACTACCCGCGTTAAAACGCTTCTTGCCACGATCTTTGAGAATCTTACGCATACGAATCGAGACCTCGCCATAATCGATGTCCACAGGACAGGGATTAAGACATTTGTGGCACAGCGTGCAGTGATCTGCAACATCGTTCAGGTCATCGAAATGGCGCACAGAAACACCGCGCCGCGTTTGCTCTTCATAAAGGAAGGCCTCGGTAATCAGACCTGAAGCAAGGATCTTGTTGCGCGGCGAATACAACAGATTAGCGCGCGGCACATGCGTCATACACACCGGTTTGCACTTGCCACAGCGCAAACAATGTTTAATGTCATCATTGAGCAAGCCCAGTTCACTCTCTTCGAGAATCAGCGCTTCTTGCTGCACCAGGGCGAGCGACGGCGTGTAGGCATTATCGAGACCGGAAGCCGGCATCAACTTGCCCTTATTAAAACGGCCATGCGGATCAACCTGATTTTTATAGGTCACGAATGCAGCGAGTTTTTCCGGCTCAAGGTACTGGATTTTGGTCAGGCCAATGCCGTGCTCACCGGAAATCACGCCACCCAGGTCCTGGGCCAGCTGCATAACACGATCAACCACCGCATCAGCCTCGCGTAACATACGGTAGTTGTTTGAATGCACGGGGATATTGGTATGTATATTGCCATCACCCGCATGCATATGCAGCGCAATAAAGAGACGATAATTCTTGATCGCGATATGTTTCTCGCGTAATGCGTTGCGTAGCGGCTCCATCTCCTGTCCCCGGAAGATCTCGCGCAACCGTTGTTTGACTTCGTTGCGGTAAGAAACCAGCACGTCGCGTCGCAGCAACAAATCCAGAACGCGATCACCCTCACGTATTGCGGCACGTTCGTTTTCATCGAACATTTCGATGCAGTCAGCAGCCGCGTTATCCAGATTACGAGCCAGGTTTTCCCAGCGCGCGCGTACCGCCTGCAAATGCTCACGCGCCAGATTTAGCTTGGCTTGAAAAATAGCACGATTCTCTTCACTATCTTCGTAGTCCTCGCGCTGATGAAGTTCCTGCAAATCACCACCCAGATGCGCGAGGAAGGCATCCATGCTTTCCAATTTGTTTGCAATGGAGTGCTCGATATTGATGCGCTCGATACCCGCGTAGTATTCAGCCAGGCGATCCAGCGGGATTACCACGTCTTCGTTGATCTTGAAGGCATTGGTATGCGCCGAGATTGCGGCGGTACGCGCGCGATCCAGCCAGAAGTTACGGCGCGCCTCTGGGCTGACAGCAATAAAACCCTCGCCACCATGTGTATTCGCCAAGGCAACAACCTGCGATCCCACAGCGGCGACCTTATCCTCATTGTTAGCCGCAATGTCAGCGAGCAATACCATTCTGGGGCGCGCTCGACCCGGCGCCTTAGTGGTATAACGCACGGCTCTTACGTAGCGTTCGTCGAGATGTTCCAGACCGGCAAGCACCACATCATCGTCAGCCTCCACAAACGCCTTGATCTCGGCAATGGCTGGGATCACTTGCGACATGTCTGAGTCAAAGAACTCTAAGCATATCGTGCGAATGGACTCGGGCATGCGATGCAAAATAAAGCATGCTGAAGTGATAATGCCATCGCAACCCTCTTTCTGGATGCCCGGCAGGCCGGATAAAAATTTGTCCGTGACATCCTTGCCCAGACCCAACTTGCGAAACGCTACGCCTGGTATGCGTAACATGCGCGGCTCACCTATCGGGGTTTTACCATCAGCACGGAAACGGCAAATACGGAAGATCACTTCATCCTGTTCGTGAATCTTGCCCAGATTATGCTGATAACGTTCAACCTCCAGCCACTCGGCATCCGCTGTCACCATGCGCCAGGACACCAGATTATCCAACGCCGTGCCCCACAGCACAGCCTTCTTGCCACCCGCATTCATCGCGACATTTCCGCCAATACAGGAGGCATCCTGCGAGGTTGGGTCCACAGCAAATACCAAGCCATTAGCCTCGGCCAGTTCAGACACACGGCGTGTGACCACCCCCGCACCGCAATGCACTGTCGGTACTACATCCTCAATTCCCGCTAGTTGCTGCTGCTCCACCTCACTCAGGGTTTCGAGCTTCTCGGTGTTGATGACAACAGAATGCGCATCCAGTGGTACGGCGCCACCTGTGTAACCGGTACCACCACCTCGCGGGATAATAGTGAGGCCCATATCAATACAGGCTCGCACCACCTCGATGACCTCTGCTTCACTATCCGGCGAGATCACCACAAAAGGGGATTCCACGCGCCAGTCCGTCGCGTCGGTGGCATGAGACACACGCGCCAGACCACCAAAATCGACATTATCCTTGCGTGTAATATGCCTGAAACGTTTGCGCAGCTTATCGCGTAGTTTTTTATCGGTCTCGAACTGATTCGCAAACCGATCCACAGCCTCAGTGGCTGCACCGTGCAACTGCAGTGCCCGGCTATTACCATTGGCGCGTGCCTCGATCTGCCCAAGGCGATGATGCATGGCTTCTATCAGCGCCTTACGCCGTCCCGCATCTTCCAACAAGTCTTCCTGCAGGTAGGGATTACGCGATACCACCCACATATCACCAAGCACCTCCAGTAACATCCGTGCTGAAATACCGGTGTTGCGTTCACCACGCAGCTCTCCAATGAGCTGCCAGATCCCTTCACCCAGAAAACGGATAACGATCTCGCGATCGGAGAAAGACGTATAGTTATAGGGTATTTCGCGTATGCGTTCGGACATGAAACAACTCTGTTAAGCGCGTAAAACGGCGCCCGGATGAAAAAGCCACCGGCTCCATAGCGTGTCGATAAATTCATTAAGTGCCAAAGCCGATATTGTACCGGTCTTTTGCGTTCGGGTGTTAGAACCGAGGCTATTTCATGCTTAGGCAGCAGTACATCGGCATTAACAGGGAACCCTGATCGACGAAGCACTACTTATACGTCACGCAAGAAAGATTGCGGCCAGCCGCATCTTATAATTTAGTGTACAACCGGGTGATTGTGCTATGGATATTCTCAAAAAATTTACATACGTATCTCGAAGCCACAGCCTGCGGGCGCTTTCGAGAGTCAAGAAATGCTTTGAGTTAGCCCAGAGATGCCATAGCTATGCGCTGGAGCCAGCCTAATGCTACCGTGGTCAGGCTTTCGATATGTGACACGTCATCTACACAGACCACACAAGCAAGATTGACACTTGCGAACGCTCAACGGTGTGAAGCATTTTCGTTCATAAGTAGCCATGGAGCACACAGCATCCAGCTCAGAAATATGCGTGAACTAATGACCCGGGTCGGCGAACAGGTCAGTAGCGATACGAGCAACTGGTCGGCCTGCTGCGCCGATTGCTCCATGGCGAACCTGATATCGATGCACCATGACACCATGAGATAACCTGGCGCATCAGCGGCATATCTATTTCATAGCATTATTGAGAAACCCTGCAGCACGTTGATTTCAAACCAACCCACTGTTCGGAGTGATTCCCTATATTTCAAGCCTCTTTATTATGCATGCGTTATGCATGCGCAGTTTGTAAAGGCATCACATTATTGGAAGCAGGGAAATACTTTTCTATAATCCCCTCAAATGTTTTCCGATCCAGAGGCTTTGTTAAATAGTCATCGCATCTGGCGAACGTGCCCTTGATCTTATCGATACGTGACGATTTACTCGTCAAAAGGACAATAGGTGTATTTTTCACCAAGCCGCTATTCTTAAATTGTTTGCATACACAATAACCATCGACACCCGGCATCATTACATCAAGAAAAATAATGTCGTATGACTTACCACTCGATAATAGCCTCGCAGCAGCCTTGCCATTCTCGGCAAAATCGACCTCGAAACCCTGCAACTTGAGTTCTATACGCAATTGCGTTCTGACCATCTGGCTATCATCCACCACCATAGCGGAATAGCGTGGGATCTTTACCCCCGCAGGATCTTTAGGAATAAGAAGCTGCTCAAGCTCATCCCCGGGGATGGCGGTCATATCGGATTTTACGCCGACATTCAACTCGGGTATAAAATTAAATTCTAGCGCCGTCACCTGATTCAGGACTTTCAGCATTTGTGTTGCACTGTATGGCTTTTTTACAAAATACTTGGGTTTTACATTCATATTAGAATCACTCCCAACATAAACTACCGGTGACGTCGCCTTTTCAGGGTTATGCTTTGTAATGCTGTCCCACATTTTTACAGCGTGACGTTTATCATGATCGATAATAGTAATCGAATTTTTGCCTGCAGCGGAATGGCGTTTTATTTCATAAGCGCGGGTTTGCCCATTTGCAAGATGAAATATTCTTTCGAGAGTCTTTTGTTTAGAACCAGCCACCCCAACAAGGAACACCGGGAAAACCTTGGAATTTTTCATAAACACCCCTATTTACGCCATTTGTGCACACAAACAGCTTAATTAGGCCTTCCGCATCCCTAGCGCACATCACTTCAGCATCCTATCATCACCAGGCCGCCAATTTCTCAAGAAGCACCCGGAGGTGTTGCTGTTTTTTATCACTTCTTATCTCTGCATAAAGCCATAAATGACTTTTTATAAGATTTCACGAAATATTATTAATTTAGTTTTATCATTTATGTGATATTTCACACACATGTCTTATCAACAGACGAACAAACCGAATTTTGGGATCAACGGCCAGAATAGCTATCCAAGGCGCACTCCACGTCAAAATGATCTCTAAGCCAGCCAGCTTCTGACTGGAACACCGCCATCGCATCTACACATTCAGCAGAAATGATTTGCAGGTCTCGTTGGTATCCAGCTTTTGGCACTGCCGAATGACAGTATTACGAATATTTTCCAGCTCCCTGGCGTGTTCCTGCTGCCCCCACTGTTTGAGGGTGCTCTCCAGAGTCGCGAGGCGTTTGCGATTACGGCCATGCATGGCATCGCCATGTTGCATGAGTTCCTGCAAAACCTCGGTGGCGACCTTTTCGATGTGCACCGCGTCCTTCGGGGTCATTTCGATTAAACCGGTGATATAGTTAACACCCCACTGAAAGCGCGTCGCGCGGCCCTCGGCCTCAGTATAGGCACGATCCAGCCAGGCAAGTGCCTTTTCGGTATTGCCCGCCTCTTTTTCCAGGCGCGAGAGGCGCAACATAAAATAGAAGGGTTTAAGGGCCTTATCGATCTCGGCTTCGAGTATTGCCCTTGCTTCATCGACCATGCCTGCCTTGAACATGACATAGCTTGCCCTGCTCATAACAGTCTGGCGTTCGCGGGGATCAGGGGTCAACAAGTCTGCCTTACCGACCTGCTCGCGGATGCTTTGCTGTAATGATACAGGTGGCTTACCGTCCGGTTGCTCCGCGAACTGTACGATCGGCAACAATGCGCCCAGACGCTCTGCGGTCGAGAGCCCGGTATCGTTAACTAACGCCTGTGCAGCTTTGATCCAGGCAGTAACGAGTTGCTGTCGTTTCACTGTATAATTATCATCATCCTGCCAATCATCACTTACCGCGGGCGTCAGGAAGCCGGCGATTTCTTCACTGGAAAATATGATCCACTGGGAAATTTCACGCCTGAGGCGTTCATTTTCGAAAATAACAAGTAAACGCTCTATATATTCTGTACGCTTATTACCAAGCTCCAATAACAGATCGCCATAGGGGTCAACCCTGGCAGCCGCCTCAAGATAAGAGAGAAATAAGCGTGCCGCTATTGCATCTAGTCGCGGTGGTACCTGTTGCTGCAGCTGCCCGAAAATTTCAACTTGCTGTCCCTCAGGCATAACGCCCTGGGTATCCTGCTGCCAGGCATAGTAGGCGAGCAAACTGTAGTCCGCTTCGGTAGCGCTACCCGGCTCACTGAGCACACGTTGCAGTATCACCTGCACCGGCTGTAATCTGTTGAGAACAGCATCGAGCGCACTATTAAATCGTTCGGCATTCAGCCCATGTGCGATGCGGGCTATCTCATTACCTTCAGGGTTGAAAATAATAACAGTAGGGTAGCCCTTGACCCCGAAACGCTCACCCCAACGCTGCGCACTCTCGGTATCACCATCAATATAAACCGGTAGAAATTTCCGTGTCTTTTCGATAAATGAGGGCTGTTTGAAGACGGTGGCCTTGAGTTGTTGACAAGGCGGGCACCATTCGGCGCCCCAGTAGAGCAACATCGGAGTGTCTTGCTCTTTAGCTGCGCGGAATGCGCCTTCGACATCATCCTTGATCCAGGCGATCTGCATACCCTTGTTATCTATCGCGTCTTCAGGCTTAGCCATCGAATCAGCTACATGCCCGATCTTTTCAACCTTGTGTTTGGCGAATTTCTCAGGCTCTTGCTTGTTGCAAGCAGTAAATAGAACCGATACCAGCAACACGTATATAATTTTATTCTTCCGCATAACATCCCGAAAAAATTCATCTCCATTCATGGCAACCACATCGATCGATCTCAGCCGTTTCATAACTTATTGCCATAAGGTTCATATCGCCCTGCAGGCACGATAAAAACAGCCCGCATAATAATTCCCCAATATCGCTTTACCAAGGTTGCTACTGTGCCTGAATTGTTTATCCTTATCTTCCATATTGGCCTTAATACAATGCGCCTGCCCATCGACAGGATAGAATGAAAAATCGATGACACATTGCAGCGTTTTCCAGTAGCATCGATAATCATGATTAGCGGAAAGCCATTCCGCGCAGGTTTAGTGGTCTCCGGATCTCCACCTATAACCGCTTCACTCAATCGGTCCACAATCACTTGTACGTGAAATACCCAGCTCATACGATTGCTCTGATCCTGTGAAGTTAACGCGCACTCCGGAGAACCTGAAGTCTATTACTGTGGCAATATTATACGGACTTCCTTACCACCATCATCGTGAACGGAATCGTAGGCCTTAATTGTGACTTCCTTGATGTCAGATGGAATCACGACACCCGAGAGACTGCGCGTAAACGGTTGTTCATTAACATGCGGGTGGTGCAAGATGCGTGTTCCCAGCACCGCGCCATCTGGCCCTGTCACTTCCCATTTATTCGCATAATGTTTCCAACCTTCATCAGCGTGACGCACAGTCACATCAAACCGAAAACTGCGTTCTCCTATGAGATCAACCTCTACTGATACCACATCGGCCTCGCCTGCATGCACCAAACCTGAAGCGAACAACATACTGATCGCCATACATACACCGTATTTCATAAACCCTCCTGCATCCGCAATTAACTTGAGAAGACCCGATCCTGATCCCTGAATGCCTTGAATTCCAGACAATTTCCACTGGGATCTTTAATGAATAATGTTGCCTGCTCACCCACTTCACCCTTGAAACGAACAGTGGGTTCGACAGTAAAATCTATGCCTGCGAGTTTTAGCCTATCGCGCAATCTCTCCCATTCGAGCCAGTCGAGGATAACACCGAAATGGGGTACCGGCACTTGCTCTCCATCGATAAAATGTTGCCCAGGCAGCACTGTAGCACGCTTGACCACATGCGCACTTAGTTGGTGACCAAAGAAATCGAAATCGATCCAGCACTCGTCCACGCGCCCAAGCTTGCAGCACAGCATATCAACATAGAAATCCCGTGTGGACTCGATATCATTGACTGGAAAAGCCAGATGGAAACGAGGAATATTCATAATAATTCAGCGCTATCTATACACCTGCAAGAACCAGAATCAGCCTTACCACTCCCCAAATGACGACTATAAAAAGCACTGTCACAATCAAGCCTATAATAATAAATTGCGACGGTTTGCCATGCTTGAAATCACGCTCTCTTACTTCGTTTTTTTGCACCCCGAGAAAACTGGACAATACACTTTTAAAGACACCCAGAAAACCCGGCCGTGGCTCATCTGCCATTGAAACTCCTTATCATTGACCAACAAAATGCCTGCGTGTCGCAAAGACCTTCGGGGGCAGGCGCTTGCCCTGATAACGTATACTGCGTTTGCAAACAAAATCGAATAACAGGGGATTATAGCGGCGGATATCGGCCAGCACCTTAGCTTCAGATTTCTTAATGTAACCCTGATCCACCATAGCTTGAATCGAGAACAGTAACATGACACCAGGCAACGGATAATCCGTGCCATTGACCAGCCGATGATGCCAGTCATCCCTCTCAATTATGGTTTCAAAAGGTCTGCCGATACGGTTAATCTGCGTCATGGCCGAAATATCACCCAACACAAGACCCTCATATCGCTGCTCATCCATTAAACGTGCAAACAAATCAAAATTGGGGATTTTGCGTCCTGCCTTTCCCTTGTCAATATCCTTACCCATACCCAGCGAACCACAATGAGCGATGATCACCCGGACACCGTGATCCAGTGGCCTACGCAACAGTAACGGATTGCCATAATCCTGTAGCTTGGCACCATGTACCGCTCGCTCCACATCAGCATGTACAAGTAACGGTATATCATATTCGATCAGCGACTGATAAAAATCATCACATCGCGGAGACGAGGGATCAATAGCCATTGCCGGCGGTAACCACTTTACAGCCCGCGCCCCGCTTCGCGCGCTTGTCTCCAACACTTCAAGCGCATCCTCACGGTAAGGATGAATTGAGGCAATCCATTCGAATTGGTCCGGCCGGCTGTCAGCAACGCGCCGCGCGTAGTTGTTGGAAACGTACAGCGTACTACCCTCAACAACAGGCAGACCCTCAAGGTCATGATGATAATCAAAGGCCAACAACATTAGTTTGCTAGATGGAGACACTCCACGATTGAGCAGAATGAGTCGATCTATATATTTTTCATTGGCCGCCTCATCATCTGACTCTACGCAAGCAGCATTTTCATAAAATTGCATTTGCGCAAGTTTTATAGGGTGCCTGGGAGAATTCATTTCCGGGTCGAAGCGCACCTCCGTGCTATTCGCAGCCAAACCCACCAGATGCACGTGACAATCCCAAAAATCAGCTTGTGGAATTCCCTCCCAGGCAGCCTGCACCAAGTCATGGTTCTTAAGTGACTCCGGCATGTCCTCAGAAATGCAGGGATTGAACACTCCCTCACGGGGCCAGTAATGCGTTGCCCCTGTGGCGATCGCGGCCAGGCCTCCTAACCCAAGCCAACGCAAAAAACGGCGCCTCTTCATGATGCATTCTTCATCTTGATGGTCTGTGGTTGGTGGTCTGTGGGCTTGTTGTGGTAGGGCGCACAAAATAGAGTAGCACCCCGCCACCGATAAAGAGTATCAGTAAGGACAACATACCCAGCCGCGGATTACCACTCAAAACACCAACCCAACCCACCATGAAGGGGCCAATAACAGCTGCAAATTTACCGAGCATATTGTAGAAGCCAAAAAATTCAGCAGCTTTGTCCACAGGAATCATCCGCGCATAATAGGCTCGGCTAAGTGACTGTATGCCCCCCTGCACCAAACCGATTGCCACTGCCAGCACATAGAATTCCCAGGCACTGGTCATCCTCACTCCCCACATCGTCACACAAATGTAGACGGCTATTGCAATATAGATTCCTGTTTTGGTTCCCAGCCGTTCACCGATATGGCCGAATACTATTGCCGACGGAAAACCAATAAACTGTGTAATCAAAAGCGCGAGTATGAGCTGATTACTGTCAAAACCCAACGCCTGCCCATAATCAACAGCCATTCGCACGATAGTATCGACACCATCGATATACAACCAATACGCCAACAGAAACAACAGCACATGGCGTAACTGACGAATATGATGAAAGGTGTCAATGAGTTGCCGAAAGCCGTTTCGGGCGGACTGCAGCAATCCGACTTTTTCAGGGGTTACAGGCTCCTTAACCCAAAACAGCAGCGGTAACGAAAACACGGCCCACCATGTGGCTACCAGTACAAAAGACAATCTCACCGCATCAGCCGCGCCTTGCAGGCCGAAATGTGACGGATAAAGCGTCATCATCACACATAACGCAAACAACAGACCACCGCCGAGATAGCCTAACGCATAACCCAGCGCAGACACCGTATCATAGTGTTCGTGCCGAGTAATACCGATGATCAGCGCATCATAGAACACATTTGCGCCCATAAAACCAATGGTCGCTAACACAAATAATGTTACTGCCGCAAACCACTGCCCCTGACCCACGAGAAACAGGCAGCCGGTCATCACTATGCCCATCATGGCAAACACAAACAGAAACTTTTTGCGCGCACTACCTTGATCTGCGATCGCGCCCAGCAATGGCGCACAGGCGACGATTACAAGACTCGACAAGGCATTCGCGATACCCAGACGAAATGTGATATCGCTACTTTCCTGGCCAGAACTCCAGTATTCACGAAAAAAGAGCGGGAAGAATCCCGACAGCACGACGACAGCAAATGCCGAGTTTGCCCAGTCGTAAAAGGCCCAGGCGACAACCTGACGGTTGATGGTGGTTCTATCTGACAAAAATGACTTCATGCGCACAAAGAAATTTAGTCAGCAAGGTGCTTACCCGCCTTCCAGCCACCCTGCTCGAGCACATGCTTTCCCATAGCTAGTGGGCCTGGCTCAAGCTGAGTCGCCATGGAATCATTCCAGCGGTTAAGAAAGCCGTATAGGCACACCGCACCAAGAATTTCCACGATCTGATCGTCACTCCAGTATTCACGCATACGTTGCATCAGTTCTTCATCGACCGCATTCGGCATTGCACCCGCAGCCAACGCATAATCCAGCGCCACACGTTCGGCGTCGGAATACAGTGTACTGGTCTTGTAATCCCATACTGCATTAAGTTTTTCTTTAC
Source organism: uncultured Gammaproteobacteria bacterium (assembly GCA_947258875.1). Taxonomy (GTDB): domain Bacteria; phylum Pseudomonadota; class Gammaproteobacteria; order CAMYKB01; family CAMYKB01; genus CAMYKB01. The sequence goes on along the minus strand of CAMYKB010000007.1, from coordinate 16,011 downwards.
TGATACCATGAATTTCCGCAGCAATAAGAGAATGCGCCTGACAGTAGGTACAACCTGCCGCGCGACTGGCAAAGTGCGCAATCAATCGCTTAAAGCCCAGGTCAACCTCGCCTTGCGGATCCATCACGGCTTGAGTCAACACCCCGAAGGCCTTTACCATCTTTGGTCTGCGCTGCATGGTCAACAGGCTGTTTGGCACAAAACCCAGAATTCGCTCAAAGATCGCAAAATCATCTGCCAACTCGGGATGAGCATCAGCCGCTAACGGCTTCATATGCGCCATGGGATGCACCTCATGTTTATAATACTTTCAATAGAATCCAGCGATCACACGGCAATGCCATGCTCGCGCGTGGCATGGAACTGAACCTCCGGCCATTTCTCCTGTGCCATCTGCAAATTAACACGCGTCGGCGCAATGTATACCAGTTCACCCGCGTGATCGAGCGCCAGGTTATCCGCAGCCTTGGACTTGAACTGTTCAAAGCGCTTTTGATCATCACTGCTCACCCAACGCGCGGTACTGACATTCACTGTCTCAAAACTGCAATCCACATTGTATTCGTGCTTCAGGCGGTGCGCGACCACATCAAACTGCAATACACCAACTGCACCCAGAATAAGATCATTATTTGAAAACGGTTTGAACAACTGGGTAGCCCCCTCTTCGCAAAGTTGCGCAAGTCCTTTTTGCAAGGCCTTCATCTTGAGCGGATCACGCAGTCGCGCACGGCGAAATAATTCCGGCGCGAAATTGGGAATACCGGTAAACGCAAGTTCCTCGCCCTGCGTAAAGGTATCGCCGATCTGGATAGTGCCGTAATTATGGATACCCAGAATATCTCCCGGATACGCCGTATCAACATGTTCGCGATCAGATGCCATAAATGTCAGTGCATCCGCCACCTTAATCTCCCGCTGCAGACGCACATGACGCAGCTTCATTCCGCGATTAAAACTGCCCGAACACACGCGCATGAAGGCAATGCGGTCACGATGCTGCGGATCCATATTGGCCTGGATCTTGAAAACAAACCCGGTAAATTTGCTTTCATCGGGAGTAACATTACGTGTTTCAGTCTGTCGTGACATCGGTGGCGGTGCATGTTCCACGAATGTATTCAGCAATTCCTCGATACCGAAGTTATTGATGGCCGACCCAAAAAATACCGGTGTCAACTTGCCATCGAGATAGGCTTGCGCATCAAAACGATGACTTGCACCCTGCACTAATTCAATTTCATCGCGCAACTCCGCCGCCTGCTCGCCCAGTAATTCATCAAGCCTGGCATTCGCCAGACCTTCGATAACATTTCCTGCCTTGATTTTGCCGCCGTGCTGCGGATCATAGAGATGAATAACATCATCGTATAAGTGATATACACCCTTGAACCGACGACCCATGCCTATCGGCCAGGTCATAGGTGCGCACTGTATCTTGAGAATATCCTCAACCTCGTCAAGCAACTCAACGGGTTCACGTCCCTCTCGGTCGAGCTTGTTAATAAAGGTCATGATCGGTGTATCCCGCAAACGACACACATCCATAAGTTTAATGGTACGTTCTTCAACACCCTTGGCACAGTCAATCACCATCAACGCGGAATCCACAGCGGTTAATGTCCGATAGGTATCCTCGGAAAAATCCTCATGCCCAGGCGTATCCAACAAGTTGACGATGCATTGCTTGTACGGGAACTGCATCACGGAACTGGTCACCGAGATGCCACGCTGTTTCTCAAGCTCCATCCAGTCGGAGGTGGCGTGCCGTGCTGCCTTACGCCCCTTGACACTACCTGCGAGCTGGATAGCCCCGCCATAGAGCAGCAGCTTTTCGGTAAGTGTGGTTTTGCCGGCATCCGGATGCGAGATGATCGCGAACGTACGCCGACGAGCTGTTTCCTCGGAATGTGTAGGCATGTTTTGTTTATACGTGGGTACTGCTAAAAAATCGGATCATTATATCGCTGTGCACTTAGTCTCTAAACGATGACTAAATTGCCTTGGCGAAGATGATGGCGTCTTCCCTGCCCTGTGTGGCTGGATAATAATCTTTGCGTTTCCCAACTTCATTAAAACCCTCGGACTTGTACAATGCTATCGCAGCATGGTTTGAAGTGCGCACTTCCAGTAATACTGTATCGACATTGCAGGCGGTGGCCTGAGTCTGCAGATACTGTAATAGCCTGCGGCCTATACCCTGTCTTTGGATCTCAGGATCGACACACAAATTCAGCACATGACATTCTCCTACACCCACCGACATAATGGCATAAGCCTGAATAATCCCCTGTTGCTCATAGATCCAGCAGGAGTAACCCACGCGCATGCAATCATGAAATATACCCTTGCTCCAGGGAAAGACATAGGCACGTGTTTCAATCGCAATAACCGCCGCCAAGTCATCATGACGCATTAGGCGTATAGATTCGTTTGTCTTTAATACTGCGCTCATAGTGAGATCGATATCATTATTCGTGTTGTTATGACTTATTTGTTTTTCACCAAACGCATCGCGAGTTGCAGGTCTTCCCATGCTTTACGTTTTTGTCCCGGACTACGCAACAGGTAGGCGGGATGATAGGTTGCCACTACCGGTATTGCGGTATCTTCGTACTCATATTCGCGGCCACGCAACTTACCAATCGGCGTTTCGGTTTGTAATAAATTCTGCGCCGCGATCCGGCCCAGGGTGACAATAATCCTGGGTTTTAGCAACTCAATCTGACGACGCAGGTACGGCCCGCACGAACGGGCTTCCTTTACCTGCGGATCGCGGTTATTGGGCGGGCGGCATTTGAGAATATTGGCAATAAACACCTGTTCGCGCCGCAAGCCAACAGCGATGATCATATTATTCAACAGCTGTCCCGCCCGGCCAACAAAGGGCTCACCTTGCCGGTCCTCATCTGCTCCTGGTGCCTCACCGATAAATAGCCAATCAGCATTTTGCTTGCCAACACCGAATACCGTTTGTGTACGTGTCTTGTACAGGTCGCAAAGTGTGCAGGCCGCAACCGCCTGACGCAGTTGCGGCCAATCCATTTGCGAGACACCCGTTTCGACAGCGTCTGCATGCGCTTCAACCAACGGCTCTGCAGTAGTGACAGGCGCAGATGCGCTCGCCGCCATTGGAACTGCTGCACGCGACACCCAAATATCGATACCCAGCGCGCCGAGATACGCCCGCTGACGCTCATCAAGGTTCACGTAATTCCTCCATCATCTTGGCAACCTCCTGGTCTGACAAGGAACTTGATTGCCGTAGGCGCCGCAACACCCTCTCACGGTCACCTGCCGGCCGGTTCTGACTCAGCTTGAATTTGGCTTCGATTTGCTCTATTTCTATTTCAAAACCGATAATAGCGCCACTGCGTTTTGTGAATTGCGTCGCATCCCAAACCGCAGCATTGTCACCATCATGTTCGGCAATTAATGCCTGGATCATTTCCGCCACTTGCTCCAAGTCTGTTACCGGCGATAACTTGCCACGCACATGCACCACCGCATAATTCCAGGTCGAGGGTAACCCCTGCTCCTCATACCAACCAGAAGACACATAAGCATGCGGCCCATGAAAAATTGCCAGCACCCCCTGCTGCGCCTGTATCGCTGCCGCTTGAAGATTAGCACGCGCCATATGTCCGAAGAGACGACCATCCTGCCATAGTAACGGCAAGTGGGTCACGAAGGGCAGATCCTCATGTGTCGTTACCAGAGTGGCAAACGGATGGTCCTGCATCAGGGCCTGCAATCTCTTGCTGTCCGTCTCCTCAAAATGACGCGGCAAATACATTATCTAAGCTCACACGTCGCCCAGTTGCGGATGAGCACGCCGCGCGGGGGTAATCAGTTTGTTGAGTGCATTGACATAGGCATTGGCCGAGGCAATTACGATGTCGGTATCGGCACCTTGTCCGTTGACAATACGCCCTGCCTTTTCCAGGCGCACAGTGACCTCGCCTTGAGAATCCGTACCGCTGGTGATGTTGTTCACCGAATAAAGCTGTAACTGCGCGTTACTTTCAGCGATCATCTCAATGGCCTTGAATGCGGCATCGACAGGACCACCACCGCTGGCACTGCCATGTTTTTCTGCACCATCCGCCAGCAGCGTGATAGACGCATTCGGGGTTTCACCGGTTTCAGAACAGACTTTGAGCGACACCAACTTGTAGTGTTCATTCTCAGCAGAAAAGCCTGTTTCAGTTATCAGCGCCTGTATATCCTCATCAAAGATTTCATGCTTCTTGTCGGCCAGGTCCTTGAATCGTGAAAACGTCTCGTTCAAATCTTCTTCCGAAGCAAACTCGACGCCAAGCTCTTGCGCGCGGCTACGAAAAGCATTGCGACCGGAGTGCTTGCCAAGCACCATACGATTATCGGACCAGCCCACATCCTGTGCACGCATGATTTCGTAGGTCTCGCGCGACTTGAGTACGCCGTCCTGATGAATACCGGATTCATGCGCGAAGGCATTGGCACCGACTATGGCCTTGTTGGGCTGCACCGGGAAACCAGTGATTCCGGCAACCAAGCGCGAGCAGGGTACGATTTGTGTGGTATCGAGCGTGGTATCGCAGGTGAAGAAATCTTGTCGTGTACGCACCGCCATGACAACTTCCTCGAGCGATGCATTCCCGGCGCGTTCGCCCAGACCGTTAATGGTGCACTCCACCTGCCGGGCGCCATTCAATACAGAAGCCAATGAATTGGACACGGCCAATCCGAGGTCGTTATGGCAATGGACGGAAAATACAGCCTTGTCTGAATTCGGCACGCGCTCTATCAATTGCCGGATCAATTCGCCGAATTGCTGCGGAATGTTGTAACCCACAGTATCCGGGATATTAATTGTATTCGCACCCGCGTCGATCACTGCTTCTATAATTCGGCACAGAAAATCGATTTCGGAACGCCCCGCATCCTCGGGTGAAAATTCAACATTATCGGTATACTCACGTGCGCGCTTGACCGCTCTAACCGCCTGTTCCAGTACCTGCTCCGGTTGCATGCGCAATTTCGCCTGCATGTGGATGGGCGAAGTGGCTATAAAAGTATGAATACGACCCGATTTCGCCGGCTTCAGAGCCTCACCGGCGCGGTCGATATCTTTGTCCAGTGCGCGCGCCAGGCCACATACCGTACTGTCTTTAATGCTGCGGGCCACCGCCTGCACCGATTCAAAATCTCCCGGGCTGGCAATCGGAAAGCCTGCTTCGATGACGTCCACACGCATGCGTTCCAGGGACTTGGCAATGCGCACCTTCTCGTCTTTGGTCATGGATGCGCCCGGGCTCTGTTCGCCATCACGCAAGGTGGTGTCAAAAATAATGAGTTTTTCTGTCGCGTTCATTTTCTGCTCCTGGTGCCCCGCATTGTACAGGCTGGCACCGCAAAACATATATCAGGAATCCGCTGATGAAGACATCAGCAGGCATAACACAGGGGAATGCGTATAACCTCGCCAGGCATGTATATGCCGCTAATGCGGCAGTCGCAGCGACAGCAGGAGTTGTGTGGGATAGGTACTATTGCGACCGCAAGCAAATGCCTCGCCGGATGCGATGAAGGCAGCACTGAAAATGGACTGTTGCGGTAACATGGCTCAACTATAGCTGGGATCGGAACATTTGCCAAGCACCTGTCACCACCGGTTCACCCGGATTCCTGTTCTTCCTTGCTGGCATGGCGCGCTGCCCGCTTGCGTCGCCAGCGGATGATACTGGTCATAGGCCCCGAAGCAGCGTAGACCGCAAACCCGCCAAATAGTACCTTGGGTGGATCAATGGAGGCCAGCATCAAGCCGATCACAATAGCCAGCATTGCGACAAATGGGATTTTGTTGCGAAGGTCAATCTCCTTAAAACTGTAGTAACTCACGTTACTGACCATCAGCGCACCACTGATCACCGTGACAAGTAATGCCGGCAGTTTAAGTTCAGCGCCCGAAAATTCGAGATCGTGCCACATCCAGATCATTCCCATCATCAGCGCGGCGGCCGATGGACTCGGTAGCCCCTGGAAGTAGCGCTTGTCTGTCGAGCCGCTCATAGTATTGAAGCGCGCCAACCGCAGTGCTGCGCACGCTGCATAGAAGAACGCCGCCAGCCAGCCTAATTTGGCCCAGAACCAGCCTAGGGTCTTGAGATCGCCCAGCGCCCATTCATACATCACCAGCGCCGGCGCCAGACCGAAGGAAACCATATCTGACAACGAATCGTATTCGCCACCAAAGGCGCTGGAAGTGTTGGTCAGGCGCGCTACACGCCCATCCAGGCCATCCAGAAACATGGCAACAAATACGGCGATGGCAGCCGCTTCGAAATGTTGCTCCATGGCTGCTACGATGGCATAGAAGCCCGCGAACAGGGCACCTGTGGTCAGTAGATTCGGTAGCAGGTATATACCGCGCCGTGATTTCTGTTCTTCTTCACTCATGGGCCTAAGTTTAACGCCTGAGTATCAGCCTGGGTGAATAAAAGTGCCGATAACATCACTACCGCCACGGACACGCTGACCCGGTGCCACGTTCGCACGCGAACTGGCTGGCAGGTAAACATCCACCGAGCAGCCGAAACCAAAAAATCCGATGCGCCTGCCCTGACCGACACGCTCGCCTGAATAGCGGCGCATGCGCATATAGCGAAAACGACTGGCTATGCTGAATGCAACCACCACATCATCGTCTTCATCAGTACGAATATGCATGGCGAATAAAGGCCCCCCCATGGTGTCACCTTTTGCAGCAAACCAGCGCTCAATCAGCTTACCCTCAATCGGACTGTATACACTGAACTCCCCCAAACGCCACTGCCTTACAGTGACCCTGAGTGCATCACGCTTCAGATAAGGATCATGAGTATGTTCCACTGCGATTACGCCGCCGTCTACAGGGCTGACGTTCGCCAGGGGAATGGAGGGCACCACACGCGGAAAGCTGCGCCAGGTAAATGCGAACACCGCCACAATTAACCACAACGGAATGGCCCACACACCAATAAAATAGGTCAGCACCGCAACGCCAAGAGCCGCTGCATATATGTTGGTGCGTGCCTCCTTCGCGAGCATTTATGCTAATCCTGGTGGGTGAGCCGAATTAATCTCTACTGCATCACCAGCCGAAACCGACGTTGCGGCCCGATTAGTTCTTGCTGTGATCGACCAGCTTGTTTGCCCCGATCCATGGCATCATGCTGCGCAGACGCTCACCTACTTCTTCGATTGGATGTTCACGACCCAGGCGGCGTTTAGCCTTAAGCGTCGCAGCGCCAGACTGGTTCTCGAGGATAAACTCGCGCGCAAACTCACCACTTTGAATCTCCTTGAGTATGCGCGCCATTTCAGCCTTGGTCTCATCCGTGATAACGCGCGGGCCACGCGTCAGATCGCCATATTCTGCCGTATTGGAAATCGAATAGCGCATATTGGCGATGCCACCTTCATACATCAAATCGACGATCAACTTGAGTTCATGCAAACACTCGAAGTACGCCATTTCAGGAGCATAACCCGCTTCAGTCAGAGTCTCGAAGCCCGCCTGCACCAACGCCGTGGCGCCACCACAAAGCACCGCCTGTTCTCCGAACAAGTCTGTTTCGGTTTCTTCACGGAATGAAGTTTCGATCACCCCGGCACGGCCGCCGCCATTGGCCGATGCATAAGACAACGCGATCTCGGTGGCCTGGCCGCTGGCATCCTGGAACACCGCAATCAAAGAAGGCACACCACCGCCCTGCGTATAGGTTGAGCGCACCAGATGGCCGGGGCCCTTGGGTGCCACCATGATGACATCCAGATCCGCACGCGGCACAATTTGCTCAAAGTGAATATTAAAACCATGGGCAAACGCCAATGCCGCACCTTGCTTGATATTCGGCTCTATATACTCACGATACAGGCGTGCCTGATGTTCATCGGGCGCCAGTACCATCACCACATCGGCGCCTTTCACCGCGTCATCAATACTCTTTACCGTCAAACCTGCATCGGTGGCTTTTGTCTCAGATGCCGAACCAGGGCGCAAACCAACAACAACATCCACTCCTGAATCCTTGAGGTTATTGGCATGCGCATGACCCTGGGAACCATAACCGACAATGGCTACTTTCTTGCCCTGAATGATTGACAGGTCTGCGTCTTTATCGTAATACACGTTCATTTTTCGACTCCCAAATATAAAATTCTGCAAGCGACAGATGTCGCGTAGTAAACACCAGGAGCACCCAGACCAACCTCATCCAGGTTCAGTCCAGGTCTCCTGTAAAAATCAAAGCTTGAGGCTGGTGGTACCCCGCGCAATACCCGTGGCACCAGAACGGACCACTTCAAGGAGCTTCCTCGCGCCGAGGGTTTTTATGAATTCATCTATCCTGTCACCGGTATCCGTCATCTCTATCGTGCACGCCGTATCGCAGGTATCAACAATGCGTCCATTAAAGAGCTCCGCAAGCCGCACGATCTCATCCTGATCTTCGCCCCCGGCTTCCACCTTGAGCAACATTAACTCACGCTCTATGTGCTCATCACAGGTAAGATCAACAACTTTGACCACGTCCACCAACTTATTCAGCTGCTGGGTGATCTGTTCAATCACCTCATCACTGCCACGCGTCACCACCGTCATCCTCGACAGGGTGGGATCGTCGGTGGGCGCAACGGTCAGAGATTCGATATTGTAACCACGCGATGAAAACAGCCCGGAAACGCGGGTCAGCGCGCCAGCCTCATTTTCGAGCAAAATAGAGATAATGTGCCGCATCGCTATGCGCCTTCAGGCAACAGATAATTACCGGGCATTCCATGGAACGGGTATGCGGCAATCCGGGCGCCGGCCGGGTTTCCTGGTTCGTGAATTATGATCATTTAGCGTATTTCGTATGTGTCTATACCGCAGACCGTTCGTGAGTATCCATGGGAAAAGAAGCCTTCCAGTCCCGGCCGATGAAAAAGAGTAGCGATATTAATACGAACAGGCGTGAATTTCACGATTTTGACACAAATCGCCTGAAATTCGGCACCAGGTAATGACAAAATACACTTATTTCCCCAAACAATGCCCTGCAGCAGCGTCCAGGTTCAGCATGGCCACACATAAAAACGGCTGGACCTTCCGGACCAGCCGTTCGCGCAACCAGCCAGACAACCGGGACACACCGATTTACTCTATGGCAACTTCATCCTTTCCGCCGGCAACTTTCATCAGCGCCCGCTGGATTGCACCCGGCGACTTCATCAACTTCATAAAACTGTGCTTACCCATCATTCTGAGATCCGGAAAATTAACCGCCATACGGAAGCGCATGTGCAGGGCTTCGATCTGGTTTCCATTGACAAGAATTTCATAGGGCAGATAGGCCGCCTGGCTGTGTTCCTTGAAATCCACCACGCCCATCTGAAACCCATCATCGGAATATTTATCACCCACATTCTTGCCCGTCATCGCCACACCGAACAGGGTTTGTTCGCCCGGAAGGTCGAGGCGATAGATTTTGCTGACACCGGCGCGCTGCTCTGCCAGGCCCGTCTCAACGGCCTGCACCGCCTCACTGTGGCTCCCATAACTGGCCAGCTCATAGGGGTTGGTAAATTTCTCCATCGTCGGTTTGTATCTGTAGTTACGCAGCTTCTTCACCGTAAGCCCCTTTGCGCCAAAGGTTTGCTGGTTTCCCAGTAGCTGCCCCAGCTGATCGGCAGCACCGGAAAGGTCCGCAGCCATACGATAGGCATGCTGGAAATAAACCGGGTTGGCGTAAGCTACCTGCAGCTGATCACCTACCTTGGCCACCGAAACACGCTGCACGGCACCATAAGCGCCACGCACCGATTTACCAGCCGCAGTTTTCAACGCATCATTGGTTACGATGATCACCTTGGTGGCGGCATTGGGCGCATAGTCTCCAAGCACCGTGAAACCCGCTGCGGATAGCGCATTTTTGACTTCAGCAGCCTTGGCCGAAACATCGCCAGATGAGATCGAAGCTAGCACAAAGGGTTTTAGTTTATCCTCGGCATTCGCAACACTGCAGACAACCAGCGTCAGCATCGCCGCAACAGTCAGTCGACGCGTTACGTGTTTAAGGTTGAACATGAGTACTCCCGCCTTTTCATTATTAAAAATACCAGCCAAGAAACAATAAGGGCCATGTCTCCATAGCCCTTATTGCGCACAACACGAACTCCTGTTATCAGAAATTACGGGTATAACTTAGTTCCAGCGCAAACTGGTCCATCTGCAGTTCAATTTGCTGTGCGCCGGGTGCTTCAAAGACATTGGGACCCGAAATATCATTATCTAGCGCATGCATTCCCGCAAAGTTCAGGGCACTCGTTGAGTCGATTTCTTTGGTGAAACCAAAGGTCACATGAGTCTCGACGACAGCAGGCGCCAGGATATTGAAGATCGCGCTCTCTTCTTCAATCGGTTGACCGCCATGGCTGATACCCGCACGCCATGTCCAGCCACCGGCAGTGCTCCACTGGTAACCCAGTTTAAAGATCGTCATGTCATCCCAACCAAAACCGGCACCATTGTCGCCACCCAGACAACTGCTCGGATCACCACCAAAACAGGCGGCAGCATTGGTCGTCGAGTTTGCGATAGCATCGATTTCACCATAGAAAATATGCTGGATATCGAATACCAGCACTGTCGACGGTGATGTATTCCAGGCAAGACCAACATTCAGGGTAGACGGGATATCGAAATCACCCTGCTCGGCAAACAGACCGGCGTAATCATCAAACTCCCCCATAAAGATGCGCGACTGATAAGACGCACCAAGGGTTACGCCAGGTGACACCTCACCCTTAACGCCGATACGTGCACCAAAACCGAAGGCTGCATCATGGCCATTATCACTCAGATTTTGTGGATCAGTACTGAAACCGGCAAAGCTCCCCACTCCGGTCGCCTCAAAGCGCTGGTAGGCAATAATAGGGCTGATCCCCCAGGAACCCTTACCGCTGGTAAATTTGCGCGCATAGCTCGGCACAATGAAGAGCTGTGATAAATCAACGCCGGTTGCTGTAGGAACACCAAACACGCTAACCCCAGTGCCATTGACGTTAGCCGGATAATCGGTGTTCATCCCACCATTACCGTAAACGCTGATGCCGATGGATGTGTTGGCATCCAGCATGCGGTTATATCCGAAACTCGGAATAGGAAAATATTCGCTATCGCTGTCCACGGACCCTGGGGCAAGACCGAAGGTGCCTGGAAATCCCGTGGGATTGCCGGTCACGGTGTAGCTACGGCGCGGACTGAAGATTTCCAGGCCGATATCCATACGGTTACCCAGATCAACCATTGAAGCGGGATTGGTCGCGGCAGCCAGGGTATCCTGTCCCAGCGCTGAACCCGCACCTGCGAGGCCTTTTTGAGTTGTGCCATATCCATGGGCAAAATAGCCATTGGTTGCCGAGGCCGTACCGCTGACCAGCGTTGCGCCCAGCACCACAGCTGTACAAAGTGATTGCATTGAGGTGATTTTCATTGACTGTTCTCCTGTCATTTACTGCTTAATTATTATCACGGCCATCACAAGATTCTTATGATCTTTTATGTACACACCGCAATAATTACGAAAAATCTAGTGGGGAAAATCCGGGCACAGGCGACATTACGCGTCGATTACCAATCAGTCTTGCAAGAATTTATAGAAAGTATGACACATCCCCTGGCTTCTGTTATTTGATTTTGTTTTTATTTATTATGGATATAAATTAATGCGACTCAATTTTTATGATATCCACTCGTTTTATGATATCCACTCGGCATCAGTGATTATTGTAATGATGTCTTAAGCCGCCTGAGATCATAAGACCCCATAGTTAGAAACGCTTATTAAATTTTTTTATTTAGAATCAAATACGTTTATTAAAGATGCGCTATAGAACTGACAACCCTGTTATACACATTTGGAAATTATAATCACCAAGGTTAATAACATTAATCTAAAATCACAAAAAAACCCCGGGGACCGGGGTTTTTTTGTGATTACCAATGCACATACCACTCAAACAAACAGGCAAATATCGGACTCGCCCGCGAACTCGAAGAATGTTGCTGCGCCACCGTACTCAAGCCCATCAAGAAAGTCTGATGTATCCATGTCAAACAGGTCAACCGTCATCTGACAAGCGATCAATTTAACATCGGCTTCGACGCAAAGATCACGCAAGTCTTCCACACTGGCTACACCTTTATCCTTCATTTTCTTTTTCATCATCATCGTCATCATAGACTGCATGCCCGGTAATGCCGTGAGTGCGACCGGGAACCACTTGTCCATCGCCATAGGCATCGGCATGCCCGGATTACCCAGCGGTGTAACCTCCAGACTCAGCTTTTTGCGCAATAACTGAAGACCATAAAATGTAAAGAAGATTTGTGTCTCATATCCCAGCGCTGCAGCCGTAGATGCAAGTATGAATGGCGGGTATGCCCAGTCGAGGCTTCCCTTGGTAGCGATAATCGCTAATTTTTTTTCTGACATATCAACTCCTCCCGGCGCTAAGCTGGATTAAAGCAGCAGGGCATTGCAATTAAGACTTCTTCATCAAGAAGTAAAACTTACCGCCTTCTTCCTTGGACTCCATCAACTCGTTACCTGTTTGCTTGGTGAACGCCTCGAAATCCTTAACAGAACCAGGATCAGTCGCAATGATATGTAGTACCTGACCTGCTTGCATACTCGACAACGCCTTTTTGGCACGCAGGATAGGTAACGGACAGTTCAAGCCTGTCGCATCAAGTTCTTGGTCAAAATCTGCCATTTTCTCTACTCCTTCACATTTTCAACTTTACTGTTATTCCTGCCATCTCTACCTTGAAATCCGGTTTCAAATTGCAGGGGATCACTACTCATCTGAAGACAATTCGGTAACTTTTCATTGTCACTCAAATTACCATCACATGCAAAATCATATATGTATCAATCAAGGCTTCTTATACCGCATCAAGATCATTTATAGGTAGAACAGCCCCGCTTGGATCGAGAACGGTGACACCTCCGAAGCACAATCTAATGTGCCGTAGTGTCGACTGTGCTGCCAAAGGCTAGGCAGCAAGGATAGCTTCGCCGGCGAACAAACCCTTGCCTGCCGCAACCCAACCCATAATGCCCTGTTCCAGATTATAGACATTGCGGATGCCAAGCTGGCTGGTCATATACATACACGCCTGGGCCGAACGCGCACCGGACCTGCAGTAAAAAACCACAGATTCTTCCGGGTCTAACTGACGTACGATTTCTTCAGCCTTGAGAGGTAAAATATGGAGTGGTAATGCCTGGGCGCCCGTAATCACACCATGCTCCATCTCGTCATGCGAGCGCACATCGATTAAACGCAAACGGCGCTTTTCCGCCTGCCATTGATCGAGGGTGTGCGAATCAATCTGCTTGATGTTGAACATATAAATTTTATCTATACGGTATATTAGGAATGGCTAATGTAACATACCTATAGAACCCTGTGTCAAGCTAACGGGCAAATCCACGATCGAACTTTACATCCACGTTAAGGACAAATTAATGATTACTGACCCCTCTATCGCCTAATACGAGTGATTCAGGTTTACGGACGCGCCATAGTGAACAACGCTCTTGAGTGTTATCTTAGGCCTAAGGCGCACTGAAACGCACACATGACACTAACCAACCCTGGCCTCCAGCATTAATCCATGCCACAGACAACGACACACAAATTACGCCAATTCATTCTAATCGCCATTACCATGTTGTGTGTCAACGCACCCGGCGTGCACGCCGCGGATAACCGTTATCAACTACCCGAGATCGGCGCCCCGGCCAGCCAGGTCATTAGCCCGGGACAGGAACAACAACTCGGCGAAGTGCTGGCCGCGCAGATACGCGGGGCATTCCCGACTATCGACGATCCTGAACTCAACACATATATACAGACGCTGGGTACACGCCTGCTGGGAGGTGGTGTCGATACTCAGATCAATTTCAACTTCATGCTGGTCAATGATCCAAATATCAATGCATTTGCTGCGCCTGGCGGCGTGATTGTAATCCATACCGGACTGTTAACGTCAGCACGCAGTGAGAGTGAGCTCGCGGGCGTGGTAGCACATGAAATTGCTCATATTGAACAGCGACACCTGGCGCGCGCTTACGAGAACGCCAGTAAAATCAACATTGCCACTGCGCTAGCAGTGCTGGCTTCGGTCGCAGCTGGAGTCGCTATGGATAACAGCAATGTCACTGCAGCGGCACTGTATTCAGCCATGGGAGCCAGCTCTCAGGCACAACTTGCTTTTTCCAGGGCCCATGAACAGGAAGCTGACCGGGTTGGCATTGACCTGCTGATGTCGGCCAACTTCGATCCGCACGGGATGCCCCTGTTTTTCGAACGCCTGCACAAATACAGCGAATTGAATTCCGGGCCGGTTCCTGAATTTCTCAGTACTCACCCGGTAACGCTCTCCAGGATCAGCGACACCAAGAGCCGTGCCGCACAGCAATCGGGTAAGTTTGTAAAAGACTCCACACGCTTCCAGTTTGCCAAAGCGCGTGCCATTGCACTCACGGCCAATCCCGCGGATCTCATACGTGTTTTTGAAGAGGCGAGCCGCAACGGTATTCCGCAAAAATCTGTCGACACCTACAGTTATGCGATTGCACTGGATCGCGCAGGCGAACATCACAGGGCGATAGAACTACTGGACACCATCGATCAAAGCAACGATGCCGCTTTATCAGTTAATCTGGCAACGGCACAGGCTTACCTTAATGTCGGCGAGACTACCGCGGCGCACAAGCTATTACAGCGACTTAACGAGATTTATCCCGGCGACGAAGCCATCGTCTATTTTCTGTCCAAGAGCCTGATCGACATGAAGCGAGCTAATGAAGCACTCAAACATATGGAGCGCTTAGCATACCAAAAACGCCATAACCCTCTACTGGACAAATTACGGGCCGAAGCCGCAGCAGCAACAGCACAGCCGTGGCTGAGTCACGAAGCAATGGCGGATTACTATATTGCCCACGGGCAATACGGTTCCGCCCTGGAGCAACTCGACCTCGCACTGAAAACGGAACAAGCCGACACCGTGACCCTCGCTCGAGCCCAAAGCAAGCGCAGGAAATTACTGAAACTACAAGAACCGGATGGCACCTGAGCGACATACTATTACGCAGTGCCAACAGCGTGGCAGCTGCCCGCAAATTTTTCCCGCGCGATCTATTTAATCACTAAGCCTGTCTTTTGCCGGCTTCAGCAATATTAGTAAAACTACATATATTAATTCATCCCTGACTGCTTGCTAATAGCGATCAGTTGAGTATGCTATGCCATGAATTGTGTGTGTGCGTCACATATTATTGCCTGCGGCATACGCACAAGAGTAAGAAATTATTATTAAAATGCAGCACCTTAAGGAGGAATAGCATGCGTAACCCCGTAACACTTATTGCCTCGGCAGCCTCGGTCATCGCTATCGCAGGCTCATTGGCACTCGTACCATATGCAGCTCAGGCGGCGGGAGCCAGCGTCGTTGAGGAAGGCAAAAAAATAGCTTTCGACCGCAAAAAAGGTAACTGCCTGGCTTGCCATCAAATTGCTGGCGGCAGCCTGCCGGGTAACATCGGCCCACCGCTGATCGCGATGAAGCAACGTTTTCCTGACAAGGCCGCCTTGCGTGCCCAAATTGCTGAACCCAGGACACGCAATCCCAATACCATCATGCCGCCATTCGGGCCCCATGCCATCATTAGCAGTGGCGAGATCGATAAGGTGACTGAGTTTATTCACACTCTTTGAGGTGCGTAATTGGGTACTTGCCAGCCGTACAGAACACGGCTGCCTGTAGCTTGACCTATAGCCGGTGTTACATACCCTGCTATTAAGATTAATTAAAGGAAATCATAAATGAACCTGAAACGCAGACTATTCATGAAAACAGGCGTTGCCGCCAGTGCGGTCACCGTCGCTGTTGGCGCCGGCCTGTTGACCCCGGGCAGCGTGCTCGCCGCCTGG
>CAMYKB010000006.1 GCA_947258875.1 uncultured Gammaproteobacteria bacterium | reverse complement strand
TTTGAATTGGTACGCTAAGAAATATTAAAAGATTAATCACCTGTTAGGCATAAACAACGCAGACAGGCTAATATAATGATAAAGGGGCGGTTAGATGACCAGCCGCATATTGTAATCAGGGGAAGGAGTTGAGTTATGCGTTTCCTGGTAAGTTCTCTCGTAATATTGGGTAGTCTTCTATTGTCTGCTTGTGATACCGGCAGCCCTGAAGATAATTTTGGTGGTGGCCAGGTGACAAGTGGCATCACCGCAAATTTTGATCCCACCAGTGCTGTGATCCCGTTTCCTAATAATCTGTTGTTCAGCGGGTCGCTTGATGGCACGCTGAACATTCCGGTAGATGACCCGACGGATCTTTCAGACCCCACGATTGCGCTGAATAAGCTGGATGGATTTTCTACCCTGGCACCAATGTCGACAGGCTTCAGTGATGCACTGGATCCTACCAGTCTTACCCCGCAGTCGGTGAGGGTGTTCGAGGTTACGCTCAGTGGTATTGGTGGTGCGGTGACGGGTATCACTCGCGAGCTCGGTTTTGGTACGGAATTTGTTGCAACGGTTTCTTCCGTTGATCCGTCAGCCTCAACGCTGGTAATACTGCCGTTACGACCACTGGCACCCAAGACCAGTTATTTAATGGTCCTGGATTCCAGCATCAGGAGTGTCAGTGGTGATAATGCCTTAGCCTCCGTGTTCTACGAAGCTGTAAAGAGTAGTGATTCACTGGTCGGCACCAACCTCGAACCCCTGGAACCCGTGCGTCAGCTGGTTAACGCACAGGAAGCAGTGCTTGCAGGCGCAGGTGTGGATGTCAGTTCGGTCATCCTGAGCTGGACATTCACGACCCAATCGATCTCCGATGTGCTGGCGACCACCAAGGCAGTGTATGTTGACATGGTGGCACCTGCTAACTCTCAGCTTGCAGACAGCATGGCGGATTCACCACAGGGGGCGGCTGATATCTATGTCGGCACGTTGGAGGTGCCTTATTTCCTTACCGCTGCCAGCAGCACCTTTGATCCTGCACCCTTGCAGACTCATTGGGAAGCCGCTAACGAGGCCGGAGGTGAAACCAACCTCACTGCGTTGAACCCCTTGCCCGCACCGACCTCAACACAGACCATTCCATTGATTGCGTCCATACCTAAAGGTACCAAACCTGCTGGTGGTTGGCCGGTCGTTATTTACCAGCACGGGATTACAACTCACCGGGCTACGATACTTGCAGTTGCCGATGCACTGGCGGCAGCAGGTTTCGCTGTGGTTGGTATCGATTTGCCGTTGCATGGATTGACCGGGGCTGAGACGGATGGTACTGCCGCATTCAAGACACCGTTTGAGCGTACCTTCGATCTGGATCTATCTAGCAACACAACTGGCGCTCCCGGGCCCGATGGCGCAATCGATAGCTCAGGTACATACTTTATCAATCTCACCAGCATGTTGACCACGCGTGACAATGGACGTCAGGCGGCTGTTGATCTGTTGACCTTGAGCAAGGCGCTGACCGTAATGGATTACGACGGTATCGCAGGTGGTGATTTTGATACCACGCAGGCGCGTTTTTTAGGGTGGTCCATGGGCGGTATGGTGGGTACACCCTACCTTGCGTTAGAGACCAATGTTGCGGCGGCGGTGCTTCCCATGCCCACCGGCGGTCTCGCGAAATCGTTTGATGGATCCGGTGGGTTTGGTCCACTACTCGAAGCTGGATTGGCGGGCAATGGTGTGTTCAGGGGCACGGCCGATTTCGAGTCTTTCCTGGCGGCGTTCCAGATGGCGGTGGATCAGACCGATCCTATCAACTATGGGGCAGCGTCCTCCGGCCGAGGTGTATTGATGTTTGAAGTCATCGGTGGCAATGCTTCGCCTCCGGATCAGACTGTGCCTAATGATGTACTGACTATGCCGCCCGCAGGTGTTGTTCCGGGTGTCGGTGGTACCGAACATTTGGCTGCAGCGCTAGGCCTCACCCAGGTCAGCACCACGACCTCAGGGACAGATCTTGCGGCCATCGTAAAGTTTACTGCGGGTCATCACGGCTCGATAGCGACACCGAATGACATTTTTGGGAATCCTGATGCGCTGTCTGCGGCAGTGTTTTTCGAGATGCAGGGTCAGATGGCAACCTTCCTTGCTACCAATGGCGGAACCGTCAGCATTACTGACGGCTCATTGGTGCAGTAGACGGCACATGATTTTAAGTCAGGTGCGTGGGTAAATACAGATGACAGATGCGGTGATTATGCGGGTGGAGCAAGGCGTTGGCGAGCTGACGCTGAACCGTCCCGCCGTGCTCAATGCGCTTAACCCTGAAATGGCGCGCGCCCTGCATCAGGCTGTACTCGCAGTTGAGGATGACGAGGATGTGCAGTGTGTGGTACTGCGGGGTGCCGGTGAACACTTCATGTCGGGAGGCGATGTTGGTTTTTTTCGTGACTCCCTTGACGAATTCAAGCACCACAGCAGCGAGGCGCTGGCGGATATCTTTGAGGATGTGCACGGTACTATCCGCGCCATACGCAGGATGGATAAGCCAGTAGTGGCGAGCGCCCGCGGCGCGATTGCCGGCTTTGGTGTGAGTTTGCTGGCAGCATGTGATCTTGCCGTGGTTGCCGATGATGCAGTACTGACACTGGCCTATTGTCACATCGGTGTATCGCCCGATGGTGGCAGTACCTATTTTTTGCCACGCATGATTGGCGCCAAACGAGCCATGGAACTAGCGCTGTTGGGTGATCGCTTCGATGCAGTAGAGGCGAAGACTATCGGGCTGATCAACCGTGTCGTGACAGTGGATGAGCTGGAAGAGGTGACACAGCAGCTGACTCAACGCCTGGCTACCGGACCGGCACTGGCTTATGCGAACACCAAGGCGTTGCTCAATGCTTCGCTGCGGACGGATCTCGATGCCCAGCTCGACAGTGAGCAGGCCTGCTTTACCGAATGTGTAGTGACCGAGGATTTTGCAGAAGGTGTTAATGCATTTTGTGAGAAGCGTCGTCCGCACTTTGGCGGCACTTGACACAGTAAGGACGCAGTATGAGTCAATTGGCAGGGAAAACAATTTTTATAACGGGTGGTAGTCGTGGCATAGGTAAGGCTATTGCCTTGCGACTGGCCGCCAGTGGAGCAAATATAGTGATTGCGGCCAAAACCGATCAGCCGCACCCGAAACTGGAAGGCACTATCTATACTGCGGCCGAAGAAATCGAGGCGGCTGGTGGACAGGCCTTGCCGCTCAAGGTCGATATTCGTGATGAACAGCAGATTGCCATGGCGGTTGAAAAGTCTGTAGTGCAGTTCGGTGGCCTGGATGCACTGATCAATAATGCCAGTGCCATTAATCTGACCGGCACGCTGGCGACACCCATGAAAAAATTCGACCTCATGTTTTCGGTTAACGTGCGCGGCACCTTTGCGGCATCACAGGCTTGTATACCGTATCTCAAGCAGGCAGCCAACCCGCATATCCTGACTCTATCGCCACCCTTGATGATGGATCCAAAGTGGTTCAAACAACACACCGCATACACCATGTCCAAATACGGAATGAGTATGTGCGTGTTAGGTATGTCGGAAGAGTTCAGGGAAGAAGGTATCGCGGTTAATGCCTTATGGCCGCGCACGGTTATTGATACCGCGGCACTGGCGATGCTCGGTGGCGCTATCAAGCCGGAAAATTGCCGTAGCCCGAAAATTGTTGCGGATGCCGTGCATGCCATCTTGCAGCGTGACAGTCGGAGTTGTACGGGTAATTTCTTTATCGATGAGGATGTGCTTTCTGAAGAGGGTGTGACTGACCTTGGCGCCTATAGTCAGGGCCCCGAAGAGATGTTGTACCCCGATCTGTTTGTGGCCTGAGGATGACTGAACAGAAGTAATAAAACATGGAAACGAATTCAGTGACAACCCTGGTTTCTGACGCCGAGCGTCTGGAGCACTATCCGCCTTTTGAGCAGATGGGTGTGAAGGTGATTGAATTGAGCGATCATTTTCGTCGCGCACGCATCTTGTTACCTCTGACTGAAGTATCAAAAAACCCGGGTGGTGGAATGTTCGGTGGTTACCAGGCTTCACTGGCCGATCCGATAGCAGCATTGGCCTGTGCGCGTTTGTTCAAAGGTTATTCTGTGTGGACCCGTCATCTTGCGGTTGATTTCAAGCGGGAAGGTATTACGGACCTGGAATTGCGTTTTGATTTTCCTGCAGAGCTGGAAGCCCGGATACAACATGAATTGGAAATAAAGGGGCGGAGTACGCCTTTATTTGAATACGGTTACTACATGCAGGATGGCAGCCTGTGTACGCTTGTGCATGCAAAGGTTGCGATTCGGCCACGGGGGTATCAAGCCCCATGATAATAGTGAGTTGTAAAAGGTAGCGGTTGTGAAAAAGGTTTGGTTGGAGAGTTATCCGCAAGGCGTCCCGGCTGAAATCAGCTGTGATGAATACGCGTCTCTTGCTGATGTGTTGCAAGCAAGCGTCCAGAAATTTAGACGGTTGCCAGCATTTGCTAATTTCGGCACCACGCTGACTTATGAGCAACTAGATGATTACAGCACAAGATTTGCTGCCTACCTCCAGCAAGCGCTCGGGCTACAAAAGGGTGAACGCCTTGCGATAATGCTGCCGAATATTCTGCAATATCCGGTTGCCTTGTTTGGTGCCTTCAAGGCCGGACTCACTGTCGTTAATGTCAACCCGTTATATACCGAGCGCGAATTGGAGTACCAGTTGAAAGACTCAGGTGCAACGGCGATCCTGGTATTCGAGAATAGGGCGCATCTGCTCGACGGCATACTTGATAAAACATCACTGCAACACGTTATTGTCACCGGAATTGGCGATCTTTTGGAGTTTCCACGTTCGTGGTTAATGAACTTCGTTGTTAAATATGTCAAGAGAATGGTGCCCGCGCATAAATGCAGTCATGCGATCGATTTTCGGCGCATCATGAAACAGCGCAAGGATTACCGTCTGGTTGAATCTGATCTCGGGCATGATGATATCGCTTTTTTGCAATATACGGGTGGTACTACCGGGCTTTCCAAGGGGGCGATGCTGACGCATGGCAATATGGTTGCGAATGTCCAGCAGGCTTCGACGTGGCTATCCCCGCTGATAGAAGAACGCAAGGAAATTATTATCACAGCCTTACCGCTGTACCATATTTTTGCTTTGACTGCGAACTGCCTGACCTTCACAAAATTTGGTGGGCTCAATTATCTGATAACCAATCCGCGCGACCTCAAGAGTTTTGTGGGGGAATTGAATAATCTCAAATTCACAGTCATTACAGGTGTGAATACATTATTCAACAGCCTGTTGCATACACCGGGTTTCGCGGCGCTGGACTTTTCCAGCCTGAAACTGGCGTTGGGCGGAGGCATGGCTGTGCAACGTACTGTGGCTGAGGAGTGGCTTAAAATCACGGGCGCGCCGTTAGTTGAAGCCTATGGGCTGACAGAGACCTGTCCTGCTGCTTGCATGAATTCGATGGTTGACCCGCATTACAATGGGTCGGTAGGCTTGCCGATATCGTCTACGGAATGTTCGATTCAGGATGACCAGGGGAATGAGCTACCGTTTGGCGAATCGGGAGAATTGTGCATCCGTGGGCCACAGGTTATGAAAGGCTATTGGAATCGCCCTGAGGAAACGGCTAAAGTGCTTGCGGAGGATGGCTGGTTTAGAAGTGGTGATATTGCAACCATGGATGAGCAAGGTTATGTGCGTATTGTCGATCGCAAGAAGGATATGATCCTGGTGTCAGGATTTAATGTCTATCCGAATGAAGTCGAGGAGGTGGTTGTTGCCCACCCTGGTGTTGTCGAGGCAGCGGCTGTTGGGGTTCCAAATGAAGATTCAGGAGAGATTGTAAAGGTGTTTGTGGTGCGCAAGGATACCGGATTGACAGCCGAACTACTGCGCGTCCATTGCAAACAATATCTGACTGCGTATAAGGTTCCAAAAGAAGTTGAGTTTGTTGAAGCGTTACCTAAATCAAATGTGGGGAAGATTTTGCGACGTGAATTGCGCCAACAGCTGGCGGACAAGGTGGCTTGAGCAAAGGTTGTTTGTAATTCGGTAATAATCTGTTTAAGGGAATATAAACTAAGAGCAAATGATCGATATGTTTTTTTATGGCTAGTGAAGTGTTCGAAGGGATAAGAGACGACTGGAGAGGCTTTCTGAAATGTTTATATCAGATGTGACGGCTTCACATTCTGAGAGCCTCGGTCAAGTAGTTATGTGTTGTAAATGCGGGGTTAAAATATGAAAAATTTACTACAAAATCACCCGATACGTTGCCTGTATAAAGCTCTGTGCAGAGTTTTTTGGGCGGCATTGGGTTTGTCGGTTGCCTTGCCAGCGTATAGTATTGAATTCGGTAGTGGTGATACGTATGGCAGTCTGGGAACCACCATCTCGCTAGGTGCGCGTTACCGCGTTGAAGATCCTGACGAAGAGTTGATTTCAACCTCTGCGGGTGGGCAGGCTTTTTCGGCCAACATTGACGACGGCAACCAGAATTATGATACAGGTATCGTCAGTAGTGTCATCAAGGCCACCTCCGAATTTGAATTTAACTATAAAAACACGGGTTTCTTCGTGCGCGGCACTGCATTTTATGATTATGAAAATGAAGATGGCGATCGTGAACGTACCAAATTAAGCGACGATGCGTTGGAGTTGGTCGGCAGTGATGCTGATCTGCTCGATGCTTATGCTTGGTTGAAGTTTAATTTTGGTGACTTGCCGGCCGAGATTCGTGCGGGTAACCAGCTAATCAGCTGGGGTGAAAGCACCTTTATTCAGAACAGCATCAACGTAATTAACCCGGTGAATGTAAATGCGTTGCGTGTACCGGGCTCCGAACTCAAGGAAGCACTACTTCCGGTACCTATTGTTTCATTCAATACCAGTCTCTCGGAAAACACCTCGATTGAGGTCTTCTATCAGACGCGCTGGGAAGAGATTGAAATAGACCCTAATGGCTCCTTTTTCAGTACTAACGATTTTGCGGGTGCGGGTGGTGATCGCGTAATGCTGGGTTTTGGTGATGTTTCTGATCAGGGTACACAATTATTAAGTGGCTTTGATCCTGATTTTCTAGCAGTCAAGCGTGACCCCACGGGTGAGGCGAGTGATGATGGCCAATACGGCGTTGCCTTTCGTGTGTTTTCGCCCAAGTTGAATGATACTGAATTTGGTTTCTATTTTATTAATTATCATAGCCGTCTGCCGTTGATCAGTGGGCGTACCGGTACCGCCCAGGGTGTGGCTACCGCAGAGGCGACATTTCCTGCGGCTACCCAAGCATTGCTGGATGCAGGTCTGCCGCTGGCTCAGGCCATCGCTGGGGCTGCGGGCGCAGCAGTCGATGCCTATGCACAGACCGCCGCATATTTCACAGAGTATCCTGAAGATATCAAGTTATTAGGTGCGAGTTTTAACACCTCACTGGGTACCACCGGTGTTGCCCTGCAGGGTGAGGTCTCTCATCGCCGCGATGCACCATTACAGGTTGATGATGTGGAGCTTCTGCTGGCCGCCTTGTCGCCGCTGGTGTTTAATCCTACTTACAAGGATAACCAGATTGGCGATTTTAGCGGACAGTTTAGTACTGTGATCCCGGGTTATGTGCTGCGCAACGTTTCACAGTTTCAGACAACCGCAACCAAGGTTTTCGGACCGATGCTGGGCGCCAGTTCCGCAGTGCTTGTTGCCGAAGCTGCGGTAACCCATGTGCATGACATGCCTGATAAGGACATACTGCGCCTCAACGGTGATGCGACTAATACCAGTGGCAACCCAAATCAGGCGACGTTACCAGGCGTTGATCCGGGCTTGCCGCTGGGCGGTGCGCATGCAGGCAAGGACGCGGAGGATGAACGCTACTTCCCTGATGCAACCTCCTGGGGCTATCAAATTCGTGGCCGTCTGGATTACAACAATGTCATTGGTGCCGTCAATTTGTCACCAGTTTTTGCCTGGCGACATGATGTGGATGGTGTAACGCCGGGGCCCGGAGGGAACTTTTTGGAGGGTCGCAAGGCCATAACTATAGGCCTGGGGGCATCATATCAGAATACCTGGAAAGGCAACCTGAGTTACACAAGCTTTTTTGGTGCCGGTCGACATAACCTGATTAACGACCGTGATTTTATCGCGGCTGATATCAGCTATTCATTCTAGGCGAGAGGAGAAGTAGATATGCTTAGAAAAGGATTGATTGTACTGGGCAGTGCCCTGGTAGTTTTAAGTGGTGCGTCCAGTAGTATTGCCGCGCTGACTGCTGATGAAGTTGCGCGCCTGGGTGCAGACCTGACGCCTTTGGGTGCCGAGAAAGCAGGAAACGCAGATGGCAGTATCCCGGCATGGGATGGTGGCATTAGTCCGCCGGCGGATTACAACCCCGGTGATCATCACCCCGATCCGTATGCATCAGATGATGTCAGGGTTACCATCACGGCGCAAAATATGGGCGAATATGCAGACAAATTGTCTGCGGGTCATCAGGCGATGTTCAAGACCTATCCCGATACGTTCAGGATGAATGTGTATCCAACACGGCGCAGCGCGTCTGCACCCCAACGCATTTACGATGCCACGCGCAACATCGCGGGGAGCGCGCAATTATCCGAGGGGGGTAGTGGCGTGACCGGTGCGATCAATGGTATTCCCTTCCCGATTCCCAAGAATGGCCTGGAAGTGATTTGGAATCACATCCTGCGCTGGCGTGGTGACATCGCTGAGCGGCGCATCGCGCAGGCGGCACCTACGCGTGGCGGCAACTATACACTGGTGCAATTCGCCGATGAGTTCAATGTGGTGTATAGCCATGAGGGTATGAAGGCGGAGGACCTCAATAATGTAATCCTCTACTTCAAGCAGAAGGTCCTGTCTCCGGCGCGGCTCGCGGGTGGCATCCTGATGGTGCATGAAACTCTGGATCAAGCAAAAGAACATCGCAAGGCATGGATCTATAATCCTGGCCAAAGACGTGTGCGCCGTGCGCCGAATGTTGCCTTTGATAATCCGGGCACCGCGGCTGATGGTATGCGTACCAGTGATCAGTTTGATATGTTTAACGGCAGTCCCGAACGTTACGATTGGAAGCTTGTAGGCAAGAAGGAAATTTTTGTGCCTTATAATTCATACAAGCTGCATAGTAAGAGTCTTAAGTACAAGGACATCCTCAAACCTTTGCACATAAACCCTGAGCCGCTGCGTTATGAGTTGCATCGTGTATGGGTGGTGGATGCGACATTGAAACAAGGCGCAAGACATCTCTACAAGCGCCGTACCTTCTATGTCGATGAGGACTCCTGGCAGATACTGCTGGTAGACCAATATGATAATCGCGATCAGCTTTGGCGTGTGTCGGAAGGCCATGTTATTAGCTATTACGAAGTTCCGACCTTATGGACGACACTTGAAGTGCATACGGATTTGCAAGCGGGTCGTTACCTTGCAATCGGGCTTGATAATGAGAGCGATATGTATGACTTCAATATTAAGCGTACATTAACTGACTACAGTCCTGCAGCGTTACGCAGGGAAGGTACGCGGTAAAATTTGGGTTTATGTCATAAAAAGGCCGAATCGGTGACGATTCGGCCTTTTTCGTGCTATAAAACACTCATAATAAACTATTAAGGCCCAGGATTTGATGGTGTACATCGCTGTCTTGCATATTTTGTCATCAAGGTTTTTCTTCGCGTCATCTTTGTGGATACTACTTAGGCCTCTGTTGCGTATTTTATCTGTGCTATGTGCTGTTGCTGGCAGTAGCGTTTCGTTGCCGGCAATAGCAGACATAAATGGTAATGCTGAAGTATTTGCTACCAAGGCGCCACTGGTCGAGCACTCATTATTGCTCGATATTGCACGCGCCGGTGATGCGCTGGTGGCTGTAGGTGAGCGTGGCCATATCCTGCGTTCCACAGATAACGCTGTTAGTTGGCAACAGGCTGAGCAAGTGCCTACTCAGGCGACACTGACCGGGGTGTTTTTTCAAGATGAAACCAGGGGATGGGCTGTTGGTCATGACACCACCATTTTGTTGACCCGGGATGGTGGTGTTAACTGGGAGCAGGTCTACTCTGCTCCGCAGGATGAAACGCCTTTGCTGGATGTGATGTTTGTCAATGACAAACAGGGTATTGCTGTCGGTGCGTATGGTCTCTTCATGATCAGCAACGATGGTGGTGTTAGCTGGTCCAAACGCGATTTCATTACCAAGTCAGTTAATCAGCCTGTATACGACAGACTCGACGGTCCCCGAGATGCCGCTGAACCGGTTACGGTTGAAGACATGATCGATTTCCATCTAAACCACATCACGCAAGCTGATGCGAGCACATTGTATATCGCGGCCGAGGCCGGAAATATCTATCGCTCTGACGACCTGGGACGGAGTTGGCAACAGCTCAATTCTCCGTACGAAGGCTCTTTCTTTGGTGTATTGCCCCTGAATGCGGAACAGCTTTTGATTTTTGGTTTGCGTGGCCATTTATTCCGTTCGGATGATAAAGGCGCGAGTTGGCAGCCTGTGGAAACTGCCACACAGGCGATGTTGACCGATGCATTGCAGACCAGTGAAGGTGTCGTTGTGATAGCGGGCCTTGGGGGTGTTAGCCTAATGAGCTTTAATCAAGGTCAGAATTTTGTCGTGAAACCGCGCGCGGACAGGCTGGGGAATGTGGCACTGGTAGAGGCAAAAGATGGCAGTATCGTGATGGTAGGGGAGGGTGGCGTGCGCCGGCTTGTAGCAAACGATCTTGCCGTGCCCGCAAAACCATGAACACCGAGCGCACAGACGTATGATAATTGACTGGCTTGAAAGACTTGTTTTTAACAATCGCCGTGTGGTGATCGCTATTTTCATTTTAATCACGGCGGCAATGGCGTATTCAGCAACGCAGTTGCGTATCGATGCGGGTTTTAGCAAATTGTTACCGCTAAAGCACGAGTATATGCAAACCTTTGTCAAGCATCGCCAGGAATTTGGGGGAGCTAATCGTGTACTCATTGCGCTTGTGGCTAAAGATGGCAATATCTTTACGCCTGAATTCTTTGAAGTATTAAAACAAACCACCGATAAGGTGTTCTTTATTCCCGGAGTGGATCGGGCGCAGGTGCGTTCATTGTTCACGCCAAATGTACGTTTTACCGAGGTTGTCGAGGATGGTATCGCGGGCGGTAATGTGGTGCCTGATGATTTTCAGTCCACTCCGGAAGGCTTGGCTAAAGTAAGAGAGAATATACTCAAGGCGGGTATTGTAGGCCAACTTGTTGCGAGCGATTTCTCAGGTGCGATGATCAGTGCGCAGTTGCTGGAATTCGATCCCAACACCGGCGAGCGACTGGACTATATTGATGTCGCGCGTCAACTAGAGGAGAACGTCAGAGGCAGCGATCTGGGTAATAATATTGATGTTGAATTTGATTACCATATCATCGGTTTCGCTAAGGTCATTGGTGACATTCATGCTGGCGCCAAGCGTGTCGTGCTGTTCTTTGTCATCGCATTTTTTATCACTGCGCTGCTGGTGTTCTGGTATGCCCAGTCATTTCGCATAACGATTATTGCGCTGGTATGTTCCCTTACTGCCGTAACCTGGCAACTGGGCTTATTACCCCTGCTAGGCTTTGGTATCGATCCTATGTCGATACTCGTTCCTTTTTTGGTGTTTGCGATAGGCATCAGTCATGCCGTACAAATGATCAGCACCATGAGGGCAGAATTTTTTCTTGGCGCAGATATTGAAACTGCGGCGCGCAGGAGTTTCCGCCGGCTGTTATTGCCGGGAGGAATAGCGCTTGCGAGTGATACTATAGGATTTATTACTATCCTGCTGATCGATATCGAAATCATTCAGGAAATGGCGATCACAGCGAGTCTGGGCGTTGCCATGATAATTCTCACTAACCTGGTCTTGCTGCCTGTATTGATGTCCTGCATGACACTGGAGGCGTCATATCGTGACAAGGTGCTGTCGCGTTTCAGGAGCATAGATGGAATTTGGCAAGGTCTTGCCAGGATAACAGAGCGTGGCCCTGCCAGCGGCATGTTGGCTGTTGCGGTTCTTCTATTGGCTGTTGGTATATGGAAGGGCACAGATGTACAAATTGGGGATTTACACAGAGGGGTCCCGGAATTACACGGTGATTCTCAATATAACATTGATACACAGATCATCAGTGAAAGGTTCGCTATCGGTGTTGATATGATAGCGGTGATTGCAGAGACAATTGAGGAAGGTTGCATAGACTACGACGTGATGACTGAGCTTGACCGTTTTGCCTGGTATATGCGCAATGTTGATGGCGTACAGTCTGTTATCAGTTTGCCGGATATTGCTAAGGTGATAAACGCCGGTTGGAACGAGGGTAGTTTGAAGTGGCGCATCCTGCCACGCAACCAGTCAGTATTGGTGCAATCAGTATCGTATGTGCCTACCAGTAGTGGTTTATTGAATGCGGATTGTAGTGTGATGCCGGTGATGATTTTCACAACTGATCATAAGGCCGAAACGATTGCGCGAATTGTTTCAGAGGTGAAGCGCTATCGAGAAGACAATGTATTCGATAAGCTCAAGTTGCAATTGGCAACTGGAAATGTAGGGGTTATGGCGGCAACCAACGAAGAGGTGTCAGCCGCGCAGTTCCCAATACTGATGTATGTGTTCGCCGCTATTATTGTATTGTGCATGATTTCATTTCGCTCACTAGCCGCAACCTTGTGTATTATTCTGCCGCTAGCGCTGGTCTCCTTATTGGCGTATGCCTTAATGGCGGTTTTGGAGATTGGCCTGAAGGTCAATACCTTGCCGGTAGTCGCTCTGGGGGTTGGTATTGGTGTTGACTATGGTATTTATATATTTGGGCGTATGCGCAATGAACTGGCGAGTGGCAAGACATTAAAATCAGCCTACCTGACTACCTTGGAGGCTTCGGGGGCGGGCGTGGTATTTACCGGGGTAACGCTGGCCATCGGTGTTGCCACCTGGATATTCTCACCACTTAAATTTCAGGCGGACATGGGTATCTTGTTGACGTTCATGTTCCTGGTGAACATGCTCGGTGCGATCCTGTTGCTGCCTGCCCTGGCGCACTGGTTGTTACCCGCCTCAAGGGATGTACAGCCCGAGTAAAGCCCACGGGGGGCTGATCTGCGACATTATAAAATACGTTTAACCAACCTGAGTCGCTGTACTTATAGAATCGTACGGCATCATGCCGTTAGCGAATTGTGTTTTGGGTGGAAATAGAGACGTGATTCTCATTTTTTGGGCTCATCGGCACGGGTCGGAAGGCATGACTTGCGTGTAGCGCCAACAACTGGCAGGATCACATGGATAATATGCTCTGAAATAAGCAGCTTGATTGCGTTAGCCTACCTTAGAATGTGTAGGCTAACGCTTTCAATGTTCGCCGGGGGTGCCTTTGCTACCGAGGTGGTTTACACTTCGGATGGCTTGCTTGCTCTATGAATTTATGTACGTAAACGCGCAGGTTCTTTAATCTGCCATTGGAGGAAAACGATATGCAATCAAGGGTTTTTACTACCAGCCTGTTGACGTCTACGTTGTTGCTGGTCAGCGCGCCTGGTCTTACCGAAGATGCCACAAAGGCCGTTACCAGTATTGCCAGCCAGACTCTGCCCGATGCCAAGCCAGGTGAGTGTTATGGCAAGATCATGGTGCCTGCGGAATACAAAACAGAAACCAAAGAAATCGTCAAGCGCGAAGCCTATGACAAGATCGACATCATACCGGCCAAATATCAAAATGTAGAAGAGAAGATTGTGGTGAAGCAGGCTGCCGAAAAGCTGGTTCCTGTGGCTCCGGTCTACGAAACATTCGAAGAGCGCGTCGAGATTGAACCTGCCAAGCGCACATGGATGACAGGCAGCGGGAGTAAGGCCAGAGCCGCTGATCCAAGCCTGGTTGCCGGCGCAATGGCGTTAGGTCTGCCTGCTCAGGCTGAAATTGGACAGTGCTTTGTTGAGTATTTCCAAACAGCGCAATACAAGACAGAAACCCAAAATGTGGTCAAACGCGAACCTTATGAAGAACTCGAGATTGTCCCGGCCAAATACGAGATGGTAGAGGAAAAGGTTGTCGTCAAGGAGGCTGCTTTCAAGTTGGTTGAGGTTCCCCCTGTATATGAAACCGTAACCGAGAAGGTTCTCGAGGCGCCTGCCTATACAACCTGGAAGAAAGGCCGTGGACCAGTGGAAAAACTGGACTATGCGACCGGTGATATCATGTGTCTGGTGGAGGTCCCTGCCAAATACAAAACAGTGAAGCGCCAGATACTGAAATCACCCGCAACTACCAAGAAAGTCGAGATCCCTGCGGAGTATAAGGTGCAGAAGGTGCGTAAACTGGTTCAACCGGCCAAGGTAAATAAGATTGAAGTGCCGGGTGAATATGAAACCATTAAAAAGAAAGTCAAGGTTTCAGACGCCAAGAGTACCTGGGCGCTGGCAGGACAGGCTGGCGAAGGTAAGGCTACAAAACGCAAGTTATGCCTCCGCGAAAAGCCCGCCCGCTACGAAGTAATCACCAAGCAGGTGTTGAAATCACCTGCGACCACCAAGAAGGTAGAAATACCGGCGATCTACAAGACGCAAATGGTGCGCAAACTGGTACAGCCTGCGACGGAAAAGCGTAGCACAGTGCCCGCCGTTGTTGAAAAACTGACCAGCCGGGTGAAGGTTTCCAATGAGCGGTTCGAATGGCGGCCCGTGCTATGCCAGACCAATATGAGTAAGGAGCTGAACCTCCAGATTCAGCAGGCGTTGAAGGACAGGGGTTACAATCCTGGACCGATTGACGGTGTGATCGGCCGTCAGACTATGGTAGCCGTAGATCAGTTCCAGCAAAAGGAGGGCATGGAACGCGGAGGCCTGACGCTCAGTACACTGTCTTCATTGGGTGTTAAAGTCGCGAAATAATAACGGCGGCAACACAGCCCATTAAAATACTAATAAGCCCGGTCACGCACAGTGTGATCGGGCTTCCTTTATTATTAGAGTTGATTAAGTTTCGGCGGGGAAAATTAGGGTCGAGCATCCATGCTCGCATGGGCCTCCTCCATAACCTAAAGGGTGCCTGACATGGTGGGTCGGCACCACTACATAGCTATAAAGCTTATTTAGCCTCAGGTTATTTTGCTGTGAAATGTTACCGCTGTTGATGTGGAGTAGTAACATTCTCCACTAGGCGTCGCTGCTTGCACTGATAAACAGCTATCCTGCAAGGGGTTCCCCCCTTTACCAGGCTGAGGGTAATTTTCCCGGAATGCTGATTTGCTTGCCCTTGATCTGGATATAACCGCCAGTGGCCAGGTCCTTCATGATACGACTGACCATTTCGCGCGATGCGCCTACCATGTTGGCGATATCCTGATGAGTGAGTTTTTGTTCGATGGTGCGTATGCCGTCTTTTTCATTAGACATTTTGAGCAGTGTCTGTGCAACACGTCCATATACATCGTGGAGCGCGAGATTCTTCACCACATCCGTTAATTCGCGGACCCGCGATGACAGGGCGCGAATGAGCTTAACGGAAAGCGCGGGATTGCTGGCCATGCATTTTTCGAAATCCATCCGGGATACAAAAACAAGTTTTGAAGGCTCGGTAGTAACCACAGTGGCGGAGCGTGGTGCCTCATCGATGAGCGCGAGTTCACCAAAATACTCGCCTGGCCCCTGAATATTAAGGATGGCTTCTTTGCCGTTCTCCTCACTGACATAAACTTTGACCCGGCCTTCCTTGATGATGTAAAGGAAGTCGCTTTCATCGCCTTCATTGATCAGGATGCTGTTCTTGGGGTATGACTTGGTGTTGCCGTGACTGGCAATATATTCCAGATCTTGTTGTGATAATTCAGTAAATGCGGTGGAATTCTCAGACATCATTTTTGTTATGCTCCTGTTTCCAAAAGAATTTTCGGGTAAAGCCGGAACGGAGCCTTCCCTGTAGCTTTGTCTCTTTTTGTTGCGTCGGCTATGCCGTTTCGCTGGAAACTATACCATGCATCATAGACTTAGTTAACTTTTGGTGTGCGAGCGGCAATCATCTATACCGTGGCTGTGTTGCAGTTCACAGTAAGGGCTGCAGGCGATTATCAGCATACTCATCTTTCAAGTTTGGCCCTGATTGACTGGAGCTGGCCCAAGTGTGCTCAGATGGCACGCAGGTTTTAGCCTCTCGGGGTTTGGCTTTTTGATAGGCAAATTGAATGGGACGGGCTCATTGGACAACAAAACACGGCTTGTTGGCTGACGACAATGTAGTGGAACGTAGAACCAAAGGCAGCTAGCGGAGGTGGCAGGTGGCATGGCTGGCACGTGATACATGACGACGAGTGACCAGTTGACACTCAACAACCCAGTGTCAGCAAGGAAGGGTTTTGAGGTAAATTACATGTTGATACCGCAAGCTCTGCTTATGTTGAAACTGTTAAGTAGGAGATGTTAATGGATTCAAGAAATGGTGATGATCGCCGTAGTTGGCAGCCCAGGGAATTGCTCCTTCATAAAGATGACCGGGTTAAACAAAAGCCTGTGGATCACCGTCGCAGGCCAGAGAGACGCCTACTGGGTATTGTCAGTAAATGGATAGAGCCAAAGTAGCGTCATCACTCGACGAAATTCTTAAAAAGTGTCGTTGCAGATGGGCCGGGTATCCAGTAAATACAACCGAAATTTAGCTAGCGTCTATGTTATCGGGCTGTTCGGAAATAGGTTCGACTGTTCTGTCTAGGATAGGTGATTATACGGTCCTAATATTTAAGATGACTATGATCCATACCATGAGTTAGGCCCGCAGCATGGCGTTGCCGGTGTTATGGACGTCAAACCAGTAAGCCAGATCAGGAATCACTGCCTTGTAATAAATCATATTTTTTCAGATAACCCCTCAGTTGATGATAGGTCAGGCTCAGATGGTCTGCGGTGCGCTTCTGGTGATGGCGGTTGGCTTCCAGCGCAGCCTGGATGATCTTCTTTTCGTAGCTTTTAAGATGTTCCTTGAAGTCGAGTGGACCGGCAGGCAGGGATTGATACTCTTTTGTTTGCTGGTGCTGGAGACTGCCTTGTTTTGCTGAAATGGGCGTCGAAGCCGATAGTCCGGACAGGTAAGGTGAAGCAAAGGGATCAAGCTTAATTTCACTTATTGGCTGATCGGTATTCTGGTTATGGTGGACGGCTCGCTCAATCACATTCTTGAGTTCGCGCACATTCCCTGGCCAGTCATATTGCAGGAGCTGTTCCTGGGTATGCGTGGAAAACCCGGCGAAGTATTCTCTGTCGAGTTCACGCGTCATATTGCGTGCAAATGCATCAGCGAGTAACAGGATATCTTGCTGGCGGTTACGCAGCGGTGGCAATACGATGACGTCGAAGGCCAGCCGGTCAAGCAGATCCTGCCTGAATTCACCCTTGCTGGCTTTGTGCTGGATATCTTCATTGGTTGCTGCAATGACCCGTACATCAGACTTCATGGTCGAGTTTGCGCCAAGGCGTTCGAACTCTCCATACTCAATGGTACGCAGGATTTTTTCCTGAACCTGCATGGAGGTGCTCGCCAGTTCGTCCATAAACAAAGTACCTCCCTCAGCTCGCTCGAACCGCCCGATATGTCGCTTGACTGCACCAGTGAATGCGCCAGCCTCATGGCCAAACAGTTCTGAGTCCAGCAAATTCTCGGATAATGCTGCGCAGTTAATTTTGATGAGCGGCGCTTCCCAGCGAGTGGAAAGATAATGCAGCCGTTCAGCAATCAATTCTTTGCCGGTGCCACGCTCACCGATGATCAGCACAGGCTTTACCAGTGGCGCGAGACGTGAGGCCTGTTCGAGTACCTCTATGAAAGCGGGCGATTCGCCGATAGGGGTCACTGGGTTCGATGGATAAGACATAAGTGAAAAATACGCCATATAGTGGTCTATAACAATAAAAAATGGCCGTAATTGCTATTCTAATGACTGCTATATTCGGGGTGCCTAGGAGTAAATCTATATAAAACAGAGAGTTATGATCGATTTATGGGTTGGCACGGTTTCTGAATTAAGAAATAGCCAAATAGTACGGCAAGTGTCACGCATACGGAGGTCCTAAAAATGAACGGCAAAAAATCAATTGCACTTGGTTTTCTGGTGGTTTCTGTAGCAGCAGTCTCTGCTCCGGCTATTGTGAACGCTGATGAAAGTGAGGCGTTTATTGCAGATATGGCGGCTGAGTCTGGACGTATGATCCGGCAACAGGGCCAGGCAGCCCTGAATACTATCGAACTGGATTTTGACGGGCAGGTGCAATACGAGCTGAGGCAGGCTCAGATTCAAGACATGTTGGAGATACATAAGCGCTACGAGTTGGCTCAGTGGTTGAAAACCATGCAGCCGGCTGCTGAGATTGCATGCTCATATATGCCTGCCGATACACGGGCTGGGGCGTGGGTTACACGATTCATGCCTGCATTGATCTTGCCGCTATTTGATATGCCGCAGGTGGGTACGCAGATTCAACAGATCCTGAACAGCATCACACCATAGTGAGAGTGAGCGACACGCTGACTCTGGCAGGAATGAATTTTTCAAGCATGCAGTTTTACTGAGGTAAGAAGTTATGGGAATTTTTTCGAGATTTACCGATATCATCAATTCCAACATCAATGCATTGTTGGATAAGGCTG
The DNA here is from genome assembly GCA_947258875.1 of uncultured Gammaproteobacteria bacterium. Lineage (GTDB taxonomy): Bacteria > Pseudomonadota > Gammaproteobacteria > CAMYKB01 > CAMYKB01 > CAMYKB01. The sequence goes on along the minus strand of CAMYKB010000006.1, from coordinate 69,019 downwards.
AGGATCCGCAGAAGCTGATTCGCCTGATAATCCAGGAGATGGAGGATACACTGGTTGATGTACGCTCAAACGCGGCCAGGACTATTGCCGATAAAAAGCAAATTGAGCGACGTATTATCAATGTTACCCACGAGTCAGCAGAATGGCAGCGCAAGGCCGAACTGGCAGTGAGTAAGGGGCGTGATGATCTTGCCAGGGCAGCGTTGATCGAGGTGGCTGAATTGCAACGGGTGAGTGAATTGCTTAAGCGGGAACTGGAGGTTCTTGATGAGCAGATCATGAAACTGGACCAGGATATTGCCACGCTCAAAGACAAGTTGGTGGATGCCAAGAGTCGCCAAAAAGCTATGTTAGTTCGAAATAATACGCTATCTTCACAGCTACGGGTCAGGGACAAGGTCTCCGATAGTCGGGTTGAGGATACCTTCTCGCGCTTTGAGCACTTCGAGCGCAAGCTGGATGACCTTGAAGCGGAGGTTGAGTCGTATGATTTGGGCCACAAAAGATCGCTTAAGGACCAATTCGCAGACCTGGAAGCGGACGAACAGATCGAACAGGACCTTGCGGATTTGAAGGCCCGCATGCAGAAAGCTGAAAACCAGTGACATTAAACCAGAATGAACTACGGCAATAATAATGGAAGAGTTGATTGCATTACCTATAATATTTTTGAGCATTTCACTGCTTTTTGTGATTCCCTTATGGCTGATCCTGCATTACACAAGCAAGCGGCGTGCGAATACAGGTGTCAGCGATACGGCGCGGCAGGAACTCAGCAGGCTGATGGAAATCGCCGAAAAAATGGAACAACGAATAGAGGCTCTGGAGACCATCCTGGATTCGGAGTCACCCGGCTGGAGACGTCGACATGAGTTATAGTCAATACACTGGCAGAAAATCACTGCGTATCAATCGCAACAACAAGCTACTGCTGGGTGTTTGTAGTGGTATTGCAGAGTACTTTGGTTGGGATGTAACAGTCGTACGAATTGCGACGTTGGTCAGTGCGTTCTTTCTACCAACCCCGATTTTTTATATCATCATGTGGTTTATCATGCGTGCTAATCACGATAAAGCAGCTCATCGTTCTGCGGGAGTTGCCGATGATCGTGATGAGTTAAGTGCGCATAGTATGACTGATGCGCAGACGCGTTTTATACGCCTTGAAAAGCGCCTGCGTAATCTGGAAGGCCATATCACATCCAGGCGCTATAATCTGGATCGTGAGTTTCGCGAACTGAATCACTGAGTCTGTAGTCATAGAGATTTTCTGCAATTACCCTCCTTTTATGATTAGGTGTGCGAAATGAAAACTGCGGTTTTAATTTTCTTGGGGGTTTTTGGGGGTCGCCAGCAGCGGCGCTGTTGACTCGTATTGCAGGATCCCCGGGAGATGACAGGTTTCAGGTCTTATTATGTGGGGAGTAGTTAATAATGTCTGAGTACGATATGGTGTCCTTCATAGTGGCTGTTATAGCGACAGCGGTGGTTATCAGAGCCTATATAAAATCGCGTCACAGTCACGGTGCAGAATCATCCGGTAAGATAGCAGAGTTGTCGAAGCGTATCGATAACCTGGAGTCTATGAATCAGGAAATGCAGTCGAGGTTGCACGTGCTGGAAGAAATTGTTACCAGTCGTGATTACGACCTTAAACAAAAATTCAGGGAGCTTGAAGACGGTTAACCCGGGGTTGGCTAGGCGGCAGAATCAGTCCGTAGTTCCAGGCTGTCCAGTGCTTTCAGGCATTCATGAGCGCTTTGGAAACGTAGCTCGGGTTTTAATTGAGTGAGTCGTTCTATCAATGTTGCCTGGGGTGCGGGGATACGGCTTAGGTCCTGCGGCTCGGGTTTAGCAGAGAGGCGATGCTTGTCTTCAATGCTATGTCCCCGATTCCATTTGCACCCACTAAGCAATTCATAAAAGACGATTCCCGCTTGATACAAGTCGCTGCGATGATCCCAACTCTGGTTGCGTGCCTGTTCCGGAGATAGGTAAGAAGGCTTGCCGCGCCATTTGGCGCTTGATAATTCCTGTGCGCCGAGTCTGAATGCGCTTCCAAAGTCTATTAGGCGTAACTGGCCGCTATCGATCACCAGATTTTCCGGGCTGATATCGCTGTGTATGACCGGTTTTTTCAAGCTGTGCAGATAGTTGAGTGCTAACAATAATTGCCTGAAGAGCCGGGTAGCGATTTCAGGTCTGAGTGGATTGCCTGTTTTTGCGCGGTGTTGCAGAATTTTCAGTACATTGGTCCCTTCGATCAATTCATAGGCAAGGTAGTTTCTGCCATATAATGTGCCACTGCTGACGAAATGGGGAACGCCGGGGTGATCCAGCTGGTTAAGGATGAGGCATTCGCGCTGGAAGCGGATCAAAGTGGTACTGGAATCGCTCAGATCCCTATTGAGGAATTTGACGGCGAGTTTGCAGTCCTGGGGGTCATGCGGGTAGGCACAGAATAAGCGCGACATGCCCCCATAATCGAATGGGCGCAGGGTATAGGGGCGGCGTGCGATCTCAACGATCTCCTCGCGCCCGATATGTGTCGGGGAAGCTGCCATAATAGGGGTTGCTTTCGGCTGTGCTGTGTTTCTGCAGCGTCTACTCGTTCATGTTTTTTGGCGCTATCCTTTCATGTTTGAGTACTACCCTATAATAATCAAATACATAAATTCATGAGTAGGGGTTTCTTCTCAGGCGGGACGTATTTCCGATAAATGGTAGATTCCCATTAAATATACGTAAAATCAGTAAGTTACTGATATACGCCGGCGCGTATAGCGCGGCGGGTCAGGCATGATGGAGATGTGGGCTGGGGTCAAACGCGCTGTCAGTGAATCAATATAAGCCGGCTGCAAGCCGTGCCTGCTGTGCCTGGTCCATTGAAATTGCGTTCTCTGAACTCTGGGTGTGATTGAGGTCTAGCTTTGCAGGTAACAACAGGTCCAGGCTGATCGGAAGATGGTCGGAGTGGTTTACATCGCTGTAAGCCCGAGCGCCTTCTACGCCGATGCTCGAGGTTACCAGGATGTGATCAAGGCAGTGTTCCGGGCTCCAGCTGGGGTAGGTCTGCATCTGCTCGAGAGGCTCGCAAAGATGTGTACTATTGAGTAACTGCTGTAGTTCCCTGCTATGCGGCTGGCAATTCATGTCGCCCATGACGATGACATGTTCATGTTTATCGGTCTGCCTGGCAATATAGTCAAACTGCCGTTCGCGGGCGCGCTGACTCAGGGATAGGTGCAGATGGATTACAATAAGCGGGTTCTGTGGGTCTCCAAAGCGTGCCTCCAGCGCACCGCGCCCGGGGATGGTGCTGGGCAGTCGGTGTTCGATTAATTCGAAAGGCCTGAATTGGCTGAGTAATCCTTGGCTGTGCTGGGCGAATTTGCCCAGATTACGGTTGGTCTGGTTGTACCAATACGGAAAATGACCCACTGTTGCCAGGTATTTGGTCTGGTTGATGAAACCGCTACGCAAGCTTCCAGCATCGAGTTCCTGCAGGCCGACAAGATCAAAATCCTTGATGAAACGGGCGGTATTGTCAAGATTGTCCTGTCTGCCTCGAAACGGCAGTACATGTTTCCAGCCGTGGGTCATGTAGTCACTGTAACGATTCGAGCTGATACCCACCTGGATATTATAACTGAGCACACGCAGTCGCCGCTGTTCTTCGGTCTTATGTCTAGGCTCGTAAGCGGTTGCTTTTAATGGTGAATTTTGTGGCATGAAATCATTTGTAGTTGATATACATATAATATCATCTAATCGATGTCATATTCTCTGATAGGGATCATAATGCCGGTAATATTTGCCCGTGCCCAGCGCTATGATGTCAACAAAGGTGAATTCCCGATATGGCTGATCAAATAATCGATAAAAGGCGGCGCGTCGATCGAAGGCAGATAATGCCCCGCAAAGGACGTGGTTCGGTCAGTAATCCGGATGGCCGATTTGAGACGAGGCGGCATGAATCGATAGATGACGGCTGGGATATCCCGGAGGAGGGTACGCCCATACGCACTACCCTGACACCTGATAAGGCTAAGTCGATTATTTCGCGTAATGACTCACCGGACATCCCGTTTGACCAGTCAATTAATCCGTATCGTGGCTGTGAGCATGGTTGTGTCTACTGCTTTGCCCGACCGACGCATTCTTATCTAGGATTGTCGCCCGGTCTGGATTTTGAGTCGCGGCTATTCTACAAACAAAATGCCGCAGAATTGTTACAGCGGGAATTACGCAAACCTAGCTACACCTGTTCACCGATCACTTTGGGTATAAATACTGATGCTTATCAGCCGAGTGAGCGTAAACTCAAGATCACGCGCAGCATTCTGGAAGTTTTGCGGGATTTTAATCACCCGGTAGTCATTGTTACTAAATCGGCACTGGTGGAGCGCGATCGCGACATCCTGGCGCCGATGGCGGAGAAAAATCTGGTACGGGTCATGTTCTCCATAACCACCTTGGACTCAACATTGAGCCGCCGTTTAGAGCCGCGCACCACGCTACCAGCAAGGCGCTTGCAGGCGATGCAGGCCTTGCATGACTCCGGTATACCGGTGGGCGTTTTGGTGGCACCATTGATCCCGGTATTAACCGATGCGCATATGGAGACCATCCTGGAGTCGGCACATAAATTGGGTGCAGATTCGGCAGGGTATGTCATTCTACGCTTACCACATGAAGTCAAAGATCTATTTCATGAATGGTTGGCACATCATGAGCCATTAAAAGCCAGGCATGTCATAAATATTATTCGTGATATGCGCGGCGGTAAGGATTACGATTCCAAATTTGGTGAACGTATGCGAGGTACAGGCGAATATGCCGGTTTTATTGCGCAACGATTCAAGCTGGTCTGTAAGCGCCTGGGGTTAAATCAGCGTAGCTACGATATAGACAGCAGTTTATTTAAGTCGCCTGCACAATCGGGCGATCAGCTGGGTCTGTTTTAGGGGCAACTGGCGGGGCTCAGGCTGCGTCTCAGATCAATGGTTTGAATGAAATCCTGTAACCATTAGGCGGATATTGCCCATCGTCTAATTGTCAGGAATTTTTCCGTCGATCGGCTATCTAAATTAGGAGTATACGTAGTAATTTGCGGTGCCCCGAGAAACTTGGTGATACGTTTGCTGATTTAAACGCATGTAAAATTCCGTGCCTTCGTGTCGCGACGACAATATGCAAATTTAATGAACACACACATCATTTCTAAATCAGTAAGTAGGGTTTTACTGCTCTTGATGAGTGTGTTGATTATGAGCCAATCGCAGTCTGCGGCACCAGCACCAGAGCATATTGATAAAGACACTATGCGCGCCTGGATTCAGGCTATGCAACAAAATCCGCGCGGTCCTTTCGCACGTATTCGCTGGTTTTGTCGTGATGGCGCCGTATTACCGCCCGAGCCATATGCCTGTAATGAGCATGGAGGTGGGGTGCAACATGGCGAGTGGAGTGAACAGACCCGCCTGATTCGTGCAGCGGGATTTCCCATAGCCAATATTCTGGCCGATCTTCAGCCAGATGATTTTCGCGGTGGTCTCGCAGACCGTGATACCTTGAAAATTTTGCTCCTGGAACAGTTTCTCATAGCTGAAAATGATGGCTGGATTTTACGTAAAGCCCGCTTTTACCGGGGCGCATTTCAAATCGAAGATGAAAGCCGTAGTGCGAAAGCCATTTTGCAATCAATGGTGGTGGATCCGGTGTGGCGTGAACAGCGTTACCCCTTATTGCGCGAAGCGGTGAGATTACTGCCGCATGGTAGTCGCGAAACCTCATTGACTCAAGTGCGTGGACTTTCCGGCGTCATTGCAGAGCAAGATCCGGGGTTTGTGTCCCTGCGTAATAAAATACATGCAAGACCTGATGCAGGAGATGCGCAGCGTGTATATGAGTATGCGCGGACCCGCGGCAAACCGGAATTACACCAGCAGTATCAACAGTTAACCCAACAGATCGCTGATACATACGATCGTAGCGATGTGCCTGCCATGTTAACGGACTTGGCAAATGGGCTGGCCGATAACAGTCTGGCCCGGTCCCTGCGTGAAGGCGCAACAGTACTTGATAGTGCATCCACGTCCACTGAGCGTTTACGGATTAGTGGTGAGTTGCTAGTGATGTTGCGCGATCGTTTGTCCGATATGGGTACTGCAGGACGTATGCTACAGGCTTTGGATGTGAGTATCGCGTTAGAGTTGGAGGCATTTGTGACCGGGCGCGACTTGCGGCACAACGTGCAAGACAACAGTCGTGCGCAATGCCTGCAATGGCTGCGTGCTACAACACAAGTTCTGTATGGAATGGGTTTGATCACACGTCGCGAATGGGGTGAATTACGACATGTATCAGGGCGTATGGACCGTGTGCGGTTGCCATTGGCCGAGTATCGACAGGAACTTAAATACCTCTCCAGGGTGCCGGATTGGGCTGCACGGCGTCTGCGATTTTACTTTGGCCCGATGATCGAGCATCTTGCGCAGATCGAACCTCTGGTGCGTCATTATACTGCTGATCGCCTGCGTGGCAGTCCGCTGCTGTTTTATACCGAGTTGTTGGATACCTTAAGTGCAGATGCCAATACACTAAGTGGTATACATCATGAACTGTTCGGTCGTACGGTGGACACAGGCTTGCGTAGTCTTAATCCCGGTTTGTCGCGCGGTATTTTGCGCACCCAGGCAGATCTTGGGGAAACCGGTCCATCTGAACGCAAGGACATATTCATTGTGCCGGAGACAGTCGCCGATCTACCGCCGGTTTCCGGAATCATAACCGCTTCTGAAGGTAATCACCTTTCCCATGTGCAACTACTGGCGCGTAATCTCGGTATTCCCAACGTGGTCGTGAGTGGTGCTCTACTGCCGGAACTTATTGCGCGACGCGGTACACCAGTAGTATTGGCGGTGAGTCCGGAGGGTGTTGTGCAGTTGCAAGCCGATGGGCCGAAATGGGATGAGGTCTTCGCACGCAGGCAGCAGTCTTCGCATGTGCGTATCCGTGTCGATATCGGTAAGTTGGGACTTAAGGATACGCGTTTTATCCCAATCAGCGAGCTACGCGCGAAACATTCAGGGCACATCGTAGGACCCAAGGCTGCTCATGTAGGTGAGCTGTCGTATCGTTTTCCGGGTAAGGTTTCGCCAGGACTAGTGATCCCTTTTGGCTTTTACCGGAACATGCTGGAGCAACCCATGTTTGCCGACAGCGCCACCAGTATTTTCGAATGGATGCAGGATCAGTATGCGAGTTTACGTAATCTCAGGGAGGACTCTGAGGTCCATGCACAACGCTTGGGGGAAGTTCTCACGCAGCTGCGTACTCGTATACTTGATACCAAGTTCGATCCTTCTTTCCGGCGACGTTTGCAATCAGCCATGCTGCAAACCTTTGGCGAAGAGGGCAGTTATGGCGTGTTTGTGCGTAGTGATACTAACGTGGAGGATTTGCCGGGATTCACCGGGGCGGGGTTAAATCGCACTGTCCCCAATGTCGTGGGGTTCGAGGATATACTACAAGCGATCAAAGAGGTATGGGCGTCACCTTTTACCGAGCGAGCCTTTGGTTGGCGGCAATTGTTGATGGATCATCCCGAGCACGTTTACGTTTCAGTGCTGCTGCACAAGAGTGTGTCGGCAGAAAAATCCGGTGTGATCGTAACAACCGATATCTATGACGGTGCAAAAGCGTCTATGACAGTGGTAAGTAATGAGGGTGTAGGTGGTGCAGTAGAAGGTCAATCCGCCGAAACCCTGCTGGTTAACCTCGATACCGGCGTTGCACAGCTGATGACTTCAGCAACTGCCCCGCATAAGCGCGTCTTGCTGGTGGGTGGTGGCTCGCGCATGATCGTGGCCAGTGGTGGTGAGCGCATCTTATCCTCCAGTGATTTGGCGCAGCTGATTGAGTTGGTACGAAAAGTGCCACGCAACTATCCCGGTCTTTATAACGCAGAAGGTCAGTTGGTGCCGGCTGATATCGAATTCGGTTTCGTTCGCGACCAGCTAATGTTATTTCAGATTCGTCCATTTGTGCAGGATCAGGCAACACGACGTGACAGCTATCTGGCCTCACTTGATGCAGGCTTGCGTAAAGCAGCTTCAAGGCGCGTGCTGCTCACGCAATCACCATTGGTAGTATCACAATGAAGTACATTATTGTCTTGGTATTGTTCCTGACGCTCGTGCAGTCGGCAGCTGCTTATCCGTTGGATGGTTATGGTTATACCGATATCAAACGTCTGGAATATTATCGTTTGGCACAGGAGGGTGTGGTTAGGGGTATGCAATTGCCGTCAGGGGCGTTGTTGATGATGGATCAGGTCGAACCACGGTTATCTGGCATATCCTCTGGGCAAGCTGAGAGCTTGCCAGCGATTGATGTAGAGCTTAGTAATAAAATTAGGCGGCTGCTGGGTCGTGAGGCTAGTCGTTATAGTGTGACCTTGTTAGACCTGTCTACCCCTTCACGACCACGCTATGCCGAGCTCAACGCTGATCAGCGCACAAATATCGGTAGTGTCGGTAAGTTATTGGTGGCGTTAGCGGTATTTCAACAGTTGGCGGATTTGTATCCTGATGACATAGCCAAACGTGAACGTGTGTTGCGGGAGTCACAGATCATTGCAGACGACTTTGTGATCTATGATGAGCACAAGGTGCCTTTGTGGGATAACGAAAGTAAGAGGGTCACATTTCGCAGGTTGCGTCCAGGTGATCGTGGTAGCTTATGGGAATATCTGGATTGGATGTTGTCGGCCAGTTCAAACGCGGCGGCCAGTATGGTCATGAAGCATCTAATGCTATTAAGTGTTTACGGTAAAAATTATCCGCTCACTAACGTCCAGAGCGATGTCTTTTTCAAAAATACATCACGTATTGATCTTGGCGATGTCTTGCTGGATGCGACGCGCACGCCGCTGGTACGCAACGGACTCGATCCTGAGGCGTTAAGGCAGGGAAGTTTCTTTACCCGCGAAGGCAAGCGTCGCGTGCCTGGTGCAAGTAGCTATGGTAATTCGCGTGAACTCATGAAGTTGTTATACAAACTCGAAAACGGCACGCTGGTGGATACGTTTTCCAGCCGTGAAATTAAGCGCCTGCTGTATATGACCCAGAAACGTATTCGATATGCCTCGCATCCAGCGCTATTCAATGCCGCGGTCTATTTCAAGTCCGGTTCGCTATACAGTTGCCAGCCTGAGCCCGGATACGTATGTGGAAAATATAAGGGCAACCGCGTCAACCGGCTCGCTTCGGTTGCCATTATCGAATCGCCGGCTGGTAAACCAAAATATCATTATATGGTCGTGGTTATGTCGAATGTATTAAAAAAGAATTCTGCGGTTGCCCATCAAACTCTGGCAAAGCGCATACATCGACTGATTGAGGCTGAGCACGGCCAGGTAAATGTCGATGGGGTCGGTCGCTGATGTCGGCGAGCCGCGCAAACATGACGCCGTTATTGCGTGCGGGGTTTTTATTCATTAATTTCTTCCTGATCATTCTGGCGTATTATCAGGTTAAACCCGCCAGCCGCTCGCTGTTCCTTGAATATGGTAATGCAGATTTATTGCCCTATGTCTGGATTAGCAGTGCGCTAACTTTGCTTGTGTTAATGCCGGTATACCAGAAATTGCTGCAGCGTTATGGGCGTCAGCAAACCGTATTGGGTTCCTGTTTTATCTTTATCTGTTTGCTGTTGTCATTTCGTGTGTTGATGCTGAATGCAAATTTCGAGATTGCATTTGCATTTTACATGCTGGTAGATATCTTCAGCGTAGTATTGGTAGAGCAACTCTGGAGTCTGGTAAATAGTGTTTACCATACGGAAACGGGTAAACGCTGGTATGGTTTGGTTGCGAGTGGGGGTGTCTTGGGAGGGCTCGTTGGCGGTGCTCTGGCAGCTGCGCTTATCAAGTACACGCCTTTGCGCACGCCGGATTTGTTGTTGGTTTCGGCGGCTATGATTTTATTGGTATTTATGCTGACATTAAGTCTTGTGCGTCGGGGTCTGTACAAGGAAGTGGATAAGACGCAAGGACCTGTTTTACTCGGCGATGCCAGGAATACCTGGTCTTTGCTTACCAGCAGCCGCTATTTGTTGTTGATTGCAAGCTTGTTGTTGCTGGCGCAGTTGGCGCAACCGATTGTCGACTATCAATTCATGAAGCTTGTTGGCCAAAACTATATGGAGCAGGAATCTCGCACGGCATTTTTATCGACCTTCTTTATGTTGCTGGGTATTTTTGCGTTGATGATTAACCTTATTCTTGCGCCTGTGATTCAACGCAGTTTGGGGGTTGTCGCCGGCCTGCTTATGCAGCCACTGCTGCTGGGCGCCGCCGCTTGGCTCTTTGTGTTTAATGCCAGTATGCCAATGGCTACGATTATGAAGTTGTTTGACCGTGGCTTGTCTTATTCAATTAACCGCGTCTCAAAAGAATTGCTTTATGTACCTATTCGCCCCGAAATAATTTATCGCGCCAAGGCATGGATCGATATGGTGGGTTATCGCTTGTTTAAGATTCTCGGTTCGTTGATCATCCTGCTGGTTACCCAATGGCTACCGGTAACATTAGATGTGGCGCAAATGAGTTGGCTTGTTATGGGCTTGTGCGTGGCGTGGGTGATGGCAATTCTGGTATTGCGCAAGGACTATAACCAGCTTGCTAAACAGGAACTGTCGGCCCTGAAAACAAGCGACTGGCGAAATGCTACTGGAGTGGCCGAGACGGTGAAAGGTACGGTGATGGTTTCCAGCCCGGAGATTCAAAGGCACTAGTAAATCAATGAGAAGAGTCAGCCACGCGCGTCGGATTTGTGTCCTGTCCCAATATGATGTCATCAAAACTCGCGATCATACGACTCATCCATTTACCGCCGTGGACGTCGTCAGACAGTGCCACGGCAATGTAGCGCTTGCCAGCGTGCTCAATCAGGGCGCTGTCAGCGTGGTAATTACGCCAGGAGCCTGACTTGCGGAATATTCTCGCGTCAGGCCGGTCGTGCAAACCCAGTACGAATTTATGCTTGATAGCCGGATTGCCCATGATTTTCTTCATCTGCTGGCTGTATTCGGATGAGACCAGTCGTCCAGTTGCCAGCAGATAATAAAAGCGCGCGGTTTGCATGGCAGTGGCGCCGTGCGAGATGTTATGCAGTGGATCGCGTTTCCAGGTATTGCTCTTCGCATATTCCTTGCCAACCCAAAGACCACCATTGAATTCAGGGTCATAAAGTTTATAGGGCTCTGACTGCAGCAGTTCAGCCAGGTATTGTTTACCGACCCGGTTGAGCATCTTGGTCGCAGCACTATTCGAAGAGACACGAATCATCTTGGTCAGTTGTGTCAGCGTGTCCTGATCTGCGGCAATTTCGCCATTCGCAATGCGCTGGAAGGCGCCGAGAAGAATGCCGATTTTGGGCAGGCTGGCGGCATAAAACATTTCATCGCCGTTCACTTCGGCGGTGCGCGGCTGTCGTGGATTAGTGATATCCACGAGGGCAACAGCCAGGTGCTGGTCTGAAATGGTTTCTGCCAGACCAAGTTCTGCAAGTGATTGCTCTAGCGCGTATTGGAGTGAATCATCACGAGACGCGCGTAGTAGCGGGTAATCTATGCCCGGTGTGGACGGTGAGCGTGATGCTGCATCAATAAAAGGCGTGGTCGCACTAACTGAGGCGATACTTGACTGCTGCGCCTGTGCTATGCCGGAAATTAGCAGGCCCGCAACGCTTGCCTTGCCGAGCCAACGCAGAATGGTTGCCCGTGATTGGAAAAGCGTTATATCGAAACTCAAGCTGATAGCCCTATATGTCCGTTAGTGTTAGTGAGGTGCGCTGTATCTGATGTTTGTAACATCATGTGGGGATGTGTACCAATATTGGACGGATTCTAAATTCACTGACCTGGTGGGGATGCCAGCACCGCGCCAAGCTTAATACGAACCTATCCAGCGATAAAAGCCGTTATATAGAATTGCTTCACAAAATAGCGAGTTTCACACAAATAATCGCCAGGTTTATTGATCAATGGCAAAATCAGGGGGGTAAATGGGAATTCCTGCCAGCCAGGTTGGGTTGGCCATCCTACTTGTCTTGTGTGCTATGTGGCAACTGGTTTATAGGGTGAATGCCGGGTCCGGTCATGTTCATGCATCCTGTAATGCACAAAATCACCTTTTTCATGGAAGTGCATGAACGGGTTGCCAGCGGCCTCTTCTTCGAGTGTTGAAGTGGTTTTTTCAGAATAGTTGTGACCAGGGTGAATCAGCGTATTTTTTGGCAAGCCTTCACGTAAACCTCTCAAGGTCTGAAACATTTCTTCCGGATCACCGCCTTTTAAATCACAACGTCCACAACCGAATACGAATAAGGTATCGCCCGTAATCAGATCATTGTTTATGTGATAGCAGGCCGAACCGGGCGTGTGTCCCGGGGTGTGAAGAATTTCAATCTCAGTGTTGCCGAGCTTGATTTTGTCACCACCGTAATGCAGCGTGGGTTTCTCCAGTTCACGGCCCCAAAATTGTGCCTCGGCCTTGAGCAGATGTAATTGTGCATTGTATTTATTCAATACATCTTCAATGCCATTAATGTGATCATGGTGGCTGTGTGTTAGTAAAATATCGGTTATGTTAATGCCCTCGCGTTCCGCTAGCTCGATGATCTTTGATACATCCCAGGCGGGATCGACTACTGCAGCAGTATGCGTTGCGTGATCCTGTATTACGTAAACAAAATTTTCCATCGGGCCCAGTTCCATGGCGTGGATGGTATAAGGTTTGCTAGTAGTCATTAAAGTCACCTGTGTTTGTTGCCAAATGATAACAAAACGTTGTTTATTTATCTCTTGAGTCTGCTATGCAGATGCTCCACACTCGCGCACTATAAAAAAACGTGCTGGCGCAGACCTGCCACTAATGGAATGTATTGTAACCGCTGGAGGAGTCTATGACACACTTCGACCATATTAAGGCCTTTGCGTTCGACGCATACGGTACCTTGTTCGATGTCCACTCGGCCGTTGGCGAATACCGCGAAAAAATCGGTGGCAAGGCCGATCAACTTTCCGCGCTATGGCGCAGCAAACAACTCGAATACACCTGGCTACGCAGCCTGATGGGTGTGCATGCAGATTTCTGGCAAGTCACACAAGATGCACTCGACTATACGCTCGATAGCCATGACATTGATGATGAAGACCTGCGTGAAAATCTGATGAACGCCTACCTGCGTCTTGCATGCTATCCTGAAGTTAAAAACATGCTGGCTGAGTTAAAAGACAAAGGTATGCGGGTCACAGTGCTCTCTAACGGTTCGCCCGACATGTTGGAGGCCGCATTGCAATCATCGGGACTGAATCACGACTTCGATGCGATATTTTCCGTGGAAGAGGTGGGTATCTACAAGCCTCATCCCAGTGTGTATCAAATCGCTTGCGATTACCTGAAACTCAAACCCGAAGAGATCTGTTTCCAATCGTCCAATGCCTGGGATGCGGCCGGTGCGGCGCAGTTCGGTTTTAAAGTGGTGTGGATTAATCGCTTTGGACAGAAGCGGGAACGGTTGCCGAAGGGGGCGGATATGGAGTTGCAGAGTTTGGAGGGGTTGCCGGGGTTGGTTGGGTAGGTTGATGGTGAGCAACGAACCCCAATATTTTGTATCGCTAACGCGAGGATTGTTTATGTGGATATTCGCACCCACATAAACAATCCTCGCGTTAGCGATACAAAAGACTACTTGCCACCATAACCGATCTCCCCCAACGACTCCGCTATCTCCCCCAAAATCGCCGGATCATCAATCGTTGCCGGCATTTTGTAGTCTTCACTGTCCGCAATCTTGCGCATGGTGCCGCGCAGGATTTTTCCGGAGCGGGTTTTGGGTAAACGTTTCACGACGGTTGCTTTTTTGAATGCAGCAACGGGGCCAATTTGTTCGCGGACCATTTGGATAACTTCCTTGATGATTTCATCGTTGCTGCGCTCGGTGCCACTGTTGAGTACCAGTAGACCGACAGGGATCTGACCTTTGAGGCTATCGGCGACACCCATTACTGCGCATTCGGCGACGTCGGGGTGAGCGGCGAGCACTTCTTCTATGCCGCCGGTTGAAAGCCTGTGGCCAGCGACATTGATGATGTCGTCGGTGCGTGACATGACGAACACGTAACCGTGTTCATCGATGTATCCGGCATCGGCGGTTTTGTAGTAGCCGGGGTATTCCGCGAGATAGGTGTCGAAGAAACGTTGTTGCGCGTTCCACAAGGTTGGGAACGTGCCGGGCGGTAACGGCAGTTTGACGACCAGTGCGCCAATTTTTCCGGATTCAACGTCGTGACCGCTTTCATCGAGCACGTGTACGTCCATACCGGGAGCCGGTTTGGTGGGCGAGCCTTGTTTAACCGGCAGTTGTTCGATGCCCATGCAGTTGGCGCAGATGGACCAGGCGGTTTCGGTTTGCCACCAGTGATCGATAACGGGAACACCGAGTTTGTTTTCTGCCCATTGCAAAGTATCCGGGTCGCAGCGTTCGCCGGCGAGGAACAGGGTCTTGAAGTGGGACAAGTCGTAGTGTTTGATATATTTACCCTGTGAGTCTTCTTTTTTTATCGCCCTGAATGCTGTGGGCGCGGTGAACATGACCTTTACTTTATGTTCGGAGATTACGCGCCAGAAGGCGCCGGGATCGGGGGTGCCGACCGGCTTGCCTTCGTAGAGTACAGTGGTGTTACCGTTGAACAATGGGCCGTACACGATATATGAATGACCCACGACCCAACCGACATCGGAAGCGGCCCAGTACACATCGCCAGGTTGTGTGTTGTAAATATTTTGCATGGTCCATTTGAGGGCAACGACATGGCCGCCATTATCACGCACCACACCCTTGGGTTCGCCAGTCGTGCCCGAGGTATACAGGATATAAAGTGGGTCGGTTGCGGCTACCGGTACGCAGTCATGTGCTTCGGCGCCGCTGATGGCTTGGTTCCATTCAATATCGCGATCGTCAATCAAGTCGCAGGTATGTTCCGGGCGTTGCAGAATGATGCATTGTTCAACGTCATGTTTGGCAAGCTGGATGGCTTCATCGAGTAGTGGCTTGTATTCGATGGTTCGGTTCACTTCGATACCGCAGGATGCCGAGATGATGAGTTTAGGTTTGGCATCATCGATGCGCACCGCCAATTCATTAGCGGCAAAACCACCGAAGACGACCGAATGCACCGCACCCAGGCGTGCGCAGGCCAGCATGGCGACTACCACTTGCGGTACCATAGGCATGTAAATAACCACGCGGTCGCCTTTTTCTACGCCGAGGCGGGCAAGTGCACCGGCAAAGGTGGCAACTTCGTCGCGCAATTCGCGATAGCTGAATGTTTTTAGGTTTCCAGTAACAGGGCTGTCGTAGATGAGCGCGGCCTGATCGCCGCGGCCGTTTTCGACATGCAGATCTAGTGCGTTATAGCAGGTGTTGATTTCGGCGCCGGGGAACCAGCGATAGTAGGGAGGATTGCTGTCATCAAGCACTTTATCCCATTTTTTGTGCCAATGAACTGCTGCGGCGGCTTCGGCCCAAAAACTTTCCGGGTCATTGATTGAACGGTCATAAATTTCCTGATAACGCCCCATAGCTTTTTCCTCCCGGTATTTTTTTATAGTGATTATAGTCGCGTAGGAGGGCTGGCGCAGCGCAATCTACCACAAACCCCAAGCAGTTTTGTGTTGGGTTGCGCTGCGTGCCTCGCATTGTATAGCCTCACAAAGTGTTATCGCAACGCTATGCGCACAAGCCCATTACTTGATCCATAAATCCACAAATTCATTCACCGACATGGCTTCCAGCTGACCTTGATCAGTACAGGCCTGCTTGATGGCTTCGCATTGTTGTGTTGGAAATTGTTCAGCAAGGCTGCGCTCGAATTTATCAATCAAGACGGGGATGCCTTCGTTGCGGCGGCGGCGATGGCCAATAGGGTATTCAACCTCGATGCGTTCGCTGCTGCTGCCGTCTTTATAAAAAATTTGTACGGCGTTACCGATAGCGCGTTTTTCCGGATCGAGATAATCCTTGCTGAAACGTTCGTTTTCCCGGACTTCCATGTTATTGCGTAGGGCATCCACACGTGAATCACTGGCAATGTCGTCTTCATAATCAGCTGCGGTCAGGTGTCCGAAAATCAAGGGAATGGCCACCATATACTGGATGCAGTGGTCGCGGTCGGCCGGGTTATTCAAAGGTCCCGTCTTGTCGATGATGCGTACACCGGCTTCCTGTGTTTCGATGGTGATCTTGTCGATCTGAGCCAGGCGGTTTTTGGCTTCGTTATGCAAGGCCATAGCGCATTCGACTGCGGTTTGCGCGTGGAACTCGGCCGGGAAGGAGATCTTGAACAGGATGTTTTCCATCACGTAACTATCAAATCCCTGGCTGAAACTAAAGGGCTTGCCTTTGAAAAGCACGTCGTAATAACCCCAGGCCTTGGCACTGAGTGCCGAGGGGTAACCCATCTCACCACGCATGGCCATTAATGCCAGTCTCACGCCACGGCTGGTGGCATCACCGGCAGCCCAGCTCTTGCGTGAGCCGGTGTTAGGTGCATGGCGGTAGGTGCGCAGCGCGCCGCCATCAATCCAGGCGTTGGAGACGGCGTTAATCACCTCATCACGATTACCACCCAGCATGGCGGTGACAGCGGCGGTGGTTGCCACGCGTACCAATAACACATGATCGAGGCCGACACGATTGAAGCTATTCTCCAATGCGATCACCCCTTGGATTTCGTGGGCCTTGATCATGGCGGTGAGCACATCACCCATGGTCAGCGGCGGCTTACCTCCTCTGATGTGTTGGCGACTGAGGTAATCGGCGGTGGCAAGAATACCACCAAGGTTGTCGGAGGGGTGTCCCCACTCTGCGGCCAGCCAGGTGTCATTAAAATCCAACCAGCGAATCATCGCACCGATATTAAAGGCCGCTTGTACCGGGTCGAGTTCATAATCTGTGCCTGGCACGCGTGCGCCGTTACTCATGCTTGCGCCGGGCACTACCGGACCGAGTAGCCTGGTGCAGGCGGGGTAGGATAATGCCTGCATACCGCAGGCTAGGGTGTCCATTAAGCAGTGACGCGCAGTCTCGCGGGCGGTGTTGCTGCCAGCCGTAAAATTCAGAACATAATCGGCAATATCGGCCAGTAGTTGATCGGGCTCCGGGCGCTGGGTATCACGAATACCAATGTGCGACATTTATTATTCTCTTGGTTAGTGGCCTCAGTTATCAGCCGTGTTATTGACGTTGTTCAATAGGCGTATAGGAACGTGGCACAGGACCGATGTAATCTGCATTGGGGCGTATCAATTTATTATTACTGCGTTGTTCAATAATATGTGCGGCCCAGCCTGAAATGCGTGAGCACACAAAGATGGGTGTGAACAAGGGGGTGGGTATGCCCATGAAGTGATAGACAGAAGCACTGTAAAAATCGAGGTTGGGAAAGAGTTTTTTTTCGTTCCGCATGCGCTCTTCAATCGCTTCAGAAATTAGATACAGTTTTGTGTCAGCCAGATCTTCGGCAAGTTTTTTCGACCAGGTTTTTATTACTGCATTGCGCGGGTCGGATTCACGATACACTGCATGACCAAAGCCCATGATTTTTTCCTTGCGTTGCAGCATACCTTGAACAGCGGTGCTGGCTTCATCGGCGTTATCAAATCGAGCAATCAATGCCATCGCCGCTTCGTTGGCGCCACCATGCAGTGGTCCACGTAGGCTGCCAATAGCGCCCGTTACTGAGGAATAAAAGTCGGACAGGGTTGCCGCGCACACGCGCGCAGTGAAGGTTGAGGCGTTAAATTCATGTTCTGCATATAGGATAAGCGAAACATCCATAGCGCGCCGGTGCAGTGTGGACGGTGTTTTGCCGTGCAACAAGTGCAGAAAATGGCCTGCCAGCGTGTTTTCGTCGGTTTGAGTGTCAATACGTGTTTGATTTTTAGCGAACTGATGCCAGTACAACAGCATGGAGGGAAAACTCGCCAATAAACGGTCGGCGACATCGTATTGTTGTGTGAAGTTTTGCTCTGGCTCCAGGGTGCCCAGCATCGAGCAGCCAGTACGCAAAACATCCATCGGGTGCGCAGTGGCAGGAATACGTTCAAGGACTTCTTTTAATGATTGCGGTAAATCACGCATGCCATTGAGGCGTTGGGTATAATCATGTAACTGCGATTGAGTCGGCAGCTCACCATAGATCAGCATATAAGCGACTTCTTCAAAGTTCGCCTTTTCCGCAAGTTCGATAATGTCGTAACCGCGATAGGTCAGTCCGGCGCCTTCTTTACCGACTGTTGCAATCGCTGTTTCGCCGGCAGACTGACCACGCAGTCCGGCGCCGCTTTTTGCTGCGTTTTTGGCCGTATTTTTAGTAATACTGGTCGCTGAACTCATGATTCATCCTCCTTAGTTCTTGCTAAGGGCTCTTCGAACAAGTCTGGACGGAATGATCTTAGGCTCAGAGCAACCGATCATGACTTGTTCGGAGGTTCCTTAAATAAATGATCGAGTTTCTGTTCGTAATCGTGATAGCCCAGCACCCCGTAGAGTTCGTCACGGGTTTGCATGCTATTGAGCAAGTCTTTTTGTGTTTTGTCCTGGCGAATCGTGTCATAGACAGTCATCGCGGCCTGGCTCATGGCGCGGAAAGCGGACAGCGGATACAACACCAGGCTCACGCCAGCGTCAGCGAGCTGATCAACAGTGAATAAAGGAGTTTTACCGAATTCGGTGATGTTAGCGAGCACCGGTACACGCACTGCCTGGGTGAAGGCGCGGTAATCATCAAGTTCATAGAGTGCCTCTGCAAAAACCATATCAGCACCGGCTTCAACATAAGTGGCGGCACGCTCGATGGCGGCCTGTTTACCTTCGCTGGCAAAGGCGTCAGTGCGTGCCATGATGACAAAGTCGTCATCAGTGCGCGCATCCACAGCCGCCTTGATTCTATCGGCCATTTCCTCTCGGGATACCAATGCCTTATTTGGGCGATGCCCGCATCGTTTAGTCTGTACCTGGTCTTCAATGTGCATGGCGGCGGCACCGGCACGAATCATTTCGCGTGTTGTGCGCGCGATGTTGAAGGCCGTGCCCCAGCCAGTATCGACGTCGACCAGTAAGGGCAGGGATGTGGCTGCCGTGATACGGCGGACGTCTTCTATGACATCATTGAGTGAGGTCATACCAAGGTCAGGTAGTCCAAATGAGGCATTGGCGACACCCGCACCCGACAGGTAGATCGCCCTAAAGCCTGCGCGCTCGGCAAGCATGGCGCTATAGGCGTTGATGGTGCCCACGACTTGTAAGGGCTTTTCTTCCGCAAGCGCGGCGCGGAGGTTTGTTGCAGTAAGATGCATGGGTGGGCTCTCTTATTGTGATGTCCAGCGTGGATAGTGTGCTGTCGTGCTAATGCCCGCATCGTGAGCGATGAGTGATTCAAACACGAACAAAGCATTATGCCTAATTATAGTTATCAATAAATAGTATTAACCCAGCCAATAGATCTGTTGCGCACTCTGGTGATAACGTACCGCCTTTGGTGTTACTAAACGTAACATTTCTGCTAGGCTGTAGTGTATGTTTAGTCGTGATCAAGGCAAAGGCCCGGATCAGGTCGTTATCCTGGTCTTGCTTGCGCTGTTTATGTTTGCCTCGCCACTGGTGCGCTGGTTGATGTCATCGGAGCACCCCTGGTATCTGCCATACCTGATCTGGCTGTCCATTATTTTGCTTGGCGCTCTGCTGCAACGCAGGCGGGGTCGGCATGAGCTTTGATCTACCGGTTATTTTTTTCATTGCCTTCAGCTACATGCTGTTGTTGTTTCTGGTGGCCTATGCCACTGACCAGGGATGGTTACCAGCAGGAATTGCTAAGCATCCCGTTACCTTTGCGTTGTCTCTATGTGTGTATGCGACGTCATGGACATATTACGGCAGTGTCGGTTTTGCGGTTAACCAGGGCTACAACTTCCTGACCATCTATATCGGTGTCAGCTTCGCGTTCCTGTTGACACCGGTATTACTTATGCCGTTACTACGTCTTACGCGCGAGTACCAATTGACTTCGCTGGCGGATTTGTTTGCATTTCGCTATCGCAGTCAAACGGCCGGGATCGTGGTTACCTTATTCATGTTGATCGGTGTTCTGCCTTATATGGCATTACAGATCGAGGCCGTAACCGAGTCGATTTCAATTCTTAGCAAAGAAACCTCCCCGAATGTGTTGGCCTTCGGATTTTGCGCGACCCTGACCCTATTTGCCATCCTGTTCGGGGCGCGCCATATCAGCCCGCGTGAAAAACACGAAGGCCTGGTGGTGGCCATCGCGTTTGAGTCCGCGATCAAGTTAATCGCCTTGTTGGTTGTGGGTTTGACCGCCTTGTTTGGTGTCTGGGGTGGTTTTGGAGGACTTAACGAATGGTTGCAACAGCATCCCGAGGCTGTGGATGCACTGTACCGCCCGGTTACAGAAGGCCCTTGGCGAACCTTGCTGTTACTCGCATTCGCGGCCGCGTTTCTGTTGCCGCGGCAGTTTCATATGATATTCACCGAAAATATCGAACCGCGGACCCTGTCTATCGCAGCCTGGTTGTTTCCATTGTTTTTATTGTTTCTTAATCTGCCGATACCCCTGATCATGTGGGCTGGGCAGGCCTCGGCGCTCGATGTGCCCGCTGATTATTATGTGTTGGGGCTGCCTATGGCGCAGGATTATTCCGTGATATCAGTATTTGCATTTATCGGTGGAATATCGGCGGCGTCGGCGATGATGATTGTAACTACATTGGCTTTGGCATCCATGTGCCTCAATCATTTGTTGTTGCCTGCGAGTTTTCCTGACCCGCACGTCAATCTTTATCGCAAATTACTCTGGGGGCGTCGCGTCCTTATCGGCTTGATTATTATGCTTGGTTACGGTTTTTACCGCCTGCTCGAACACAAGGAGGGTTTGGTGCAGTTGGGCCTGATTTCATTTGTTGCCGTGGCGCAGTTCTTGCCGGGTATTGCAGGCGTACTGTTCTGGCGGCGTTCCACGAGGGCGGGCTTTTTGGCGGGATTATTGGGTGGTATAGCTGTCTGGGTAATCGTGCTGCTGTTGCCGCTGTTGCAGGTGTCCGATCTTATTGGCTATGCGCCCAATATGGGAGTGTTGCAAGACACACTGCAGCTTGATAAATGGGAGTTTGCAACATTTGCAACGCTTACGGTTAATATTACCTTGTTTATCGTTATTTCCTCGATGACAAGGCAGAGCCAATCAGAACAAGAAGCTTCTGAAGCCTGCTGCAGTGAATCCCTGGTGCCGCCAATGGGTGCCGTGACAGCAGCGTCACCCAAGCAGTTTGAAGAGGGGTTAGCGCGTGCAGTGGGCAGTACCATCGCGCGTAAAGAAGTGGGACAGGCACTGAGCGATCTGGGAATGGGTCATGATGAAACACGCCCAGTAGAACTACGTCGTTTACGCGAACAGCTGGAACGTAACCTATCAGGCCTCATCGGTCCGCAACTTGCTCATATCATCGTCAATCAACGTCTGGAACTGAACACAGGTGTACAGACGGCGCTTGCTGATTCCATGCGTTATGTTGAAAGTAAGTTAGAGGACTCGCGTAGTCGTCTGAGGGGGCTTGCCGCAGAGTTGGAAGCTCTGCACCGTTATCATCGACAAATCCTTGCTGACTTGCCCTTGGGTGTGTGCGCGCTGGGCCAGAATCAGGAAATTGTCATCTGGAATCTAGCACTTGAGCTGCTATCCGGCGTGCCGCTGCGTGATGCTCAAGGCCGTCATGTGGAGGAACTGCCCGAGCCATGGGGCCAGGTATTGAGCGGCTTTGCTAATAATGAGGACAATCATGTGTACCGCCACATGATTGATAGCGGTGACAAACCGCGCTGGATCAATCTTCACAAGGCAACCATCAGCCAGCAGGGTATGGCCTTGTTCGATAGCAAACAGACGCTGGGTACCGTATTTCTGCTGGAAGATTTAACGGACCTTGAAAACCTTGAAGCCGAGCTGGTGCATAGCGAGCGCCTGGCCTCTATAGGGCGGCTGGCAGCAGGTGTGGCGCATGAGGTTGGTAACCCGGTTACCGGGATAGCCTGCCTGGCGCAAAATCTGCGTGATGAAAACGATTCCGGCGAGGTGCGCTACAGTGTTGAGCAGATACTCGAACAAACCAAGCGCATTAGTAACATCGTGCAATCGCTGACGACCTTCAGTCATGGTGGCAGCGAATCCTATGAATATACATCGTTTAGTTTGCATGATGCACTTGAAGAGTCAGTGCGTCTGGTGCGGTTATCGCATCAGGGGCGCAAGGTTGAATGTGGGCAATCCTGTCCTGTCAGCTTATTGGCGCGAGGCGACAGACAACGCCTGGTACAGGTGCTGGTCAATCTGCTCAGTAATGCCTGTGATGCCTCCAGTGCTGGTGACAAGGTGGAGATAATTGCTGATAGTGTTGATGGCGGCATTGGTCTCGAAATCTATGATCATGGGGTAGGTATATTGGAAGAACACCTGGAACGCATTTTCGAACCCTTCTTCACTACCAAACCTCCGGGTGAGGGTACTGGGCTTGGTTTGCCCATGGTTTACAAAATTATTCATGACCACGGAGGCACGATTGATATAGAGAGCGAAGTCAATCGAGGTACTCACGTGAGGATCTGGTTGCCTGGAGTTGAATACATTCCCAAAGAGCGTTATGCATCATGAGTGACATATTAGTTGTAGAAGATGAAGAAGTTATACGTGCAGCACTTAAACGTTTATTTGAGCGCAATCAATATCGTGTAGCGGAAGCGTCTTCAGTTGAAGAGGCGGCAGCTTCCTATGAACTCGGCGATTTTGATCTAGTGATTGCTGATTTGCGTCTACCGGGTGTGCCAGGTACGGAGATTATAAAGCGTTGTAATGGTGCGCCAGTCCTAATAATGACAAGTTATTCCAGCGTGGCGTCTGCAGTAGATGCGATGAAGCGTGGAGCTGTGGATTACATCGCCAAGCCGTTCGATCATGATGAAATGCTGATGGTGGTCAGGCGTGTGCTGCTTGAACGGCAAACACGACGGCAGAACGAAGCGTTAAAATCCGATATTCAACGCGAGTATCCTGTGACCGGCATGATCGGAAAATGCGATGCCATGCAGACCGTGTGCAACCGTGTTCACAAGGTGGCACCAACTGATGCAACGGTATTGGTATTGGGTGAATCAGGTACAGGCAAGGAATTGGTGGCGCGTGCTATTCATGAGGAAAGCGCGCGTTCAGCGGGCCCGATGGTAACAGTAAATTGTGCGGCCATACCGGAAACGCTGATTGAGCCTGAATTATTCGGGCATGTTAAGGGAGCATTTACAGGTGCGGTCGAGTCACGCCGCGGTATGGTCGAGGCCGCTGATGGCGGCACCCTGTTTCTTGATGAAATCGGGGAATTACCCTTGTCTGCTCAAGCACGCTTGTTACGCGTATTGCAAGATGGTGAAATCCGCCGCGTCGGTTCATCTGATGTACGCCGTGTTGATGTACGCCTGGTGGCGGCCACGCACCGCGATCTCAAGCAACTGGTGGCAGACGAATTATTTCGTGGTGATCTGTATTTCCGCCTGCAGGTCATGGAGATCTCATTACCGCCACTGCGGGAACGTGGTGAAGATATTGTCGAGCTGGCGGAGTATATGTTGACCAAGGCATGTCGGCAGCTCAACAGGCCGAAAATGAGATTCACCGGGCAGGCATTGGCTGATATTACGGCTTATCATTGGCCAGGTAATATTCGCGAACTGGAAAATGCAGTTGAGCGTGCCGTGATCCTGGTGGAATCTGAGGAGGTTACGGCTGACTCACTGGCGATTGATGTGGATCAAGCGCGCGGCCAGGAAACGCGATCTAATAGGTCAGGGTCAGACTTGTCCCTGGATGATTACTTTGTTCAATTTGTGCTCGAACACGAAGATGTATTATCGGAAACCGGTATCGCACAACGCCTGGGTATCAGTCGTAAGTCCCTATGGGAGCGCCGCCGCAAACTTGGTATTCCGCGCAAAGCCCCATGAAGTGGTTTTAAGGGACCTCAGAATAAGTGATGAGTAGTTGGTTTTTGCACAACATCATCAACTTGCCGGCAACAGCTTTATTCGTTGCACTACTCCCTGCATCCTCGCAGTCGCGTCTTGCTAAAGTTTATTTGAATATAGCGATTTTGGACGACAATTCATTCCAACCAAACGTAATCAGAGGCTCCGTAAGTCTAACGGTCTTATAGCAGTGGATCATAGCTTTAAAAAAAATAAGTCGACAGCGGGTGCAGCTAACACTTCACTCAAACCGTCGCGTGTTGCGCGCACCGCCGCATTCAGGGAGGTTGTTAGGGAACACATGGATGCAGCTCCACCCATTGTTGGCGAGCATACGGATTGCGCGCGTGTTGTTGAAGCAATGCGGCGGGCTTGCCGGTCGAGTGTGTTGATTGTGAGTGATGGCAGGATAAAAGGGATCGTTACGGAGCGGGACGTAGTGCAAAGGGTTGCGTTCCGTGTTGCTGTCGATGCCGATGTCAATGACATTATGAGTACGGTTGTGCATACGATACGGGATGATGATTTCCTGTATCGCGCCATTGCCAATATGCGGCGTGCCAATCTTCGGCATATGCCGGTGGTTGATCGGGATGGCTATGTAGTAGGTATGTTGCATCTGCATAAGGCGCTGGCTGCGGTGTCGTCACGCCTGCTCGACCAGATCGATCGGTTAACGCACGAAGAAACCCTTGATGGATTGCAACATGTCAAGGTCGCTCAGGTTGAAGTGGCGGAAGCCTTGTTCGCTGAAAGAGTACCGGTTCCTGAAATCCAGAGCCTGTTGACGGAAATCAACAATGACATCTATCGACGCATCGTGGTGATTTGTGTCAGACAAATGTCCGAGGAAACCTGGGGCCTGCCGCCTGTGCGTTTCAGTATTATCGTTATGGGTTCCGGTGGCCGTGGTGAGAGTTTCCTGTATCCGGATCAGGATAACGGTTTCATCCTCGATGATTATCCGGATGAACAACATGCACAAGTTGATGCTTATTTTATTGAGCTTGCAGAACGCATGACACGCGCTCTGGACGAGATCGGCATTGTGTATTGCCGTGGTTATGTTATGGCAACTAATCCACTGTGGCGCAAGAGCCTCACGCAATGGAAACAGCAAATACGCCATTGGTTGCGCCGGCCTAATCGTAACATTCTGAGGCTCACAGATATTTTCTTTGATTTCGATGCGGTATGCGGGCGTCACGGCCTGGCCGATGATCTGCGAGATTATGTCAGCAATATTGTGAAAGGCGAGCATGCCTTTCTGCGGCAAATGCAGGATGTACAAAAAAATCATGGCGTCGCCCAGGGATTCCTGGGACGTTTGACGACAGATCAAACACCCGGCCCGCATAAAGGGAAATTGAATCTGAAGTACCATGGCTTGTTGCCGCTGGTCGAGTCTGTACGCTTGCTGGCACTGCGTGAAGGCATTGCGGCAACCAGTACACTGGATCGTATTGCTATGTTACACGACCTTGGTGTGCTGAATCATGATGAAGAAGATTACCTGACGGGCGCCTTCTATTATCTGACACGCCTGGTGCTGCGTCAGCAATTGAGCGATTACAGAGCGGGTAACGAGGTTAGTGCTTATGTGCCACCTGCAGCACTCTCAAAGCGTGAAGAGGATATGCTGAAAGATCGATTGCATGCTATTAGCGTTCTGCGTGAACGTATTCGTACGGAATTTACCGGTAATATTTTTTAAGAGCCTTTTAATTATTTCAGTATAGGAGCGGAGGCTCATAAATTAATTAGGGATTCCTTAACCAAAAACGCCTTAACCTGGAATTTCCCGTATCAAAATTCTGTACGAATCTTGTGTCTGTTTATGGTTTCCCGGGAGATATCCAATGCCTGTGCAAGGGTTTCTATGCCTTGGTGTTCAAGCTCGTCCATTTGCTTAATAAAAATTCTGGCTGCGATGAGCGAATCACCCAATGCGCTGTGGCGGTTTATAGTATCAATGCTGTAGCGGTGGGCGATGTCTTCCAGGCGGTGCTCGGGTGATCGGGGCAATAGATACACTGACAACACCAATGGATCAAGTACCGTGTTATTGATGGTTACGCCGGCTTGTGCCTCCTTGCGGCGTATGAAGCTGAAATCAAAGCCGGCGTGGTAAGCCAGCAGTACATTGTCAGCTGCAAATTTCTTAAATTCCGGCAGCACCTCTTCAAAATGGGGTTTGCTGGCGACATCTTTATCGATGATGCCATGGAACAGGCTGGATGACTTTGGGATTTCGCGTCCTGGGTTGACCAATGTATCGAATACATCGTTTTCCTGAATTCGCCCTGCACAAATCCGGATGCCTGCGATCGAAACGATTTCATCGCCCGCGGAGGGTTTAAGTCCGGTGGTTTCCGTATCAAAAGCGACGTACTCAAGATCGCGCAAGCGCTGGGTCATGGAATTGGGTAGCCGGTGCTGTGATAACCCCCATAGTAGGTGTCATCAGACCCGTGATGCAAGTGAGCGACGTTGCCTTGACGTGTGTTACCAAACGTTACGGTCACTGTAACCGATGGTAACGTTCTGTTTCCGGAGGCCGGATTTAATGTGCTAAGCCATTGATCCATATAGATGATGGATTAGGCACGATTTTGGCATTCTTATGTAGCCAAGCACCCGCAGCCCGGCATCCGTTACTTGAGGTTGGCGTGCGCTGATGTGTGTGGAGGAGGGATGGAATAGGTTTTGCGCAAGGCAGCGCGATAACAATAACCCAGAGAGGGGCTTCTTTATGGATCCAAAAATTGTTTGGCTCTTTGTCTTCGTGGCGTTGTACTGGTCGTATTGCATCTTTTGGGGAATCAAGGGAGCAATGACTGCCAGAACAGCCAGCGATTACTTTATCGCAGGTCGCTCGATTTCGTTGTGGGTATTCGTACTCGCAGCAACGGCGACTTCTTTCTCCGGTTGGACCTTTATGGGTCATCCCGGATTAATCTATCGTGACGGTTTCCAATACGCCTACGCATCGTTTTATGCGATCACCATTCCGTTTACCGGTGTGCTGTTCCTCAAACGCCAGTGGATGTTGGGTAAGCGCTTTGGTTTTGTCACCCCGGGTGAGATGTTGTCGCACTACTTCAAGTCGGATATTATCCGCGTGCTGGTCGTGATAGTGGCGTTTATTTTCTCAGTACCCTATCTGGGTGTTCAGTTACGCGCTTCCGGTTTCTTATTTAATGTGCTCACCGACGGTATGTTGGGTGTCAATGTTGGCATGTGGTTACTGTCGGCAGTGGTGTTCATCTATGTGGCTTCCGGCGGTCTGCGCGCGGTGGCCTATGTGGACACTCTGCAGGCGCTGCTGCTGGCCTTCGGTATCATCGCTATCGGCATTATCGCCATGAATGCGGTGGGTGGTTTCGGCAAGATCAATGAAGGCATTGCCGCCTTGACGCAGATTGGTCCGGATGGCAAGGCCGTGTTTGGTAAGACCACGCCGGATGGTTATAGCGCTTATATCGCGATACCGGGTGTCATCCAGTTCGGTGCAGGCTTAGGCACCGCCTCTGCGCCCGTAGGTGGTGCCTGGACCGGTGTCATGGTGCTGACCTACATGTTTGCCCTCATGGGTATCCAGTCGGCGCCGGCATTCTCGATGTGGTCCTTCTCCAACCACAGCCCGAAACCGTTTGCTCCACAGCAGGTGTGGGCCTCAAGTTTTGGTATTGGCTTTATCCTCTTCGTGTTTACAGCCATGCAAGGCCTGGGCGGCCACTTTCTGGGTGCGGACGCGGCCTTCGCTGCTGCGCATCCGGAACTGACCAACAATGTGATGGCAGCGGGATTGGGTGGCAAGGACCTGATGGACTCGGCCGGTAAGCAAGGCATGCTGGTACCGCAGTTGATTTACCTGTTGGGTGGCTCTGCGCCCTGGTTTGTGGGGCTGCTATCGGTGTGTGCGTTGGCTGCTATGCAGTCGACTGGTGCAGCTTATATGTCCACCTTCGGTGGTATGCTGACTCGCGACATCATCAAGCGTTTTCTGATACCTGATGCCAGCCATAACACCCAGAAATTCGTGGGCCGTATTTGTGTGGGTCTTGTAGTGTTGGCTGCGTTGGTAGTAGCAACGACAGCAACTGACGCCCTGGTGCTGCTGGGCGGCCTGGCAGTGGCCTATGGATTCCAGATGTGGCCGGCATTGATCGCCGTTTGCTGGTGGCCATGGCTGACGCGTGCGGGCATTGTTACCGGTTTGATCGCCGGTTTGATCGCTGTAACGCTGACTGAGAAGGTTGGTGCGCAGTTCATGCCATGGGGCCGTTGGCCGATGACCATGCATGCGGCGGGTTGGGGTATCTTCTTTAACCTGGGGCTGGCGATCATCATCTCTGCAATGACGCAGAACAGTGCTGATCATGCTCATAAGATGACCTTCCACAGCTTCCTGCGCGAACATGCCAGCTTGCCATCCAGTAAGAAGGGCCTGGTGCCTGTTGCCTGGATCATCACCCTGGTGTGGTTCTTCTTCGGCATTGGTCCGGGCGCCGTGATCGGTAACACGATCTTTGGCAATCCTACGGATTCATCGACATGGCTCTTCGGAATGCCGTCGATCTGGACCTGGCAGATACTGTGGTGGGCACTGGGTGTCTTTATGATGTGGTTCCTGGCGTACAAAATGGAACTGTCGACAGTGCCCGATAAGGAAGTTGAGGTGCTGCATGAAGATATCGGTGATATCCACCTGGATACGGATAAACCATAACAAGTGAGTATGTCATGAGCTTGGGGGAGGCCTGTGCCTCCCCTGATTTTTTCGGGTAATGTATTAACGCCATAGTCATAATTTGTCACAATGGCTGTTGGCATGTTGCCACGTTGCTGATGAAGCACTCATGAATACCTATTTTATCATTTCAGTTGCCGTGTTAGCGGCATTATTGTTCCTGCCGGTCAGCAAGATCGTCTGGACCATGAGTATCCGGCGCATGCAGCGTAAGCTGGGGCGAGAACTCACTGCTGCCGAGATCGAAGGACAACTGGCGCGTGCCAGATTCATCACGGTGTTCCTGGTGCTGGTGTTCTCATATCTGTTTAATATCAGCCTGGGTGGCAAGCTCGGTTATGCGTGAAAAGACTTACCGCAGGCTAATCGTGATCGCCGTAAGCTTTACTCTTGCCTGGCTGGCGTGGACGATCTATACCAGTTTCTTTGTTGAAAAGCTGCCGGGTGATCTTAGCTTTCTGGCTGCCAATCGTTTTTTTGAAGACCAGCAATACGATAGGGCGTTGCAGGAATACCAGGTAACGCTGGATACCAACCCGCAACGTGTCGATGCCTTGAGAGGCAAGGCACGTGCACTGATGCAGCTGCAGCGCTACGACGAAGCACTAGCGGCCTTTGATACTGCGATAGACAAGGTGCCGCAGTTCGCAGGTACCTATGCCAATCGCGGTATCCTGCTGGATCGTATGGGGCGGTATGAAGCGGCCGCGGCGGATTACGAGCAGGCCTTGCAGCTCAATCCGGAGCTGGCGAAGGGGCCGAAATTTATCACCCGGTTTTTACGGAATCAGTCCGACAAGCAGCCGTCGATTGCGGGCCGGGCACGCTATATTCGTGAGCAACTGGCGAAGCCCGAGGACGAGCGCCTGTTGCGCGTGCCTGAGATCGACCAGGCGCAGCGGCCTTATAAGTTATAGCTATATAAGCTGAAGGATGTCAACGAACAGGACCCGCACACAAAACAGTAATGCAATACAACCGAATAGCAGATGCACGGTATTGCGTTCACCGTTTTTATCGCGATAGGTCAGGCCGTGTATAGCGATCGCAGCAGTAACGAAAACAAAAAACCAATTAAGCATTGAGGTAACTGACCCTGAAACAAATTAATAACAGGGTAGAAAATAGCAGCTTTTAGTGATCCCGAACAACTCTTCCGGGCCTAAAGTGATGACAAATAACAACAGGATGATCAGTGCAATGGCAGAAGTGTATACGCGCCCCCAGAACAGCGTGCGTGGAGATGGTGTGGGTTCCGATAGGCCATACGTCGCTGGGTCCAGGTCATCAATGAGCTGGTTTCTCAAAACCTCGCGAGTGAAATGGCGTACCCAATGCGGCACGATTTCATTAAACATGTAATTACTAAAAGAGTGCTCAAGTTTTTCGTCATGCACGCTATGACCAAACCAATGCTTAAAGGCGAGCTTGAAGATGTTAAATTCATTGGTGTCGAGCAGGGCGGCGACTTCCAGCACCTCCTTGACCTCGGGCGGCAGCTTCGCATCGGTGTTGAGCTTACTCAACAACAGAGAGGGTAAGAGTTTCATGGTCTGGAGTGAAACAGCTGTGTATATATCCTAGAGTATAGGTCATTGTTTGGTCGGCATTCGATACAATGTGCGATAACGCGATTCTGTTCTCATTGCGATTATGTTAAGTGTGATCAGTGCCACGGGTCATATTTTATAATATCCCTCAGTACCAGGAGGAGTAGTTACTATGTCAGACGATAAGGTATATGGTGTTCCCGCTGAAATCGCCGCCCACGCTCATATCGATGCTGAGCAATATGAGGTGATGTATAAGCATTCCGTGGAAGATCCAGAAGGCTTCTGGGCCGAGCAGGCTGAGAGGTTTGTCAGCTGGTCCAGGCCCTGGGGTAAGGTACTGGACTGGGACTACCGCAAGGGCCACATCCGCTGGTTCGAGGGCGGCACGCTTAACGTGTCCTATAACTGCCTGGATCGTCATCTCGATAAGCGTGCCGATCAGACGGCCATTATCTGGGAGGGCGATGATCCCAATGATGATAAGCATATTAGCTACCGCGAGCTCTATGAGGAAGTTTGCAAACTCTCCAATGTGTTGAAGGCGCGTGGCGTCAATAAAGGTGATCGGGTTTGTATCTATATGCCGATGATTCCCGAAGCGGCTGTTGCGATGCTGGCGTGTACACGTATTGGCGCGGTGCATTCCATCGTGTTTGGCGGTTTTTCACCGGATTCACTACGCGATCGTATTCTCGATTCTGATTGCCAGACCGTTATCACTGCCGATGAGGGTGTGCGTGGTGCCAAGCATGTGCCGCTGAAGGCCAATACAGACGAAGCCTTGCAGGCGTGTCCTAATGTGAGAACAGTAGTGGTAGTGAAACGCACTGGCGGCAATATCGGCTGGCATGAGGGGCGTGATGTCTGGTATCACGAAATGATGGCTGCAGCCGCGACGGAATGCCCGCCCGAAGAAATGGATGCCGAGGATCCGATGTTTATACTTTATACCTCAGGGTCCACAGGTAAGCCGAAAGGTGTGTTGCATACCACCGGTGGTTACTTGTTGTTTGCCGCCATCACGCATAAATACACCTTTGATTACCAGGAAGGTGAAATTTTCTGGTGTACCGCTGATGTTGGTTGGGTTACCGGGCACACTTATATTGTCTACGGACCGCTGGCGAACGGCGCCATCACCATGATGTTTGAGGGGGTGCCAACCTATCCCGATGCCGGTCGTTTCTGGCAGGTGGTCGACAAACATAAGGTGAATACCTTTTACACTGCACCCACCGCGATACGTGCTTTGATGGCCGTCGGTAATGGTCCGGTGACAAAAACCAGTCGCAAAAGCCTGCGTTTGCTGGGTACGGTCGGTGAGCCGATCAATCCCGAGGCCTGGGAATGGTATTACCATGTGGTGGGTGATGCGCGTTGCCCTGTTGTAGACACCTGGTGGCAGACTGAAACCGGTGGGCATCTGATCACGCCGTTGCCGGGTGCGACGCCGCTCAAACCGGGCTCCGCCTCCAAACCCTTCTTTGGTGTGCAACCGGCGATTGTGGATGATAAAGGGACGATCCTGGAGGGCGAGTGCCAGGGTAACCTGGTGATCACGCATCCCTGGCCGGGGCAAATGCGCAGCGTTTATGGTGATCATCAGCGCTTTATCGACACCTATTTCAAGACCTATCCCGGTATGTATTTCACAGGTGACGGCTGTCGTCGTGACAAGGATGGTTATTACTGGATCACCGGCCGTGTTGATGACGTACTCAATATCTCGGGTCACCGTCTGGGGACAGCAGAA
Organism: uncultured Gammaproteobacteria bacterium; assembly: GCA_947258875.1. GTDB lineage: Bacteria > Pseudomonadota > Gammaproteobacteria > CAMYKB01 > CAMYKB01 > CAMYKB01. Next base: position 36,805 of record CAMYKB010000006.1, on the reverse strand, counting down.
GTCGAAAGCGCGTTGGTGTTACATGAAAAGGTGGCCGAGGCAGCGGTGGTGGGATACCCGCATGACATCAAGGGGCAGGGCATCTACGCCTATGTGACCCTGATGCAGGCTGTTGAACCCACTGATGAGTTAAAAGGGGAGCTGGTGCAATTAGTACGCAAAGAGATTGGACCGTTCGCATCGCCGGATATCATCCAGTGGGCACCGGGTCTTCCCAAGACGCGTTCCGGTAAGATCATGCGGCGCATTCTGCGCAAGGTTGCTGAAAACGAGCTGGAAAACCTGGGCGATACCACAACCCTGGCCGACCCATCTGTCGTCGATGATCTGATCACTAATCGTGCCAACAAGTAGTCTGTTTTATGAAAAATCAACTCGATCAAGGGCGGCAGCGCCGATTGATGTATGTGAAAATAAAAATGGCGACATCGATGGTGAAAGTGCACGCATCGGTTGGGTTGGTTTTTCCAGATCAGGGTGATGTGTCTATTATCAGGGAAGCAAGCTAACCAAACTTAAAAGTAGTGACATTCGCGATAATTTGATGGATAGCATAACAGGTGAGGAATTTTGGGGGTCAGGTATTAATAAACGAGGATCTGACTCGGTTTCATGACCCATAAGCCAATGAAAACCCTCCCTGATTATCTACGCAAAGACCTTACGATACTTTCTGTCGGACTCAACCCGTCTTTGCCTTCAGTGGAAGCGGGTTTTTATTTTGCGAATCCACGTAACCGTTTCTGGAGAGGACTCAACCAATCGCGACTCATTAGCGAAACTCTGGTGCCTAGTGTAGGTGCACAACAAACTCTGTTTGAAAAGTACAGCATGGGTTTTACCGATGTCGTTAAACGTCCCTCTGCTAACGCATCCGCGCTGCGCGCTGCTGATTACCGCAAGTGGTCGCCTGTGCTTAAAGATAAAATAATCAAATATAACCCCAGGGTTGTATGGTTCCATGGAAAGCTTGCCTGGCAACATTATCTGCGTCGCGCAGAAGGCGTGAACGAGAGCAGTACGCAATGGGGGCTGCAGGACACCAGGGTAGGGTTGTCAATCGTGTTCGTTACGCCTAATCCAAGCCCTGCCAATGCAGCTTTTTCGCTGCAGGTCCTGGTGGAGTGGTATAACGAGCTTGCTGACTTGGTGGCCCGCACATGATGAGAATAGCCGGATGAATTTAATAAGGCATCGAATTTATTGAACAAATTATGATTAACAGGACTCTCGATGAATGGCTTTCCTGGCAGGAGAGCCTGCACCCCAGGGCAATAGATTTGGGGCTGGAGCGCGTGCGTGAAGTTGCGCAGCGGCTGGAATTGCTGGTACCCCGCTGCCGCGTCATTACAGTCGCGGGTACTAATGGCAAGGGTTCTTGTGTTGCGATGCTGGAAGCTATCCTGCATGCAGGTGGTTACCGGGTAGGTAGTTATACCTCGCCGCATCTGCAGCGATACAATGAGCGCGTCAAACTTGAAAAGTTGCCTGTTTCAGACCGGCTGCTGTGTGACGCCTTTGCACGTATCGATGCTGCGCGTGGCGATATCAGCCTGAGCTACTTCGAGTTTGGGACCCTGGCTGCGATGCTCATTTTCAAACATGCCGCCGTGGATGTGATGTTGCTGGAAGTGGGGCTTGGTGGACGTCTGGATGCGGTGAATATCATTGATGCCGATATCGCCGTGATTACCAGTATTGGTATCGATCATGTCGAGTGGTTGGGGGATGAACGCGAAAAGATTGGCTATGAAAAAGCCGGTATTATCAGGCCGTATACGCCGCTTGTCTGCGGTGATCCTGATCCGCCACAAAGCATCATCCAGCGGGCGAAAGAACTGGATGCACCCTATTATGTATTCGGGCCAGATTTCGGTTATGAGCGCGCGAGTCGCAGCCACTGGACCTGGGTGTCCGCGCAACGTCGCAGGCAGAACTTGAGCCTACCCGCCTTGCAGGGGGAAATTCAGTTGCAAAATGCTGCAACCGTTCTGATGGCGCTTGAATTGCTCGGCAATCGCTTGCCACTCAGTGATAGAGCTTTAAATGAGGGGGTGCGCCAGGTTGAATTACCAGGACGATTTCAGCGCATTGATGGGCCGGTAGAGACCCTGCTTGATGTCGCCCATAATTTAGATGGGGTTGAAGCGCTGGCTGATATGCTGAGTGATGAGCCCGTTAAAGGCCGTACTCATGCTGTATTTGCTGTTCTCGCGGATAAGGATGTCCCCAATATGATTAAGGCGATAGAGTCACAGATTGATCATTGGTATCTCGCAGAAGCCGCCTCAGATCGGGCATTGCCGCGTGATGACTTGTGTGCGCTGTTTGGTTCTGGCGAGGCCCGGGAATCCGTAGACTGTTGTACAACGGTAACCGATGCCTATACACGGGCGAGGGCGAGCTCTGCGGATGGTGATCGCATTCTGGTGTTTGGTTCTTTTTATACCGTGGCGGAAGTGCTCGCAATCGACGTATAATACCCCGACCTAGGATCATGCAGACATGGTTTGCGGGCGTGTTCAGCCAAACAGGTGATTAGAGTTCTGTGGAAATTTCGCTTAAACAGCGCCTTGTAGGTGCAACGGTTCTTATTGCACTGGGCGTGATATTTATCCCGATGTTGCTGGATGGTGCGGGCCGCCGCGAAAAGATCACTATGGATATGGTGATTCCGCCCGAACCGGAGTTTACGTTTCAGCAACAATTGCCACCTGTACCCACAGAGCCTGCCATAATTTCGCAATCTCCCACCAGTGATGTGGTTAAATCTGGCTCGGAAGCGAGCACAGAGGCCGAGCCCAGTTCCGTGGAGGTCGCCAAGCCTGCGGCAACCACGACTCCTATGCCTGCTGGCACAGATTCAAAACCCAAACCTCAACGCGCGGTTGCAAAAAATTTGCCGGAGAAGCAGGTTGAGGCTCCCAAGCCGGCGCCCAAAGCAAAAATAGAAGCTGCACCTAAGCCGGCACTCAATGCCTGGGTCGTGCAAGTGGGCAGTTTCGGTCAGCATCAAAACGCTGTGGCTTTGCGCGATAAATTGCGCGCCGTTGGCTACGCTGCCTTTGAAGAGAAAGCAGGTGCGCCCGATGCTCCGGTGTTTCGTGTAAAAGTAGGGCCCGAGCTCAAACGTGAACGTGCGGAAAAACTGCAGGCCAAATTATTCAAGGAAGAAAAACTGGATGGTATCGTTGTTAGTCATCCATGAGACAGGCTGTGCCGTTATATCGAAGCAGGGAACCTCTGAATAAGTCATGATCGGCGGTATACTTTGGGTTGATATCCTTTTGATCCTGATCATCCTGTTTTCATCCGTGTTGGGACTGATACGTGGGTTTGTAAAGGAAAGCTTGTCAATACTTGTATGGGTAGCGGCATTCTGGGTTGCTCTTACGTTTTCAGATACGATGACCGCCATTCTTCCTGCCTCCCTCGAGGGGGCGGATTTTACAATTTTTGGTATGTCGTTCCACATTGGCAATATGCGTGTCGGGGTGGCGTTTCTGATTTTATTTTTATCCGTTTTGATCATAGGTTCCATCGTGAGTTATACGATCAGCTATTTGACCCGTACCAGGGCCTTACGTGGAATTGACAGAGCACTGGGTTTCGCTTTCGGGGTAGTCAGAGGCGCTGCTATTATTGTTATTCTGGTGCTGGTTGCAGGCCTTACGAATATGCCACAAACTGAGTGGTGGTATGAGGCTGATCTCATCTGGCCATTTCAACGTGGCGCTGAGTGGGTGTTGCAATTGCTGCCTGCGAAATATGCCCAGTATTTTTCCTTCGGGACGCAATGATTCAGTTCCTGGGCCAGTTGCAGTTACACGAGGTATAAAACGTTATGTGCGGGATTATAGGCATAGTCGGCAAGCAGCCCGTTAACCAGGCGTTGTATGACGGGCTTACGGTTTTGCAACACCGGGGGCAGGATGCTGCCGGCATTGTGACGTATGAAAGTGGTCGTTTGTATCAGCGTAAAGCAAATGGTCTGGTACGGGATGTATTTCAGGCACGTCACATGCAGCGCTTGCAAGGTAACGTGGGCATTGGACATGTGCGTTACCCAACAGCTGGCAGTTCAAGTTCCGCTGAAGCCCAGCCCTTGTATGTAAATTCGCCGTTCGGTATCACTCTGGCGCACAATGGCAATCTGACTAACGCCAGCGAGTTGCGGCAGGAATTATTCCTGCAGGATCGTCGCCACCTGAATACCCATTCAGATTCTGAGATACTGCTCAATGTGTTCGCCCATGAGTTGTTGACGCAGGATAAACTTAAATTACAAGCACAGGATGTGTTTGCTGCGGTGGGAGCTGTCCATAAGCGTTGCATGGGTGCTTATGCCGTAGTTGCGATGATAACCGGTTATGGCGTGTTGGCGTTCCGCGATCCTTATGGGATACGGCCAATCGTGTATGGCAAACGCGATACCGGGGACGGTGTCGAGTATATGGTTGCTTCGGAAAGTGTTGCGCTGGATGTGTTGGGTTTTGAGCTGGTTAGTGATCTCGAGCCCGGCGAGGCTGTATTTATTGATCTCGAAGGGCATTGCCATACGCAGCAATGTGCGCAAGCTCCGGTCTATAGTACCTGTATTTTCGAATATGTGTATTTTGCGCGTCCGGATTCGATTATCGACGATGTCTATGTACAGAAGGCGAGAATGCGCATGGGTAAACGTCTGGGTAAGAAGATCAAGCGCATCTGGCCGGATCATGATATCGATGTTGTTATCCCGATACCGGATACCAGCCGCACCGCGGCACTTGAGTTGGCTATTCAGCTTGACCTCACCTATCGCGAAGGTTTTATCAAAAATCGCTATATCGGACGTACATTCATTATGCCTGGCCAGCAACAGCGCAAGAAATCGGTAAGGCAGAAACTGAATCCCATAAGCCTGGAGTACAAGGATAAGAATGTGTTGCTGGTGGATGACTCTATTGTGCGTGGTACGACTTCCAGGGAGATCGTGCAAATGGCGCGTGATGCGGGTGCGCGCAAGGTCTATTTTGCATCCGCCTCGCCAGCCATCCGCTACCCCAATGTGTACGGCATTGACATGCCGGCCGCCAGTGAGTTGATTGCACATGGCCGCAATGAAGATGAGATTTGTCGTCTCATTGGTGCAGATGGCCTGATTTATCAGGATCTCGATGACCTGATTGCTGCGGTGCACAAAGGTAATTCCAGGTTGGCTCGTTTTGATTGTTCGGTTTTTACAGGTGAGTATGTCACCGATATTACCGCGGAGTATCTGGAGGGCCTGGAAGCGTTGCGAAATGATGATTCAAAGAATGAACGCGACAGAGACGATGTATGTATCGATCTGCACAATAGTGTGTAATATCCGCCTATGGAGTATTGGCTTGGCAGTTATGATTACTTCGTTTTGCTTGCCAACGGTTGTCTCGCTGGCTGATGCTGAACCTCTAATGCCATATCTGATGCCCGACGAATCAATACAGTCGATAATCAGCGATCTGCAGCAGCGCTATCCCGAATACCCTCAGACTGCTGTGGTCATCGTCAGGGTTTCCGAACAAAAGTTATATCTGATGCGCAATGGCATGCTTGAGAACATCTATTCTATTTCAACATCGAAGTACGGTATTGGTAACAAGGATGGCAGTTTTCAAACACCCTTGGGTATTCACCAGGTGCTTGAGAAAATCGGCGCAGATGCGCCAGCTGGCACAATATTCGAGAGCCGCAACAAGACGCAGCAGATAGCCGATATCATCCATGAGCCAGTGAGTACACCGTTCGATTATGTCACCACTCGTATCATCTGGCTGGATGGTCTGGAGCCAGGCATCAATAAGGGTGGCGATATCGATTCCCATGTGCGTTATATCTATATCCACGGCACCCACGAGGAAGGCTTACTTGGCCAACCGGCTTCCAAGGGTTGTGTGCGCATGCGCAACGAGGATGTCATTGAGCTGTTTGACAAGCTGCCGAGATATTCCCTGGTGATGATCGCCGAGTGACAGCGGTCTTACCAAGGTAGTGTTTGACTTTATAGAAGTCCTGATCTAGCATTAATTGAAGCGCCGATTTGAGCTCGGCTTGCGGGCGCTTAATAAATGCAGCTAAATAGAGGTGTGAACCCCGCTCTAGCTGCTTCCGCGGGGTTTTTTGTGCCCGCAGGTTTTTTTTGAATTAATAGCTATTGTTTCTATGCGGGGACGCAATGATGACGTCTTTTGATGATAATAATTATAGTTTTGAAACACTGGCGGTGCGTGCCGGCCAGGTAAGAACCTCTGAGGGTGAGCAGTCGGAACCTATTTTCCCAACCTCGAGTTTTGTGTTCGAGACCGCAGCTCAGGCAGCTGCACGCTTCTCCGGCGATGAACCCGGAAATATTTATTCACGCTTTACCAATCCCACGGTGCGCACCTTCGAAGAGCGTCTTGCAACGCTGGAGGGGGGGGAGTCGTGTGTGGCGACATCCTCGGGTATGGCGGCAATATTGGCAACATGCATGGGCCTGTTGCACCGCGGCGATCATATTGTTTCCTCGCGCAGCATTTTTGGTTCGACCACGGTGTTGTTTGATAATTATATGGCTCGTTTCGGCGTTAGTGTCAGTTATGTCCCGCTATCCGATCTCAATGCCTGGGAAGATGCAATTCGCCCCTGCACCAAGTTATTGTTTGTGGAAACACCATCAAACCCTTTGACAGAGCTGGTTGATATCGAGGCGCTTGCACGGCTCGCGCATGACAAAGGGCGGGTACTGGTTGTCGATAATTGTTTTTGTACGCCGGCATTACAAAAACCCTTAAGCCTGGGTGCTGATATCGTCATCCATTCGGCAACAAAGTATCTGGATGGTCAGGGACGTTGTATTGGTGGTGCGGTGGTTGGTGATAGCGAGTTGGTCGGCAAGGAGGTATACGGATTCCTGCGTACAGCAGGGCCCACAATGAGCCCGTTCAATGCCTGGGTATTTACTAAAGGCCTGGAGACCCTGAGTCTGCGTATGCGTGCGCATTCACAGCAGGCAGGCTTGCTGGCCGAGTGGCTGGAGGCGCAGCCGCAGATTGAGCGAGTGTTTTATCCCGGGCTTGCATCACACCCGCAGCATGAGCTGGCCAGGCGGCAACAATCAGGCTTCGGTGGCATCGTCTCGTTTGAGCTAGTGGGCGGGCGTGATAACGCCTGGCAGGTCATGGATGCAACCCGCGTACTCTCGATTACGGCGAATCTGGGTGATACCAAGTCAACGATCACACACCCTGCTACTACCACCCATGCCAGACTAACGCCTGAACAGCGGGCCGATGCCGGTATCAGCGATGGCTTGGTGCGCATCGCGGTTGGCCTGGAAGACATCGATGACATTAAACACGATCTGGAACGCGGCCTTGAAGGCCTGAAGCTGCGGAATTAGCTGGAATGCCAATGGACCAGTCGGTTCGCGATAACCTCCTGTCTATCTATCAGGCTGCTCTTGAGCGGGTGTCGGGGGAGAAAGTAGTCAGGGATTACCTTCGGCAACATGTTCTGGAGGGGCGTTATCGGTTGGTTGCTATTGGCAAGGCGGCCAGCAGTATGAGCCTGGGTGCACTGAATGAGATCGGAGATGTCCTAGAGGCTGGCCTTGTCATCACCAAGCATGGACATCTGGATGCCTCCCTGCAGGCGTATCCGCATATCCGTGGTATCGAATCGGACCACCCCTTGCCCGGGGAAGCCAGTCTTGCGGCGGGTGCCGCCCTGGTTCGTTTCATCGAGGATTCTCCAGACGATGCGCGCTTTCTTTTTCTGATTTCAGGTGGTGCCTCAAGCCTTGTTGAAGTATTGCCACAAGGCTTTGGGCTGGATCAGTTGCAAAAACTTACCGAGGCCATGCTTGCCAGCGGTATGACAATAAATGAAATGAATCGGGTACGCCGTTCAATATCGTTAATCAAAGGCGGTGGTCTGGTAGGCTATCTCACCAATCGGTATGCGCTTGGGTTGTTTATCTCAGATGTGCCAGACAACGATCCTGCAGTTATTGGTTCTGGTTTGTTGAGCGGCACCGAAGACAAGATGGGTGAACTGTTGTTGCCTGCCGAGGTGCAACAATATTTGCGGGGAGTACCGCCAGTCTCGGCGCCATCGCGCGAGGCATTTAGAAATATCGAAACCCATGTGGTAGCTACACTCGAAGATGCCAAGCTTGCTGCTGCACACCGGGCGTCGCAGATTGGTAACTATGTGGCCCTGCATTGCGATATGCTTGGAGGTGATGCAACGACCACTGCGCAACATATTTGCCGTCAATTGCTGTACTCAAAACCGAGCATCCATATTTGGGGCGGGGAAACCACAGTCCATCTTCCACCAACCCCGGGTCGGGGTGGCCGCAATCAGCATTTCGCGCTGGTGGCTGCACAGCTCCTGCGTGGCCGGGACGATGTGTGTCTGTTGGCGGCAGGTACGGATGGCACTGATGGCCCTACCGAAGATGCAGGCGCGCTCATTGATGGCGAGACGGTTCTGCGGGGTGAGCTTGCCGGGCTCGATGTGGAGGCTTGTCTTGAGGCAGCCAATGCGGGCGAGTTTCTTGAAGCCAGTGGCGATCTGATCCATACCGGACCCAGCGGAACCAACGTTATGGATCTTGTTGTTGCGGTTAGGCAGGAGAGTTAGGGTCTGCTCGTGGATACACTGCCTGATAATCTCTACGCCGCTGCCTATCATTGTTTGATGATTCAGGAGCCGGAACTCAAATGTCGTGCCGTAACGGCTTTGCGTGGGCGGTGGTCCGGGCACATGCAGCGGGATGCTGATTATCCGTTGCATGAGATTCCAGATCCCGGACGTCCTGCGCATCCAGAGTTGGTTCCTCCGCGCGATGTGCCGCGGCGTAAGTTAACCAGTAATGCAGGTCGAGCAGCTTTGGTGCATGCGCTTACGCACATCGAATTTAATGCGATTAATCTTGCGCTCGATGTGGTATATCGTTTTCGTGATATGCCGAACGAGTTCTATGTTGATTGGCTTAAGGTGGCTGCTGAAGAAGCGTATCATTTTAGCCTGCTGAATGAGCGTCTCAATGAGTTGAACCAAGAGTATGGTGATTTCAGCGCGCATAATGGTTTATGGGAAATGGCGGTGAAAACGGCAGATGATGTGCTGGTACGCATGGCGCTGGTGCCGCGTGTGCTGGAAGCGCGTGGACTGGATGTGACACCGGGTATGATCGAGCGCCTGCAACAGGTGGGTGATGAACGTAGCGCAGATATCCTGCGGATTATTCTGCGTGATGAAATCGGGCATGTTGCCATTGGTTCGCGATGGTATTTATGGGCCTGTAAGCAGAGGGGGCTTGAGCCTGAGCCTACTTTTCGTGGCTTGATCGAGAAGCATGTGCAGGGTCAGTTACGCGGCCCGTTTGATTATGAAGCCAGGATCAAGGCAGGCTTTAGCGAGGATGAACTCCAGGCCCTGGAATTACTCGGGAGTAGTACTGTATGAAAATGATGTTCAGGTTTATTGGATTGTTGATCTTGGTAATAATGGCCGCCTGTAAACCCACTGATAATGCGCAAGTCGCTGCACCACAAAGCGGTGGCCCGCAAGCCGCCACATCGCAAATTGTTGCAATATCCCTGACCTTTCAGGAAGAGGAGCAGGGGATCGAACCGTATCTGACACGTAGCCTGGTGACAGCTGGTCACCTGCGTATGGATGAGGGACGGGATGAGGGTGACTTTCTGTTGTTCGATCGACGCGATGGCACTATTTATAGTGTGACACATCAAGACCAGACGATACTGAAAATAATGCGGCGGCCGGTGGATATCGAACCGCCATCCTCACTTATATTTGGTCAGGATAGCAAACAGGATGCTATGGCTCCCCGCGTTGATGGTAAAACACCAGTGCAACACACACTCAGCGCCAATGGTGAGCCGTGCTATAACGTTATTGCCGTCGAAGGCATGCTCGATGACGTACGTCTTGCCATGCGGGATTACCTGCAGACATTGGCTGGCGAGCAGGCGGCCAATCTCGATAAGACACCGTTTGATATGCAAACCCCTTGTATGTTGGCGAACCTGATCTATAAGCCGACCCAGCATCTCGATTACGGTTTCCCGATAGCGGAGTGGGACTACCGCGGCTATAGGCGCACACTGCTGGATTACAAGATGGATGTTATTTTTGACGGCGAGTTATTCCAGGTACCACAAGCCTACCGTGTGATCAGCCTTACACCCGAAGGTGTCGTCAAGCAAGACTCCTGAGTTCACAGCCCTCTGGCGTACAACGCAATACACTACCTTGCTCGTACCAGTCGCCTAGCACGAAACGTTCAGCCGCCTGGCCATCAAGTAATAGTTCGTGTCGTGCAGGGCGGTGTGTGTGGCCATGGATAAGGCGTTGCACTTGGTATTGTCGCATCGCATCGATTACGGCCTGTGAATTGACGTCCATGATGTCATCTGCCTTATCGCGGGTGTCCTGGATGCTGCGCTTGCGCAGGTAGGCGGCTAGGGATTGCCGCGTTTTCACGGGTAGCGTTAGTACTAGTTTCTGCAGCAACTTGTTATTGGTTTTTTTTCGGAAATTTTGATAGCCAACATCATCCGTGCACAAGGTATCGCCGTGCATGATCAGTGTGGGAGTGCCGTATAGATCAATCACGACCGCTTCCGGCAGTAACACGCAGCCTGTTTCCGCCGCAAATTTCTTGCCGATGAGAAAATCGCGGTTACCGTGTAAGAAATACACCCGGAGGCCATTATCTGTAACGTTCTTTATTGCCTTGATGACGTCTGTTGCGACGACGTCCGGGGCGTCATCACCTATCCAGTGTTCAAATAAATCACCAAGGATATAAAGCGCATCGGCGCGACCGATCAGGGTGTTGAGGAATTCGCCAAACAGTCTGGTGATATGAGGACGTTCCGTGTCCAGGTGTAAATCCGAAATAAACAGGGTGTCGGGCATTTACTCGTTAACGCTGACCTTTTCAATCAGGATGGTCTCCTGGGGCACGTCCTGATGCATGCCTGAATTCCCGGTCGGGACCTTGGTGATGGCGGTGACTGTATCCATTCCTTCAGTGACCTTGCCGAATACGCAGTAACCCCAGCCCTGTGAGGTCTCTGACTTGAAATTAAGGAAATCATTGTCGGCAACATTAATGAAGAACTGCGCGGTAGCGGAGTGTGGGTCAGGAGTGCGTGCCATTGCCAGCGTACCCGTCTCGTTTTTCAGCCCGTTATTGGCTTCGTTTTTGACCGGGTCTTTTGTGGGCTTTTGCATCATATCTGCAGTGAATCCGCCGCCCTGGATCATGAAGCCTGGAATCACGCGATGGAAGACTGTGCCATCGAAGAAACCTTCCCGGGCGTAGCTTAAAAAACTCTCCACAGTTGCAGGGGCTTTATCAGCATAGAGTTCGACCACAATGGTGCCTTTGCTGGTTTGCATCTCTACAGTGGGGTTTTGTGCGTTTGCCATGTTATTGCATCCTGTGAGGGTAAATGCGCCCATCAAGAGCAGGAATTTAACGAAGATTTTCATGCTGTTAGTGGACCTGTGATTGATTGAAGAAGGGCAATGATAAAGGTTTGGGGGGATGAACTAAAGGGGGGTGTGGCTAACGCCACGATTATTTTGCCGGGGCTGTCCCGACGGCCGAGTTCCTTTCTTTGTCAACTGCAACTAAGAGAGGAAGCAAAGAAAATGCCGCTCCAGAGTCGCTCAAGGCCACTGTGGTTCACACGACACATCCATGAGTCGTGTCCTTCGTGTAACCAAAGGTTATGCAAATCGGCTGTCCTGCTGATTTGTCGCAGTTTTGGCTCCGGGGTTGTTCGCCAGTACGTCCCTGTGCTGGCGAACAACGCGCGCGTTCCCTCGCACGCCCTTATCAGGCTCCCAGGCAAAGCTTTACGATGCTCGGGCACGCGCCAAAGGGAATTAAAATCAAAATCGCTCATCTAGCCAGGGTTATGCAGTACTAAATCCGGCCTGCTGAAGTTAAATAGCAATAATGTTCGGTTTTCCTTTGTGTTCTTGGCGTCTTTACTGTGAGCATTGATTCTCACCACTCCCTTTTTCCGTTACCATTCGCGTCATGTCTGATTTAAAAACAAAAACGCGTTTTGCGCCGAGTCCAACGGGCTATGTCCATATCGGGAACGTCCGTACGGCCTTGTTTAACGCGCTATTGGCCAAAAAAGAGGGCGGTGTATTCCTGTTGCGCATTGAGGACACCGATCAGGAACGCAGCCGCCCAGAATTTCAAACGGCGCTGGAAAATGATCTCGGTTGGCTGGGACTCTACTGGCAGCAGGGGCCGGGCGTGGATGATGAGCAGGGTCCATTTCAGCAGTCGCAGCGGCTTGAACTTTATCAACACTATTATGATGAATTGATCGCTAAAGACATGGCGTATCCCTGCTTTTGCTCGGCACAGGAGTTGAAACTGGTACGCAAGGCGCAATTATCGGCAGGTCAGCCACCGCGTTATGCGGGCACTTGTGCGCGCCTGAGTAAAGAAGAAGTGCAGACGAAGCTCGATCAGGGCTTGCAACCGAGCCTGCGTTTCCGTGTGCCGGATAATGAGGTGGTGGAATTCGCTGACCTGGTGCGTGGCCGGCAAAAGTACAAAACCGCTGATATCGGGGATTTCATCATCCGCCGTTCCGACGGCACGCCAGCATTCTTCTTTACCAACGCAGTGGACGATGCACTGATGGATGTCAGTCACGTTCTGCGGGGCGAAGATCATCTTACTAATACGCCAAGGCAGTTGTTGTTGCTGAAAGCCTTGGGACTGCACGCCCCTGAATACGGGCATATCTCACTGATAGTCGGCGACGATGGTGCGCCGCTATCCAAACGCCATGGCGCCTTCAGCGTACGTGATTTGCGTGAACAGGGTTACCTGCCAATTGCGCTCAATAACTATCTGGCGCGGCTGGGTCATGCCTACGAAGGCCATGATGGCTTCTTACCGCTTGAGGAACTGGCACGCTATTTTGAAACACCGCGCCTGGGGCGCGCGCCCGCGCGTTTCGATCAAACGCAACTCATGCATTGGCAGAAGGAGGCCATAATGCAGGCCTCGGATGACGAGCTTTGGGCGTGGCTAGGGAGTGACACGCAACAACTGGTTCCGGATGAGCACTACAAGGCATTTGTTGGGCTGGTGCGCGAAAATGCCGTATTACCCGCAGACGCGGTGCATCTGGCGGCATATCTGTTCACTGAGTCGATCGACTACGATGATGAGGCGCGCAACGTGATCGGTGAAGCCGGTCGGGATTTTTTTATAGCGGCGTCAACAGCGCTGGCCATGGCGCAGGGAGATTTCAAACAATGGTCGAATGCCATCAAGGAGGAAACCGGCACCAAGGGCAAAGGTTTGTTCATGCCCTTGAGGGCCGCGCTCACTGGCGAACTGCATGGCCCGGAGATGGCACGCATTATGACAATGATTCCGACAGAGACGATTCATAAACGCATGCAACATGCGCAAGAGCTTGCTTAACTAAATTAACTAATCATGCTGCAAATCTATAATAATCTTACCCGGCAGAAAGAGACCTTCGATCCCATTGAACCTGGAAAAATCCGCATGTACGTCTGCGGTATGACCGTGTACGACTACATTCATATTGGCCATGCGCGCATGCTGGTAGTGTTCGATGTCGTGGTGCGCTATCTGCGTTCGCGTGATTTTGATGTCACCTATGTGCGCAATATTACCGATATCGATGACAAGATTATCAAGCGAGCCAATGAAAACAATGAAGATTTCAGTCAAGTCACGGAACGCTTTATTAAGGCGACACATGAAGACGAGCAAGCGCTGGGACTCCTCAAACCCGATATCGAACCGCGCGCAACTGACTCGATGCCGCAGATCATCGATATGATTCAATCGCTGATCGATAAAGGCTACGCCTATGCCAGTGATAACGGTGATGTCTACTATGATGTCTCCAGATTTGAGGGCTATGGCCAGTTATCAGGCAAAGATCCCAAAGACCTGCGCGCCGGTGAACGTGTAGAGGTGAACGAGGCCAAAGACGACCCGTTGGACTTTGTGCTGTGGAAGGCCGCCAAACCCGACGAACCCTTCTGGGATTCCCCATGGGGCAAGGGCCGGCCGGGCTGGCATATCGAATGTTCGGCTATGTCAATTGATCAACTGGGACCGAATTTCGACATCCATGGCGGTGGCATGGACCTGCAATTCCCGCATCACGAAAACGAGATCGCGCAAAGCGAGGCCTGCACCGGCAAGCATTTCGTGAATTACTGGATGCACAACGGTTTTGTGCGCGTCAACGAAGAAAAGATGTCCAAGTCACTGGGTAACTTTTTTACCGTGCGTGACGTGCTCAAGGAATACCGGCCGGAAGAAGTGCGCTATTTCATTGTCAACAGCCATTACCGCAGTCCGCTTAATTATTCTGATGAACAACTTGACAATGCGCGTAGTGCGTTGACCCGCTTGTACACCGCGTTGCGGGGTTCGGCCGATGCGAAAGCGCCGAGTGATACCGAGTACGAGACGCGCTTCAACGAAGCGATGGATGATGATTTTAATACTGCGGAGGCATTGGCGGTGTTATTTGATCTTGCCCGTGATATTAATAAAGCCAAGGAAGAGGGTAACGGTGCCGTAGACGAATTGGGTGCTATATTAAAATCGCTGGGTAATGTTCTGGGTTTGTTGCAGGATGATCCGGAATTTTACCTGAAGGGTGGAAGCGCTGCTTCCGGTGGCCTCAGTGATAACGATATCGATGCCTTGATTCAGGCGCGCATGACTGCGCGCAACAACAAGGACTGGGCAGAATCAGACCGAATACGCGACGAATTGAAAGCGCAAGGCGTGGTGCTCGAAGATGGCGCTCAGGGCACGACCTGGCGAAGGGAATAGATGTCTATTCTTACGGGGAAACAGATACGTCGTAGCTCGCTTGTGTTATTCGGTGTCCCACTGCTGTTTGTTCTGGTGGCCGTGGTTGTTAATTTACCGCTCTTTGATGAAGAACCTAAACCACACATTGTCACACTACTTTCTGAACTCGATCGTGGTGTTCCTCCTGAGAAAAATGCTTATGTCTATATGGCTGGATTCCGTGCGTCATTAGGTAATTCTCCGCTTGAGGTTGGGCCGGAATACATTAAATTCGTTGATAACTCGCTTACTGATGCCTCAGTAGATGAGTCTATTGATTATGAAGAGAAGTTTTTTGGTGAGAACCGGTTGAAGTATAGTGCTCTTGATTTTAGTTATTGCTCTCCCGCGAGAGATGCTGAATGCATAAATCAGATATTGAGTAACCGCGAGCAATGCCAGGCAGGATGGCGTGATAACTCAGTATTAATGGATCGTTATCGCGAGTTAATAAAATTTAATGACTATGACGAGACGGCTATCGTCTCGATTTTTTCTCCATTACTAGTAATTTATCCATATCAGGAGCGACGTTTGTGGTTGTGTCAGGCCGTATTGCATGCCGATGCAGGAAATACGGATGCGGCGCTTGATATGATAGGAGAAGAGTCACTTTTTTGTCGTATGTTACTTGTGACCGCGGAAAACCTGATAAATAAGATGTTGGCGAATGCATGTGTGTATGGAAATATGGCGCTGTTAACGGATCTGGATTCGCGTTATTCATTTGACAGGCAGCAGCGTGAACGCATTTACGCGGTTATGAGGCCTTTTTCAAATGCTGAATTATCACTGCGGCATACATTGATTGGTGAATTTCAGTTTCAGATTAACTTTTTGAATGAACATGCGGTGCCTGAATGGATGGTTCAGAGTTGGCATGAAAAAATGGAGCGGGTATTGGGTAGGCTGTTTCTACAGAAGCAGGCAGCAATCAATATAACGCATGATTTGATGAAGGACTGGATTGATATTGCAGATTTGAAACCAATGGAATATGCAATTTTTGAGGCTGAGCGAAACTTGCCAGGATATAAGCCGGGAATGGATATGATTTACAATCCTGGAGGAAAGTTGCTGATTTATATGGGTGTAGATTATGCAGATTACATATATAGGATGCATAATCTTGAGGCGTTCAGGCGATTGGTTATTTTGTATTTCAAGTCAAAAGAAGACGCCGCCAACCTTGGGTCATTGTTGAACAATTCTGCTTATCTTAATCCCTATACTGGCGAGCCTATGCTGCGGGTTGGTAATGCTCAGGTGTATACCGCTGGTTGCTTGCCTGAGCGTGAAAGTGGGGGTGTTAATAGGTGTTCTATAACCATAGGGCACTAAAATCACCTTCACCTGTAAATCAGGCGTTGATTTCCATGTTCCATATCCAAGGTTGATTTAACTCAAACCGCGAAATTCATAGCGCGGGGTTTTAAATCTCCCTTAGCCGCGTGCCCGAGCATCGCAAAGTTTTGGCTGAGAGCACGCAGTGGCCTTGAGCAACTCGGGGCGGCATTTTCTTTGGGTGCATTACGAAACCCGTCCATGGGTTTCGCCCTGCGGGTTAGCCTGGAGCTGTTCAAAATCGCTCCCGGCGATTTTGTCTTTGTTGCTGTTGACAAAGAAAGTGCCTCGCCCGTGGTTGCGAATACTCACATGAAACCATCATCGCGTTAGCGATACAAATTTAAGTACTGTTTCCGAATACCAATTGATAATGCTCAACTTCCGGAAAAGGCTCATAGAAATGATGCAGCAGGGATTTCCATTCTTTATACTGCTCGGATTTACGAAAAACGGTGGTATGTGCTTCCAGTGTTTTCCATCTGACCAGCAAAATATAACGGTTGTGTTTCTCTATGCATTTTTGTAATTCGTGAGACAGGTAACCGTCTATTCCCATGATAACGCCTTGCGCCTTGTTGAAGGTATCCTCGAAATTTTTCTCAAGACCTTCTTTAATATCCAGGATGGCAACTTCAAGAACAGGGTTTGAATCTTTATGAGAATGCATGGCTCAGGAATGATACTCCTCGCAAGCCTGTAAGGTGTTTTTCATTAACATCGCTACAGTCATCGGCCCGACGCCACCGGGCACTGGGGTAATAAATGCGGCACGCTCGGCGGCGGGTTCGAATTCGATGTCGCCGGTCAGTTTGCCGCTGTCGAGACGGTTGATGCCGACATCGATAACCGTGGCGCCGGGTTTAACCCATTCGCCTTTGACGATCCCGGGTTTACCAACCGCGACGACGAGGATGTCGGCACGGGCGATGTGTTCGGCTATATCATTGGTGAAGCGATGGCAGACCGTAACGGTAGCGCCGGCCAGCATGAGTTCCAGTGCCATGGGGCGGCCGACGATGTTGGAGGCGCCAATGATGACGGCGTCACGACCTTTGTATTTTTCGCCGATGCTGTCGAGTAACTGGATGATGCCATGTGGAGTACAGGGGCGTAGGGTCGGCGAGCGTAATGCCAGTCGACCGACATTATAAGGGTGGAAGCCGTCGACGTCCTTGGTGGTGTCGATACGATCAATAACGGTTTCGTCGTCGATATGCTCGGGCAAGGGTAGTTGCACCAGGATGCCGTCGATCTCTGGGTCCTGGTTTAATTCGTCGATGAGGTCGAGCAGTTGTTGTTGTGAGGTCGTGGTTTCCAGATCGTAGGAACGCGAAACCAGGCCGACCTCTCCACAGGCC
This sequence comes from uncultured Gammaproteobacteria bacterium, assembly GCA_947258875.1. GTDB lineage: Bacteria > Pseudomonadota > Gammaproteobacteria > CAMYKB01 > CAMYKB01 > CAMYKB01. Next base: position 19,165 of record CAMYKB010000006.1, on the reverse strand, counting down.
TTGCGTTTATTTTTCACATAGACCTTTGAGGCGGGATCAACACCAACCAGTACCACCGCCAGCCCTGGCGGACGAAGCCCGTTTGCAACACGTTTTGCGACCTGCTGTTGGACCTGTTTACGGATATCGGCGGCGATGGCCTTGCCATCGATTATCTGGGCAGTCATGCAAAAAAGTGTCTTTATTGATTTTTGGAGGCGCATTGTCGCACGTGCTTTACAATGTGCTCAAGGTATAACGCCCTGTAAATGCTTGAGATTGGGGGTGGCTACGCGTATTATTGCCCGCCTTGTGAAGAGCCCGTTGATGACGCAGTCTTGGCGGGTGCAGGGGTGAATTTCGGGGCATAGCGCAGGCTGGTAGCGCACCTGCTTTGGGAGCAGGGGGTCGGGGGTTCGAATCCCTCTGCCCCGACCAAATCACTATCGCATCAATCATGGATGCTATGAGTGTGCATATAGCCGCTATAATGGCGATATGCATGGAAATTAGGCATAGTCCGGGTTTCATCTGCGCCCGTAGCTCAGTTGGATAGAGCATCGGCCTTCTAAGCCGAGGGTCGCAGGTTCGAATCCTGCCGGGCGCGCCACGTATTTTTGCAAGTATAATAGCGAGATTAACATCCATTCCCGTCAGGGGTCCTGGAGGTCCTTGATAAAGAGTTTTATGGTGGCTGTAGCTCAGTTGGTAGAGCCCCGGATTGTGATTCCGGTGGTCGTGGGTTCGAGCCCCATCAGCCACCCCATTTTAATGCCTGTTCGGCCTTTGATGATGCGTTGTCAGGTATAATTTCTAAAGCGCTGCTATCGAAGATGCCTGGATAATTTAAGCATGAGGCAGCGAGTAGTCATGTCCTGGGTGTTGCACCAGGCATGGCTAGCTTTTCAAACAAACGAAAAAAATAATGCTGAAATTTCATCGTTTTTTTAGTTTGCTTGATTTTCCTAAGCCAATCCAAAACATGATAAAGGTGTATCATATTTTGGATTGGCTTACTCAGGGGCCGTTAGCTCAATTGGTAGAGCAGTTGACTCTTAATCAATTGGTTGTAGGTTCAAGTCCTACACGGCCCACCAACACAAGCCCAGCCGGCAGTGCTGGGCTTTTTGTTAGATGCGGCGCTGAATCCCGAGCGGGTGCTATAATCGCGGCCTGATAGGGGTATTCGTTGGTACTGGGCTGCAGAGGTCGGGGCCAGAGGCAGGCCTATGATAGGCTGCAAGTCATTAACAAATAAGGCGAAAGTGGCGGAATTGGTAGACGCGCTGGCTTTAGGTGCCAGTGGGGTAACCCGTGAGAGTTCGAGTCTCTCCTTTCGCACCAATATAGTAGGTCACTAGGCCCGGGTCAGATTTGCTTTATCCACCCTTCATAATTGATTCCATGAGGTTTTTTCGAGATGCAAGTATCAGTTGAATCCACCAGCACCCTGGGTCGCAAGATGACGGTACAGGTGCCCGCCGAGAAGATTGACGGTGAGGTTGAAAAACGCCTCAGGTCGATGACGGGCAAGGTGAGGATTTCAGGGTTTCGTCCTGGCAAGGTGCCGTTCAAGGTCGTCAAACAGCGCTATGGCAAGAGTGTGCGCGACGAGGTTATAGGTGATGTCCTGCAATCGAGTTTCTATGAGGCGCTGGGTAAGGAAAAATTACGTCCAGCGGGGAATCCAGCCATTGACTCCAGCAACACAGATGAAGGTGCCGCTCTGGAGTTCACAGCCAGTTTCGATGTGTATCCCGAATTTCAGGTGGCGGACATCACTAAATTAGAAATAAAAAAACCTACAGCAGACGTCACCGCTGCCGATATTGACAAGATGCTTGAGACCCTGCGTACGCAGAATAAGACCTGGCAGCCAGTGGAGCGCGAGTCCAGCGAGGGTGATCAGATCGTGATCGATTTTGAAGGCCGTATCGATGGTGAAGTCTTCGAGGGTGGCAAGGGAGAGAATAGTGAAGTTGAGCTGGGTCAGGGCCGCATGATCGCAGGTTTTGAAGAGGCGCTGTTAGGCCTCAAGGCTGGTGAAGAAAAGACCTTCACGGTGACCTTCCCCGAGGATTATCATCACCAGCCCATGGCAGGCAAACAGGCCACCTTCACAGTGCAGGTGAAATCGGTATCAGAATCTGTACTCCCGGAGGTGGATGCTGAATTTGCCATGAAACTGGGTGTCGCGGATGGGAATATCGAAACACTGCGACAGGAAGTCGGCGAAAGCATGCAGCGTGAACTTCAGCAGAAGATTCAGGCCAAAGTAAAAGAGCAGGCGATGGATGGTTTGCGTGAATTGCACGAGTTGGAGTTGCCGCAGGCGTTGATCAAGCAAGAGATGGATGCCCTGCGTGAGCAGATGAAGTCCAATTTGCAACAGCCGACGACTACCGGCTTGCCTGATGATCTCTTTAAGGATGAGGCGGAACGGCGTGTGAAACTGGGTCTAATAATCGGTGAGATCATCAAGCAGCATGATATTAAGGTTGATCAGGCCAAGGTCGAGGAAATGTTAAACTCGATGGCTGCCAGTTATCAGGATCCTCAACAGGTTATTGATTACTACCGCAACAACCCGCAGGCAAAGTCGAATCTCGAAGGTATGGTGCTGGAACAACAAGTAGTTGACTGGGTGATGGCGAATGGTGCGGTTACAGAAGATAAAATGAGTTTCGATGAACTGGTTAATCCTGTCAAGACGGAGAGTTGATGATGAATCACAGTAGTTACAGTAAAGGTGCACAGGAGGCCCAGGCGCTTAATCTGGTGCCCATGGTGGTTGAGCAAACCGCACGTGGTGAACGTGCATACGACATCTATTCAAGGTTACTGAAAGAACGGGTGATTTTTATTGTCGGCCCCATTGAGGATTACATGGCCAATCTGGTGGTGGCACAGTTATTGTTTCTTGAGTCCGAAAACCCGGATAAGGATATTTCCATCTACATCAATTCACCGGGCGGTGCTGTGACTTCAGGTATGGCGATCTACGACACCATGCAGTTTGTAAAACCTGATATCAATACCCTTTGTATCGGTCAGGCAGCCAGCATGGGAGCGTTGTTACTGGCCGGTGGCACTACCGGTAAGCGCTATGCGCTGCCACACTCACGCGTAATGATCCATCAACCCCTGGGTGGCTTCCAGGGCCAGGCTTCGGATATTGATATCCATGCACGGGAAATCCTCAAGATCCGTGAAGAGCTGAATGCAATCCTGGCCAGGCATTCCGGGCAACCTGTGGAGAGGATCGCCGAAGACACTGAACGTGACAACTTCATGGGCGGTGAAGAAGCGGCAGCCTATGGCTTGATCGACAAAGTGCTGTCGGAACGGGAAGCCGTTACAGCTTCGTGACGGGGATTAATCCAGGTGCTGATTGAGGGGTTATCATCTTATATTCCTCGGGAGATTCCAGGAAATTGATTACGAAACAACCTTTTATCCGGCCGGATAGTCGAATTGTCAGGCATAGAGATAGCTGCAGCCCCGAACGGCTTGCATCAGGCCATCAAAACGGGCAATGTGTGAATTATGTTACATTGAGAGGGTTGCCATGAGCGACGATAATCACACCCAGGATACGGATACAGACAAGGGCAAGCTGCTGTACTGTTCATTCTGTGGCAAGAGCCAGCACGAGGTGCGCAAACTGATTGCTGGTCCCTCCGTGTTCATCTGCGATGAATGCGTTGAACTCTGTAACGATATTATCCGTGAGGAGATGCAGGAGCAGTCCCCGACTGCTGGCAATAAGCTGCCCAAGCCGCACGAAATCAAGTCCATTCTCGACGAGTATGTGATCGGCCAGGAGCGTGCCAAAAAGGTGCTTTCGGTGGCTGTCTACAATCACTACAAGCGGCTCGATGTAAAGGCCGGCAAAAATGATATTGAATTGGCCAAGAGCAATATCCTGCTAATTGGTCCAACCGGATCCGGCAAGACGTTGTTGGCGGAAACCCTAGCGCGTTTGTTGAACGTGCCCTTCACTATTGCCGATGCCACTACTCTCACCGAAGCAGGTTATGTGGGTGAGGATGTCGAAAATATTATCCAGAAATTGCTACAAAAATGTGATTACGATGTCGAGAAGGCGCAAACGGGTATTGTGTATATCGATGAGATCGACAAGATTTCCCGTAAATCGGATAACCCCTCGATTACGCGTGATGTGTCAGGTGAGGGCGTGCAACAGGCCCTGCTCAAACTGATTGAAGGTACGGTGGCATCTGTACCGCCTCAGGGTGGACGTAAGCACCCACAGCAGGAATTCCTGCAGGTCGATACGGGTAATATCCTGTTTATTTGTGGCGGTGCTTTTGCCGGCCTCGATAAAGTGATTCGCGACCGCACTGAAAAAGGTGGTATTGGTTTCTCCGCCGAAGTGCGCAGCAAGGAAAACAGCGCTTCATTGGGTGAGGTACTGGTTGGTGTCGAACCCGAAGACCTGATTCATTATGGACTGATTCCTGAATTCGTAGGCCGCCTGCCGGTGGTGGCGACTCTGGAAGAGCTGGATGAGGAAGCCCTGGTGCGTATTCTCACCGAACCCAAGAATGCTATCACCAAGCAGTACCGCAAGCTGTTCGATATGGAAGGTACTGAACTGGAGTTCCGCGATAATGCCTTGTCGGCGGTTGCGCTAAAGGCCATGGAACGCAAGACTGGCGCGCGCGGGCTACGCACCATTATGGAAACAGTGCTGCTTGACACCATGTATGACCTGCCTTCCGCTGAAAATGTGACCAAGGTGGTCGTTGACGAGGCGGTCATCAAGGGCGATGCCAAGCCTTATCTGATATATGAAGGGTCAGAATTGGATAAAGCCGCATCAGATTGATGCTGCATCTGTTTTGCCGTTTGCATGATGTTTAGTTTGCGGATGCCTTGAAACCGCATATTCCACCCCCCATCTAGGGAGTTGATGACTTACCTGGACCCGCTCGCAGCAACAGCGCTCCATATCGATTATATATTTGAGGTATCCCAGGATGGCTAAAGACGAAAATTTAAGCGAGGCAATTGACGAACCAATGCAGGTGTTGCCGGTACTGCCGTTGCGGGATGTTGTCGTTTATCCGCATATGGTCATTCCACTGTTTGTCGGTCGTGAAAAATCAATCAAGGCCCTCGACGCTGCGATGTCCAGCAATAAGCAAATCCTGTTGGTTGCACAGCAAAGTGCAGAAGTCGATGAGCCTGCGGTGGATGAGATTCATCGCATCGGCACACTCTCGACCATATTGCAGCTGCTGAAACTGCCTGACGGGACCATTAAGGTGCTGGTTGAAGGCGCCGAACGTGCCCGTGTCGTGCATTACTTTGAAAAGGAAGAGTATTTTACTGCGCAGATCAATGTGCTGAATGCCGAACAAAGCGCCGATGACCGTGAGTTGGAAGTGCTGGGCCGTTCGGTAATGAACCTGTTTGATCAATACGTCAAGCTCAATAAAAAGGTTCCGCCAGAGGTGCTGACTTCGCTTGCTGGCATCGATGAACCTGCACGCCTTGCCGATACCATTGCAGCTCATATGTCGCTGAAGCTTGATGAGAAACAAAAAGTACTTGAGATAGAGGACGTGCGTGAGCGGCTTGAACACCTCATGAGCATGATTGAAGGTGAGCTCGATGTGCTGCAAATCGAAAAGCGTATCCGGGGTCGCGTTAAGCAGCAGATGGAAAAGAGTCAGCGCGAATACTATCTGAATGAGCAGATGAAGGCGATTCAGAAGGAACTGGGCGAAATGGAAGAGGCCCCTAATGAGGTGGAAGAACTCGCGCAGAAAATTGAAGAAGCGGGGATGAGCAAGGAAGCCAATGAAAAGGCCACCTCAGAACTGAATAAACTTAAAATGATGTCACCTATGTCGGCCGAGGCCACAGTGGTGCGCAATTATATTGACTGGCTGGTCAACGTGCCCTGGAAGAAGCGTTCCAAGGTTCGCCGTGATCTGGCCGCCGCTGAAACCGTGCTCGAAGAGGATCACTATGGTCTGGACAAGGTCAAGGAACGTATCCTTGAATACCTTGCTGTGCAGCAACGTGTAAAAAAACTCAAAGGCCCGATCCTGTGTCTGGTTGGCCCCCCGGGTGTAGGTAAAACGTCACTTGGGCGTTCGATTGCCCGTGCTACCGGACGTAAATTCACCCGCATGTCACTGGGCGGAGTTCGCGACGAGGCTGAGATTCGTGGTCACCGCCGTACTTATATCGGTTCATTGCCAGGCAAGCTTATCCAGAACCTGTCCAAGATAGGTACACGTAACCCATTGTTCCTACTTGATGAAATTGACAAGATGGCGCAGGATTTTCGTGGTGACCCGGCGTCTGCCTTGCTCGAGGTGCTGGATCCTGAACAGAATCACACCTTTGGTGATCATTATCTCGAAGTTGACTTCGATTTGTCGGATGTCATGTTTGTCGCCACATCCAACAGCATGAATATCCCCGGTCCCTTGCTTGATCGCATGGAAGTCATCCGCATACCGGGTTATACCGAAGACGAAAAAACCAATATTGCATTGCGATATTTGTTGCCCAAGCAACTCAAGAGTAATGGCATCAAAGAGGACGAGCTGAATGTAAGCGAGGCCGCTATACGGGATATCGTTCGTTACTACACCCGTGAAGCTGGTGTGCGTAACCTGGAGCGTGAAATCTCCAAAATTTGCCGCAAGGTGGTCAAAGCACTGGTGCTCAAACCCAGTGAGAAGGTGGTTGCTGTAACGCCCCGAAATCTTGAAAAGTATCTGGGTGTGCGGCGCTTCCGCTATGGTCTTGCAGAAGAGAATGATCAGATAGGCCAGGTAACAGGTCTTGCCTGGACAGAAGTCGGCGGTGAACTGTTGACGATTGAAGCGGCGGTGGTGGCAGGTAAGGGTAAATTCCAGCACACCGGTAAACTTGGAGATGTGATGCAGGAATCGATCTCTGCAGCACGTACAGTAGTGCGCAGCCGGGCGCGTATATTAGGGATTACCGATGACTTTTTCGATAATCATGATATCCATGTCCATGTGCCCGAGGGTGCAACTCCGAAAGACGGGCCAAGTGCCGGTATCGGTATGTGTACCGCCCTGGTCTCTGCAATCACCAAGATACCGGTCAAAGCGGATGTTGCCATGACCGGTGAGATCACCTTACGAGGCGAGGTTTTGCCGATCGGTGGGTTAAAGGAGAAACTCCTGGCAGCGCATCGCGGCGGTATTTCCACTGTGCTCATTCCTGAGGATAACGAGAAAGACCTCACGGAGATTCCGAAGAACATCAAGCAGAAGCTTGATATTCGGCCGGTTCGCTGGATTGATGAGGTGCTTGAGATCGCGCTAAGTAAAGCGCCCAAGCCGCTTCCGGGTGATGGTGGTGTGGAGGCGGTCCAACAAAATGAATCCAAGCAGCAAGAAAAAAAAGGTGGACGCATTCACCATCATTGATATCCTCTGTTGACAGTTTTGAAAGCCGCTTGGTATAAAGTATGAACTCTGCCATTGGGATGGGCCGTTCTCAGGGATGCGGCCTTCCTCGGCGTTATCAATGAAGCTACCGGAATTCATATCCGCATTTTGCACAAGCAAGACAATCGGCCTCGGGCAACATTCCTGAGGCGTTTTTTATCCTAAACCGAACACCTAGGGGAACTACAAAAATGAATAAGTCAGAACTGACCGATGCCGTTGCTGATGCGGCAGACTTGTCCAAGGCATCTGCTGGCAGGGCCGTTGATGCAGTCTTCGACGCAATCACTGCTGCGCTCAAAGCCGACGACCAGGTTTCGCTGGTTGGCTTCGGTACTTTCCTAGTGCGTGATCGCAGCGCACGTACCGGGCGTAACCCGCGTACCGGCGAAGCTATTGAAATCAAGGCGAGTAAGGCGCCCAGTTTCAAGGCTGGTAAAGCACTTAAGGATGCCGTAAACTAGCGCGCGCTTTCGGGTACGTCAGGGGTGCTTAGCTCAGCTGGTAGAGCGTCGCCCTTACAAGGCGAATGTCGGGGGTTCGATCCCCTCAGCACCCACCATCGAGTTACTATCAGGAGTGGTAGTTCAGCTGGTTAGAATACCGGCCTGTCACGCCGGGGGTCGCGGGTTCGAGTCCCGTCCACTCCGCCATTTCTCGAGACAAAAGGGGTGTCATTTGACACCCCTTTGTTTTTGAGTACGGTTGAACTACCCTGATAACATAATCAAGCGGCTAAATTAAATCATGTTGCAAACTATTCGTGATCGGGCCAGTGGCTGGGTAGCCTACGCCATCATTTTTTTGATCAGTATTCCCTTTGCCCTATGGGGTATTCAGGAATACTTTGGGGGTGGCAAGGAAGACGTGGTTGCTGAGGTCAGCGGTACTGAAATCACGGTGCGTGAGTTCAATAACCAGTTCCAGCAGCAGAAGCGTTATCTGCAATCCGTGCTGGGGAATGACCTTGAGGCCCGCGGACTGAACGATGCCAGTATTAAGCAAAGCGTGCTGCAAAGGCTGGTACGTAACGAGTTGTTGAGGCAAGAGGCGGATCAGGCCGGATACCGGGTCAGCAATGCAGCCTTGTTCGAACGAATCAAGACTATTCCAGCTTTTCAGGTAGAAGGTGTTTTTAACAAGGCGCGCTACCAGCAGGCCTTGCAGTCGCAACGTCGTTCGAGCAACCAGTTTGAAGCGCAGCTGCGCGAAGAAATTCGCCTTTCGCAGTTCGATACGGCGATTCGTCAGTCGTCGTTTCTACCCGCTGCTTATGCGCGTGACTATAATCGCCTGAAAAATCAGACACGGGATTTCAGTTATTTTGTCGTGAGCGCGGATGTGGAAGCTGCACGGGCACAAATAACAGATGATGAAGTCGCCACCTATTATGAGCGAAATGCTGCCCGTTTCCAGACTCAGGAGCGTGTCAAGCTCGCTTATATTGAATTGAATCAGCAGGCCCTTGTGGACACGGTCTCTGTCGATGAGGAGGCGGTCAGGGAATATTACGATCAGCAGGCTGATCGTTTCATGATTCCCCAGCAACGTCAGGCCAGACATATCTTACTGGCGGTCCCTCTAGAAGCAGCGGATGAGCATGATCAGGCCAAACGGCAAAAAAAGATCGACGAGTTACGTCAACAAGCCGAGGAGCTAGTCAAGCGCCTGCATGCAGGTGAGGACTTTGCTGCCCTGGCAAGCCAGTATTCCTCGGACAGTATTTCTGCACAGAATGGTGGCGACCTGGGTTTAATCGTGGCGGGTGACATGGGTCCGCGTTTCGAGGCCGCTTTGTTTGCGTTGGCCAAGGATCAGATTAGTGCGCCCGTGGAAACTGATTTCGGATTCCATATTATCCAGGTTACCGGCATCAAACCGGCTGTACAAAAGCCATTTGAGGAGGTCAGACTACAAGCAGAGCAGGAACTAAAGCAGCAATTGGCTGAGGATCGCTATGCTGATCTGGCGCAGCAGTTGTTGACCCTGAGCTATGAGCAACCTGATAGTCTTGAGCCGGTGGCTGACGCCCTGGAACTGAAATTAAATTCAACAGACTGGCTGACGCGTGCCACTGGTCAGGGTATTGCATCTGAGACAAGCGTGCGTAGTGCAGCATTCGGTGAAGAGGTATTAGGCGAAGGGCGTAACAGTGATCTGATCGAACTCGCCGATGGCCGGGCACTGGTCGTCCGGGTGGTAGCACACGAACCAGCGACTACCAGGCCACTGGAAGATGTTAAGGACCAGATTCGTAATGTTATGGCTGCACAGGTTACACGACAGCAGGCCCTTGAAGAGGGAAGAGCGCTACTGAAAGACTTGCAAGCTGGCGCCATGATGGCATCACTTACAGCATCAGGTTCCCGGGAATTGAAATCAGTCAGCGCTGTTGCACGGGGAAGCCAGGATGTCCCTGCCGCTATTGTCAGAAAAGTATTCACGATACAGAAACCGCAGCCGGAAAAAGCAAGTTACGCTGGTGTATCGCTTGCGAATGGGGATTACGCAGTCATCGCTTTGCAGAAAATAAACGATGCAGCCCCTCAGGATACTGATACTGCCGTTACCGCCCAACAATCGGCATATATAGGCACACGTGAACTTGATGCGGCCTATCAAGGCCTAGAGTCCGCGGCGGATGTCAATATTCACGAGGACAAGCTTTGATTTGCTCGGTGAATACCTGCGTGGCATTCTCATGGATAATAAGTTCGTTGCGCTAGCGCCTTTAGCTTGTCTTGTTATGCGAATGTCTGGCAAACCAATAAGGCTGTACTGGCTGTTCCGGTCCAAACGATAAGGCTGGGTGCGGCTATCTGAGATAGGATGCCCCACTAATTCGGCATCCAGATTTAATAGATTACTTCTATCTGGAGTGAGTGCACATTCCCTAACAAGCTGACAGTTACCCTCGCCAGCTATTCGCTCATCAGTAGTAACGGGTGCCGCTAGTACATTGTCTGTGCATGAAATCCGTAATCCCGTAGCCTGATGAATCCAAGCATCGTTGTTGATGCCGAGATGTTCAAAGAAGTGCGGGAATAACGCGTTAGTGGGTCAACAATGGGTGAAGTGAGGTTCTCGTACGGGATGAACCCCGGTTTTTATATTAACCCGAAATCAGAGTCTAGTCGGGCTTCCCCAGACAAATACACAGTCAGTAACCCGACATGCCAATAGTATTGAAACCCGAATCGACGTAGGTAATCTCACCTGTAATGCCGCTGGCCAGGTCAGAACAAAGGAAAGCTGCGGCATTGCCCACCTCCTGAATAGTGACGTTACGCCGCAGCGGGGCATTGGATGCGACGTGATCCAGCATTTTGCGGAAATCGCTGATACCGGCTGCCGCCAGCGTGCGTATGGGTCCCGCTGAGATTGCATTCACACGTGTTCCTTCAGGGCCAAGGCTATAGGACAAATATCGCACATTCGCTTCCAGGCTGGCCTTTGCCAGGCCCATGATGTTGTAGTTGGGTACAGCGCGTATTGCACCCAGGTAGCTGAGCGTCAATATGGAGCCGTTGCGGCCCTGCATCATACGGCGGCCACCTTTGGCCAGTGCAGTGAGGCTGTAGCAGCTGATATCGTGGGCAGTACTAAACCCTTCACGTGTGGCATTGTCCAGGTAATCGCCTTCCAGTTGCTCCTTGGGGGCAAATGCCACGGAATGCACGATACTGTCCAGCCCATCCCAATGTTTCCCAAGTTGCTCGAACACGTCTTCGATCTGGGAATCATCGACGACATCACAGGGCAATACGATGTTGGATCCACATTCAGCCGCTATTTTTTCTACACGGGGTTTGAGCTTCTCGTTCTGATAGGTAAAGGCCAACTCCGCGCCCTCGCGGTGCATGGCCTCGGCGATACCCCAGGCAATTGAGCGGTTACTGGCGATGCCGACAATGAGTGCGCGTTTACCCTGAAGAAAACCCATGAATGACTCCTGTTAGTTCAATTATTGCTGCGAATAATATGCCTGCCACAGGCAAGATACAATTGATGGATCTGATTATTTATTGAAGTATATTACTGTTGCAGGGCTGTGGGCCGCTGGCGTTTTTTAATTTGCGCATCGATGCGATCAAGATACAAGGAATAAAGTAGTGTCTCCGGGTGTTCGGCATGCAATGCAGAGAATGTAATTCTGGCCGCATTCCAATCGCCCATACGGAACAGATTCAGTGCTTGTTTATGGCGCTCGAGTTCAGCAAATCTGGATGCCGATAGTGAGTTCAACAGGTCAAGCGGTGTGAAGATGGTTATCAATTCGTCTCTGCCTTTGACTTTTACCCTGTCGAGTTCCATATAGGTATAGTTTGAGGCCGCTTCGCGGGTGGTTTGGCTGAGGATAATCGGCACCGCATAGGTCTTGGTCAGTTCTTCAAGGCGCTTACCCAGATTAACCGCATCTCCCATTACAGTGTATGCGGTTCTGAATTTGGAGCCCATATTGCCAACGCTCATGGTTCCGGTATTGATGCCTATGCCAATCTCCAGTGGCGGCCAGCCCTTTTGTACAAAACGTCGTTGAATGTCTTTTAGTACGTCCAGCATTTCCAGGGCGGTATGCACAGCGTGTTCTGCATGGTCGCTATCATCCAGTGGTGCTCCCCAGAACGCCATGATGGAGTCTCCCATGTACTTGTCGATGGTGCCGCGATGTTTATGGATGATCTGGGTCATAGGCGTGAGGAATTCATTCATAAGCTGTGAAAGTAGTTCAGGATCCAGCCTTTCTGCAATCCGTGTAAAACCACGTACATCCATGAATAACACAGTGATTTCACGGCTTTTGGCCTGTAATGTGTAACTGCCTGGTTGATTACTCATTTCATCTACGAGTTCAGGGGGGATGTATAGGCCAAATAATTTGGCTAGTTTACGTTTGTTGCGTGATTCGAGGATAAAACCAAATGCGGAATGGATGAAAAACAGTATCAGGATCAATGTTATCGGAGCTGCTACTGGCAATACCAGCTTTTGTTGCAGCCACATATAAATGCAGCTTCCGGCGACCAGTAATAGTAGTGAAATGGTAAACAGGATTGACCACCAGGGTGTCGAGGTGCGTAACAGGGCAAGCATCAGGGCGCCGATAATCAACAATAGGATGAATTCGTAGCCACGCACATAGGCCGGGCTTTGCATGATGCGGTTATCGAGTATTCCGGCAACCAGGTTTGCATGGATCTCGACGCCGGCATAGGCCTTTTGTACCGGCGTGGCGCGTAAGTCCATCAATCCGGGTGCTGTTGTACCGACAATGACAATCGCATTCTTGAGGATGTCGGGATTGACGCTGCGATTCAGGACATCGCGCGCTGAAACGTAGGGGAAACTGTATTGATTACCGCGATACGGGATCAGCGCGCTGGCATACTCTCCAAGTGGAATGAGTTTATCGGCAAGAATAATGGCTTCGATTTCAAAGTAGTTATTGTCATTGTCAGCGATAACCAATTCAATCTCGGGAGAGCCCAGCGCGCTACGTGCGATCGCTAGCGAAAATGATTCATAAAGGCCATTCCGGTGAAGCTGCAACATCGGTGCTCGCCGCAGTACCCCGTCTTCGTCGATCAGCGGGTTGTCAATAAAGCCGGCAGAAGCCGCGCTGTTTTGAATAATGTCAATATTGGCACCGTAGCCGCTGGCCTCGATCAATGAAGTGTGTGAGTTTACTGGAAGTTGTAATTGATAAAATGGAGCAGGCAGTTTGCCAATGACAAGGCGGTTGTCCAGTGTCTCGCTCTGCTTGAAGTAATAACCCAACACGCTGTTACGCCCCCTCAGGCTGTCGGCAAAAATTTTGTCATGCATAAGTTCCGGTTGCAGGCGGGTAATTGCGGTTAAGAATTCCTCGTTATTTTGTAGTTCTCCCCGCGCCAGTTGCTGTAGCACCTCCAGTCCTTCGTTAGTATTGCTTTCGGCAAATACGATATCGAATGCGAGCAATTTAATATCGTAGTCACTGTTGAGACGTTCTACCAGTTGTGCAAGCAGGGCTCTGTTCCACGGCCACTGTCCTATTTCGGATAGGCTCGCTTCGTCAATGTCGAGAATGACGATACGGGGGTCGATGCTATTTGGCATGGTAAGGTGAAGACGCGCATCATAGCTGGCATTTTCAAGGGTGTGCAGCAGTTTGATGGGTAGGATGCCGGCGACATGCAGCAAAAACAACACCACTAGCATGACACCAATAAGAGTACGGAATGAGCGTTGGATAACCAATCAGTGCTCCTGATCGGCGGTAGGCCGGATTAGCTGCCTCAGTATGCTGATATTTTGGGTGATTTGTCAATCATGGGCACGTAGCTACGCGATGTCTGTATCGCTGGCGCGGTGTTTAATATATTTAACCTGATATTGGCCTATCTTTAGTTGATCGCCGTCGTTGAGGGCGTATTTTTTGATTGACGTCGAATTCACGAATGTGCCATTGGTGCTATTGAGATCCTCAATAAAGGAGTCATTAAGAATGGTGATGATCTGGGCGTGATAGCTGCTGACGGTGGGATTGCCCAGCAGGACATCGTTACCGTTGTCGCGACCAATGGTCAGGCAGGATTTATCAATCCGGTATTCGTCGACCTTTTCGTCATTGAGGGTGATGATCAGCTTAGCCATATGAGTGCAAATATTTTCAGTTAGTTAAAAAAACATACAAATGTAAAAGGTGTAGTTTATTTTGAAAAAATTCCTAACAGTCGTTTCAACCACCCGCCTTGTTTGCCGGTTGAGTGGATCTTGATCAGAAGCACGGAGATATTATCCTTGCCACCGTGTTCATTGGCAGCCTTGATAAGTTCGCTTGCCGTATTTGCAAGATCTTTCTGATGCGCCTGGATGATCGATGCAATTTTTTCATCATCGACCATATCGTGCAGTCCATCAGAACATAGCATATACAGATCGCCCGGTACTACCATCTCTTCTTTGATATCCACGGCGACAGATAGCTCAATACCCAGTGCACGCGTAACCAGATTCTTGTTGAGTGATTCCCGAGCTTCCTCTTTGGTGTAAAAGCCGCGATCAACCAGTTCTTGCATCAGTGTATGGTCAACAGTTACTTGTTCAAGTGTATTGTTCCTGATTCTGTAGAGTCGGGAATCACCGACATGAGAAATCGTCATGCGGTTGCCATTGATGATTGCAACGACGACCGTAGTGCCCATACCCTGATATTGTGGTTGTTCCTGCGCGGCCTTATAGATGGCCTCGTTAGCCAGTACAATAGATTCGCGTGCCGCAACACTCTGCAGGTAGTAACCTGTCTTACTATCGATTTGATCAGCTGCTAGATTAGGAACGGTTTTATTCAGTTGTTCCATAATTGTGTTGACTGCGATCGCGCTTGCGATCTCGCCACCACGATACCCGCCCATGCCATCGGCCAATACGGCAACACCAATCTCGGGTATATTCCCAATGTAGTCCTCATTTTGGGAACGTACCAGACCGGTATCGCTATGCCCTACAATTTCGACCGCGTTGCTCATGATCTATCTCGGGCATTTATTTTCATGAATTCGCGGCATGTGCGAACTTGCTTTGCCATATCGCCTGCGGTTTGATAACGCTCACTGATATCTTTTCTGAGCGCCTTGTCGATAACTGCATCGACGCTGCGGTGCACGCCCTGACGCATTTTACTGGCTACTGGGTGAGGTTGGCAGCATATTTTCTGTGTGAGATCAGGAATCGATCTGGCCTTGAAGGGCAGGGAACCTGTCAGTAGCTGGAACATCATGATGCCTAGCGAGAAGATGTCTGTCCGGCCATCAATTTTTTTGCCAGTCAGCTGTTCGGGAGACATATATGATGGTGTACCGAGCACAATGCCGGCGCGTGTCTTACTGGAATCTGCGATTCGCGCGACACCAAAGTCCGTGACCTTGATCTTGCCAGTCTGCCAGTCGAACATGATGTTAGCCGGTTTAATATCGCGGTGAACAACTTCACATGAATGGGCGTAATCCAGCGCTATAGCACATTTTTCTATGATCGAGAGTATATTGCTCAGCGGCAGCAGATTGTCCGGATTGGTATAGCGGGTCAGGTCTTGCCCGTTGAGCAGCTCCATGGCGATAAATGCGAGGTCATCTTCTTCCCCAGCAGTGTAAATGGTGACGATATAAGGGTGATTGAGTAGCCTGGCAGTCTCGGCCTCGCTGATGAAGCGTGTTCGCGCGCCCATGATTTCACTGGCTGCAAATTCATCCGACAACAACATGGTCTTGATGGCGCTTTTGCGCCCGGTGATTTTGTGGGTGCCAAGATAGACGATACCCATAGAACCCCTGCCGAGGATCTTGTCGACCGTGTAATTACCGATCGTGGTTTGCAGCAATTCGTCCTTGTGAACAACCATGGTTGTTTCGGCCGCACTGGAAAAGATTCCACTAGGCATGTACAGATGTGCCTCTGCAGTTCCTGGGGTCAGGCATGGTGAAAGATGATATCCGGGGGTCAAGCAGTAGAGATAGTGCCGCCCGCCCTATACACATAATAGTCAAGGGGGGGCGGTCGAACAAACCTGGCAAAGGCCGCTTCAAGTCCATGTTGATAAAACTCCTGGTTACAGCCGCTATTCTGAATTAATGCCTACGATGCTGTATAGCCCTATACCCCCTCACTCCATGGGAATATGTTATTAATAACAGATAGTTATGCTTATTTTTATGTTAATTCTAAAAACTTGACAGCTGCCGTTATATATATGGCGAGGCATTGCTGACAAGCTAACCCATAAAGATAATATCACGGCCTGTTGGCAAGCGCCTCTTCCGCTGGATAGAAAGTATTCGTCACCCGATAGACTGGAATGAGCTGTTATACCCTAAATGAGGCATGACTCAGCCCTGTTGTTTGGTCACATCGACATATAATGTGAGTTTTTGCCCGGGACGTAGATGCTTGCCCTTGATCTTGTTCCAGCTCTTGATGTCGGTGATGCTGACACTGAATTTGCGGGCAATCCTGTAAAGGGAATCGCCTGGTCTGACAGCGTAGTGGATAGTCCTCAGGCTATGTTGAGAAGAGGGCGGGCCAAGGCTGGCGGGCGTAAGGTATGCGTTTTCATTGACCGAAGGCAGCCAGATGACCAGTTCGTCTCCCGGGCGCAGGATATCGCCGGGGGCCATTCCATTCCAGCGGGTCAGCTTATTCAGGCTAACGTTATGTGCTTTGGCAATACTCCAGAAGCTATCCCCGTGCATCACGGTATACAACCGTCGAATCCCTTCTCGCTGTGTACTTTGTAGCCGCTGCTGTCGCTGTGTGCTTGCGAGCATATACTCATCCATTCTGCGTTGTGCCTTGGGTACGAGCAAATGTCGCCCCGCATGAATGCGATGACCGCTGAGTTTGTTGATCTGCTTGAGCAGTTGGGTACTGGTGTGATATCGGCGTGCGATTTCGCTTAATGTATCGCCGGGTTGTATTTTATGACGCACCCAGCTGACATGCTGGTCGGCGGGTAACTCGGCGAGGGCTTGTTCAAAGCGCTCTGCATGCGCGGCCGGGATGAGTAGATAATGCGGTCCCTCCGGATCCGTAGCCCAGCGGTTGAAGCCGGGATTGAGGCGATACAGCGATTCAACATCGATCCCGGCGAGTTCAGCAGCTTGTGCCAGGTCGATTTGACCTGCGATCACGACATGTTGGAAGTGATGGGTGTCGGCAATCGTTGGCAAATCAATTGAATAACGCCAGGGCTGAGAAAATATCGCTTTGACAGCCAATAGTTTGGGGACATAGTTGCGAGTCTCGGCGGATAGCGGTAAATCCCAGTAAGCCATGGATCTGGCGGCACGTCTATTGCGTTCTATGGCGCGGCTAACAGTACCCGGGCCTGCGTTATATGCCGCTAGGGTCAACATCCAGTCTCCCTCAAAACGCCGGTTCAATTTCTGCAGATAATTGAGTGCGGCCTGGGTCGAGGCATAGATATCACGGCGACCGTCGTACCACCAGTTCTGCTTCAGGCCGAAATGGCGGCCCGTAGCAGGGATAAACTGCCAGAGTCCGGCGGCGCGTCCCTGTGAGTATGCAAAGGGGACATAGGCGCTCTCAATGATGGGTAACAAGGCGAGTTCCATGGGCAGGTCGCGTTGCTCAATTTGTTGCATTATGAAATGCAGATAGGGAGCAGCACGTTCGCTCACCCGCAGGATGTAATCCGGATTGTTGAGGTATTGTTCAAGATGTCGCTGCACCAGCGGATGATCTTCATGGCCAGCAAAGCGCAGGCCCTGGCGTAATCGTTGCCAGATGTCATCGCCGTCTATTGCCACACTTTGTTGCGGCCTGGTTTCTATATCCAGCCTGGGCAGCAGGATGTTATCGCTGAAAGCCTCTTTGATTCCTGGGTCTGGGGCCGTTGGTGTCACATCCAGCACTTGATCAGCCGTATCTGGGCGCGGTGATTGTGTACTACAGGCTGATAACAGTATGAGTGCTGCGACGCATGCCCACTGGGATTGTTTATTATATTTTTGCATAATGGTTAGAGAGCTTAACCTCCGCAACCTATGGTAGACAAGCCACTTTAGCGGGAATGTGGCCCGTTTCATGATTCAGGAAACCTCTGTTTGATTTTGGGGAGATTGCTCTGAGTGTCAAAATCGGTCCAAGTCTAAATAGGCTGGCAACGCAGGGAGCAGTTGCCGACGACTGCACGGATGCAGGAGGCAGCGCAGCGCAGGCCTACATGGATGTAGGTGTTGGGTTAATCAGGTGTTCCATAGACCTTGCCGGGCATTCAGTGGTAATCCGAAACAGGGTATGCTTGCCCTTATGAAGACACGTCCCCATTGCCGATACCGAACTGATGCGGTATTCACTGAATTGCGCAAATGGTATGCGTCTACGGTTGGTCAGCAGCTGCTCGAAGAGTTGCAAACCCACCTCGACGACGTCCTGGTGCAGTTATTTGGGTACTACGCTATCCAGATTGGCAATATTGCACCCAGTTACGATTTGTTGGATTCATGTCGTGTGCGCTATAACCTGCGCATGGATTCCGTGCAGGGCCGGGGCGATGTGCAGGCCGAGCTGACCGACCTGCCTTTCCAGTCCGATAGTGTAGACCTGGTGGTATTGATGCATGGTATGGGGTTTTCAAGTGAACCGCACCAGATTCTGCGTGAGGTTGATCGTATCCTGATTCCTGAAGGGCACATGATCCTGGTGGAATTCAGCCCGCTGGGTTTTTATGGCTTATGGAAATCACTGAGGTTTTGGCAAAACACAGTACCGTGGTGTGGTCGATTTTATACCCATGCTCGCCTTAAGGACTGGTTGTCGTTACTGGGGTTTCAGGAGCTACGCTGTGACCACCTGGGTCAGCGGCCCCCGATCCAGCATGCCGGGATACAACAACGCCTTGCCTTTATGGAAAACCAACGCGTGCAGCGCTGGTTACCTGGTGCTGGAGGGCTGCAAGTGATACTGGCTCAGAAAAAAGTCGCGCGCCTGACGCCGATAAAGCCCCAGTGGCAACCACGTGCCGGCCTGGTTACTGGTAACCTGACAGAACCCTCCACCCGCGGTATGCCCAGTCTCTGAGAATTGGATAGATGAGTGATCAAGTCGAAATATTCACTGACGGTGCCTGCCGTGGCAATCCCGGCCCGGGTGGTTGGGGGGCCTTGCTGCGTTACAAGGGTAAGGAAAAGCAACTCAAAGGCAGTGAAGCGATGACAACC
>CAMYKB010000005.1:116642-155509 GCA_947258875.1 uncultured Gammaproteobacteria bacterium | reverse complement strand
ATTCACGACTCTGACTTTTTCTCAACTTGCACATGCCATGGCCATTCGCAGTGGTAGTAATTCGCTGTTCAGTGTAGGTGTTTTGTCGAACCCCGCGTTGCTCGGGGCAGTGATATTGACGATACTTTTGCAGTTAGCGACGATCTACATGCCACTGCTTCAACCTGTGTTTAAGACACAAGCGCTTGAGCCAGGAGAACTGGCATTGTGCACCGGCTTATCGTTATTAGTATTTGCGGCAGTAGAAATAGAAAAATGGTTAGTGCGGCGTAAGATTGTGTATATCTAGTCAGAAGAGGGGCTTGATTATGATTGCCGTACCGTATTTATGGTTGCAGAAGTATTCTATGCAGGCGTTGACGGGCATTAAGACATGCATCTGCGGAGTTAATGAATTTCTTGATATGTGCGTGCGCTATGCGTACTGACAGCAGCATTCCGCAGCGTCACTCAGTTCAGTATTGCACGCCTTTCTTTTGCAGAAAACTTTTGGCGTTTTCGCTCTTGAGCAGTGCGAATGTAGAGAGTATGCCGGCTTCAGTGCAGGTGCCGGCGGCAACAGTGACTGGAAAACATACTTTGGTCGGGCAGCCCGCCGGATAATGATGCCATACACTATCTGTCCTTGATCTTGCTGGCAACGGGTCTTGTCGTAATAGGTGTTGGTATGTGGTTTGGATTTGCGACTTCGCTAAAAGTTATTCTAGCAGTTTCAAGATTGGCGGAATTGGTTGAAAGTACCAGTCCTGAGCAAGCCGCAATCAATTTTTTCGATCACTACACTACGAATGATACAGTATCGACTCATGGTACTGGCAATTAACTAATCATAAGGATCGCAGTATAGGAATCGTCGAGAGCGAGCGTTTCGGCTGGCAGCTAAAATTAGACAGCGAGGAAGGTAGGGTACTTCGGTTAGTTTCGTCTTTTCAGAGGCGTACAAACATGCTGAAGATGAGGCCCATATCAGCGCTGTCTTATAGTAGTCACTGCTTGCTACCGGGATGTTAAGTATGTACATTACGCAGGTTTATGTTGAATCATTTCTTGCGGCACTGTGTTCGATAGATGTTTTTCGATAGCTTCAACGATGAGCGGTATTATCGAAACGGTATTGGTCGGGTGTGAGATAGTGTTTGTACTCCAGATCTTATCTATACCTGCAGCTTTAATGGTTTTGATTGCGCCATCAGCGAACAACGCGTGTGTTATGAATGCATTAACATTGCCGGCGCCTGCTGCTTGTACCTTTCTGGCGGCAGTGGCGAGGGTAACGCCACTGCTGGCGATATCATCCAGAATTACAATTTCGCGGTCCTTCAGGTTCATTTCCGGAAGCTGAATTTCAACGTCTCTATCGCCGTGTCTTATTTTATGGCCAATGTGATATTCAAATTTATGTGCTGCGGCTGCACGCCGAACCCATTGCTCTGATTCACCATCGGGCCCAATCAATACGGGCTTATCTAACTGGACAGCCACAAATTCGCCGAGCAGAGTTGCGGCGCTGACAGCAATCGCAGTTGTAAGGGGTATGACATCAGATAGGCACGATACACGATGGAGGTGTGGATCAATGGTGATCAATGCATCAAATAGCTCGCCCAATAATGAACCGATAATTTTTTGACTGATGGCTTCGCCACGATGAAAGGCTATGTCCTGGCGCATGTAGCATAAGTAAGGGGCGATCAAGGTAATATGTCTCGCGCCGAGCGTTCTTGCGGTTTGGGCGGCGAGGATTATTTCTATTAGTTTGGTATTAGGCGCATCAAGGCTACGAAGCATAATAGTGTGAGGCGGAACAGGAGCGGTAAGCCTGATCAGAGATTCCCCGTCGGGAAATCGGTGCAACTCAATAATTGTGACCTCGCATCGCAGCCGTGCAGCGAGATCCTGCGCTTGTCGGGCATATTCGGGGAAGCCGATAACCAGAGTTGGCTTGCCAGGGAGTGGGCCATTCATCGCAGTTATTCAGTCATGGTTGTAGGGATTTGGTCAGCTTTTCCAATGTGATAGCCGGAGTTATTATCAGCTTCGGTACGTGCGAACTGGTAGTCGGCGGGAAACTCAGCATGTACTCGATACAGGGGTTCGCCAACCTCGACAGGCTCACCCAGCTTTTTCAATAAATCTACGCCGGCGCCTTTATCCATTGGAGCTCCAGCCAGGCGCGCAAGCCGGGCCATTTGTAGATTATCGATGCCGGCGACAATGCCGCTTTCATGAGCAGTGACTTCAAAGCTGAGCCTTCCAGGCTCACAACAGGTTTTCTGTGGCCCTTGTGCTTCAATAATAGCAAGCATTTTGGACAGTGCCCGGCCTGAATCAAGAATATCGCGCGCAATTGCGAAGCCATGGCCGCCACGCACATCGGGATCAAATTCGAGCACTCGCCCGGCAAGGCGTAGCGCACTCTGACGCAGGTCAGCGGGAGCGGCCGGATCATTGTTGAGGATTTGCATGATGTCTCGTGCCTCCAGTACAGGACCGATACCGTGTCCCACAGGCTGGCGGCCATCGGTTATAATGACCTCAAGATGAATGCCTAAACGATCTCCCACATATTCAAACAGTTTGCGTAGTGCCAGCGCCTGGCGCATTTGTCTGACTTTGGCCGTTGGGCCAACCGGGATGTCAATGAGTAGATGTGTGGCACCCGCCGCCAGTTTTTTCGATAGGATTGAAGCTACCATTTGCCCGTGGGAATCCATCGCGAGAGGGCGCTCGACTGAAATCAGGATATCATCTACCGGCGCCAGCCGGGCTGTACCACCCCAAGCAAGGCAACCACGCTGGTGGCGGACAATGTCGTGTAATGTATGAGGTGAAAGGTTCACCTCAGCCAGTACCTCCATAGTGTCTGAGGTGCCGGCGGGTGATGTGATGGCACGGCTGGAAGTCTTGGGTATCAGCATCCCATGTGCAGCAACAATTGGGACAATCAACATGGTTGTTCGATTTCCAGGGATCCCGCCGATGCAATGCTTATCAACAACGACGGGTTCATCCCAATCCAGTTTTTCCCCCGACTCGAACATGGCGCGGGTCAGATACAGAACTTCATCACGGTCTAGACCAGCCTGTCCGGAGGCTACAAGAAAAGCCGATAATTCCAATTTTGAATAACGATGTTGTGCTATATCGTGTGCAATCATTCGATAATCTTCGAGTTCAAGACGCTCCCCGGAAATTTTGCGGCGTACGGCATCCATCGAGGATGGAGGTTCGGCATGATCAATCCGAACTTCGGTGCCTTCTTTGACGACGAGTTGCTTGAAAGCCTGTTCCGATAGGCCGAGTTGGTCTTCATCTACTATAATGGAGTCATCGACAACATTCAGTACCGCTAGGATTAATCGACTATCTATGGAAACCTTGACTTTTGCCAGTGCCTGAAAGCCTTCCGCACGGTAAATGGCACATTCGCGATGTAGATAAGCGACGTTTTCCTGATAGGTGTCGATTCCAATTTTCCTGACTAGCAATTTTTGCTGTGTTTGAGATTCTGGTTGCGTCATGACTATAATCTTTGGCTTTTGAGGAACACTCTATTGGATGAAAGCCTCATTAATCAGTATGTATTGCCGTGAGTCTGATTCTCTTGACCTGAATCAAAGCTGGCCGGGGTCGATATAGTGAGTATATGGATAAGTAATATAATTCTTATACCGTTCATAGTTTTGAGGCCGATTCGATGGAAGCGCCGCAAACCGATGTAGTCTCCGAAACCAATGATCAAGCGGAAGATCTTGATCCTTTTCATATCAGTCACCAGCAATTCGAACGGGCCGCTGTTCACATGCATGACTTGAGGAGTGGCCTAATCGATTTTCTCAAGTCACCTAAACGTTCACTCTGTGTTTGTTTTCCCGTCGAGATGGACGATGATTCAGTGCAGACCTTTCATGGCTATCGTGTACTGCATAACCGCTTATTGGGCGCTGGCAAAGGCGGTATCCGCTATCATCCGGATGTTACCCTTGATGAAGTTCGTTCACTGGCGACTCTGATGACCTGGAAGTGTGCGCTTATAGATGTGCCATTCGGCGGCGCTAAAGGCGGCGTAGTCTGTGATCCTAAATCACTTAGTACAGGTGAATTACGTCGCATCACTCGCCGTTTTATCACAGAACTGGGTGACAACATCGGGCCACATACGGATATACCAGCACCTGATCTTTATACCAATGCGCAGACCATGGCGTGGATTTATGACACCTACGACATTATGCACCCAGGCCGTAATAATCGACCTGTAGTTACTGGCAAGCCGATAGATCTGGGTGGATCAGCGGGTCGTGATAAAGCTACTGCACGGGGTTGTTTGTATGCCGCTGAACGATTTATGGAGCTTGCTAAGGTGCCTGGTTTGGCAAGTTTGAAAGGTTTGCGCGTTGCCATACAGGGTTTTGGCGAAGTGGGCAGTGTCGCTGCAGACCTCTTCCAGGATGAGGGCGCAATAATAATCGCTGTCAGTGACTCAAGTGGTGGCATATTCAGTGAAAATGGTAATGGCTTAGATCTTGAGGCCGTTCAACGTTATAAGCAAGAACATGGCACGGTCGTCGGCCTTCCAGAGACGCGAACAATCACTAACGAGGATTTGTTACAGATAGATTGCGATATTTTGATTCCAGCAGCGCTGGGTAATCAAATCCGCAAGGACAATGCAGGACATGTGAAAGCGAAACTTATTGTGGAGGCCGCAAATGGCCCTATAACACCTGCGGCTGATGATATCCTCTACCAAAAAGGTATACATGTCATACCAGATATTCTGGCAAATGCAGGTGGTGTCACCGTCAGCTATTATGAATGGGTGCAAAACAACGAAAATCAACAGTGGGACCTCGGTGATGTGAATCGTAAATTACAAATCAAAGTGTATCGCGCCGTCGATGCTGTTGTTGATCGCTGGCGTACCCTTAATTCTGAGAACAAGGGACCGGATGAAACATCAACAGATGATATAGACCATCCAGTACCGCATGCCGATGGTTATGTAGATCTTCGTACTGCGGCATTGGTGGTTGCTATACGCCGACTTACTGATATCACACTCGAACGCGGAATCTGGCCATAAAGTTATTAATTACAGAATGTTATGCAAAAGGCTAGATCGTTTGGCTGATCAAAGATGCTTCATTGTGCTGTAACACACCTGAAAGTACTGATGCGGCGGACCTGATACATTGACAGTTGCTGCCGCTGTACATAGCGCCTTGATAGCAGGCATTTCGTATGCATAAGCGCCTAATCACTGCTTGATCTGCATCAATTTCCGCGCCAGCTAGCTTTGCTAGCTTGTGATTGACCCAATCTGGTGTTGCCGCGATCAGTGCCATGGCTGCTATAGCATCAACTACAGAATCAGGATTACAGGGAGCGCAGCCACTTGCGATCCACACATTATTGGATCCGGCCTGCTACCAACATCCCTGTCAGGATATAAGCTTGTTGGAAACCCACATATCCTGGGTAATCCTGACCGGCGAATACGCATACAAGATCAAAAAACCCGTGAATTTTGGGTTCCTCGACTTCAGCACGCTGGATAAGCGGCACCACTACTGTCTTGAAGAGTTGCGCTTGAATCAAAGGTTGGCCCGTGATTACTATTTGCAGGTTGTTGCCATTACCGGGCCTGCGAGTTCACCAAAATTTTCTGGTACGGGCAAGGCTATGGATTATGCGGTCAAAATGAAACAATTTCCGCAGCATAGTCTTATGAGTGATTTGTTGACGCATGACGCGATTAGTCGTGATCATCTTGGCTCGCTCGCCAAATTGATTGCTGAATTTCACAGCTCATTACCAGTAGCATCAGAAAAAGATGACTACGGTGAGCCGCAGCTGATTCGCCAGCCAGTGATGGAGAATTTTAAACACATAGTACCATTGCTTATGGATACGACTCTGAAAGGGCGGCTTGGCCGCTTACGTGACTGGTGTGACACTCAATTCAATTGTTTAACAAGGCAATTTCGCAAGAGGAAGCAGAATGGTTATGTTAGGGAATGTCATGGCGACCTGCACACAGGTAATATCGTAATGTTACAGGATAAATTTATAGTCTTTGATGCGCTCGAATTCAATGAAAATTTGCGTTGGGTCGATGTCATGAGTGAGGCGGCATTACTCTTAAGCGACCTGGAACACGCAGGAAGACAGGATCTGGCCTGGAGATTTTTAAATGATTACTTGATGTCAACAGGTGATTATGCGGGCCTTCAGGTGTTCGATTATTATCGTGTCTATAGGGCAATGGTGCGTGCCAAAGTAAGTCAACTAAGGAGGTCTCAGCCGGATACAACGCAAATGGAACGCATTAACCTGGATGAGGATTTCTTAAAATATGTCATACTTGCAGAACAAATCGCCAGAGAAACGCAGCCAATACTTATTATTACCAGGGGCATGTCTGGATCAGGTAAGAGCTATCTGAGTAAAGGCTTATGCGAAATCTTGCCTGCTATCCAGGTTCGTTCTGATGTCGAACGTAAACGTATGTTTTCCATGCCACCGCAGACGAGTTCACATTCACCGGTTGCCGGCGGATTTTATAGCGAAAACCTGAGTATGAAGGTTTATCAGCAGATGACTGAGATTGCGAAACTTGTTTTAACGGCTGGTTATAATGTGATTATTGATGCGACCTTTTTGAAGCGAGAGTATCGTGATTTATTTCATGATCTCTCGGAATCACTTGGCGTGAAATTTGCGATCCTTGAAATTACGGCAAGTGAAATACTGCTAAGACAGCGCCTGTTACGCAGAATGCAACAAGGAAACGACGTATCTGAGGCTGGGGTGGAGGTTCTGGAGCATCAATTATCCGAATATCGTCCATTGGATAAAGATGAAATATCTTACCGAATAACAATTGATACTGATAATGACCCTGATGCAGGCAGTCTATTTTCTCTTCTTGGAGAACATGGATTGCTACAAGCACAAGGTAATGTCTGAGGATTATGTCATGAGTAAGGCTCTCAAGAGGTTGCATACTGACCATATAAATTTCATGAAATTGATGAAATTAATGAAAGCAGAGGTTGAAAATATAACAACAAATGGTGAGCTTTATGTGTCGTTAATATTGGATATTGTTGATTACATTCAACACTATCCTAATACGATTCATCATCCAATGGAAAACGTGATATTCGAATATTATTTGCAGAAATATGACAGCGATTGTCAGCCGATAATACAATTACTGGAAGAACACAATAGCCTATCTTATATTCCTGTAAAAATAGAAGAATGTATGCAGAAAATTAAAAGCGGTGAAATTCAGTCAAAAGATGCGTTGATTGAAAAATTAGAACAATTTATTTCAGACCAAATAGAACACATTAATAAGGAAGAAAAAGAAGTTTTTCCATTGCTTGAGAATTCATTTACAAAAAATGATTGGAAATATATCGATTCTAAGCTGACTGCGTCTGAGGATCCGCTATTCGGTGATAAAATGAAACAGGGCTATGAGACGCTTTATAAGCGAATTTCTGATAGCGCCTCTAACTGAATCTGTTGAAAATATATTCCTGCAAAAATATTGATAGCATAGATTGGTGTCAGAATTAGAAGTAATCGCACGTATTGCTGTTGCGCTGGCGATCGGCCTCTTGATTGGTTTGGAGCGCGGTTGGCAAAAACGCGATTCAGAAGAGGGTGTGCGGATCGCCGGTATGCGTACATTCGCACTTGTCAGTATTCTGGGCGCGCTCTGGGGGCTACTGTCACAGGACACTAATTCGTTATTACTTGGTATTGCTTTTCTGGCGTTTGCTATTGTAGTGATTGGCGCGCATATTGCGAGTGCTCGAGCCTATGGCGATTACGGTATTACAACTGCTATTGCAGTTCTGTTGACCTTTGCTCTGGGTGCGGCAGCAATGCGAGGTTATCTCGCATTGTCTGCAGCGTTAGCTGTGGTTACCGCGTCTCTATTAGGGGTAAAACCCTTTCTGCATGGACTGATCCAGCGCATCGAGCGCCACGAGTTGTATGCGATCCTCCAGTTCTTATTGATTTCGGTTGTGCTGCTTCCAGTTTTGCCGAACCGAGGATTTGGACCATGGATGGCTATCAATCCTTATGAGATTTGGTGGATGGTTGTTTTGATCGCAGCTATATCATTTGTTGGTTATTTTTCGGTAAAGCTTGGGGGGGCAAAGCTGGGTTTGGGGCTGACCGCCTTATTGGGTGGTTTGACCTCGTCAACAGCTGTCACTCTGAGTTACTCACAGATGGCACGCGAGCGTCCAGATCTTATACAATTCTTCGCTGCTGGTATTTTGTTTGCTTCAGGGACAATGTTTCTCAGGACATTGTTGATAGCAAGTTTCATAAAAACAGAATTATTTTTCCATTTGATAATACCGTTAGCCGCAATGGCCTTGATGTGCTATTTGTCTGCTTATTGGATGTACCGTCATTCGCCCCGGGAAGAGAGTTTAGTTGGCGAAGCTATTATACGTAACCCATTTGAATTAAGAACGGTACTGAAATACGGTCTGTTGTTGACTGTAGTGGTGTTTATGTCCAGATTGTTACGTGCCTGGTTTGGTGACTTAGGCGTCTATTTGCTGGCTGCAACATCAGGGATAGCTGATGTGGACCCGGTCACGTTGACACTGGCGCGTATGACGACAGTTGACCTGCCTATGTCTGTTGCGGTGTCTGGTATCTTTGTTGCGACGGTAGTCAATACAATCGTAAAAGGCATTATGGCGACTGCAATAGCCAGAGGAAGGATGTTCAAGCTGCTGGGGGTAACGTTTATTGTGACTTTGGTGATCGGTACTATCCTGGTTCTGTCAGTTTAGTTGAAGAGAATTGGGTTGGCGTACAATAGCTACCGGT
Organism: uncultured Gammaproteobacteria bacterium; assembly: GCA_947258875.1. GTDB lineage: Bacteria > Pseudomonadota > Gammaproteobacteria > CAMYKB01 > CAMYKB01 > CAMYKB01. The sequence continues at coordinate 146,635 of CAMYKB010000005.1, read as the reverse complement.
AATCTAAGTTTAATGATTAGTGTGCCCAGTGATTGTTGTATTTTGCTGTCTGCAGATATTACCAGCATATCGCAACCCTGGTATTGCACGGCTTGAACAATACGTTCGATTTTAAAATCATTCAGTATCAGTACTCGTGCCTGAATTTTATGCTTCTCAAGCCATTGTGTGACTTGTCGTTGTAGGTATTTATAGCCGTATCCAGCAGTCGCATTAATAAGCACGATGAGCTCGTGTGAATTGCTGCTGGCAAATTGTGCTGCAGTGGATAAGACACACATGCCATTTAAGCCCCCTTCGAATAGTGCAAATATTGATTTATCGGAGATTCTGTCTTCATGTAAAACGAGTACACTACGTGTCGCAGAAGAAGCTATCGTGGCAGTTGCGTTGCCAAGCTGAGTTCTAGCCATGGATGAATAACCTGTTCTGCAAAGCACGAGCAGATCCGCATGTTGCGTGGCTGATAGCACTTCATCAATGATCTGACCTCGTGTAACTTTGAACGACCATTGAATATTTGCCTTTTCTGCATATACCGTTAGTACTCGTTGCAGTTCTGAAGCTTGTGCTGTTAATGCTTTTTGCAAACGCAGGCTATCAATATTATGTGAAATAGCTGAGGTTGGATTCATCTCTCTGGCTATAGGTAGTAGTGCGTAATCCAGAAGATTTTTATCTTCAATGAATAATGCGAGTAATTCGGCTTTCAGTCTTGCGGCAAGGTTGGTTGCCGTTTGCAGCGTTGATAGATTTGAGCTCGAACTGTCGAGCGCAAGGAGGATGCGGCGTATATCTGTACTATTTGGCATTTCAGCCATTAGTTATAATGCGTGCCTGTGGCTCTGCGAATAATTTTTGTTGCTCTGTATATTCTTGTAATTTTTTTTCAACCAAATAGTTAACCGTATTATCCGGAAATTTTCCATCGGCATTGCGCTCACCCGCATCTATTCCTGATAATAAACTGATTGCCTCATCAATAGTGTTTATCGGGTAGATGTGAAACTGGCCATTAGCTGCTGCATCGACAACATCCTGGCGAAGCATCAGGTGTTGCACATTGCTCACTGGTATGAGAACACCCTGTTGTCCAGTTAGGCTATTATTGTTGCAGATGTCGAAGAAGCCCTCGATCTTTTCATTCACGCCACCGATAGCCTGAACCTTGCCATGTTGATTTACGGAGCCTGTTACTGCCAAAGATTGCTTAATTCGAATATCAGCTAATGACGACAATAGCGCGCATAACTCTGCGAGTGAAGCACTATCACCCTCAACAAGCCCATAGGTTTGTTCAAATACTACACTGGCTGAGAGCGATAATGGCTGGTTATTGGCATAACGCGCACCCAGAAACGAAGATAAGATAAGCACGCCTTTGCTATGTATTGCCCCACCAAGTTCAACCTCACGCTCGATGTCGATGACTTCACCTTTCCCGAGGCGTGTCGTCGAGGTGATCCTTGATGGCTGTCCGAAACGGAAATCGCCAACCTGCAAAACGGATAACCCATTAACTTGACCTATATGCTCGCCATCGGTATCAATCAATATGGTTTTACGATCGATTTGTTCATAAATACGCTGACGTATTCGATCCATGCGGTGAGTTTGTTTGACGATGGCCTGCTTAACATGCAAAGCATCAACGATTTCCTGGTTCTCGTGATCCGCCCAATAATCAGCTTCACGGAGCAGGTCGACGACATGGCGCATATGGATCGATAATTTTTTGCCGTCGTCGGCCAAACGTGCGCTATGATCAATGATTTCTGCTATTGACGATTTGTTGAAGGGGCGCAGCTTATGTTTTTTGATAAGGGTTGCAAGCAATTGAGAATAAAGTTGATTATTTTCCGGGTTACGCTCTATTTTGTCTTCGAATTCCGCTATAACTTTGAAGAGTTCTCTGAAGTCAGTATCCCACTCGCATAACAGATAATAAAGAAATTGATCACCTAACAAAATTACTTTTATGTCGAGCGGTATGGGTTCCGGCTCGAGTGATACTGTACTGATCAGGCCCAGCATCTGACCTAACGACTCGATCGTAATTTTTTGCGAATTAAGAATACGTTTTAAGCCCTGCCATGCATAGGGCTCAAGCAGAACTTTGTGTGTATCTAATATCAAATAACCGGCATTGGCATTATGTAATGCGCCAGGCCTGATTTGTGTAAAGTCCGTGACAAGAGCTCCAAGATCGGATTGATATTCGACTCTGCCGATCAGATTCTGATACGTTGGATTGTCAGCATAGACAACAGGCACGCCATTATCAATGTTGTTCTCAACTAACACGTTGACTTCATAGCGTCTGAAAAAATGTGACGGCCTTGTTGTTAACCCAATAATTGAAATGTCTTGCCCTTGTTCTTTCTGGAATTCTTCAAAATTTTCAACAATATCGGCTTGAATGTTGGTGATGTGATTTAATATATTCTCTAATTCGAAATATTTTTCTCTCAAGTTGTCAATGAGGTGCTTGGTAACAAAGGTAACAGTTTCTTTGTTTAAATCGTGAGTTTTTGATTTTTCTTCACTTTGCCATCTTGGGATATTGCGGAGGATGAGAGCTAATTTCTCCTGTAAGATTTCAATATTATCTTCAATTTTTTGTTGTTCTTTTTTGGAAAGTTTGTCAAAAGCTTCCGGAGTGATGATTTCATCATTCTTGATTGGTGCAAACCCAAACCCATGAGGAGTGTTCAGCACGGCCAATCCAGCAGCATCGGCTTCTTCCTGAAGCTTCTCGAAAGCCTGGTCCCGTTGTTCTTTGCGTTCTTCCTTGATTTCACTGAGGCGGGAACGGTACGCTTCACTATCGAAAGCGGCCGGGATCGATGTCCTTAACTCATCAATGAGTTGTTCTATGTCATGTCGAAATTCACGGGCAGTACCTGAGGGAAGCTGGAGTGCTTTTGGTTTTTGGGGTGCCTCGAAATTGTTGACATAACACCAATCCGATGGGGCAGGTAATCTAGCGGCTTTTTCCTTCAGGACCTGGGTGATGGCAGAATACTTTCCGATGCCTGTGGGGCCGGACACGTAAAGGTTGTAGCCACTGTGTTGCATGCCGATCCCGAAATCCACCGCTTCGAGTACGCGTTCCTGGCTGACAATACCTTCAAGTATATCCAGATCATTACTTGTTTCAAATGTAAAAAGATCGGGATCGCATTTAGGTCTGAGTTGGTGTGGTTCCAGTGCCTGCGATTTCGTCATTTCAAACGGACCGATTGATTTTATAAGCTTACATGCTGGCCTTGTATATGGCTTTGCTCATAGCGGGTTTGGCATTCATGGCACCGTTTAGCTGAAGGCGCGGCTTGTAGGCGCTGCAAGTTGATATCAGTGTCACAATCTATGCAGACACCATAGCTGTTTGTTCCGATTCGCAGTAGCGCCGCTTCAATATCGCGTATCTCCTCTATGTCGCGATCAACCTCGGCCAGATTTAGATCCACAAGTAGGTCGGCAACAGACTCATCCTGTCGATCATGAACTCGTCCGGCAAGTTTGATATATTGCTCATCATCATATTTCAGCAATTCATGTCTGACCTCTTCAAGTAATTCAGTGAGGCGTTGTTGCAGCGTTTTTTTTAGTTCGCTGATCTGTGTAGATGATAGCTCAGAATTCATGCTGTTCCCTCTCGTCATCTGCTGAAATTTAGAGGTTATCGGGATCGCAGGAGCCGGTCTGTCGCCAGATACCATAGGTGCAACGTAGTAATATATTGCCACTGCAGATATCGTCTCCGTGTTTGTAGGCGTTGTTATTGAAATAGCAGACTGGATCGCCCGGAACTTCCTGCCTTAAAACCTCGGAGTCTTCATCGGTTTCTTCTGCTATTGGCGAGTTCTTTAATTCAGGATCGGGGGCGCCTACTTGTGGTGCATTAATAGAATCAGTCATGATTGTGGCCTTTGTATGTATTACTTAAGCATGGGTACATATTCTATGCCGCTAATGAATAGTATATTTACCGTTCCGGGTTGCTGAAGTGATCATATTTTGCGCCTTTTGTCAGTTTCTCAAATTCACTTTCTTTGATATGGATGAGTTCTTCATGATCGCCGGCTTCAAAATAAATTTCGGGTTGTTCTAGTAAACTTTTGTCTACGATTGTATCGAGTCCATATGCTGCGCCGATAGCGGGTACTGCACCAGGTGAGCAATCCGGGAATAACTTCGATAATTCATCTTCGGTGACCAATTTAAAACGGCGTCCTATGTCATATTCAAGACGCTTCAGGTCGAGTGAGTGGGCCGCGGGTAATACTGCAAGTGCATAACCCTTGTCATCTTTCAATGCCACACCCTTGGCCACTTGCATTGACGGTGTGTGTGCACGGCGTGCGGATTCAAGGCTCGAACTGGAGTGAGGGTGCGGAATGACCTCATAACGAATACCCATCTCGTCGAGATCTTGTTTAATCCGGTTAGCAATGGTCATGTTTGATACCTCCACATTCCGGCCGAAACATCCTTCTAATTCCAATTTTAGGGTTTGTCATTGAGATGCGATTGATACAGATCAAGCACGTGATGGGTAATGCTGAGCATTGACGGTGGTGATGTACCCCACTTCGGGGTTAAGCCAATAATACCGCCACAATGCCTGTTATAAAGATGCCATCAAATGTACCGGCACCACCGATTGCAGCGAAAGGAACCCCCATTTTCCGGATATCCTTGAGGCGTAACAGATCAGCACCTATCAAAACACCCAGCGTGCCGCTGATATATGCCAATGGTGCGCTATGCGAAGGGTTAATCGTGATTGCGATTAGCGCTGCGCTGACAGGTGCAATCAGAATCGGCATGCCGATGCCCAGGCGTTGAATAGGGCGGCTAAAGTAATAACTGATGCCAGTAATCAGTATAATTGTGATCAATACTGATGAGTATGATAAGCCCTGGTTGAAAATCAGGTAGCAAGAAAACAGGGTCGGAATCATGCCGCCACCGATATTAATCGCGATAATTGTTCTGCCGGGTGCTGGTGCGCGTTTTCCACCTAACTGAAACGGCATAGGCATCATCATATCCATAGGTGGTAATTCTGATCTAACAGTAAATAGCGGCAAATTAAAACTACTACCGATGAGGGACAGGAATAATAAAATAAATATTGAACCTTGTGAGAGGCCTAATTTTTCAAAAGCTATGCTCAAAATGCCTATATGAATGAAGGCTAGCAGGAGGATCAGGCTGATAAATAAGAAGAATAAATGTGGTAAAGGGTAGGGGGAGCGCATATCGATTAGCGGGCTATGAGCGGTTCTCAATGCTAAGGTACATGAATAATCGTTAAGTGCTGTTGATCTCTTGATCCATATCAAAAGATGCCTATTCAAATTTATAGACACTATAAAAGGAACTTAGGTTGTTTGATATACGGTGAATAACAAAGGTTTCAAACTGAGTTAATTTATAGCGACATTCAGTGGAGTCATAAATGCAACTACCATTACAAATTACGTTCAAAGGCATCCCACATTCAGATGCAGTGGAAGCCAGTATTCGTGAAAAGGCCGGCAAACTGGATGAATTCTATACTGGCATCATCGGTTGCCGCGTGGTGCTTGATGCCCAGCATCATCATAAACATAAGGGAAATTTGTACCGCGTCAGCCTGGATATAACGGTGCCCGGTAAAGAAATTGTGGTGAGCCGTGATCAGCATGATAAACGCGCTCGCGAAGATATTTATGTTGCTATCCGTGATTCATTTAATGCTGCCAAAAGGCAGTTGGAGGATTACGCCCGTACCCAGAGAGGTGATGTAAAGACACACCAGACCGGCCGGGCAGAAGCTTCTTAACCTTTTATACATACCATGGGTCGGAGCCTGGCGACCTTGCGTGCCAGGCCGGCCCGCTCGGTGGCAGCGACAACGGCAGCTACATTTTTGTATGCGCCGGGCGCTTCCTCGGCCACACCACGTGAGGAGGGGCTCCTGATGATAATACCGCGTTCGGCCAGCTCATCGATGATTTGGCGGCCATACCAGGTCTTATAGGCCTTGCGGCGGCTCATGCTGCGTCCCGCACCGTGGCATGCCGAGGCAAAGGACAATGCCTCGTTTTGTTCATTTCCCGCCAGAATATAAGAGGCCGTGCCCATGGAACCGCCTATTAGCACTGGCTGACCGATCTTTTGCAAGGCCTTCGGCAAATCCGTATGCCCCGGTCCGAAGGCTCGGGTGGCACCCTTGCGGTGGACATACAGCTGCCGAGCCTTGTCATTAACGATGTGTTCCTCGAGTTTGCAGGTGTTGTGCGAGACATCGTAAAGCAGATCTAGTTGAGCCTCCGGGAGGATCTCCGCGAACACCTGACGCGTCAGGTGTGTGATGATCTGACGATTCGCGAGCGCACAGTTAATGGCTGCACGCATGGCACCCAGGTAACGTTTGCCTAAAGTTGATTGAATGGGTGCGCATGCCAGCTCTCTGTCCGGTAGTTCAATACCGTATTCACTCGCAGACAGTGCCATGCTTCTCAGAAATTCTGTCCCTATCTGATGGCCGAGGCCTCGTGAGCCACAGTGAATGCTGACAACAATATCACCTGTATTTACCCCAAACATTACTGCAGTCCCGGGATCGTAGATTTCTATGACCTCCTGAAGCTCAAGGTAGTGGTTACCTGAACCCAGAGTACCCATTTCATCACGTTGGCGCTTTTTGGCGTGTTGGGAGACTTCCAGCGGCCGTGCTAAAGGCATGCGGCCTTGCTCCTCGATGCGCTCCAGATCACGGGGCTCTCCGTAGCCTTTGTCTACCGCCCATTGGGCGCCGCCAGAAAGCATCTCATCCATTTGTTTGTCATTCAGGTGTATGTGTCCGGTACTGCCGAGACCGGCCGGGATAGTATGGTAGAGGGCGTCTGCGAGTCGATTCTTAACTGCATCGATATGTTTGCGTTGCAAGCCAGTATGCAGTGTCCGTACTCCACAGGAAATGTCGAAACCGACGCCACCGGCCGACACCACACCATCCTCTGGATCAAAGGCGGCGACACCACCGATAGGGAAACCATAGCCCCAGTGCGCATCCGGCATGGCATAGCTGGCCCCAACGATGCCAGGTAAACAGGCGACATTGCTCGCTTGGATATAAACCTTGTCGTCCATGGCATGAATCAAGCCTTCATCGGCATAGATGATGGCGGGCACGCGCATCTTACCCTGGGGTTCGATGCGCCAGGTGGTATCGGAAACTTGAGTAAATCGATCAGTATCCATGTCTCGTTATCACAATCGCTCTTAATTTAACTGAACCTGTCTCAATAATTCGCCTTGTCTTAACGCGCAAAACGCCTTATTAAGGCAGGTTCTAAACATCGATTACACATTGTGCCATCCAGATACCGTTTTCCTGTTGCTTGACTTTGAGTTCAGTGAATGTAGCGCCTTTTGCTTCCACCGAGGGTGTATGCCGTTGTTGATCAATCTGCTCGCCCCAGGCAGTTGCCTTGAGTTTACTGTCTTTGATATCAACATCGAATTTGCTAAATAGCATTTTGCGCACAGCCATTTCATAAATAAGCGCGTTCAACCAATCTGTAAACAACAACTCAGCATTGGCTGCATCGCAGGTGACTTCAATGCTTGCATCAGCTCTGACGCAGGCGGGATCGGTAATAACGGCTGTGAGCGCGATCGCCGCTTGCTCAAAAGCCTCTGCCATAGTGTGACCAAATCCACGCACACCCATGTCAGCTACATGAGCGAAGTGCTCCCATCCAGCTGTCGGCACCGGGTGCTTCATCCGAATGAATCGCCCCTGTGTTGGAGGTTAACTAAGCTGATTTCATGAAGGTAAGGCCGCTGACAAAATCAGATAATGTTATGATTACAATAAACATAAAGAAACAATAAATTATTTGATTAAGGTCAAATAGCCCCGCTTCTTTATATATGAATCTTAAGGTGCTTCTGATTAATAGATTTATGAAGGAATCGCTGAACAAGTCATGAACGGACTCCTTTGAGCGTTAAAGTGATTTTAGATCCATGAAGCGTTGGGAGTAATACTCCAGAGGAAAAACTGTAAATACAGGAATAATGATGATAAGTGTAAAGCGCCTCATGCTTGATGTCCTTAAGCCGCATAGTCCTAATGCGCTCGATTTTGCTAAACACATTGTTGAGCAAGGCCCTGATTACCATGTCATATTAACTGTGGTAGCAGTGGATGAGAAAACCGAAAGTGTTCAGGTCGAAGTGGACGGAAGTGATATCCAGTTTGATAAGATTGTCGAGGCCATCTCGAGTTTAGGCGGATCAGTGCACAGCATTGATGAGGTAGAAGTCATTGGCAATGGTGAAAAACCTGAATAGGTTATCACTTATATTCTAAAAGCAAAATTATGAATCTCATAGAGCAGATTCGCTTTTTATTACATCTTACCCATTCCCATGGCATTGCACGGCGCTATTTTGTAACTAATGGTTTCGATGGTGCACTGACGATGCTGGGCCTTTGTATGGGTTTTTATATCAGTGGTGACGTGGCGATCTCTGTTGCCATTAGCGCATGTATGGGTGCGGCTGTAGCACTTGGTGTAAGCGGTGTTACTAGTGCTTATATCAGTGAAGCCGCAGAGCGTAAACGGGAATTACGTGAGCTGGAGGAGGCAATGGTCTCTCAACTGGATGAGTCTGCTCATGGTCATGCTGCCCGCTTCGTGCCTTATGTCATTGCCCTGGTGAATGGGATGGCACCCTTCATTATTGCCCTCGCAGTTATGATGCCGCTATTGCTTGTAAGATATGGCGTTACATTGCCAGTAAATGCCTTGCAGGCAGCAATTGGATTAGCCTTCTTCATCATTTTTTTGCTCGGACTCTATCTTGGTCGCATTAGTGGCAGTTCCTTGTTGTGGGCAGGCACGCGCACGCTTCTTATTGCCCTGGTAACGGCTGCGATTATCCTGCTAATAAAAATGTAAATACTGCCAGTGTAAAATCATGAATCCCGCATCCAGTATTTTGCTTACCGATCTTTATCAGTTGACTATGCTTGAGGGTTATTACCGCCAAGGCATGCGGGATATAGCAGTATTTGAGTTTTTTGTGCGCCGCTTACCGGAACGTCGCAATTATCTCGTTGCGGCCGGTCTGCAGCAGGCACTGGATTATCTCGAAAACTTGAAGTTTACCTCAGAAGAGATTGCATGGTTGCATACAACCCAACGGTTCAGCCAGGATTTTCTGCAATACTTATCGGCACTACGTTTCACAGGTGATGTGTATGCCATGCCTGAAGGAACAGTTTTTTTCAGCAATGAACCGATATTGAGGGTCGTGGCACCTTTGCCAGAGGCGCAATTGGTTGAATCCCGTCTTATCAATTTGCTGCACTTTCAGACGATGATTGCTTCCAAGGCGGCACGTTGTGTATTGGTTGCGCCGGATAAATTGCTGGTGGATTTTGGTATGCGCCGTGCCCATGGTGCAGAGGCTGGTTTATTGGCAGCACGGGCAGGCTATCTTGCGGGTTTGCATGGCACGGCGACAGTGTTGGCGGGTGCACAATTCGGTATTCCGATTTTCGGTACCATGGCGCACTCTTTTGTGCAGGCGCATGATGCTGAGCTTCTGGCATTTGAACATTTTGCGTATGCACAGCCGGATAACGTTGTTTTACTGATCGATACTTATGATACCGAGGCAGCCGCCAACAAGGTTGTAAGCTTAAAACCCCATCTTGCCAAGGTAGGCATCAAGATCAAAGCTGTGCGTATCGATAGTGGCGACCTGGCTGAACATGCACATAAAGTGCGCCAGATACTGGACGAGGGTGGTTGCCAGGAGATCACTATCTTTGCCAGCAGTAGCCTCGATGAATATGCGGTGCAGAAATTATTACAGGCAGGCGCACCTATTGATGGTTTCGGTATCGGCACATATCTTGATGCTTCAGCAGACCAGCCTTATCTGGATTGTGCTTATAAACTGCAGGAATATGCTGGTCGGCCACGGCGTAAACGCTCTGAACACAAGGCCACACTGCCGGGACGTAAGCAAGTCTATCGTCAATTCAGCGCTGACGGCTCACTGAGTTATGATGTATTGACGCTAGAGGATGATGTGCAACCGGGTATCCCATTACTCCTGCCTGTAATGTATAAGGGGAAACTTCTGCGACAGGATGAGTCGTTGGATGAGATACGCAGGCGAGTTGTTCAGCAACTACAGAGTTTAGCTATGCCCTTACGTGATATCAATGAGCAACATGATTACAGTGTAAGGATTTCGGATTGCTTGCAAGATATGGCAAATAAATTTGATAACAACAGCAATTAAGCAGCAATGGTTGTTATGATGAAATCAGCTTCGATTATACTCAGTATGCAACTTGCCCGGTAAACTAATAATAAACTAATAGTCGCTGGAGTTTCCTGTTATGAATGAACAAGTTATTGCCGTCGTCACTGGCGCGTCGAGTGGTTTGGGTTTGGAGACAAGTCGTCAACTTGCCACACAAGGAATCAAGGTTATCATAACGGGACGTGATACTGCCAAAGGCAATGCTGTCACCAACGATCTTCTGCAACAGGGCTTGGATGTCATATTTCATTATCTCGATGTGACTGATGATGATAGCATCAAGAAAATTGCATCGTTCCTTAAAAATGAATTCGGCTATATCAGTATTCTGGTGAACAATGCAGGTGTATTTCTTGATTCCATGGATGCGAACGCACAGGGTAATCCCGGTGCATTCAAGACCGAACTGGACACTCTGCGGCAGACTATGGAAACCAATGTGTATGGGCCCGTTTCATTGATACAGGAATTGGTGCCGTTGATGAAGGCTAATGGACGAATTGTGAATGTGTCTTCGGGTATGGGCCAATTGTCTGACATGAATAGTGGTTGTCCCGGCTATAGACTCTCCAAAACCGCACTGAATGCTGTGACACGTATTTATGCCGATGAACTCAAGGATACCCAAATTAAAATCAATTCGGTTTGCCCGGGTTGGGTGCGTACCAATATGGGTGGACCGAATGCAGAGCGTTCCGTCAAGGAAGGTGCCGAGACCATTGTCTGGCTCGCAACCCTATCTGATGCTGGTCATAGCGGGGGCTTCTTTCGTGATAAACAGCCGATTCCTTGGTAATTAAGCTCTGATTGACTCAGAGTTTAATTAAGGCGGCTTTTCAGTCAGCAATTTCTCAGATATGGCCCCAAGCTTGTGCATCTCGGCCGTAGCACGTTCGCCATCACCAGAATTGATATCTACTGCACGAATCGCGTCTTGCAACAACAAGATTTGGAAGTTTTTCTTCAGTGCATCTTTGACAGTGTTCAGCACGCAATAATCAGTGGCCAGTCCGCCAACGAATAAACGCTTGATATTTGCTGCGCGTAACTGCTCGACAAGATCGGTCCCCTCGAAGCCTGAATAAGCATCTTTATCTGCAGTTGTAGCCTTGGAGATAATCACTGTTGTATCAGGTAATCGCAATGTGGTTGCAAACGCCGAGCCCCAGGTATTTGCGACACAATGCTTAGGCCAGATACCACCTTGATCGTTAAACGAGCAATGGTTAGCAGGGTGCCAGTCGCGAGTGGCGTAAATAGGTAACTGTGCGCCTTGGAATATCTTGATATAGCGGTTTAATACTGGAATGATCTGATCACCTTCAGCGATCGCCAGACTTCCACCCGGAAGAAAATCATTCTGTACATCGACTATCAGTAAGGCATCACCTGATACTGGTTCAATGGAAGTTTCAGTTGACATCGAAAATATACGGTTTGCGCTTGTCAGCTGACGGCCTGTTGCTGATCAAAATAATATTCGCGGCATTGACTTTCATGTCCACGCACTACCCGTTTGTTCAATAAGATGCCATGTGTCTCAGTGACCACTGTGCATTGTCCCTCCTGATGATGATCATCATAATAAAATACCATTATCCAATCCTGGGTCTTGCCAAGTTCATGGGCGCGGGCAGTATTGGAATACATGGCTGTAAAATGCCATCCGGCATGCTGGATGTGTAAGATAGGTAACCATGCTTTGCCTTCAGGATTGAAGCGTTTGGGGGCAATCCTTGGTAACAAACCGGATTTGGCTTTTTCGCGATATTCACGATCAACTTGTAATAACAGTTCTATCGATGGACCACCAGGCTCGCTATCGGTATGTCGTTGCCGGATGCGCCCCAGCATGGCGGCCAGGTTTGCACGGAGTGTGGTGATGCGGCGTGCACCTATCCCCGGTATACCCTCCAGGCGGCCGTCATAGGCGGCGGTTTCAAGTGCTTCCAGAGTATCAATATGCAAATGTTCATGGATCTTGTGTGCCATCTCCGGACCAATGCCAGCCACGGTTTGCAGTAGCTTAACGGGATCTAATTCACCGCGCAGGCGTTCGAGTTGAGCCCAGCGACCGGTTGTAGCCATCTCCCAGATTGCGTTGGCAATGCCTTTGCCGATACTTGGTAATTCCAACAGCCCCTCATAACCCTTCTCTTCTATCAGTTGATTCAGGTCACCAACAAGATGCGCAATCGTATCCGCACCACGGCGATAGGCGTTGACCCTGAATGGGTTGGCGCCCTGTTGCTCCAACAAGTCAGCGGCCTGTTGTAGTTTCATGACGACCTGTTGATTAAGGACTCGTTCCATACAGATCACATACTCGAGGATTGCTCAATGTTATGAAGAAGCCAGGAAACGTTTAAACCAGTCTCGCGCCAGTGCTGCAACGGTTTCAAGTGTACCCGGTTCCTCAAATAAATGTGTCGCACCTGGGATGATTTCGAGATTATGTTCGGCTTTAAGCTGCATGCCAGCTTGCCGGTTTAAATCAATTACGATGGGGTCATTGCCGCCAATTATTAATAGCGTTGGCGCAACGACCCGTGGCAGGGCATCGCCAGCGAGATCGGGGCGTCCGCCCCGCGATACCACGGCGCTGACGACGTCGGGTCGTATGCTTGCCGCAATGAGAGCCGCGGCGGCTCCGGTACTGGCACCAAAATAACCGACCTTTAAATTGCGCGTACTATCTTGGGTTGCCAGCCAGTCTGTTGCGCCAATCAGCCGCAGCGCCAATAAGTTAATATCAAAACGCAACTCACGGGTAACGAGATCTATTTGTTCTTCTTTTGAGGTTAATAAATCGAACAATAACGTAGCGAGCCCGGCTTCTTGCAAGGTTGTCGCGACCGCACGATTGCGCGGGCTGTGTCGACTGCTGCCACTGCCATGTGCAAACAAGACGATCCCTTCGGCACCTTTGGGTATATATAAGTTGCCTTCTAGCAGCCTATTATCTGCAGATATTTCGACCACAGACTCTTGTCGATCATGTAACGAGGATAGCTTCATTTAATTGAATAGCGGCATGGTGTTCGCCTTTTTGAGCAGCTGCCGAACTTCATCATCAGTAGTTTGATCGAAGTGTTCATACCAAAGACCAACGGCGATATAGGGTTCGGGTGTCGCAATGCAAACGACTTCATCGACCTCGTCTCTGAGGAGATTGTAGGTATCTTGGGCAGAGGTCGGTGCAGCGACGACCAGGTGTGCAGGGTGCTGCTGCTGCAAAGCGCTGACAGCGGCACGCATGGTGGCACCGGTAGCGATACCGTCATCTATCACAACCACAGTCATGTCTTTTGTTTGGAGTGGGGCACGATCGCCCCTATAGGCGTGCTCGCGGCGTTCAAGCTCCAGTTTTTCTCGGGCGACGACATTTGCAATTTCATCCTCGCTGATACCGAGGCTGCGCACGACCTCTTCGTTAAGGATGCGAACATCGCCTGAAGCGATCGCGCCCATCGCCAGTTCCGGTTGGTATGGTACGCCTAATTTACGCACCAGCATCACGTCCAGAGGGGCATGCAGGTATTTAGCCACTTCATAAGCAACCGGTACACCGCCACGGGGTAAGGCCAATACAATGACATTATCGTGATCGGTATATTGTGTGAGTTTTTTGGCAAGTGCCTGGCCGGCGTCTGTGCGGTCTCTAAACATGGCCATGGCTTTATCCTCCAGGCAATGAATATTTTTAACTTGGCAGAACCAGGAGTGCTCCACATTGATCCTGGTCAAGAGCCCTGCATAACACATTCCATTAATATGAAATTATCTAGAAATTACCTGTGTGAATACTGCAAATAGAGTTTGTCGATGGAGCCTGATCATTTCGATATATCACTCGTAGACAAGGTCGAGTTCCTGCAGAAGCCAGAGGTATACCTCGATAAATCCACCCATATAGAAGCTATCGAAACGCATATGTCATGGGTTTTTCTGGGAAAGAGCTATGCCTATAAGCTGAAAAAACCTGTGCATTATCCGTTTCTTGATTTCAGTACCATAGATGCCCGCCACAGGGATTGTGACGATGAACTGATGCTCAACCGCCGTCTCGCCAGGGATATCTACCTTGAGGTTGTGCCGTTAACTGTTGACGCAGCCGGCCATTTGCAACTGGATGCACCAGGACAAGTAGTGGACTGGCTGGTCAAGATGCAACGCCTGCCAGCTGATTGCATGCTGGATCATAGAATTGTGTCAGGATTAGTAACGCAGACAGATATCATCAAACTAGCATTGGTGTTAGCGGATTTTTACAAAGCAGCTGTTCCAATAGAAATCAGCACGTCGGAATACAAACAGCGGTTCAAAAAAGTCATAGCCGAGAATCGCTGCGAGCTGACTCAAGCCTGTTATGAATTGTCAGTGGCTCAGGTCAGGCTAGCGTGTGACGCGCAATTGACTTTCTTAAAGGAAAACGGTGGTTTATTTGATGCGCGCGTGCGTCAAGGCCGAATTATCGAGGCGCACGGCGACCTTCGACCTGAGCACATTTGCATCGGGTCTCATCCTGTGATTATAGATTGTCTACAGTTCAATCGCGAGTTCCGGCTGTTAGATGCTGCAGATGAACTTGCTTTTCTAGCAATGGAGTGTGAATTGTTGGGTGCTAGTGATATCGGCACGCAGATACTGGATGTGTATCGAGAAATGACGAGCGATGAGGTGCCAGGCAATTTGCTGGCATTCTATAAAAGCTACCGTGCGGCTATACGTGCCAAACTTTCCGTCTGGCATTTGCAGGATACTGTAGTATCAGATCCAGGACAGTGGAAAAGTAAGGGGAAAACCTATATGCGGCTGGCCAACAGGCACGCGGATCAATTGTGAGAGTGGCCTTTTCAGCTGGCTAATAAATCAACCAGCGATCCATGTATATGGAGGCGCCTGATGGCCTCAGCAAACAAATCGCTGCTATCGAGTATCTGCACTTTGTTATAGTGAGCTTCGGGGGCGAGTCTGAAGGACGATATGGTATCCGTTACCAGGAATTTTTTGAGCGCTGGATGGGTTACTACTGCCTGGGCGCCACCAATGAATAAACCATGCGTTGCCGCTGCATATATTTCATAAGCGCCTTGTTTCTGGCATATGTCAATTGCTCTCGCGATTGTAGTGCCAGCAGCTATCATGTCATCGATAATAATTACTGTGCGGCCCATGATGTCACCGACGATGTTATTTCCACTAATCATGCCTTTGCTGCGATGTTTTTCTATAAAGGCGCTGGCAATATTGCAGCCGAGGTGTTTGCTTAATGTTACCCTGAATGCTTCCGCACGTTTTACTCCGCCAATATCGGGTGATACGACTGTAATGTCTGTATTTTCCAGGCGCGGCAAAAAATATTCGATAAATAAATTTTTGGCTTCGAGGTGCTCGGTCTGACAGCGAAATGCATTTTGAAAAGCAGCAAGATTGTGGACATCAAGTGTGACGATGCGATGTGTGCCTACGGATTCGATCAGTTGTGCCAGGTAACGAGTAGTAACCGGGTCACGCGTCTTGGTCTTTCTGTCTTTACGGGAGTAGGCCAGGTATGGAATGATGGCGGTTATCTTTGCAGAAGACGCGTCTTGAAGCGCACCAATAAAGAATAGCAGGCGGCATAATTTATCGTTAACACTCTGTGAAGAGTCGCTGTATAAGGATTGAATTACATAGACATCCTTGCCACGAACGCTAATGAGCGGCCGCGACTTGTGTTCACCATCTTCGAAATCTCGTTCCTCATGAGCGGAAAGTGTAATATTCAAGCGCGCCGCAACCCTAACGGCAAATTCATGACTCACATCCAGAGCGAAAAGGGCGAGATTGTCCGCGTTCATAATATTGCATTATAATTTCTGTTCATACAGGTTGTTCTGTATTTCTTCTATGAATATTGATTTGGATTAATGAAAGGGTTAAATATCATGTAACACTGAAATAACTGTTTGGTGGAGCTGACATTATGCGGGTATTAGCAGGTGATGTAGGTGGCACCAAGACTTTGTTGCAAGTTGCTGATTACCGCGATGATGAATTCGAGGTGGTGGCAGAAAAGTCATACAACAGTGCGGATTTCACGGGTTTAGTCCCCATCGCGCGGTCGTTTTTGCAGGAATTACCAGGGCCCGGAAAAAGTATTGACAGTGCCTGCCTCGCGGTAGCGGGGCCGGTCCACAACCAGATCGTCAAGATTACCAATCTTCCCTGGGTACTTAACCGTGACAAGCTTATCCAACAGCTATCGATTAGCCGCATACGCCTGATCAATGATATGCAGGGTATGGGTTACGGCATAGATGTGTTACCAGACGATGATTTTGAAATATTACAGGTGGGTAGTCCTGAACGAGGGGGTGCAAGAGCGCTGATTGGTGCAGGCACGGGTCTGGGTGAGGCCATGATGCTTTATCTAGAGGGGCACTACAAACCACTGCCGTCGGAAGGTGGGCATGTCGATTTTGCCCCACGCGATGAGCTTGAGCTGCAATTATGTGACTATCTCATCAAGCAGATGAGGCGTGTGAGCTATGAGGATTTGTTGTCCGGGCAGGGGTTGGTGCATATCTTTGGATTCCTGCATGAGGCGGGTTATGGTAAAGCTTCCTATGAACTGCAACAGACCTTGCATGATGTAACGGATCCTGCGGCGGTTATCAGTGAGTTTGCGCTGGCGGGAAAAGATGTACTGGCAGAACTTGCGCTGGATCGATTCATTCGTATCTATGGCGCGCAGGCCGGGAATCTGGCGCTGACCCTGTTTGCAACAGGAGGTATATATCTGGTCGGTGGTATTGCGCCCAGAATCATCAAACGTCTAGCGAACGGTGAATTTATGCGTGCGTTTCTGGACAACCCGCGTATGTCAGCATTGTTGTCACGCATACCTGTGCGAGTGGTACTCAATACGAATAGCGCCTTACTAGGGGCGAGGTCGGAAGCCATCCGTTTGTAATACTACTCAGGCAGCTTGTTGTTGATGTTTGCGGGATATCTTGATCTCAACGATCAATGGCAGGTGATCGGAGGCAACACGCGCCAGTTTGCTTTCTGCGACCTCGATATTTAACACCTTGGTATTTGCATCGACATACACATGATCGATACGTGCGGTAGGATAGCGGCCGAAGAATGTGCTGCGCGGTTGGTGTTCATCCAGTTCGATTTGAGCATCACGTAGGTGCACATTGAGTTTACGACATACCGGCGACGAAGGCATGGCGTTGAAGTCACCACACAAAATAACCGGATCGTGGCATTCAGGGTGCTGTAGCCATTCCGGACCGAGCAGGGCTTCCACCTGCCGCTTGCGTTCGCTGGGTAATAATCCGAGATGTGTATTAATGACCTGAATTTCCTGAGCGCCGACATCTACAGCAATCCACACCGCGCCCCGCGGTTCGAGTCCGGGTTTATGCGGCAGGCCGGGAAGTTTGCCCGCTTTCACCAGGCGCACCGGCAAATGAGTGAGGATGGCATCGCCATATCGCTCTTCTTCCATGTGGATGCTTGGGTGGAAATGGAAATCCATCTCCAGGTATTCTGCGATCCTGAGCGCCTGATCGACACCGCCGGTGCGCGCGCGGCCCACATCAAGCTCTTGCAGACATACGATGTCCGGGTCATGCAGCGCGATTAGCCGTGCAATACGTTTGGGCGAGAGCTTGCCATCCATGCCGATACAGCTGTGCACGTTGTAGGTCATCACACGCAAGGTACGACGTTCGTGATCTTTGAGTAACGGTTCTTCGAGCTGCTCAATTTCAGTGCGTCCCAGCAGGTGTAAGGCGGCATGACGGATATCTATCGGCCGCAGATAGTCCTGCTTGCGTTCTGGCAGCGATGTATCGTTAGGTAATAGCGCAAAGGCATGGGTTTCATTCACGCCGGGACCTGCATGTGAGCCGTTTTCATTGGGGAAGGTATATGGCATATCATCGTAGCGCCAACCACAGAAGACCAGGTCGCCTGCGTCCGGATGTGCGCATAAGGCAATCAGATCGTCGGTCACGTCTTCAAGGAAAGGGTGACCGCTGCCGAGTACGTCGGCGGCATCCCCAGGTAGACTATATTCGCCGTTGGCCGTCCAGGCCTGTAACCGGTGTTCATCCACACTGCGCAGTACGATTGGAATATTGGCTGTGTTGACTAACTGACGCGCGATAACAGGTATCTCATCATCTGTTAGCGGACGAGAGTAATTTATAAAACCCACCGGCCCCATCGCGGTCACAGCAAGCTGTAATTCGTCTGTCGGTACAGTATCTGTCTGCTCATGTCGGGCGAAGAATTTTTGAATTCTCTTGCCACCCAGTAGTCTGACACGCTGGGACTGTATACCGAGGCCACCATTGCTGTGAATGCTGGCGCGTTTACTCTCCAGTTGTTCGAATATTTTGGCGATAGCCTGTTCGGCCGTGTAGCCATGATGTTTAGGGTAGGGCAGGGTACGTTCCTGACCATGGTCAGAATAGATCCAAATATCATACTCACGTCTTGAGGCATTTCTGGCCGCGTGCCAGATACGAGAGATGGCATCGTCAATGCCTTTCAAAGCCCAGTGGGCAAATTTTGAATCAGGCCCTCGTCGGTGCGCCTGTTCGTCATAACCCAACAAGTTTAAGTGAATAATGGGTAAGCCACGTGCGATATCCATCTTGGTGCCTATAGTCACCAGTTCCCTTAACAGGATACAGATCGCGACACGCGTCGGTACAAATTTGAGTTCCTGAAGAAATGTGTGTCCCTTGATGACACCCCTGATCGTATCGATAATCGCAAGAAAAAATTCGACCGCCAATAATATGCTGACGCGAATGAAGCTATAGATGTTTGATGCGATGAAGAAAATCAATATGAATGGATTGGCCTTGCGCAAGGCAGGTCCCCAACCCAGGGAGACAGGGCAGAAATGGGATTCCTGTGCGCCACCGGTAAAATTATCCGAGTAACTACTGCCGCCTGAGAGTAATGGTTCCCCTTTTTGCTTTAAGATCTGCTCGATTTCAGTGGCGGTTGTCGGATCATACATGCGCAGGATTTCTCCTGAACTTCGTTTTATAAAGCTGAAGGCAGGTACCGCGTTTTTTACGCCATAGAATAATTCAGCCTGCACGGCGGGTGTGCTGGATGGCAGGCCCGAATAAAAATCATGTAAGTGATAATGTTCGCGCGTCAGCAGTGATTGTAGGAAGGGCATGTTGCCTGCGACGAGTGCCTGCTTGAGTTGTTTATTGGATAAGCCGTCGACCTGAATCATGACCAGGCCAGGTTCGGTCTTGGGTTGGATCGAGCGGGACAGGCCTAACAGACGTACTACCCATTCACTACGGCTCAGCCAGCGGCGTATCCTGCGTAACAGAATTTCAAAACGATCAATCATAATGGGGTATTATCTCGGCCTTTGTCACCGCCGATAGCAGCACCGGCGGCGCCGGCGACGCCACGTAAGATGTCCCATTCGGTTTCGATCAAGCGCAGAATGCCCTTCCAGGCATTGTATTCTTCATGCCGTTGCACAAATTCCTTTTTTAGCAGGGACTCATAGAGATCGAGGGCTTTGTCAGCACTGCGTGTCATGGAAAAGGATTCGGCAGTTTTCAATGCCGCATCCTGCAGCTGTTTTCTCGCAGCAGGTGATAATGAGGCCACCCAATCCAGCGCCTGGGTGAATAATTTGATCGATTGGTTGTCAAGTAAGCAGCCATTATATTTGTCCTCTACGACTTCACGGACCCCGGGTGCATCGATGGCGATCACGGGTACACCCGCAGCCATCGCCTCAGTAACGACCATGCCCTGTGTTTCGCTGGTCGATGCGAAGACAAACACATCCATCGCGCGGTAGGCACTGGTAGATAGAGGTTGGTCAAGTATGCCTACCCTATGCAGGTGGTCGGCAATCCCCTTGCGTTTGAAAATGGCGAGTATGTCGTCTTCCATCGGGCCCTTACCAACCAACAGAAAATGTGCTTGTGGGTGGTGGGCGATGAATTCTGCAACCACATTAGTGAGGAAATCGAGATTTTTTTCTTTTGCCAGGCGGCCAAGATGGCCAATAACGAAGGCTTCAGCCGGGATATTCATGGCTGCCTTGAAACCGGGACCGCTGCCCTGAGTATATTGTCCGATGTCGACCCCGGTGGGTACGACATCGATTGTCGTGGTCACACCGCGTTCGCGTAGCACCGCTGCCACGCTTTCACTTGGTGCGAATACAAGGTCGGCCATATTGGCATAACTGCTGCTTAGCTTGATGACAAAGCGCTTCATGCCCTGCGAATCACCTGGCACGTAATGCGTGTAGCGTTCATACATGGTGTGGCTGGTGTAAACCAACGGCAGTTCAAGTATATGCGCCAGGCGCAACGCCGTGGCGCCGATCAGAAAGGGATGGTGTGAATGGATAATGTCAGGTTCAAATTTCTCAAGCGCGGAGGTCAGAAATTTTGGTACCGGCAATACCACTGAAAAATCGCTACCATTAAAGTTTTGTATGGCGGGAATACGAATGACATCGATTTCATTTTCCGGTATGTTTCCGAACTCCGGCGCTACCACTATCACGCGGTGTCCACGGCGGCGGTATTCCTGCGTGAATGCTGAAACCGAACGCGCCACACCACCCACATGCGGGGTGAAGGTATTCGTCATCATGACGATATTCATGCCGCCGCTCTCTGATTCAGTATGGCGGAACTCTCACCAGCGGTTACACGAATGGCCTGCCACCCCGGCAGTAGAATATCAATTTCTGGTGGTTCGCCGAACCACTCAGCATGCCAGCATATTTCGATCTGCTCCTCGCGGTATTGCAGGGTAATCGAGATGGGCCCGAATATAGTGGGTGCCGGGCCTAGAGACAAAGCTTCACCACTTTGCAGCCATTGCTGATGGATGCCGCTACCGAGGATCAGATGCGCTCCTTCCTCGCGTACAAAACAGTTTCTGATCATCACTATCCACTCGGCAGCAGCCCACACATGGTGTCCGTCACCCATGCAACCGCCGAGGGTGTGTGGATGTATTGCCTCCGGCCATTGGCCAGTAGGTGAAGCCAGGCGGGCCACAGCGTTGATCAGATCAAAACAACGTGCATCACCTGCGCGTAATAAGACTTGCGCGATATGCAATGTAAGGTAGGCATTAAGACCGGAATGAATCATATCCTGGAAGAATGCGCTATCGACCAGGCAGTTATCCATCAGAAATGCAACGCTATCCAATAGGCGTGGATCATTGTTTGCAAACAGTTGTAAGGGATAGCCTGCAGCGATTGAACCAATGGCGCCAGCGTCCAGCCGACGGTAGGGCGATGCAGGCATGGCCTGACGGCCAATGCGCTCAGCTGCCATGGCGAGACTGCTATCCACGGCCTGCATGAACTGCTGTGCCTCTTCGTTGAACCTGTCCCTGTCGATGTGGTTTTCCATACTGTCGCACAGCCGGCTGGCGGCATGCAGGCCCTCAATGCTCCAGAAATCATCCCAGTAATAATAATCATTCGGACCCAGGTGTTCGGCACTGAAACCCGCCGGCAGTAATCCGGCGTGGGGTTCATTGCCATGTGCAGGTAGACGTTTTTTGATAATCCAGTGGCCTGCCCGGGTAATGGCTTGCTGCCAGTCCGCCTTGGGAATACTGTTGGTAAATTGGCAGAATCGCTGCATTATCCATAGTGCTTCACCATTTGAATCCCACTCTCCCTCTTGTGAGTGGAAATAACCCGATGCGCTTTGCCGCGGTGCAAAGCGATCCAGTGCGCGCTCGGCGCGTTCGATTAATCCTGCACATAACAACGCATTTATAATGAAGGCCGCATCACGGAACCAGAAACGTTTATAGGTATATGGTCCAGGATAGACGTCTTCCGGTGAGTGGGTCACCAGTGAACGCAGCGCCATATCATAGAGAAACTGGATGTCGTTATCAGGCAGCTGCAATTGGCAATGGCCGCTCAGGCTCAATGGCCAACTGATAGGTATGTTCTTCTTGCGGGTTGTAGGCAGGGAATGAGGTTTGACCAGTGGAATGGTGGCGCTGATATTACAAGTTTTATTATCGTTTAACTCAAAAAGCGCGGCAGCGGTTACCATGCCGACATCGCAGATGCCGGATGTCTGATCATCAAGATCCTGCAGGTGGATAAATACATCACCGTTTTTATAATCAGAAACATGATGTTTGGTGGCAGGTGTATCAAATTTAACGTGATGCTTACGATCGATTGTCCATTCACAACGATCTTCTGACAAGCTGACCTCGTGCACAAAACTGATGCCCTCGGGATTGTATGGGCGTAAGGCTATTATTAACCAGCCTGGTTCGTCACTGCTCGCTGTAAGTGTCATGCGGCAAACAGGGAGGCTGTCTTCTAATATTACCTCGGCACGGTTTTGCAGTCTCATGCCATCGACCCGAGTATCGGTGATGATGGCCAATGTGTTGACCAGATCAGCAGACTGTACGGAGTCAATCGCGCGACTAGGTAATAACTGGCGCTCATTACCTGTCAATAGCCAGGTATCCAGCGACCACTGGTCGAGGATAGGCGTGAGCAGCCCGCGTGGATCAACAATAGGCAACTCTGGATAATCAGGCAATCCAATCGCTGTCCAGTTTCGATGTGTGAGATTGATGTGTGTAATTGAAAATGCGCGTGGTACAAATGCCACATCAACTGGATCAAACTGCCGCTCAATCCAGTAAGGCCATACCCAGTCAAGATTATGTTGTATCACCCGGCTGTTAATCAGGCCGCGTGCATGTAATACCGCGCCAGCACGAAGTAGTTCAATAGGTTCAGCCACTTCGGATGGTTGTGTGAAGCGGTGTAATCGCGCCTGTAAGGTGATAGGATCAAGGAAGCCGTGCGCCTTGGCAACGCGCTTAACGATATACCGCCACGGAAACCATTTTAACCACATGATTCGTTTCCACCGTAATTAATGTTCCTGATATAAATCCATATAGCAGGTTTAATCGTTAATGAGATATTTATTTAAGGCCTTGCGTGCATGTATCGTGATGTAAGTTATGGTGATAATGGTCACAATTAATCCAAGCGCATAGATCAACCATTGAAATGGCGTGATTTGTGTCCTGCTCAGGCCTATTGTCGTCAGATCCGCAGCCAGCGATCCCATGTAGACATTGAAAAATGTGATCGGGATGATGCCGACAAAAGTGCCAACAATATAATGTTGTAATGAAAAACGCGTCACCCCAAAAAAGTAGTTCGAAAGTTTGAAAGGGAAAAAGGGGATCAGGCGCGTCAATAATATTATTTTCCAGCCTTCCTGGGTAAATTCATCACTAATAATATTTAACTTCTCGTGGCGTAGTAAATATTCACTCGTACGTTTGCTAAACAAGTAGCGCGCGATGAGAAAAGCTATAGTGCCGCCCAGTGTGGTGGCGAGCATCACATACAGTGATCCCATAAGTGGGCCGAACAAGAAGCCTGCACCAAGGGTGAACATGACGCCTGGCAAGATGAACACCACAATGAGTGTATCGATGAAAATGAATAATACAGGTCCCCAGTAGCCCAGGGTTTCCATCCACGCGAACAGGGTGAGTATGTATTTTTCGGTATCGAAATAGAGAAGTGCAGCAATAATGGCGGCCACTGCGAGGAGGGAGAGCAGGAGGTAACGTCCTGCCGAAGCGTATTCCGGTATGGGTGATCCCTCCATCGAATTGCTTCTGTCGCGCTATCTTTTAATATTAGAACATTCACTCCACTGTCATTTCTTTGATATGGGTCAAGGCCTTGCACTGCACATAGCATAAAGCTTTATGCAGAGGTCCCAGAAGCACAATACGGGGTGCCGGAATGATGAGAAATCAATATGCAGTGATTGATTTAAAACGCCACTTGGGAGAACCGGAAATACCACCCGGTAATCCACCCGAGGAGCCGCCACAGGAAGTGCCACCCGGTGTTCCACCCCAAGGGCCACCTGAAACAACGCCGGCATCGCCCGTCGAGGTGCCGGCGCAGTATCCACCAGAGGTTCCGCAAAACTCATATGAGACAGCAAGGGTCTGATCAGCGCTTCAGGACCTACGGGAAGGTGTAGAACAGGGCCTAGGTGATTCTTACGGCAAGCACGTCGCAGGGTGCATTATGCAATAGTGCATCTGCAGTCGATCCCAGCAGGCGGCCAATACCATGTCGCCCATGCGAGCCGACAACAAGTAGCTGAATATTTCGTTGCTTGGCTTCTTTGAGGATTTCGTGTTTGGGCGTACCAGCGATGATAGTTGTAGGTATGTTACTCAAATCAAGTTTGTCCAGTAACTTGGCGAGTGATTTAGTGCTGTTGGTAACAAGTTGTTTTTCATCGAGCAACCAGTCTGGCGCAGGTATTGGATCAAAATCGATACCTATTGGTGGTTGGTACTCTACGACATGAATAATTCTCAGATCTGCAGCATATAAATCAGCGAGTTCCTTGGCCTGTTTAATGACTGACTCAGCGGCCGGGGACAGGTCTACTGCCGTTAGAATATGTTCATAGCTGGTCATGCCTTAAACTCCGATCCTGCTAGGGCTATTATTTGAAGAAATTTTTGCCTAGCTGTAAGTTCATACAAAATAATATTTTCATAATATAGGTAAACGGTCAGGCAAATGACGGCGTATTTCATCAGGCTTGAGTTGTGTGATATTTTTATCGAGTTCCATAGTTATGAGTTTGCGGGTGGTATTGCTGAGTTGTTCACGCAGCAGACCCAATAGCATGGGTGCGGCAATGATGATCAGTTGTTTCAGCTCGCCTTTTTTGCGCGCCTCTTCCAGGTGATTGGAAATTTCCCTGGCAAAATTAATTGCTTCCTGGCGTTTAGGTTCGGTGGTATCTGCCATACCGTGACGGCCGGAGCCATCTCCTTTGTAAGACCGGCCAGGCAGGTCGCTGGTCAGCTCTTGTTCATGGAGGCGGGCTTCGGGGTGTACCAGGGTATTTATTTCTTGTAGAGGAGACAGTCTATTTGAAGCAAGAAATAATCTTGCGCGGGTGTTATCTGCTATGAGTACCCAGGTGCTGGCCATGGTGTCATGACTCCTGATTGCTGTTAGTAATCCATCATACTCTGCTAACATTCATAGGGGTATTTTTTGTGGTTGTGTATCATTCAGTTCCCTGGTAATCAATTGTGAGAGATTACTGAGTTCATCGCTCAAGAGCTCAAGCAGGTCATCAACGCTGATGATTCCGACCAGCGATCCCTTGTCATCGACTACTGGCATGCGGCGTACCCCCCTGGAGCGCATACGCTGTATGGACTCCCAGAGGCCGTCCTGTTCTCTGGCAATGACCATTTCATAACTCATGATGTCATTTACGCATGGGGAATCAATAGGTATATCAAGCGCAAGCACCTCATAAACGATGTCTCTGTCAGTGATTATCCCGATAGGTACTATCGTGTCTTGCTTCGATTCTACAATAACGACACTACCAATATTATAGTCGCGCATGAGTTTGGAGACTGCTATTAATGAAGCGTCTTTGGAGGTGGTTATTACTTCTCGATTACAGAACTCTCCAACTGTCATATCTTATTTTCTCTTCATCTGCATCCGATTCAATCCAATTATGGTGTTGGCAGTTGCGCGAAGATGGGCAGATACTGTCGTGAACCACCGCTTATAACGATAGTGCCAGAGCTTAATATCATGTTGATCCATGTCAAGAAACAGCTGTGATGCACGTCTGCAGGCGTACGGAATACCTTTGGAAGCCCTTGTTTAGGCGAGTGTACTACGGGAAATGATGAGTAGTGCTTGCGGGTGAGTGAGGCTCACCCGCAAGTGATATTGGCGTTATGGACGGCCACCTCCCGGACCGCCTCCCTGTCCCATACCCCGGCCCATGCCCTGTGGCATAGGTTCTTCGGGTAGGCTTACACCTTTTTCCTGGGCACGCATTTTCATCATTTCATGATGTTGCATACGGTATTGTTCCCGCTCTTCCTCGGTTTTCAGGTTACGCATTTTGCTACGATGTTCGGTGAGTTCTTCTTGTGTCATGAGTTGGCGGCCATACACAAAATCATCAGTGTCTGCTGCGGAAGCGGTCTGGATACCACCTGACATGAACACAGCTGTTGTCAGCAGGAGTAACAGGTATTTTTTCATGAGTAAATCTCCGTATAAGTAAACGGGGTGGACTGTAACGAAGGGCAGGGCTCAGCTGGGCTAATGAGTCCTTGTTGTAAAGTATTATCAGCTGAATGATCATGGTTGACCTGTGTCAAAACAGGTTCTCTAATCGTCGGATAAGGCTTCACTGATGATGCAATTTGTGATCGGTTTTGCAATTGATAGGTGATTGTAAATACGCCTGAGTCCGTATCAAAAAAATGCCGCGCTTTGGGGGAATGGCGCGGCGAACTAGGGGGAGGAGAGTTGTTGCAGTGTTATAATGCCATATACTTGTTAGATGTTAATTCGCAGTTGTACCTACGCTGCTTCGGTTAATACTTAGGGAACTTCCGAGTAATTGATGCTCGGCTAGTGGGTGACTCCCAGTACATCGTGAATGCGTGTCATCAGAAGGCGCCCGAAAAAGGGTTTTTCGATGAAATCAATTGCACCGGCTTTCATTGCACGTACAGCAAGTTCGACATCGGACTCGCTGGACATAAATATAGTTGGGAGGGTGCGACGCTCCCGCTTTAAGGTGTGCAGAAGTTCAAGACCAGTCATGCCGGGTAAGTTTGTTTCGCAGATCAGGCAGGATGCCTCGTGAGGTGCGGGCTGGCTGAGGAAAGCCTCTGCTGAATCAAATTCCGAAACCTCAATATTCATGTGAGATACCAGACCGACAATATTCCGTCGTGAGTTTGCGTCAGAATCGATAACGTAAACATATGCCTCAACCTTAGCCGACGGTCTGTATGTAGCAGTTCGCGCTTTCATACTAGTGCTGCATAGAGGAGTTATTGACACGTGGTCCCTATTATATTGAATTTAAAGAAATTTTGTCCCGATAGCCAGGTTTGTCCGTGCGCTGTACTCGCTAACAACCCTGATAAACGGATCACAACATGAAGTATCCGTCAGGAATGGGTGATAGAAAATAAGGGAATATACCTAGTCTGGAATCGCATTCCGAATTCGATCTGGACAGCAGGTTTAGTCTTCCTGCAAGGTAGGTATGACCATGCGCACCAGATGGGCCACTGAGCTGGCCTGCATCTTTTCCATCATCTTGGCGCGATGAATTTCGATGGTTCGCTGACTGACATTCATGTCAATCGCCATAACCTTGTTGGCACAGCCATCAATAACCATATCCAGGACCTCACGTTCCCGTTGGGTCAGGGATTCGATCCGTTTTTGTATCACGTCACGTTCACCAAGCTTTTCCCGATTGGCGTTATCGAGTTCCAGCGCTTTATTAATGCGGTCGAGCAGGTCCTGATCACGGAAAGGCTTTTGTATAAAGTCGACGGCACCATGCTGTATCGCCTGAACGGCCATTGGCACATCACCATGTCCCGTGATAAAAATAATCGGCAGCAGGGAGTGTTGTTCTACGAGTTTTTCCTGTAACTCGAGGCCACTCATGCCTGGCATACGGATGTCGAGTACCAGGCAACCGGTACGTTCCGGATCATAAGACTCCAGGAATTTTCTGGCGGACGCAAAGCCTTCACATTCAAGTCCGACTGATTTCATTAACATACGCAAGGCATTGCGTACCGCATCGTCGTCATCAACTACGAATACCGTTTGTTGCAATTCAGACATATTAATTCTCTATGCTTGTTGGCAGACTGAACTTGAATGTTGCGCCACCGTAATTATTAGTTTCGTATTCGAGCTTGCCACCGTGCGCGGTTACAATAGAACGGCAGATCGACAGTCCCATGCCCATCCCGGATTTTTTAGTGGTAAAGAAGGGGTCAAAGATATGTTTCTGCATCTTTTTAGTCAAACCATCCCCCCGATCACTGACAGCGATGTATACCGCATCGGGCTCCTGATACCAGGTGCGTACCGAAACATGACTATTTGCAATTTTTTGATTCTGCATGGCTTCCATACCATTACGTATAAGATTCAGTACGACTTGTTGGATCTGCACCGGGTCAATGGTGATTTTTGGAAGACCAGGACTGAGATCTAGTTTGATATCAATATCATGCAGGCGTGCGTCTACCTCCGCCAAGTGCACAATATCAGCGATTAGCGTGTTGGGATCAATTTCTTCCTGTTGACTATCACGCTTTTTGACCATGGCGCGAAGGCGGCGAATCACCTCGCCGGCGCGCTGGGCCTGAATATCGATTTGCTGCAGGCTTTCCAGTATATCTTCGCGCTCATCGGAACCAGCAGTCATCAGTCGTTGACAGGCCTGTGCATAGGTAGCTATCGCCGTTAAGGGTTGATTGATTTCATGTGCGATGCCTGTAGCCATTTCACCCATGGTGTTTAGGCGTGCCACGTGGGCAAGTCTTTCACGTTGCTCACGAACCTCCTGTTCCATCTCCAGTTGTTGGGTGCGATCCTCGACTTGGGCAATGAGCATGATAGGTTGTTGGTTGGCATCATGAACCACACTGGTATGTAGGATGCCATGGATGATGGAGCCATCCTTGTGGATATAGCGTCTCTCCATGACCAGGTCCTCAGTCTCACTACTTAGCATGTTTTGTAGGAATGCGGCACTCTTGGGCAGGTCATCCGGGTGTGTGATCTCTCTAAAGGACATCTGTAACAGTTCGGTTTCGGTGTAGCCTAAAATTTCGCAGGCTGAGCGGTTGGCACGCAGAAAATACCCTTCCAGATCACAGGCGAAGATAGCCAGAGGCGCATTATCTAGCGTGAGGCGAAGTTGCTCTTCACGTTGGCGAAGTTGTTCCTTTGCCAGTTTACGGTCGGTAATGTCTTCAAAAAATGCCATGAAATGATCAACAGTGCCATCTTTACGGCGCATACCTTTGACCGAGATACTGACATAAATGATGCTGCCGTCTTTACGGAGGAAGCGTTTATTCTGAGTATAACCATCAAGTTCACCGGCCAACACTTTGTCAAACTGTGAGACATTAGATGGCACGTCATCAGGATGTGTTAGTTCGAGCCAGGACTGATGTAATAATTCCTCTTGCGTATAACCCAGCATTTCACACAGTCGGTCATTGACATCCACCCATCTCTTATCCGGTGAGGCGATGGCAATACCGATCAATCCAAGATCAAAGTAGCTGTGCAAGCGCTCGTGATTCTTGCGTAATTCTTCCTCCACGCGTTTGTAGTTGCTGATATCACGAACGATGCCGGTGAAACTTCGTTTCTGGTCTACGATAACTTCACTGACCGCCAGTTCCATAGGGAAGGTGGTACCGTCTTTACGTTTACCGGTCACTTCACGACCGATGCCGATAATTTTTTTGTGGCCGGTTTTTAGATATTTCTGGATATAGCTGTTGTGCTCTTCTCTATAAGAGGTGGGCATGAAGATATTGACATTTTGTCCGATGACTTCATCCTGATTATATCCAAACATCCGTTCGGCGGCTGGATTGATGGATTGGATGAGGCCCTGTGTATTAATGCTGATAATGCCATCCACGGCGGTATTGAGTACAGCCTGGGCGTGGGCTTCTATTGATCGAAGATCAGC
>CAMYKB010000005.1:0-116607 GCA_947258875.1 uncultured Gammaproteobacteria bacterium | reverse complement strand
CGCAGTTCGACCTCATGATGCAGTGCTGATAATTGAGCGCTGAGTGATATAAAATCCTTTTCAGGCTTGCAACGCAGGAGAATATGCGCAGGGTTCTTCTCAGACTTGGGTTTAAGTACACTGCCATAGCAAAGGCTCTGGATTTCCAGGCCATCGGTCCGCCAGACAATTTGTCCCATGACGGCTTGCTTACTGCGCGCGCAGCTGTACAGGTACTTCGTGAATTTGTCAGTAGGGTCAGAGACCAAATCGGTAAGCGATTTGCCGCTGAGGTTTTGTAAGCTGTTGTTGAGCAGTTTGCAGAATGCCGGGTTGGCCGACAGGATATCACCATTGCCTGTGACCAGTGCCATCGGTTCGGAAAAGCAGCCCGCGAACGTAAGGAATGAATTAACCTCCATATGAAGCTTTGAAATATTTCAGGATTAATTTGTTAATCGGCAGCGAAATATTCACGTCCGGTGCAGGATTTCGCCTCGGCGGTTTGCTTGATATACACTATAACTTCGCAATGGCCGTCGCCATCGGCAATGGTTTTCTGCAGCTCTACTTTGGCGTAACCGAGGTTATCGGCGGCGATGACGCCAAACACGTTGGAGGTCATCATGCACATACTGGGTCGGCCCAGTACCCCGTTGCTGAACGGGCATATTGTATTCCGCAGACTGATCTTTTCATCATCTTGTTCAGTAACCGAAAACCCACCGTTTATGCGGCGTTTGAGGTCGACCAGAATATCCGCAACTTCCTCTCTGGAAAAATGTGTCTTACCGGTGCTGAGCTGGTATTTGTCATTGATCCAATCACCAAGCTGCTGACCGACAATACTGATGAAATCAGATGCCTCGTTGAGGCCGATGACTTCTTCGAGCGTACCCGCAAGTTCGCGTATCAGTTGACGGAGAAAAATATCCCGGTCGAGTGACAGATCATCCTTTTCTACTGGGGTATTCATTTTATAATTATTCCTAACCCGCAAGCTGGTTACTTAAAGATAACCAGGTAGTCTAGCAACAATACAGGGATCTGGGAAATAGCTGATCAGGGTCATTTTGGCTGGATCTGATTCCACTATGGTATGGTGACGAGGCTGTAAGAAGGGCGGTCTCATATGGGCCAGGCGTTGTGACGCAACAATGGGACTGCTGGCCTTCAGGCATCTGGATGATATTCTTTTATCAGGCGTAGGCATGAATATTAGAGATGGCGAACTTGCCACTCCGCCAGTGGTCTTCGAAGCGCGGGGCCTGACCAAGATCTACCACATGGGTGAGGTCGATGTGCATGCCCTGCGGGGCATTGATCTGCAGCTTTTCGAAGGTGAATTAGTGGTATTGCTGGGCGCCTCTGGTAGCGGTAAATCGACCCTGCTCAATATCCTGGGCGGGTTGGATACCGCTACAACGGGTAGTGTGCACTACCAGGATCAGGTGCTCACTCAAGCTACGGACCATGAATTGACCGACTATCGCAGATTTCAGGTCGGTTTTGTATTCCAGTTCTACAATTTAATTCCTAGCCTGACTGCGCGCGAGAACGTCGCGGTGGTGACCGAGATCGCCAAAGACCCCATGCAACCGGCACAGGCACTGCAGATCGTAGGTCTGGAAGATCGGCTTGATCATTTTCCGGCCCAGCTATCAGGTGGTGAGCAACAGCGCGTGGCAATCGCGCGTGCGATTGCAAAAAATCCTGACGTGTTGCTTTGTGATGAACCTACCGGCGCGCTGGATTCTGAGACCGGCATCGTGGTGCTGGAGGCGATAGAGCGTGTCAACCGCGAGCTCGGAACCACCACGGTGGTCATTACCCACAATGCCGATATTGCCTCGATGGCGGACCGGGTGATTTATCTGGCAGACGGTTTGATCACCGAAGTGCTCACCAATACGCACAAGAAATCACCCCACGAGCTGCAGTGGTGAGAGCGATAAACCATAAATTGCTGCGTGACCTGTGGCTAATGCGCGGCCAGGCGCTGGCCATCGCCATGGTTATTGGCAGTGGTGTGGCGACCTTTATCATGTCGCTCAGCACCCTGGATTCGCTGCAATTCTCACGCACCACGTATTACCAGGACTATCATTTCGCTCACGCGTTCGCTTCCCTTAAGCGCGCACCGGAGGACCTGCGCTCACGACTGGCAGACATTCCGGGTGTGCAGTTGCTGGAAACGCGAGTGGTAGCCGCAGTCAATGTAGATATTCCGGGGTTCAACGAGCCCGTTAAAGGCCAACTCTTTTCCATTCCGGATGCGGGACAGCCACTGTTGAATCAACTGTATTTGCGCCAGGGCCGGTTGCCCGAGCCGGAGCGTGACGACGAGGTAGTGATTAGCGATTCGTTTGCCGAAGCGCACAAGCTGGTGCCAGGCGATCACCTGGCAGCGATTATCAATGGCCGCCGTAAGGCGTTGACGATCGCCGGAATTGCACTGACACCGGAACATGTTTATCAGGCTAATCCCAACTCGATCTTCCCGGACTACAAACGCTTCGGTATTTTCTGGATGGCGCGTACGCCGTTAGGCATTGCCTATGATATGGATGGTGCATTTAATGATGCGACGATGACTTTGACTGCGGATGCGCAACTCGATGATGTCATTGACCGACTTGATAACCTGCTCGAACCCTACGGTGGGCTGGGCGCCTATGGCCGCGAGGATCAAATCTCGCACTACTATCTTTCGCAGGAGTTTGAGCAACTCAAACAGATGGCGACACTGTTCCCGGTCATTTTTCTCGGCGTGGCTGCCTTTCTGTTGAATGTCGTCGTGAGCCGTTTGGTCAGTACCCAGCGTGAGCAAATCGCCGCGCTCAAGGCGTTCGGCTATAGCAACATGGCGATAGGTCTGCACTATATTCAGCTGGTAATGCTGATCGTGTTGTTGGGCACGGCCACCGGAGTGGGTGCCGGTGCCTGGTTGGGTGTGAACCTCAGTGAACTTTATATTGAGCATTATCGCCTGCCGTTTTTGTATTATGAGCTGAATCTACGCCTGATCCTGGCGGCAGCCCTGGTGAGCACGGTGGCCGCCGCTATCGGCACTGTGTTTGCCGTGCGCACGGCAGTCAGTCTGCCGCCTGCCGAGGCCATGCGTCCCGAGCCACCGGCAAAATACCGGGAGAGTATTGTCGAGCGTATCGGCCTGCAACGCGTGTTGCACCAACCCAGCCGTATGATCATCCGTCATCTCGAGCGTCGCCCGCTTAAAGCGATACTGTCGATCACCGGTATCGCCTTTGCTTATGCCATCCTCATTGTTGGCCGCCTGTTTGGTGATTCCATCGACGCCATGGTGGATATCGAATTCACCCTGGCGCAACGCGAGGATATGGTGGTGAGCTTTGTCGAACCAACCTCACGTAAGGCCATGCACGAGATGCGCAGTATGCGGGGTGTCGAGTACGCTGAGGCCTTCCGTGCCGTGCCGGTACGCCTTAACTACGAGCACCGCAGCTACCGCACCGCCATTCAGGGTGTACAGCCGGCGGGCGAACTGCGCCGCTTGCTCGATGACCAGCAGCGACAGATTCGGTTGCCACCGGCCGGCATTGTGCTCACCGATTACCTGGGCGAGATACTGGGTGTGCGGCCGGGTGATCGCCTCACTGTGGAGGTGTTGGAGGGCAGTCGGCCCGTACGTGAAGTCACCGTAGCGGGTTTTGTTAATCAGTTTATCGGTGTCTCCGCCTATATGCAGCTCGATGCACTTAATCGCATGATGCGCGAAGGCCATGCTATCTCGGGTGTTTATCTGGCAGCTGATGAACGTTATCAAGCGGAAATTTATACGCGCCTTAAAGATACGCCGCGGGTCGCAGGCACGGAAGCGAGCCAACTCGCGATACAAAATTTTTACGACGCCATGGGCGAGCAGGTACTTATTTTTGTGTTTTTCAACACCATACTCGCAGGCACGATTGCATTCGGTGTAGTGTATAACAGCGCCCGCATTGCCTTGTCAGAGCGTAGCCGTGAACTCGCCAGCATGCGGGTGCTGGGTTTTACCCGTGGTGAAATTTCCTACATTCTGCTCGGTGAACTGGCGGTGCTCACGCTCGCGGCGATTCCCCTGGGTTTTATTATTGGACGTGTGTTGGGTCTGTATATGATGAGCACGATCCCCACTGAACTGATCCGTTTGCCGTTCGTGATTGATGCAGACACCTATGCCTTTGCAATGCTGGTGGTCATACTTTCCGCTGTAATATCGGCGCTGGCGATCAAACATAAACTCAACCGGCTCGACCTGATAGCCGTTTTGAAGACAAAGGAATAAATCAATGAATCTACAACGACGCATCGGCATGATCGCACTTGCAATGTTAATCGTATTATTTATCGCCTACGGTTTCATGCCCAAACCTGTTACGGTTGATATCGTTGAAGTTTCGCGCGGTAAACTACAGGTGACCGTTGAGGAAGAGGGTAAGACACGTGTCATTGACCGTTATGTGATTTACGCGCCGGTATCCGGCTATGCGCGCCGTATCGAACTGGATGTGGGGGATGCGGTCGCTCATGGTGAAGTCTTGATGGCGCTTGATCCACTGCGTTCGACAGTGCTTGATCCCCGCAGCCGCGCCGAGGCAGAAGCACGTGTCGGGGCGGCGGAATCCCGACTCAAATCCGCACAGCAGGACGTGAGCGCCACAACCGCAGACGCCAACTTCGCCAATAAAGAGCTCAAGCGTTTTCGGGAAATCTTCAAGGATGGCGCGGTGTCGCGCGAAACCCTCGATCAGGCTGAGACCACGGCGCGACGTGCACGTGCTGCTCTGCGTTCTGCCGAGTTCGCCGTCGATGTTGCCCAACACGAACTGGAAGCTGCACAAACGGCTTTACGTTATTCGGCAGCGGAAAATCCTGGCCAGTCAGGCGAACGGGTTGCCATCAGTTCACCTGTCAGCGGCCAGGTATTGAAGGTCTATCGCGAAAGCGAAGGCGTGTCCAATGCCGGCGACCCTTTGATCGAGGTCGGTAACTCACGCGCACTGGAAATTGAAATCGACGTGTTGTCCTCCGACGCCGTGCGCATTCAGCCCGGTATGCGTGTCGTGTTCGATCGCTGGGGGGGTGAACATACACTGGAAGGCGAGGTGCGCACTGTTGAACCCGCCGGCTTCACCAAGATTTCCGCATTGGGTGTGGAAGAACAACGTGTACTGGTCATTGCGGATATCATTTCATCGCCGGGGGTTTGGCAAAAACTCGGCGACGGTTACCGCGTCGAAGCAAGTTTTATACTCTGGGAATCGGATGATGTCCTGCAGATTCCCGCCAGCGCCTTATTCCGCCATGGTAATAACAGCTGGGCCGTATTTGTAAATGCAAAAGGTAAGGCTGAACTGCGCTCGGTCGAACTCGGCCAACGCAGCGGCCTGCATGCGCAAGTAGTCAAAGGCCTGGAAGAGGGGGAGCATGTAATTTCTCACCCAGATAAAGCAATCGAGGATAGCACTCGCATCAAACAGCGTGACTAGTCAGAAGTGGATGTGGATCTGTGCGGACTGGGATTGGGTTGTGACATATAGTTATATATCACCTTAGAATAACCATATAATATTTTGAATATACTATAAAAATACTGATTTATTGCGTTCACATCATGGTCCCGAATTGAGCTGAGTCCCTAGCTGAAAGTGCCCTGCCGCCTATTCCTTGAAGCATCTCCTGTCAGTAGTGTTTTTAAATCTCGCATTATTTACTCAGGAAAATTTAGGGTTCGTGAGTGGGCTTGGGTACAATCAGTGGCTTTTAGACGAATTATGATTGTACAGTCATGTCACTTGGACCCGTGATGTTCGATTTGGTGGGTACAGAACTCACTGAGCAGGAACGAACTATGCTACGCCACCCACAGACGGGCGGCGTTATTCTGTTTACCCGTAATTTTGACTCTATTACACAGTTGACGGAATTGATCGATGAAATACATGCCTTGCGTGTCCCGCGTTTGTTGATTGCTGTCGATCAGGAAGGCGGCCGGGTACAACGTTTTCATAACGGTTTCACAACCTTGCCAGCTGTCAGGCAGCTTGGACATATTTACGATCATGATCGGCAACGTGCGCGGCATTATGCAGAAACAACCGGCTGGCTGATGGCTGCCGAATTGCGTGCGGTGGGGATCGATTTCAGTTTTGCACCAGTACTCGATCTCGAGCGTGGTGTCAGCGGGGTCATAGGCGATCGCGCATTTCATCGTCAACCTGATGCGGTGGCCGATCTTGCGCATCATTATATGATAGGAATGAAACGTGCGGGTATGGTCGCTACCGGCAAACACTTTCCTGGTCATGGTTGTGTAAAAGAGGATTCGCATACTGATTTACCTGTCGATAAACGCCCTGAGCAGGATATCTTGCTGGAAGATATGGTGCCGTTTGAACGCATGATTCATTACGGCCTTGCGGGTATCATGCCTGCACATGTTATTTACACCTGTGCAGACCAACAACCCGCCGGTTATTCGAACTACTGGCTGAAAATAGTGCTACGCAAACAACTGCGTTTTGAGGGTGTGATCTTTAGTGATGATCTGAGTATGGAGGCTGCTAATGTTGCAGGTGGCTACGCTGAGCGTGCGCAAACTGCACTCGATGCGGGCTGCGATATGGTGTTGGTCTGCAATCATCCTGAGGGCGCGCGCGAAGTTCTGGAGAGTCTGGATGATTATGAGAACCCGGCCTCGCAGTTACGTCTCACACGGTTGCACGGTCGCAAAGCCCCCGGTAATGAAGCACTGCGAGCAAGTGAAGAATGGCAGCAGGCCGTGGCGCTGGTGCAATCTTATGATAGTTCGCCCTGGCTTGAAATGGATGTCTGACTATCTGTAAGTTAACAATAGAATCGAAAGGTAAGCAAAAGAAATGGAAAACTCATGGTTAACAGCGTTTAAACAACAAATCGCTCAGATCGACGGTATCGGCGGGTGGACACTCCAGGTATTTATTGTCGTTCTTGCTATTTTACTGATCAATTTCTTCCTAGTGCGTGTACTTAGGAGATTGATTGCCAAGACAGATACCTCAAAGAACCCCTGGGATGATGCGGTCATACATTCTATCCGACAACCGTTACGACTATTGGTATGGGTCGTCGGCCTTAGTTTTGCAGCTGAAATAATTCGCGCCAAGACAGCCGCGCCGATCTTCCAGTTCATCGGCCCGGCGCGTTCAGTGGGCGTGATCGCGGCCCTGACCTGGTTTCTATTTCTGCTGGTACGTAATTTTGAACAGGCATTGATCAAACAGAACCAGCATCGCGAAGAGCCGATCGATCATACGACTGTGTATGCGCTGGGTAAATTGGTACGTACAGCCATATTGATCACGGCGGCACTGGTGGTTTTGCAAACCCTGGGGTTCAGTGTTTCTGGTGTGCTCGCTTTTGGTGGTATCGGCGGTATTGCGATCGGTTTTGCCGCCAAGGATCTGTTGGCGAATTTTTTTGGTGGCCTAATGATTTATCTAGACAGGCCGTTTGCTATCGGTGACTGGATTCGCTCGCCTGATAAAGAGATCGAAGGTACGGTAGAAGATATTGGTTGGCGACTGACAAGGATTCGTCGTTTTGACAAACGTCCCTTGTACGTGCCGAACGCGGTGTTCACCACTGTTGCCGTGGAAAATCCATCACGCATGTCACACCGGCGCATACATGAAGTCATCGGTATACGTTATGACGATTTGCACAAAATGGGCAGCATTGTCGAAGCGGTTAAAAAAATGCTCCGCGGGCATCCGGAAATCGATCAAAGCCAGACCATGATCGTTAATTTCAACACGTTTAATGCTTCTTCGCTGGATTTCTTCGTGTATACCTTTACCAGGACGACAGAGTGGGTCTATTTTCATGAGGTCAAGCAGGATGTACTACTGAAGATTGCGGGTATAATTGAGGATTCGGGCGCTGAAATAGCCTTCCCCACGACAACGTTGCAAATCCCGGAAGGCGTCGCCATTAAGGGTGAACACCCTGGCATAGCGGATTCCCAGGCGAGTTCAGGACAGGACTCTGTATGAAAACGTTCGATGCAGAGATTACCGATGTTCTTGCCGCAGCTGATCTTATCTACACTCGGACCCAGATCGAGGCCGCTTTGCAACAGATGGCTATTGAGGTTGCTGATGTCATAGGGAGTACCACGCCTGTGGTGCTGCCGGTGATGAACGGTGCCCTGATGACGGCGAGCAATTTATTATTGAGCTTGCCTTTAGACACCCAGATTGACTATATCCATGCCAGCCGTTACCGCGGTGATACACAGGGTAGGGATATTGTCTGGCACAGGAAGCCCGGGCTTGATCTGCAAGACCGCACCGTGTTGATTGTCGACGATATTCTCGATGAAGGTGATACCTTGGTGGCAATCATGGATTACTGCCGGCAACAAGGTGCCAGCAAGATCTTGTCGGCGGTGCTGGTCGAAAAAATCCACAAACGTAAACATCCCAAGGCAAAAGCGGATTTCGTGGCCCTCAGCGTTGAGGACCGTTATGTGTTTGGTTACGGTATGGATTACAAAAACCATCTGCGCAACCTCCCAGCGATCTACGCCGTAAGCGAATAACAAAGGAAAATCATGTCAGAACTGGCAATTATTGGTGGTACCGGGCTCACCAAACTCGAAGGATTGGAAATTACGCACCGTGAAGTCGTGCGCACCCCCTATGGTCCACCATCGGCACCGTTAACGCACGGTGAACTCTATGGCAAACCAATCGTGTTTCTGCCGCGTCACGGTCAAGGACACACTATCCCGCCCCATAATGTTAACTATCGTGCAAATATCTGGGCACTTAAGCGCATCGGTGTGGAAAATATTATTGCGGTTGCGGCGGTAGGCGGCATACATCTTGAAATGTGGCCTGGACGTATCGCTTTTCCGGATCAGATCATTGATTACACTTCATCGCGCGCTCATACCTTTTTTGAAAAAGGGCCAGACAAGGTGACACACATCGATTTTACACATCCCTACTGTGAGTCATTACGCAAGACATTGATCCGCTCGGCCCACGACGCGGACCTGGATAGCTTTGAAGGGGGTGTATACGGAGCCTGTCAGGGCCCACGTCTGGAGACGGCCGCTGAGATCACCCGCATGGCACGGGATGGTTGTGACATGGTCGGTATGACCGGGATGCCGGAAGCGGCACTGGCGCGTGAGCTGGGGCTTTGTTATGCCACCTGCGCAGTCTGTGCCAACTGGGCAGCTGGCCGTGATGATACCGAGATTAGCATGGCAGAGATCCAGAAGATTCTAACGCAGAGTATGGCAAAAGTACGCGAACTGCTGAAGGCGGTAATCAGGGTCATCTGACTGCCTGGTAACAATCATAATGGCACGATACGCACCAGTATACCCAGCATAGGATGGTCGATGTAATGCAGTTCACGGCTGCGCATGCGGCGGTGCATCTTGAGCGTGAAATCCGCGAGTGTATTAGAGGACAATGTTCGATCGATGTCTACAGTCTCGGTACTGACAGGTTTACGATAGATCAGATCGGTGTAGATATGTAAAAAGCGACCGAGGACAATTTTTACCGTACCATCCAGTTCTCTAAGACGTGGTGCAGCAATAATGTTGACAGGCAGGCCACTGTTATCGGTGCTCCATTTGGACTGCATGCGCTCTGGGTACTCGTCGCTGTAGTCATGTCCGGATGTGATACGCACAGGTTTGGCAGAGGATTTTCTCAAGCCAGGTTGACGCCAGGCGATGTGCTCCATGATCTGATATTTACCTGAAGCCTCAAGTTTTGCTTTGACACCATTAAGGCTGAGAGTGCTTCCAGTTAGCAGTCTAAATCCGTCGCGTTGCTCACCCGCAAGCAAGTCTACCGCGCCGCCGGTATCGGGCTGTTCCGCATATGCTGATAACGGGCTGCGTCCCTGTCCAGGGTTGTCGAGATGTTTAAACACGAGCATTTCGACCTTGTATGTTGCCGCGCTGGCCGACGATGCAGAGGCCAGATAAATCAGCAGACATGCAGCCGCAAGGGTAAGGCGAAGGGTGAGCGAGTCGGTTTTTAGCATTGCTTCAGGCAGCTTTTTTGAGTGAAAGATCGTTTAACAAGTCGATCACAATCGCGATACGTTTTTCAAGTGTCCCGGTCTCAATATCGAAGCGCAGTCGCTTGTTGCTGTCCATCTTATAGGTCTGTGGATCACTTTGAATCAATCTCACCAGCTTGTCCAGATCGATGTTGGGGTTTTCGTCAAATTCGATGCGACCGCCTGCGTCACCAGCCTCAAGCCGGGTAATACCAATGCCGCTGAGCCTCAATTTGACTTGTGTTACCTCAAACAGGTTCTTGGCATATTCCGGCAGCATACCGAAACGATCGATCATTTCGACCTGTAATTCGCGCAGGGCTTCTGGTGTAGCGGCGTTGGATACGCGTTTATACAGAATCAGGCGGGTATGCACATCAGGTACATAATCGTCGGGTAGCAATGCGGGTACGCCGAGATCGACCTCGCAGCCGTGAGTAATGGGGGTTTCAAGATCGGGTATTTCACCGCAACGCAGGGCTGTAACGGCGCGCTCCAGCAGTTCATTATACAATGTGAATCCAATTTCCTGGATTTGTCCACTTTGACCTTCACCCAGCAATTCACCGGCGCCGCGGATTTCCAGGTCGTGGGTTGCAAGTGTAAAGCCGACCCCCAGATCCTCAAGTGCTTCTATGGCTTCAAGGCGCTTGATGGCATCGGCTGTCATGGCGCCCTGGGGTGGTGTCATCAAATAGGCATAGGCCCGATGGTGTGAACGGCCGACACGCCCACGTAATTGATGTAACTGGGAGAGCCCCAGTTTGTCGGCTCGGTTCATGATAATGGTATTGGCGGTGGGTACATCGATACCGCTTTCAATGATGGTGGTGCATACCAGGATGTTGAATCGCTGATGATAAAAATCAAGCATCACCTGTTCCAGGTCACGTTCACGCATCTGCCCATGTGCAATGGCGATACTTGCATCGGGTAACAGTAGCTGAATTTGATGCGCTATCTTTTCGATAGACTGGACTTCGTTGTGCAGGAAATACACCTGGCCGCCGCGCTTGAGTTCACGCTGGCAGGCTTCGCTGATGGTTGCATCATTCCATTGACCAACAAATGTTTTTATCGCCAGCCGATGATCCGGGGGTGTAGCAATAATTGATAAATCACGTAAGCCGCTGAGTGACATATTGAGTGTGCGTGGAATAGGCGTCGCCGTTAACGTCAGCATGTCCACTTCACTACGCATGGCTTTGAGGCGCTCTTTATGGCGTACACCGAAACGCTGTTCCTCATCGACGATGACCAATCCAAGGTCCCGGAATTTGATGGCGGGTTGCAGCAGCTTGTGGGTGCCGATGACAATATCGACCTTACCCTCTGCCAGGTCCTGGATGACCGCCTGTTGCTGTTTCGTGCTGCCGAAGCGTGACAGTATTTCGATACGTATCGGCCAGTCGGCAAAACGGTCAGAAAAGTTTTGCCCATGTTGCTGTGCCAACAGAGTAGTGGGCACCAGAACAACGACCTGTTTATTATTCTGGCTCGCGACAAAGGCGGCACGCATGGCAACCTCAGTTTTGCCGAAGCCGACATCGCCACAGACCACGCGATCCATAGGTTGCTGGGCCGCCATATCGTCAAGTACATCATCGATCGCCTGTTGCTGATCGGGTGTTTCCTCAAAGGGGAAGGCCGCAGCGAAGGCTGCGTATTCATCGCTCGCGGTTTCGAAGTGTATGCCTTGACGGGCAGCACGACGTGCATAAATTTCGAGTAATTCAGCAGCGACATCGCGTGCCCTGGCAGCCGCCTTGCGCTTAATCCTTTGCCACTGGTCACTGCCCAGCTTATGCAGCGGTGCGTTTTCGGGGCTTGCACCTGTGTAACGGCTGATGAGATGCAAAGAGGCTACCGGCACGTACAGTTTGTCACCACCTGCGTATTCAAGCATCAGGAATTCAGCCACCACACCGCCGACATCCAAAACCTGTAAGCCCATATATCGGCCAACACCATGCTCTTCATGGACCACCGGCGCACCTTCGTGCAGGTCGGTAAGGTTGCGCACAATGGATTCGGCATCACGGGTTGGCGCACTGCGGCGCCGACGTTGTGCGGCGCGTTCACCAAATAACTGGTTTTCGGTGATGATCGTAATATTTGCGTCCGGAAGAGACACGCCATCTTCAAGCGGAGCGATGGTGATGGTAAATGTTTCACTGCTGGCAATGAATGCAGGCCAGTTCTCGACTTGTACCGGGCGGATACCAAAACCGCGCAGACTATCCAGTAAATACTCGCGGCGGCCGGCGGACTCGGCTACGAACAATACACGGTAATTTTCCTGCGCAATAAAATTTTTAAGAGCTTGTGCAGGCTCCGCTGAACGGGGCTGGATGGTGAGATTTGGCAGGGCAGTGGTGTGGTAATTGATCGATGAGCGGCTGTCAGGATGTTCTATCTCATAACGTTGAAGCTGCACCCTGGGTGCGATGCGCATTGCCTGTTCAATTTCATCACTGCCAATGAACAGTGATTGCGGCGGCAGTAAGGGACGTTCTACATCATGTCGACGTTGTTCATAGCGTTCATTTATTTCCTGCTGAAATTCCTCAAGCGATGCTTGCATATCCCCGGCGTGTATAAACAGAGTGTTGTCCGGAAGGTAATCAAATAGCGTGGCGGTCTGCTCAAAAAACAACGGCATATAATATTCAATACCGGCGGGCATACTGCGCTTGCTGACTTCCCGGTAAATCAGGCTGGCGTTGGGATCCCCCTCGAAAATCACGCGGTGTTGCTGGCGAAACCGCGTTATAGCAGATTCATCGGTGGGGAATTCATGTGCTGGGAGCAGGCGTATCTGCGAGATCTTTTCAAGCGAGGTCTGTTTCTCAGGATCGAAGCAGCGTATCGACTCAATTTCGTCATCAAACAGATCAATACGGTAGGGGAGCGGGCTACCCATGGGATAAAGATCGATAATCGATCCCCGGATGGTGAATTCACCATGCGACATCACTTGTGAGACATTGCTATAGCCGGATTGCTCCAGGTGACGGCGGGTCTCGTCGATATCGATACGCTGGCCCTGGTCGAGTATCAGGCTGTTCTGTTTCAGAAACTCACGTGGCGCCAGTCTTTGGGCGAGTGTGCGTGTTGTAAGGATCAGGATACCCTGTTTCAGTCTGGGTAAGAGGTAGAGCGTTTGCAGGCGTTCGGAAACGATATCTTCATGTGGCGAAAAGATATCGTAAGGTAAGGTTTCCCAGTCCGGGAGATGTAATATGTGCCGTGAATCGGACGCAGAAAAAAAGCCCAATTCCTGTTCGAGCTTCAGAGCTGCTGAGGTGTCCGTGGCAATTAGAACGATGAGCCCGCGATGCTCTTCCAATGCAGCATGAATTGCAAGGCCGCGGCTACACCCATAGAGCTGCGCCCATTGAATACAGGTTACGCCTGCGTCGGGTAGCAGGGGTTGTAACGGTTTAATGTTATTGGTACCAGGCATGACATGTACGCACACAGGACAGCTGAATCAAGCAGCGGCATTCTCCCACAACGGGCCATGCATTGCAGTGTCAATTTGGTAATCAAATCGTACGCATCAAATTCGAGGCTCCCCTGATTGCTTCTGGGTTCGGGGTAGCCTGATCGTAAGTAGTAGTGCATGGATGCGCTGTTTGCGGACCTAAGGAAGGAGTCAATCAGAGGTTCCTTAGATGTAAATTATGGGAAATACAGATAAAATATTGAATAGAGTGATTTTGCATAAAAAAAGCGACTGACGGGGAGACGCCAGTCGCTTAACTTTGGATTACTACTTTTTAGATTGATGGTCTAAACGCAGAAGCTATATGTTCTGCCCAACACTGTTTACGTGGTGCACTGGTCACGCTCACTGTGTTGAGAGGATGACAGGGGGTAAGACCTATCTGGATCCTCAGGTGATATTATAGGGGCTTGGAAGGGCATGTTCGATGCTTTTTTTGGCCAGTTTGGTTCTATTTGTGTTATCAAATAGTTATCCTGATTTCCTACAGCGGATTCTATAAAGGACAACCGATAAGCAATGCCTGAAAGTAATAAGGTAGCCCTCGCGGTCGAAGGGCTGGAATGTGTGCGAAATGACCGTAAGCTGTTCTCAAACCTCAATTTTTCCCTGGAATCCGGAGAGGCGTTGCTGGTTGAGGGGGCCAATGGCAGTGGCAAGACGAGTTTACTGCGTATTTTGTGTGGTTTAAGCCTGCCGAACGAGGGGCGGGTGCTGTGGTGCGGGCAAAACATCGAAGAAGAAAGAACTGAATACCTCAGTGAGTTGATCTATATCGGCCATCATGTCGGTATCAAAGATGACCTGACAGCACTGGAAAATCTGCGTATCGCAGAGCAACTGGGGCGTCCCCGCACTAATATCACAGCTGCAGATGCATTAATCACCATGGGCCTGGCTGAACATGCACA
Source organism: uncultured Gammaproteobacteria bacterium (assembly GCA_947258875.1). Taxonomy (GTDB): domain Bacteria; phylum Pseudomonadota; class Gammaproteobacteria; order CAMYKB01; family CAMYKB01; genus CAMYKB01. Next base: position 102,117 of record CAMYKB010000005.1, on the reverse strand, counting down.
AGTTGCTTGCCGTGTTATGTCTGCCGGGCAACGTCGGCGGGTTGCCCTGGCAAAGCTTTGCCTGTTGAATGCCCATGTGTGGATTCTAGATGAGCCATTGACGGCGCTCGATCTGGCGACTGTTGATCTACTGGAACACATGCTGGTTGAGCATCTGGCAAACGGCGGTATGCTGGTTACAACGACCCATCGTGGAATCAATCTGCGTGACGCTCATGTGATCTCGGTCAAATTGTAAGTTTGTATCCATTTTAATCTGGCAAACGATATATGAGTGCATTTAATGCTGTACTGAAACGTGATTTACTTCTCACGTACCGAAATCGTTCGGAGATGGCCAATCCATTACTGTTTTTTGTATTGGTGATTACTCTATTTCCGCTGGCGATTAGTCCTGAAAGCAGTGTGTTGAAGACGCTGGCGCCGGGCGTTGTATGGGTGGCGGCATTGCTGGCATCACTATTATCACTGGATACGATATTCCGCACGGATTTTGAGGATGGTAGTCTGGAGCAATTATTGGTAAGCCCGCATTCCTTACCAGCACTGGTAATGGCGAAAGTGCTCGCACATTGGCTGGTGGCGGGCTTGCCCTTGCTGGTACTTGCGCCGCTGTTAGCGGTCTTATTGTACCTACCTTCCGAGGCTATGCTAACCTTGGTTTTGACATTGGCGCTGGGTACGCCCGTGCTGAGTTTGATCGGTGCAATAGGGGTTGGATTGACTGTAGGATTGCGCAAGGGGGGTATGTTGTTGTCCCTGCTGGTGCTGCCTTTGTATATCCCTTTACTTATTTTTGCATCCGGTGCGGTCGATGCCGCGGCATCCGGTCTGGCGGTAAACGGGCAATTGGCAATCATGGGTGCATTGTTGATCCTGGCGCTGACACTGACACCCTTTGCAACGGCTGCGGCCCTGCGGATTAGTTTGAGTTAACGATATGTGGACATTTTTTCATAAGCTGGGCTCACCCCGGTATTTTTATACTTACGCGGGACGCCTGTTGCCATGGCTTGCGGTGCTGACGCTCATCCTGTTTGGGGTGGGACTGTACTGGGGGCTGGTGGTTGCACCCGCTGATTACCAGCAAGGCGAGAGCTATCGCATCATATTCATCCATGTGCCAGCGGCCTGGATGTCGATGTTTGTGTATATGGTGATGGCCGGTGCCGGTGCGATCGCCCTGATCTGGAAAATGAAGCTGGCAGAGGTCGTCGCCATCAGTTGCGCCCCGATCGGTGCCTCGTTTACGGCATTGGCGCTGGTTACGGGAATGCTATGGGGCAAGCCGATGTGGGGTGCCTACTGGGTCTGGGATGCGCGCCTGACCTCGGAACTTATCCTGCTGTTTTTGTATCTAGGTGTTATCAGCCTGTATTCGGCAATCGAGGATACGCGCACTGCATCGCGTGCAGCCGCGATTCTGGCTCTGGTTGGAGTAGTGAATATTCCTATCATTCATTATTCGGTGGTGTGGTGGAATACCTTGCATCAAGGTGCCACGATCACCAAGCTAGACCAGCCTTCGATGGATACCAGAATGCTGATTCCATTGCTGATTATGGCCGTCGCCTTCAAGGCGTATTTTGGTATGGTGTTATTAATGCGCGCACGTTGCGAAGTGCTGGAACGGGAACGCAACAGCAACTGGGTGCGTGAAGTGGTTCAACTATCTTGAGGCAATAAGATGCAAGAATTCTTACACATGGGCGGTTATGCATTTTATGTATGGAGCTCCTATGCGCTAGCATTGGTCATTCTGCTGGCAACCTTGATTTCGCCCATATTACGCAGGCGGCAATTGTTGCGCCGCCTCGCCGACAAAATTAGTCTTTCAGGTAATCAATCATGAATCCAAAACGCAAAAAACGTCTCATTATGGTAACTATCCTGGTGACCGGCATCTTCAGCGCCACGGCACTGGGTCTGTACGCGTTCAATCAGAACCTGCTTTATTTTTACAGCCCTACGCAAGTCCTGGCAGGTGAGGCGCCCGTAGATCGCGCCTTCCGCGTCGGTGGTCTGGTCGTAGCAGGCAGTGTCAATCGGCAGAACGATGGCCTTACGGTGAGTTTTAACCTCACCGATACCGACGGGGTTGTACCCGTCACCTATACCGGCATTCTTCCCGATCTGTTTCGCGAGGGGCAGGGTATCGTTGCCATGGGCCGGCTGGAGAACGACGGCCTGTTCCGTGCCGAAGAAGTCCTGGCGAAACATGACGAAAACTATATGCCTCCGGAAGTGGCTGATGCCTTGAAGACAGCGGGAAAGCGCACAGACGGCGCGCATCCTGAAAATATACCCATAAATGCCCCGGCCAATACGGCAAAATCTGGTATGGACATGCCGGATACCCTGAAAGCGGATAACTAAACATATGATCCCTGAAATCGGACAATTTGCACTCATTATCGCCCTGGGTCTGGCCTTGATCCAGAGCGTAGTGCCGCTGGTGGGCGCGCATCGTGGTATCCCCGAGTGGATGGCGGTGGCGCGTCCCGCGGCGCGCGGGCAGTTTCTGTTCCTGGTGATAGCTTTCGGTTGCCTGACTTACGCCTTCATCTATAACGATTTCTCAGTACGCTATACCGCAGAAAATTCCAACAGTCTGTTGCCGTTGCAATACCGTATCTCAGCTGTCTGGGGTGCGCATGAAGGCTCCTTACTGTTATGGGCACTGATCCTCAGTGGTTGGACGACAGCTGTGACGATCTTTAGCCGCAGCATCCCGCAGACCTATGCCGCACGCGTGATTGCAGTTATGGGACTCATCAGCATCGGTTTCCTGCTGTTCATACTCTTTACGTCCAATCCATTTGATCGCCTGTTTCCAATTCCCGCCGATGGACGCGATTTGAATCCGTTGTTACAGGATCCGGGCCTGGTGATTCATCCGCCCATGCTCTACATGGGCTATGTCGGCTTCTCAGTCGCGTTTGCGCTGGCTATTGCGGCCTTATTGGGTGGTCAACTGGATGCCACCTGGGCACGCTGGTCGCGGCCCTGGGCAACGTCAGCATGGATTTTCCTCACCATTGGCATCATGCTGGGCAGCTGGTGGGCCTATCATGAGTTGGGTTGGGGTGGCTGGTGGTTCTGGGATCCCGTTGAGAATGCCTCGTTTATGCCCTGGCTGGTGGGTACAGCCCTGATTCATTCCCTGGCCGTAACCGAAAAACGCGGTGCCTTTAAGAGCTGGACAGTACTGCTGGCGATCCTCGCGTTTTCCCTGAGTCTGTTGGGCACCTTCCTGGTGCGTTCCGGTGTATTAGTGTCCGTACATGCCTTTGCAACCGATCCCGCACGTGGCGTGTACATCCTGGCGTTTCTCGCAGTTGTCGTAGGAGGTTCGTTATTACTGTATGCCTGGCGTGCACCCAAGGTACGCAGTAGCGGTAGCTTCCAGTCGATGTCACGCGAGACCTTCTTGCTCATTAATAACATTCTATTGGTGGTGGCGCTGGTCACTATTCTGGTCGGTACCTTGTACCCCTTGTTCCTGGATGCTCTGGGCCTCGGCAAGATTTCGGTTGGCCCGCCTTATTTTGACAGCGTGTTTGCACCCTTGATGATTCCGCTGCTGTTCCTTATGGGGGTCGGACCTTTCGTGCGCTGGAAGCAGGCGCGAGCCAGTGAACTGATTCATCGTCTGCGTTGGGTGTTTGCAGCCGCCGTTGTACTCGGCATTGGCGTGCCGCTGGTTTTGTTTGCTAGAAACACCATCATGGTGGCATTGGGCATCGGCTTGAGCGGTTGGATTGTGCTGTCAGCACTCTATAATTTATGGTCACACATCCAGCGCAGGAGAGCACATAAATCATTGGCGGAAGCGGTAACGGGTGTGTCACGTGGAATATACGGTATGACCTTTGCGCATCTTGGAATGGCTATTGTTGCCATAGGCATCATCTTCAGCAATGCCTTTGGTGTCGAAAAGGAACTCCGTATGGCACCAGGCGAGAGCGTTGCTTTGGCCGGCTATGTGTTTCGCTTTGAAGGTAGCAGGCCTCTAGAAGGTCCCAACTATCGCTCTGATCAGGGTGTTATGACCGTCACCCGCGATGGTCGCAAGGTTGCGACCCTGCATCCGGAAAAACGCATTTACCACGTACAGAATAACCCCATGACTGAAGCCGGCATCGATGACAATTTATTGCGTGACATCTATGTTGCCATGGGCGAGCCACTCACGGACGGTGCCTGGGGTATGCGGGTGTACTACAAACCCTTTATCCAGTGGATCTGGTTAGGACCATTGTTCATGGCGTTTGGCGGCATTTTAGCCGCTTCCGACCGGCGATATCGATTGGCGCAACGCAAGGAAGCGAGTCAGGCTATTGACGCTGAGCTGAATCCTTCCCCCGGACAAACCTGATGTCACGCTTTCTCATACCAGCCGCTATCTTCATAGCGTTAGTCGCCTTCCTGGCCATTGGTTTGACGCTCGACCCCAGAAAGGTCGATTCGCCCCTAATCGATAAACCAGTACCGCAATTTTCCCTGCCGCGACTCAAAGATGCCAGTCAGGTTTTTTCCAGTGATGACTTTAAAGGCCAGATATCACTGCTTAATGTTTGGGCGACATGGTGCTTTGCCTGTCGTCAGGAACATGGTGTATTGGTTGAACTCTCGCAACAACAGCAGTTGCCCATTTACGGCCTGAATTACAAAGACGAGCGCCCCCTCGCACTGCGCTGGTTGCGCGAGCTGGGTGATCCCTATACCGCGACCGCCTTTGATGAAGACGGACGCGTTGCGATTGACTGGGGAGTATACGGTGCGCCAGAAACATTCCTGATTGATCAAAATGGCATGATCCGCTACAAACATATCGGGCCGATGACGCACGAGATTTATCAAACAAAGATCCTGCCCATCGTTAAACAATTACAAGAGACACGAATTTGAAACACTTTTCACTATGGCTAATGATCAGCTTGTTGGCCTTGCCACTCTGGCTTGGTGCTAAATCAGTAGCTGAGATCGATCCAGCCTTACAAGACCGTTACTACGGATTGCTCGGCGAGTTGCGCTGCCTGGTGTGCCAGAACCAGTCGCTGGCCGATTCTGATGCCGGGCTGGCTCAGGATCTGCGCGATGAAGTCGTCAAGTTGCTGGAGCAGGGAGCCAGTGACCGGGAGGTGCTCGATTTTATGCATTCACGTTATGGCGATTTCGTATTGTACAAACCTCTGGTCCAACCCAAGACCTATCTACTGTGGTACGGGCCGTTTGTATTACTTGGCGGTGGCGCGTTACTTATGATCCTTATGTTGCGTCGTCGTAAAACTGTCAGCGATACACCTCTGAGCGAGGCGGAACAGGAACAATTAAAGCAACTGCTTGATGAAAGCCAGGATGCCCAAACGAAGGATAACGATACATGATGCTGTTCTGGTTTTTCGCCGCTGTTTTAACCCTCATAGCCTTGCTTATTGTGTTGCCACCTTTGTTCGGGCGAGGGCGTGAATCCGGGCTGGCGCGCAGCGAAGTGATTCGTACTCTCTATCAAGACAAACTTGCCGAACTTGAGCAGGACCTCAAAAACGATGTGATCACCAGTGAGCAATATGAAAATGCCCGCCGTGATCTGCAGCGTTCGTTACTGGCTGAACTCAATGAAGAGCAGACGCCGCAGGCAGCAGTACACACGGCAAGCAAATCAACCTGGCTGATCGGTCTGATTGCATTGGGATTACCCTTGCTGACGACCGGCTTGTATATAAAATTCAATACAGGTTTCGAGAGCTTGTCCATGGATCCAGCCAAATTGGCGGCGCAACAGCAGCAGCAACAGCAACAGCAACAGCAACCATCACAACAACAGCCAACATCGTCAATGGAGCAGGCAATAACCAGCATCAAAGCGCGCCTCAAGGAAAATCCGGGCGACCTGGAAGGCTGGTCAATATTGGGGCATGCCTATGCTTCATTGCAACGCTTTGAAGATGCCAGCCAGGCATATGAACGCGCTAACAGTCTTAGTAATTTCAGTAATCCAAAATTGCTGGTTTCACAGGCCGAGACAATGGCGCTATCACAAGGGCGCGTGATTTCCGATAAGGGCGTGGAATTGATTAACAAGGCTTTATCCATTCAGTCTGATAATCCCTTTGGATTATGGCTTGCGGGCTGGGCTGCATACCAGCGTGAATCCTATCCAAATGCAGTTCAATACTGGGAACGCTTACTCCCCGTGGCGAGTAAGGTAAGCCCGGAACTCGGCAAACAGTTACCACAATACATTGCGGACGCCAAACAGCGTGCCGGTATCAACACGGTTGAACCCATGCTGCCGCAAACTCAAAAGCCACAGGTAGCAGAAGCACAGACAGCAGCTGGGCCAACCGTCAGTGCTGCAGTTACGCTCAACCCTGAACTGGCTGCTAAGGCCTCGCCGGAAGATACTTTGTTTATCTATGCTCGTGCCGCACAAGGTCCACGCATGCCCTTGTCGCTAGCGCGACATCAAGTCAAGGACTTGCCAGTCGAAGTTACCTTGGATGACAGCATGTCCATGATGCCGGCGATGAAGCTGTCAAATTTCCCGAAAGTGGTTATCATCGCGCGCGTTTCCAAATCCGGTAATGCCATGCCGCAAACGGGTGATCTGATAGGCAGTAGTGAAACAGTTACAACAGCCAGTAATCCTAAAGTATCGATTACGATTGATGGGGTGGTGCCTTAATGCTGCAAATCTCCGGATAGCTGGAGCGCGCAGCTGCTGGGCTTAGTAGTTTGCATAAAATTCTTTTCTGAGTGAGTCGATTTTTTTGCTATCAGGATGAAATTGACGCCTCGCAAGCTTATGTTATAGCTCATCTTCGGCCAAAACCACCAGGTTATCATCGGCCTGCATCGCGAATCGGGTATTTTTGTCCGGTATGAGTTGCACGCCGTTATTCTGCTCATTATCCGATTCGAGTGCTTTGATTTTTACACCAATACATATTTCTTCACGTTTTTGTGCAATGGCCATCATGTCGGCAAATGAAACATCAATGGGAAATGATTTGAAATAGAGTTTGGCGGGTTTAAGGTATATTTCCGAACCGTCTTCCTGGAAAATGTCGTCATACACTTTTTGAATGTCCCGACTTTCTGAAATTTGCGCCATGATCATGCTGACAAGACGGTTTGATATGATGACATCCTTGACTCCAGCGCGCGCCACGAGCGGGTAATTCTGAGAGTCCAGAACTTCGGTGATTAGCTTTGTTTTTTTGCTTTCTTCTGGATACACGTTAAATATACTTCTCAGGAGGAGTAGCGCGACAATATTCTCAGAGTCTACGTGTTGCGCATCGATATTGTCGGTTTCACCATCATTACTGGCAAGAATAATAATATTGTCATAGCTGAAGGGTTTGAGTTTCATTAATTCATCGCGGTCGAGACGGTCTTTCTCAATCAATTTTAAATCTATCCCATCAAGGTCATTATTGAGTGTGGTTATTTCTTTTCTTTGGTTGTCAGAAGGAGTTTTAAGTAGAATATGAATTTCGCTACCTTCTTCGACGTAATCGGCGAACTCCCGCAAGATAATTGCTGACTTATGATTCCAACCGAGTACCAACTCACGCTCGATTCGTTGGGGAAGCCGGCCGCCAGCCAGCTCATAATTGTCAGGTATTGCTACAACTTCTGATTGATATTCAATAGTTGAATCATCATCGGCCACGATTAATATATCGTCACCGTCCCTCATTTTATATGTGACCTCGGGGTTCATGATGAGGCCGCCGTCCGCCTGGCGGACACCCATTGGTACACCGTCGGAGAAATGGTAACCCAGCTGACCGAAATTAATCTCTCCCCAATCATCCGTGTGGAAATACATTTCACAGCCGTCAAAAGACAGAATTTCGTTATAAACAACGGACAAGCCAATAGAGCGAGAGGTCTGGACCAATAATTTGGCGAGGATGTCGCTGGTGTTGACGGTAACGACGTGTTCGGGGAAGGTTGATTTAACGATTTCGCGATGGGTTGGGTTAAATATTTCCACGACGATGTTGAAGTCTTCATCATCCGGCCCCTTACCTGTGGTTGCAAGCACGGTTTGAATGGCCTTTGCGTCACTGCTCGCTTTTTTAGCTGCACTGTCGGTATCTTCGCAATCCGCCAGTATGATAACTGATTTGCATCTCTCGATTGATACCATATCTAGATTAGCTATCGTCGATACATTCCCGCTCCGCGTGACCAGCCGGGTTGTCTTGGAGTTGGGGATGCTAAGTCTTAATGCATCGTCCATTTCTTCCTTATCTTTATCAGCAAGGATAACAACACAGGCATCATCCTCACTTTCATTTGCGAGAATGAGCTCCCGGATAATTTCGACGATGCGTTGTTCATTCCAGCCTAAAATCAGGGTGTGGTTATTTTCTATGACTTTTGAGTGACCACGTTTGAGTTCATTGATTTTTTGATCCATGCTCGTGGTGATAAACGCGATCAGTGCTGACAGCATAATGATACCGGCAAGACCTGCCAGCACGGCAAATACCTTGTACCATGGTGAAGATTGAATATCCTGTGCCATATTGCCGGGGTCGGTTAGCTGCAGAAACGTAATATATAAATTAGCGAAAAATCCTGAATTCTCGTACTGTAGTGCCGCTTCAGGGAAAAACAACAGAAATAGTCCTCTGGTTGCTGCAATACTGATAAATATGATTAGAAATGTAACCGTCAGGGCCTTAAATATCGAAGCACCGCCTTTTGCCATGAAGGTGTCGAAACGATACCGGAGCCAGCTTCTCTTGTTGATTTTTTCATTAGTGGCTTTTGATTTTTGTTGCTCGATCGCGCCTGCGATTAGACTTTCATTTTTTTCTTTTCTGTGGTTTTCTTTATATGGTAACTCTGCATGCTGACTAGAAAGATTGGCTTCCGGCTTTTCTGACGCAGATGATTTGGGTTTATATTTTGTCTGCCCACTGGCGGGAACAGCAGAGATATCATCTGCTTGTATTACATGAACGATGGCCCCGAGACGTTTCATCAGCATCGCCTGCTTTTCCGCTCTTTCCCGATCCAAGTTCTTTACAAGCGTGCAAGGTACGCCTGAAAACAGTGGCTCAAGCGTTGCGGGATCTTTTTTGAAACTTTCAGCGAAATTATCTTTAACCTGTGCGACAGTGTACTGATCTGTGACTTCGCCTTTAAAGATAAGATTGTAGAGTTTTCCGCTCATAGTGATTCCCGAACAAGAATAGTGGGCAGTTATAGTTAGTCTGGTGGATGTATTTAAAGATATTTACGACTGAGGTTTCAGTTGTCGCAGTGACATGGTGCCTTAGCCGGTATCGAGTAGTGCTCTAAAGCCCGGTTCATTTCGGATGTCATCCAGATCCGGAGCTAATTTGAACAGGTCAGTTGATAATCCCAGCCGGAGAGCCTTCTCCAGCGCCTTCAGCGAGCGTTGTTTCTGGCCCATGTTTTTCCATATAAGGGCGATCTCAAACTGAGTTTCTGGATCTTCCGGTACCAATGCCAATAGCTTCGCAATAGCGGTGCTGGCCTCTATTGTATCTCCAAGTTTGCTACTGGCTGCTGCGAGTGTCAGTAGCGCCTCTGAGTCCTGGGCGTTAACCTCTAATCGCTCCTCTGCATATTTCAAAGCATATATGTAAGCATCTTTGCTTTCTTCTACGGAATTTTCCAGTTGTGAATATGCTTCAGCGAGGCCGCGCCAAGCAATATGATAACGTGGCGTGATATCAAGTGCCTTGAGATAATGGTCTTTGGCCTTGCTGAAATCTCTCTGATAATAATACAGCTTGGCGAGGTTAGTGTATGCGAGTTCATTTTTATTAATTGACAATGATTTTTGATAGGCTGAGAGTGCCTGATCGAAATCTCCTAGTAGAAATTGTGTTACTCCATAATTACTGTGCGCATAGGCATAGGAAGGCGCTAGCTCGGTTGTTGTTTGAAAAGCCCGTGCAGATTCCTGTAAACGGCCTTCATAGAACAAGTATATGCCCAGCATCTGATAATTCATGAAGTAGCCGGGATGGTGTTGGATTGCTTTCTGGAACGTGGCTTCGGCTTGCTGCGGCTGCTTCAATTTCGAATACGCAAAGGCCAACGAATGGTAGGCATCAAAATCCTTCTGATTGAAGGATATGGCTTTATTAAGATGTGTAATGGCATCATTATATTTTCCCGTCTCTAGATAGAGCTCACCCAGTGCGGTGTGTACCGCGGTGAGTTTATTATCCAGCCCCAGTGCCTGATGGCAGTCTGATTCCGCCTGTTTGATGTAGGCAGGGTCGTGGCCAAGAATATGAGATTGTACGTTTGCTACGCATAGTCCGGCGTATGCGCGGGCAAACTCAGGGTCCAGACTCAAGGCGCGTGTAAATAACTCGACCGCGTTAGCTAACGTCGCTTGGTTTTTGGGCTGTCTTAAGTAGCCGTGGCCCTGCAGGTAATAATCATAGGCCGTTACATCGTGTGTCAGTTTAACAGGTCTAGCATGTGCTGTTTCGATACTTAGTATGTCTCCCAGCATGGCGGCTATTTTACTGGCGGCTTTATCCTGTAGTTTGAAGATGTTACTTGTCATCCCATCTACTACGCCGGCACCCAGCTGCACCTGGTCTTTGTTACGAACCAGACGGTACGTAATACGCAGGCGATCCCGGTCATGCTGGATGCTACCTTCAAGGCGCAGTGGTGCGTCAGTAGCCATTTGCGCACCAACAAGATACAGACGCGGAATGTTTGTTAATTGAGAGCCGATAACATCAGTAATACCTTGGCTGAGGTAAGTCTTGGTGCTATCGCTGAGATTTTTAAAATCACGCAATTCTATATTGTAATACTGTGTCGTCGTAGGCTGTATGGTTGGCTTTTTCGAATAGTGCAATACCAATGGAATTACCAATGCTAAGCCAACAATAATCAGTCCGCTTCTAAGCGCTTTACGGTTTAGCACAAGATGGTTGAGTAAGAGGCTCAGCGAAGGTAGGCGGTTCAGTAGTGATTCACCCAAGCGCTCTATCGCTGTGGGTTCGTGGATGAGCTGGAATAGGTTAACGGGTTCCGGTATGTTTTTCAGATTACGTTGGCCCATAGGCAGGCAAGCTGCCCCCACCTTATCGCGGATGAGGTCGAATACGGTTTGGGTAACACATATGCCGCCAGGGCGGGCCAGTGGTTCAATGCGTGCGGCAATGTTGACCCCATCACCAAAGGCGCGTTTGTTCTTTATGACGATATCGCCTACATGGATGCCGATACGGATCTGGAAGTGACGGTTGCCCGGGTTGTGCTTCAGGCTGAACTGGTCCATCGCCCGTTGCATATCGATGGCTGCGCTCGCTGCTTCAATAGCGCTGTCGAAACAGGCAAACAGGGAGTCGCCTACAGCATCGATCAGCGTGCCCCCATGGGCTTCAATCAGAGGAATCAGTTGCTTGCGGTGTTGTTCAACCAGGCGAATGGCCTGTGCCTCGTCCTCATTCATCCAGCGCGAATAGCCGACCACGTCAGTGAACATGATCGCGGCAAGCCGATGCGGGTGCCTCTCCTCCGGATTGTTTCCAGTCAAGGCCCGATCAATATGGGTTATTTTTTTCATTATTCATCATGAATGTTTATACGGCTTTTCTTGGCGAGCAGGCAAATTTAAAGAGCTATTATGCTATCGCAGCATATCATTATTATATGTGGGTGCGATTTTACCCGATTATGTGGTGATGTAGTATGGCCTGCAGATGCAGTGTAGTGGATATCCACATGGCGTTTTTATGAGTCTGCAGGCTGTGACGATAGAGCCCGGTATTGAGCGGTGCGCCTGCTCGATTGGGCAATCGCACTACCTCGGATCTTTGCATGCTGCCATCTCTAGCATGCCGTAGAAGTAAAATACCTGTTGCCTGGCATGATCCTGGATATTCTACAACCATGATGTCGACACAGAACCTTGCGAAAGGTTGTCTGTGTCACTCAGTGGGGTATAACACAATAGGAGATGTGGTGTCCTGAGTATTTCGGCGGTGTATTACTCTATTGTGTTTTAGATGGTTTTGTTAAGCATGCTCTTAAAAGATTCCTTGTTGCTACAGAAGTCAATATCATCGCTATCAACATTATTATTAGACAATTTTTCATCGCACTGGGCTGTATTATCACATGCCGAACAGCGTTCCATTTGCCTGTGAATATCGCTGATTTTGATGCTATGCAAGTAGACCTCGGCATCAATGCCCAGAGCAGTCAACATACTACCCATTCGCAATGCATGGAGTTTTCTGGCGAGAACTGTTCGGTATTTCGCGCCTATTTTCATGTTGAAAATGATTGCGAGAAGCAACATTATCATAAACGCGGTCAATAGTATGACCAGTAATATTGCGGATACCAATGAGAACAGATTCATGTGTCAAATCATCTTATTAAGGGTTCCTGGACCTATTATTTAGTGGCCGTTGTGCCATACGCGCTATGTGATGAGGGTTGTACTTTTAGCGCAAACAAACAAAGAGGCTATACCTTGCATGCCTTATGGAATGCCACGGTACCCCCCAGTACAGAATTACCAGTGACGTCAGCGAAGCCCAATTCCGTTAGTAGATTTGAGAGTTCATCTGTCGAGTAAAACATACGAATGGCATCAATGAAGTAATCCTGACACTTCACGGCTGCCGATCCACTGCGGAATGCCCAGGAAAGAAAAGCCAGGCTGGCTCTCAGATATATGTAGTAACCATGCTCTATTATTTTGTTGGCTGGTCTTAGCATATCGCAGTGATAAAAATTCCCACCCGGTTTAAGTACTCGGTTGATTTCAGAAAACACATCCATCACACGCAAGTGGCGTGTCGCATACTGTAGCGTTACCACATCAAAATAGTTATCAGGGAATGGCAATTTGTGAACATCACAGATAAAACCGTTGATTTCGAAACCATGCTGTTTTGCGCGGTTTCTACCGACATCCTGCATCGCGGCGCTTCTGTCTACAGCATAGACATCGATATCCGGCTGCTTCTTTAGTAAGTCGATACCAATAACGTTTGTACCGGCGCATACATCAAGAACTTTGTGATCGGGTCGTACTTCAATGGTGGAGAGAAATTGCTGGCGTATACGATTGAGCAAGCCGAGACTGGCAAAATTATTTATGCGGTCGTAATAATTGGCAACATCTGCAAATACATCATTGATATCGTTGGCCCAGATTGACTTGAAGGCTTGCACACGCGCACTTTCTTTCTCACAATATGTACAGCTCATATCTGTTCCTTCTTCGTGTCGTTGGATGTAATGGTTCCATTAAACTTTTACATACTTCCGTAAAAAATTATTGATATATATCATATTATTATTGCCATTGGGCGTGTCAGGGCCAGATGTGCTACCCAGGCCTGAGTCGCAGCCACGCAAGAATAATCCAGGTTTTTATGTGTATTTGTAGTGAAATACGGAAGATTGTGCTTACGTGGACCCGTCATTCAACTATCCGCCAGCCTTTTTCCATGAAAATACTGTAAGGATCCTCTTCATATTCACCGAACGGATTGATTATTTTATAGCCGTATTTCAGGTAAAGTGCCAGTCTCCTATCTGGAGGTGCTGATGCCGCAATCTATAAGTCGCGCCTCCAATGTACTCATGGTCTGCTCGCCGATGCTTTTACCCCTCGCTACGGGCGAGATGTAAACTCGCTTGATCTCGCCGTATTGTTCGGGTATCAATATCCTTTCTTATGGGGCCTTTAGCAAAATAGCGGAATGGTTTGCCCCGGTGGTGAGTCAGCAGTTCATTCCTCGAAGATTCCGCCAACTTGACTGCAAAGCCTGCGGGCGTCAGGGAAATGCATATTCTTTCATCAGCATAGAGAGCGGCACCACTGGAAAAATGTTTGCACTCAAGGTTCACATTGAAGTCTTGGCCGTTGCTAATACGCTTTACTAGCGCAGAGAGCTCATTCAGATATTTCGCAGCCATAGATGTGCCGATAGCCTGTGGCAGACGTTTATTTCTCGTCTCGATAGCGTTGAGTGAGGTCGGTATAGGCATCGATACGCCGGTCGCGTAGGTACGGCCAGGTGCGACGTATCTCTTCGCTGCGTTGCAAGTCAATATCGGTCACCAGTACAGTGGGTTGATCAATGGGTGCCTGAGCAAGCATCTCGCCCTGGGGGCCGCAGACAAAACTTGAACCCCAGAACTGGTGACCCTGGGTTGCACCTGTAGGGTCGTTTTCTAAACCGACACGGTTACAGCTTAATACCGGGAGTCCATTGGCGATGGCATGTGCACGCTGGCTTGTTATCCATGCATCGCATTGGCGCTGTTGCTCGTCTTCTGGATCTTCAGGGTCCCAACCGATCGCGGTGGGATAGAGTAATAAATCGGCACTCGCCAGAGCCATCAGCCGTGCGGCTTCCGGAAACCATTGATCCCAGCATACCAGCACACCGACTTTGCCCAGTGATGTCTTAATAGGTTTGAAACCACCACTTTCGGAGGCGTCACCCGGTGTGAAATAATATTTTTCGTAATAACCGGGATCATCCGGGATGTGCATTTTGCGGTATTTGCCGGCCAGGCTGCCATCGCTATCGAATACGACGGCAGTATTGTGATACAAACCGGCTGCGCGTTTTTCAAATATTGAACCTACGAGAACAATGCTCAGTTCCCGTGCGAGTTCGCCTAATAATTCGCAGGTTGGGCCGGGAATGGTTTCCGCCAGGTCAAACAGCTGAGGGTCTTCACGTTGGCAGAAATACAGGCTGGTATGCAGCTCCTGGAGCAAGACGAGCTGTGCACCCTGTTTTGCCGCCTCACGGCTACCTTGCAAACTCATGTCGAGGTTTTGCTGGTAGTCGTTGCTATTGGTTTGCTGAACGAGTCCGACTTTCATAATGTGTGCTCATTTATGCAGGTTAGCGCATTGGGTGGACAATACGCCTGCTGGCAGTTGCATACTCAGACAGTGCAGGCCGCCATATTGCTTGACGATGTGACGGCAATCAATGCCGCTGACTTCGCGGTCCGTGAATATGGATTGTAAGCGATCCAGTGCGATCTGATCTGCTGGGTCTTTAAACACCGGTACAAGTACCGCGCCGTTGATAATCAGAAAATTGGCATAGCTGGCGGGTAGTCGTTGGCCGTCGCTATTGTACACAGCTGCCGGGATGGGCAGTGCGACCAGGGTGTAGGGGTTGTCTTGATCATCCCTGAACGTCGTCAATTCCTCGTGCATGGCTTTCAGTGGCACATAATGCTCATCGTTCGCGTCATTGCATGCCGTATAGGCAATCGTCCAGGGATTACAAAAGCGTGCGAGGTTGTCGATATGTCCGTCGGTATCATCGCCTGCCAGGTAGCCTGATTCCAGCCAGAGAATTCGTTTGATTCCAAAACGTACAGTCAGCTTCGCCTGCATGTCGTCACGGTCCATCGCCGGGTTGCGTGTGCCAGCGAGCAGGCAGCGGCTGGTGGTTAATAATGTGCCTTCACCATCGGTTTCGATACTGCCGCCTTCCAGCACCAGATCATCAGACTCAATCTGCACATTAGGGAAAATGCCCTGCTCATAAAGTGTGCGGGTGATGCGGTTGTCAAGGGCATACTCGTAGCGGTTTCCCCAGCCATTAAACTGAAAATCAAGTAACAGTGGCTTATTATCCACCAGCGCGGTTAACGGTCCCGTATCCCGCAACCAGGTATCGTCAGAGGGGGCTGTCGTGAGCACCACGCGATGCTGGCTGATGTTTGCGTTGCTGAGCAGCTGTTGCACATGAGCGCGGTGTGCAGTGTCGTAGCAGACAACTACCAGCCGCTGATACCGGGTGATCTGTCTGCTAAATTCGATATAGGCCTGTTCTGCTGCGGTGAGATCATCAGCCCAGTCTGTGTTGGCATGTGGCCACACCAGAGCAATAGCCGATTGGGGAGCCCATTCGGGCGGTAACTTGACAGACACACCGCCACACCTAATGAGGGGAGTGACAATATCTTGGTATGCAGTGGTGGGTGTGGTGCTTAATTGCGGCGAACTACTGAGTGCAGGACTTTGTCATATTCAAAATACACCGTGTAGTTGCCGTAGTCCCAACTCGAAATGGGCGGTTGACCTACGGCGCCCTTCTTTGAAACAGGTGCACCATAGCGCTGCTTGACCTGAGACTTGTTCATACCACGTGTGGGCGTATTGTCCTTTGCAACGACGCGCTTGCCGTCAATTTTGAGGACATCGGCACCAGCAGGCACGGAAATCAGTAAACCTGCTATGGCGCAGCTAATGATCGACAGTCTTTTGAGCATGTGTGGCTCCCCATGGGATAGCTTATGTGTGTGACTATAGCATCAGTCTGTTGATGAGAAAAGTCATCTAGCCTATTGAGCTGGTTGGAAATTTTAGACCATTGGTCGGTTTTTGAGCTATCTGGCGCTTGTTCATGCTTAAGATCGGTAACTCATTCAAAAGATTCGGCATCAGAAAACTTTGTTCACATCTTTTGATTCAATTTCAAAGTTCTTTTGTGCTTTAATGCGCGCTATGTTTCAGCCCATAGAATTTTTTATTGGCCTCAGGTACACGCGGGCCAAACGCCGTAATCACTTCATCTCATTCATCTCCCTGGTGTCTATCCTGGGAATTGCACTGGGTATCACGGTCATCGTCACGGTACTTTCCGTCATGAACGGTTTTCAGACCGAGATGCGTACCCGTATCCTCGGGATGACTTCGCATGCCACTGTAACCGAGCTTAGAGGACGTCTGGATGACTGGGGTTCTCTGGCAACCAAGCTTGATGCATATCCGCAGATTAAAGGTTCAGCGCCCTACATCGAAGGACAGGCGATGTTAATCAATGGCCAGCTGGTCAGCGGCGTTTCGATACGTGGAGTTTTGCCTCAGGAAGAACCCAAAGTGTCTGATGTGGGTGACAAGATGGTTGCGGGGCAGATGTCCGATCTTCGTGCTGGGGATTACGGTATCATTTTGGGCAGGTTGCTGGCAGACGCGCTGTCTGTAGGTGTTGGTGACAAGATCATGGTGATCACGCCGCAGGCAAGTGTCACGCCAGCAGGCATTTTACCCAGATTACGCCGCTTTACCGTGACGGGTGTTTTCGAAGTCGGTATGTCGCAATATGACCGGCATGCGGCGCTGATCCATCTGGATGATGCTGTCAAACTTTATCAGATGCGCGATGGTATCAGCGGGTTGCGACTCAAGGTCGATGACCTGTTTAAAATCGTGCCTATCACACGTCAGCTCGAAAATGACCTGGGTGCTGATTACTGGATCAGCGACTGGACGCGTCAGCACGCGAATTATTTTCGTGCAGTGCAGATGGAAAAGACCATGATGTTCATCATTATGACACTGATTGTCGCAGTGGCAGCATTTAACATTGTTTCCATGCTAATCATGGTAGTAACCGATAAGCAGGCGGATATTGCCATACTGCGCACACTGGGGTTGACTCCACGTAGTGTGATGTCTGTGTTTATGATTCAAGGGACCTTTATCGGTGTATTTGGAACCATGCTGGGCATCATCGGCGGGGTGCTGCTGTCATTGAATCTGGAAAAACTGATTGCTGGTCTGGAAGGTCTGCTTGGCACCAAATTCCTATCACCCGATATCTATTACATCAGTGACTTGCCGTCAGATCTACAGTCATCTGATGTGGTGTTGGTCGCTTCGGTCGCATTCTTGCTTTCTGTCATTGCAACAATCTACCCTGCGTGGCGGGCATCGCGTACCCAGCCCGCGCAGGCCTTACGTTATGAGTAATCGGTATGCAAGGTAATACTGCACAGACATCAGTTATCCGTTGCCATATGCTCACCAAGCGCTACCAAGAAGGTGGGCTGAGTGCCGATGTGCTCAATGGTGTCGAATTTGATATCGGGCCCGCTGAGAAAGTGGCAGTGATTGGAGCCTCCGGCAGTGGCAAGAGTACCTTGTTGCATTTGCTAGGTGGACTGGACGTTCCCTCTAGTGGTGATGTGCACGTATGTGGCCACGACATGAGCAAGCTTTCGGATGCGGCACGTGGCAAACTGCGTAATCAGTCTCTGGGTTTTGTGTATCAGTTTCACCATCTGCTTCCGGAATTCACTGCTCTCGAAAATGTAGCGATGCCGTTGCTGATTCGCGGACTCAAACCACATGAAGCCAGGGAGCGCGCAGAATCGATATTGGATAAGGTAGGACTGCAAGCGCGTTTATTACACAAACCGGGTGAATTATCAGGTGGTGAACGTCAGCGTGTAGCTATTTGTCGGGCACTGGTAACAGAACCCAAGGCGGTACTGGCGGATGAGCCGACAGGTAACCTCGATCGCAAGACTGCTGATCATATCTATGAATTGATGTTACAGTTGAATGAGCAATTGCATACCAGTTTCCTGGTGGTGACACATGATGCGCATCTGGCTGGCAATATGGACAGGGTCTATGAACTCCGGGATGGAGTTTTATATTTACAGTAATCCTGCCGCATCACTTTACACCACTGGATGTGCCGTTACGTTTGCGTAAGCGGCGTCGCTCACGGTTTCTTAATACGTACATACGCCAATAGAGGCGAATAGCACTGTAACCAATTAGTGCAGCCAGGGCACCAAGCACAAAGCAACCCAGCAGGAAGGGTTTCCACACAGGGATTAACCCGTTGACTAGCCAGTCGAAACTGAGTTCGAAATTAAATGTTCCTGGGACATTACCCAGAATGGCATTGCCAACTTTGTAAGCCAAGTAGTACAAGGGCGGTATGGTGATGGGGTTAGTTATTAGCACCAACATTACCGAAAGAGGCAGGTTAACGCGAAAGAATATAGCCAGAGCTGCAGCGATGAGCATTTGCCCAGGGACGGGAATAAACGCTGTAAACAGACCTACCGCAAATGCGCCGGCAACCGAACGACGGTTGAGGTGCCACAAATTCGGATCGTGCAGTAAATCGCCGAACAGGTGTAGCGATTTGTGTTCACGTATCGAATTCATGCCTGGAACGAGGCGCTGGATCAGTTTCTTTGGCATTGGTTCTCGGTATCAGTTTACAGCAGGCCTGTATACGCGGCCCACATTATCCATATTATACGTTTATACGCTATGAAAATGGCTGCGTCGGGGTTTTTGTTTGGTGTGCTAATCCTGCAACAGCTCGAACTGTTGCCGACAGGGTATTGGGTTGTTTTGCTACCGCTGCTTGTATTGCTGTTGTGGTATAGCCCGCGGTTCAGGTTCCCATTGATGCTTGGCATCGGCTTCTTGTGGGCCTTGATGCACGCGCAGTTGCAGATAGCACCCTCGCTGGAACCTTCACTCGAAGGTGAAGACTTGCAAATCACTGGCATTATCGATTCCATACCGGAAAAAAATGAGCGCAGGACACGTTTCTATTTTGATGCTGAGTCGGCAGAACTTGATGGTCAATTGATCCATCACTTACCGCAGCATATCCGGCTGAGTTGGTACGGTGACGCACCGAATTTGCGGCTGGGACAACGTTGGACCTTCACAGTGCGCCTGAAACGGCCCTGGGGATTCATGAATCCAGGTGGCTTCGACTATGAGGCCTGGTTGTTCCAGCACAGAGTGCGCGCCACAGGATATGTCAGAAGCAAGCAGGCCTATGCACAATTGCCGGTAAGCCGCCTGTCTCGGCCTATTGGGCGGTTGCGGCAGTCATTGCATGACCGCATGAGGCTGGCCTTGCCGGCGAGCGATAATATCGGTGTGTTGACAGCTTTGACTGTTGGCGAACGTGGTGGGATCGAGCCTCATCAATGGCAATTATTGATCGATACCGGCACCAATCATTTGCTGGCGATCTCGGGTCTGCATATTGGACTTGTGGCTGGCTTGGTTTTCTGGGTGGTATTCCGGCTGTGGCGCTATAGTAGCCGCCTTTGCCTTGCGTTTCCGGCGCAGCGTGCCGCCGCCTTGTCAGCTATCATATTTGCTCTGTTCTATGCCTTGATGGCGGGATTTACGGTACCGACACAACGGGCATTAGTGATGTTAACGGTGGTATTGGTAGCCACGACGACGGGGCGCACAATAACCGTATCTCAGGTGCTTTCTGTGGCGCTGCTGGCGGTATTGTTATGGGATCCACTGGCGGTGATGTCAGCAGGTTTCTGGCTTTCCTTTACCGCGGTAGCCTGTATAGCCTATGTAATGGCGGGCCGTCTCCATGATCGCCTGCGAGGCTGGCAATCATGGGGGAAGCTTCAGTGGGTACTGGCGGTCGGTTTGTTACCGCTTGGGCTGCTGTTTTTTCAGCGTTCTGTGCTTGTTGCTCCGCTGGCGAATCTTATTGCAGTACCCTGGGTCAGTTTTGTTGTTGTGCCCCTGACCCTGTTGGGGTCGACAATGCTGCTGTTGTGGGCGCCATTGGGTCAGTTGCTGTTGGGGGTCGCCGATCATACGCTGGATTTGATGTGGCATTTGCTGGAAATGCTTGCCACATTACCCCACGCAAAATGGCAGCATGCACCGCCAGGCTGGGCGATGTGGCCCGCTGTTTTGGGTGTGCTACTGCTGTTAGCGCCTCGCGGTTGGCCTGCACGCTGGCTTGGTGTGGTGATGTTAGCGCCGTTATTGGTTGCGGATGGCGACTCATTGGATGTCGGTGAATTCCGTATGACCCTGCTGGATGTAGGGCAGGGACTGGCTGCGGTCATCCAGACGCGTGAGCATGTGCTTGTTTACGACACGGGCGCCCGTTTCAGTAATACCTTCAATGCCGGCGACGCCGTGATATTGCCCTATTTGAGGAAACTGGGAGTTCGCGGCATTGACACCCTGATGATCAGCCATGGTGACAATGACCATATCGGTGGAACTACGGCGTTATTGGCAGGTATCAGCGTCGGACAGGTTATTCACAGTACCGACAAGAAGATAGACCATGCTCCTGTCCAACAATGTGTGGCTGGTCAACAGTGGCAATGGGACAACGTACAGTTTAATGTCCTGGGTCCGGCTGCAGACTGGTATTCCACAGACAATAATCGCTCCTGTGTGCTACGAGTTAGTAATGCCGGCGGCTCGGTGCTACTGACGGGTGATATCGAATCCCATGCCGAGAAGACCATGCTCAGGCAGTACGGTGACAGCTTGCGCAGTAGCATCATACTGGTGCCTCATCATGGTAGCAGGACTTCCTCAACCACAGCATTCGTTGGGGCCGTGAATCCAGATTATGCACTGGTATCCAGCGGTTATCGAAACCGTTTTGGCTTTCCTAAGGCAGATATCGTGAAACGCTACGAGGATCGTGGTATTGAGGTGCTGATAACTGCCGAGACGGGCGCAATGGCGTTCAGGATTCATCCACAGAACGGAGTTGAGCTGCTTGACAGGTATCGACACACTGGCAGACGTTACTGGACGTCAATGCCCGCCACGACCGAGAGGTAATCAGAGGTTCCTTAAATAAGGCATTTAGTCAGCATGGCAAATACAGTATGATTGCTGCCCTTAGCATCCGTTTTTCAACATAAACAGAAGGTTGCCACATCCGTGTTTGAAATCATAAAGGCCGGTGGATGGTTGATGTTGCCGATAATTGCCTGCTCAGTATTCGCATTGGCCATTATCGTTGAGCGATTCTGGACCCTGCGGCCACAGCGAGTAATGCCGAAGCATCTTGTTGCGCAAATCTGGCATTGGCAGAAAAAGAATCAGCTCGACGAGAAACGCATCCTTGGTATCCGTGACAGTTCTCCCTTGGGGCGTGTTCTCGCTACCGGCTTGCTCAATCGGCATTATGACCGGGAAATCATGAAAGAGAGTATTGAGGAGGCCGGCCGACATGTTGTCCACGATCTCGAACGCTTTATCAATACTCTCGGTACTATTGCGGCGATTACACCGCTATTGGGTTTGCTGGGCACGGTCGTTGGCATGATTAAGGTGTTTAGTGTCATTACCAGTGTCGGGGTTGGAGATCCAGGTGAGCTGGCCGGTGGTATTTCCACGGCTCTGCTAACAACGGCTGCCGGCATCACAGTCGCGATACCCAGTCTCGCTTTTTACCGCTTCTTCAGGCGCCGCATCGAGGCATTGGTGATCAGTATGGAGCGTGAAGCCATCAAACTGGTTGAGGTTATGCATAATAGAAAGACCAGGTCGGGAGAGGTGCCCAGCCAGGCCGCATGAATTTCAAGTCAAACAAGATAGAGGATGTGGACGTCAACCTGACCCCACTCATTGATGTGGTTTTCCTGTTGCTGATCTTCTTTATGATTACAACTACATTTGATCGCTATTCCGAATTGCGTATCGACCTACCTGATGCAACGGCGAAATCTGCGGAGCAGGCCATGAAGCCGCTGGATATCTCGATTGACATCCAAGGCCATTATTATCTGAATGGCAATGCGCTGGTCGACTCTTCTCAGGAAACATTATACGCAGCAATCAGTAAGGCGATTGACGGCCAGGAAAACAAACCCGTGGTGATCAGGGCCGATGCACGCACGCCTCATCAATCTGTTGTTACCGCAATGGATACTGCTGCCCGTCTGGGAATTACCCGATTATCGATAGCCACCAGCAGGACCGAAACCAAGTAATACTGAATATGCCGCAACCCGATCAGTACTACAGTGGCGGTATGGTATATCGCCGCTTGCTTTCATATTCGATGGCCCATGCCCGATATTTTGGCTTGGCTATTCTGGGTATGGCTGTGTATGCGCCAACCGATGCGGGCTTGGCTTATCTTATGAAATTGGTCATAGACGATGGTTTCGTCGATGCTGATCCCGTAATGATTCGATGGCTGCCACTGTTGATGGTGATGGCACTGCTGGTACGTGGCCTGGGCAATTTCCTGTCGACGTATTTCATGTCGAATGTCGGGCAGCAGGTTGTCAAGCGTCTGCGCGGTGAAATGTTCAACCACTTATTGCATGCGCCGGTGTCATATTTCGACAGCAGTTCTGCGGGGCAACTGGTTTCCAAGATCACCTACAATGTGCAACAGGTCGCAACAGCGGCCTCACAGGCCTTTACAGTGGTGGTACGGGATACGCTTACAATCATCGCATTATTGGCGCTGATGTTTTATCACAACTGGGTGTTGACCCTGACATTTCTGCTGACTGCACCGCTGATCGCCGCAGTGGTGGTATTTGTCACACGCCGCTTTCGCCGCATAAGTCATCGTATCCAGTCATCGATGGGTGATATCACGCATGTCACGGAAGAGATGATCAGCGGACACAAGGTCGTCAAGATTTTTGGTGGGCATGATTACGAGAACCACCAGTTTGATAAGGTAAATGACCGCAATCGCATGCTGGAACTCAAAATGGTTGCTACCAAAGCCCTCAGTACCTCGATAGTGCAGTTCATTGTGGGTTCTGCGCTTGCCGGCATCATATTTGTCGCCTTTAGTGATTCGGTCAGGGAAGATGTTTCCGCCGGCACCTTTGTTTCGTTTATCTTTGCCATGGCGATGCTCTTAACCCCAGCGCGGCGCTTGACCATGATTAACGAATCCTTGCAAAAGGGTATAGCCGCGGGTCAGAGTATTTTCCAGCTGCTAGACACAGAACAGGAATTTGACCAGTCAACAAACCATCACGGCGAGGTTTCTGGTGAGATCGAATTCCGTGATGTCCAATTTCGCTACGATGTAGCTAAAGGCGATGTGTTGAAAGGCATTTCTTTCAAGGTAAAGCCAGGTGAGACGGTAGCGCTGGTAGGCCGTTCTGGCAGTGGCAAATCCACTCTCGTCAATCTAGTGCCGCGCTTTTACGAACCTGCAAGTGGTGAGATTTTTCTCGACGGCATCAATATTCGCGAGTTAGGCCTCGCGCAGTTGCGCGAACAGATCACCTATGTTGGCCAGGATGTGGTGTTGTTTAATGATTCGATCGCCAACAATATTGCCTATGGCCGGCGTGGCAATGTGACAAGTGAACAACTTCTTGCGGCGGCCGAAGCTGCGCACATCATGGAATTCATCAACAAATTACCTGAAGGTATGGAAACGCTCATCGGCGATAACGGCGTACTGTTATCTGGAGGCCAACGGCAACGCTTAGCAATCGCGCGTGCCGTTCTCAAGGATGCACCTATTTTGATTCTCGATGAAGCGACTTCCTCACTGGATGCCGAGTCCGAGCGACATATCCAGGCGGCGTTCGACTCACTGCTGAAAAACAGGACAACTTTGGTGATCGCGCATCGCCTGTCCACAGTAGAAAACGCCGATCGGATTATTGTTATGGGCGATGGACAAATCATCGAATCAGGTACACATAATGAGTTGCTTGCCCGCAAAGGTGCTTATGCCAGTCTGTACCAGTTACAATTACGAGAGCCCGATGAAATGCTGGCCGGGAAACCGGCCGATCAATCGCGCTGATACAGGCGCGTGAACACTTTCAAGCAGAAGCTTGCTGCAAGCTGGTATACGAAGCATATCCTGACTTACTTGTTGTGGCCGCTGTCCGTAGTGTTTTGTCTGCTCGTATCAATACGGCGTTACTATTACGTCGCTACCGCTGGGAAAAGACAGCCTTTGTCCGTGCCTGTAATTATTGTCGGCAATATCACTGTCGGTGGCACTGGTAAAACGCCTTTGGTGATATGGCTGATAGAACAATTAAAGCAACGAGGTTATATTCCTGGGATCATCAGTCGTGGGTATGGAGGTAGCTCCAGTGAATGGCCGATGGACGTCGTGCCGAACAGTAATCCTGAGGATGTGGGGGATGAGCCGGTATTGATTGCAAGCAGTACCCAAAGCCCAATGATAGTCGACCCTGACAGGCTGCGGGCTGCAAATTATCTTATTGAAAAACATGCCTGCAATGTTATTGTTTCCGATGATGGCCTGCAGCACTATCGCTTGCCACGGGATATCGAAATTGCCGTGGTCGATGGTGAGCGCCGCTTTGGCAATGGTTATTGCCTGCCGGCTGGTCCACTGCGTGAGCCACAGAAACGATTAGCTGAAGTCGACTTCGTGGTAAGCAATAGCGGTAACAGCAAACCGAATCCGAATCTCAATGAAGTTGCCATGCGTATATATATTGCTGAAGCTGTAAATCTTCAGGATCCTTCTGTGCGGCGCGCATTGACATCGTTTGATGAGGAGCCTGTCCATGCGATTGCCGGCATCGGCCACCCGGCGCGCTTTTTCTCGATGTTGCAGGCATATGGATTACGACTGCATGAACATGCGTTTGCCGATCATCAGGTTTATAGGTCGGGTGACCTCGAATTTAATGATAAAATACCCGTCTTGATGACAGAAAAAGACGCTGTTAAGTGCCGACGGTTCGCGCAGACGCATCACTGGTATGTGCCGTTGGAAGTTGCATTCGAACCCATTTTTTCTGAACAATTATTTAATCTTCTTGGAAAATCTAGACATGGATAAAAAATTACTCGATATCCTGGTATGCCCGGTAACCAAAGGGCCACTTATTTATGATAAAGATAAACAGGAGTTGATATCGACTTCGGCGCGTCTGGGGTACCCTATCCGTGATGGGATACCTGTAATGCTACAGGATGAAGCGCGTCAGTTGACTCAGGAAGAGTATGAATCATACAAAAAGTGACAATCACTAAGTGAAATTCAAGGTTGCTATTCCTGCGCGGTATGCCTCGCAACGCCTACCGGGTAAAACCCTCGCGGTAATTGCCGGAAAACCCATGATCCAGCATGTCTATGAGCATGCGGTTGATAGTGGCGCCAATGAAGTCGTCATTGCCACTGATGATGAGCGTGTACGCAGCGCAGCACAGGCCTTTGGTGCCACAGTATGCATGACGTCTGCTGAACATGCCTCGGGAACAGACCGGTTGGCGGAGGCAGCTGCAATGATGCGATGGGCGGACAATGATATTGTCGTCAATCTGCAGGGTGACGAGCCATTAATGCCTGCAGCAAATATCCGCCAGGCGGCAGAGAACCTGCATGCATATAACAGGGCTTCGATTGCTACCTTAAGTGTTCCAATTACTTCTCAGCAAGAATTCATTAACCCCAATGCCGTCAAGGTGGTGTTCGACCATCAGGGTTATGCGCTATATTTCAGCCGTGCACCGATCCCCTGTGAAAGACTGGATAATGACAAGGCTCCGACAAAGGGAATCCTGGGGTTTCGGCATATCGGTATATATGCCTATCGTGCCGCGTATCTGAAAAAATTCACGGCCAGGCCAGCATGCCGCCTGGAACAAATAGAACGTCTGGAGCAGTTGCGCGCACTATGGTATGGGGAAGATATACATGTTGCTGAATGCGCCGCACCACCGGGTATTGGTGTCGATACACAGGCCGACCTTGCCGCAGTAGAAAAATTAATTACTGCCAGTTAGGGATTTTGTTTCAGCAATGTGCGCAGCTGTTGAAGCTCTGCGGTGGAGAGCAGGCTACGGATACCTGAGTGCAATTCTTTGTCAGGGCCAACTGTTGCGGGTAATGTGAGTGTCGTAGGTGTGCGGCGTTGGGCATCACCGAATTGATTGCCTTGAATAGTGTTGTTGATAACCGATTGCAACACCAATGCGGGTGCTTCCGGCAACACCTCTATTACCCGGTAACTGGCACCTTCGTATTGCAAGGATTTGCCGATTAAGTCTTGTAACAATGTAACCAGTTCGCTCACGGACTACCCACTACATGCCTTAAAGTTACAGCTATTCTAGCTTAAAACAGGAATCAACGTTATGAAATGGGAATTGATTGATAGACAAGAGTGTTATCGGGGGTTCTTCAAGCTTGAAAAACTGCGTTTACGTCATGAGCTGTTCGACGGTGGATGGAGTCCTGTACTGGAGCGTGAATTGATGCAGCATGGCCAACATAGTCATGCGGTAGCTGTATTACCCTATGATCCGCGGCGTGATGAGGTGATATTGATTGAGCAGTTCCGAGCGGGTGCGATCACCTCACCCCAGGGACCCTGGATGCTGGAGATTATTGCGGGACTGGTTGAAACTGGTGAATCAGTAGAGGAGGTGGCGTATCGTGAAACACGCGAAGAGGCGGGTTGTGCCCTGCAAACATTGATACCTGTTTATGACTACTACCCTACACCGGCCGGTTATGCCGAGCATGTGTCCTTGTTTATTGGGCGCGTCGATGCCGAGGGTGTGAGTGGTATACACGGCCTTGCAGAAGAAGGTGAGGATATACGTGTAACAGCTGTCGATGCCAATACGGCCTTTAGCATGCTGGAAGAGGGTGTGATCCGCAATTCAATTGCGATAATCGGCTTACAGTGGTTGCAGATCAATCGCAGAAAACTCCGCGAGATGTGGTGCTAATCGATGATCTCAACCTTGATACGAACCGTAGTCTGCATGTCGCTGCGACGTTGAGTTTGCGCCAGTAACCCACGTGAGTCCTGACGCTGGCCGGCCATGATCCCACCGATGTTGATCCACTCACCAAGTCGTCCTGAGACGACTGTATCAATGTGTTGCAACTTGAGGCTGCCATCAGCTTTGTCAGACAGTGATTCCTGCTGTGGCACAATTTCCAGATCGACGCGCTGACCGATGACTTGAGGCACGACATAAAAGCCGCTACGCACTTCGCGATAATCAATATGTTTGCGGATAATACGGCCATTGCGGTCTTCGATAACTTCATAACCCTGATAGGGTGTATCTCGTCCTGTTTCAATGACTGCTGCATGCCCTTCGAGGACGCGTAATTGGTACCTGCCATCGGCATTGCTACGGTGGCTGCGCCCCTTAACATCAACATTGATGTCAGCACCTGTACGTGAGCTGCTATAGAGATGTGTCGATCCCTCAATGCTACGATCTTGCCCGCTAGCGGATGACGAATTATCAACACTAATGAGTAGATTGCGGGGTGCACGGTCCAGTGATTCAAGCAAGCTGTGAATTTCGGAGAGGCGGGATTTACTGGTTCGTAATATCAGCTGATTATTGTAGCCCGTGATGGAATCATCTGCTTTTAGCATTGGCTGAATGATAGGTATCACATCCGCTGCCATGCGGTGTTGCAGTGTAATGATTTCCAACGGATCGTTTTGTCCGGCCTGCACTGGCGTTATCATAAGTAGCAGTGCCAGCATACTGAATAATAACCGCCTCACAAATCGAGCCTTCTAAGATCGGAATCCTGGATACTGTGTTTCCACATCACATCGAATGCCTTGATCAATTCCCTGACTTTTAATGGCGCCTTGAAACTCAGGCTGCTCTCATATAAATCTGCATTTTTACGATGCATTACGCCGTAAGTATCGGCAACCAGGAAGGCCTCGTTATAGTTACGGAATTCATCGCCAAACCTGCGAATTTCTATAGACGAACTGAGACGTCGGCCCAGACTGACAAGACGATGGCCTTGCTTGATCGCAGGTTCCGGGTCATTGATGAGAATTCGGATGATGGAAAAACGGTTGTTGCGCGCCAGTTTTGATACGGCTTCAACGAACTCGGCGTTGTCATACAACATGGCATCCAGGTAGCGACTGGTAATATACAACCGCTGGCTGGCCTGTGATGCAAGACTGAGAACCGCAGCCCTGTTTAATGCGGCGCTGTCGAGTTGCAGGTCACCCTCGGTTTCACCAAGCTTTCCTTGCTCTATGGCATCCAGTAAGTCTTGTTGTGCTATGTCGTTCATCAACCGTTGTGTGTCATAAATTTCATATGGCGGTGCGGAATATTGGCTTCCATGAACTCATCTCCAAAGGCAACAAATCCGGCTTGCTCATAAAAGGCTAGGGCTTGTGTCTGTGCATTGAGTCGCACAACACTGATGCCTTTGTCTGTAGCGACTTCCATCAGGGTCTTCAGCAGCGCGCGGCCGATACCCCTGTTGCGCCAGTCTTGCAACACCGCCATCCGGCCGATATGGCCATCGGGTAACAGGCGCGCCGTACCGATTGCTTTGCTTTTAGTATCTTCAGCAATGGCATGAATACACTGCTCATCTATGCCGTCCCATTCAAGCTCTACAGGGACGTGCTGCTCGATGACGAACACCTGTTCACGGATCAGGCGAAGTGCCTCTTGATCCTGTTGCCAGTCAGCCAGTCTGATGGTGAAACCCTCAGTCATCATGATTGAAATATAGCAAGCCTTGCTGCCCAAGCGCTACAAGCAGATCATTTAATTGAGGCCGTTGAGCAACTTTCTCGATCAGGCTTGCCGGATATTCGTAATGCAGGCACAGTTGTTCGATCGTATCTATATGTGAGGATGGTAGGGCGTATTGTTGCCCATTGGCAAAAAACCACAGTTGATCGGATTGCTGTAGATAGGCGAATCGGGCTGCCGGGTCACGTGTCATTTTTTGTTCTGTACGAATTTTGTGGGCACTATCCTGTTGCGTGAAGGGGTTTTCACAGGTTTCATCAGGCTCCCAGTGGCTCTTGGGTTCGGTGATGTAGCGTCCGAACCAGCGCTGCAGCTGTGGTTCATCTATGTTGAGATAATTCTTCAGTGAATTGCTGATTTGTTGCAGAGATGCCTGGCTGATTTCCCCCGGGTTGTCTTGTAGACCTAGACCAGGGTCGCGGTAGCGTTGCTCACTGCCGATAGATAGGATGATCTCTTCAAGGTATGCCGCCAGCATGTCGCGGTGAGAAGGCGCACGAAAACCGATGGAATAAGTCATACACTCATCCACGGCGATGCCATGGTGGGCAACACCGGGTGGCAAATACAGCATGTCGCCGGGTTCTAGTATCCATTCCTCTTGTGCTTGAAAATGCCGGAGAATGCGCAACTCCTGATCTGGTTGGAAATCATTTGCATCGCTATTGGTATTGATTTGCCAATGGCGCCGGCCATGCGCTTGTAGCAGGAAGACATCGTATTCATCAATGTGTGGTCCGACCGAGCCCTGGGGAACAGCATAACTGACCATGAGGTCATCGATACGCCAGTCCGGGATGAAACGGAAAGCATCGAGCAGGGTACGGGCTGCGGGGACCACTTTTTCGAGGTCGGAGACCAATAGAGTCCAATGAGACTCCGCCAGGTGGGTAAATTCATCTTCAGCGAAAGGGCCGTAACGCACCTCCCAGGGTGTGACGCCGCCTTGTTCGATCACCAGTCGTGAGGAGGCGCTATTGTCGCAGGCGATACCGGCGAGTTCGTCGGCAGATATAACGGGTTTAATATCTGGCCAGGCGTTGCGGATAAGCAGGGGTTTCTTTTGCCAATAATCACGCAGAAACGCATCGGGCGTAAGCTCACCTAGCACTGAAAATCGAAAGTGTGTATTGATTGCGCTACTCAACTCAGTATAAATCTGGTCAGTGCTGTTCTGGATCGCGAGTCCATGATTTAGGAGCCTCTGATCAACTTTATTTTTTTGCGCCTGCTTCATTCAGCAGTTTCACAATTTCATTGTGTTGGCGTATTTTTGCGAATGACAACGCCGTCCATCCGTCCTTGCCGACAATATTCGGGTCGGCGTCGTGCTTTAGCAGGAACCTGACCATATTGGTATTGCCGCTGGTGGCGGCAACCCGAAGTGGTGAAATATTCGCATGACTCACGGCATTCACGTCAGCGCCGGCGTCCACAAGCGCCTGTATCACTGTAGTGTCATCATTCCAGGCCGCGTATTTCACAACGGTGTTGCCGCTTTTATCGCGCAGGCTGACATCCGCGCCCTTGCTGAGCAGGATATTTGTCATATCGGGATGGTTATAGACCGTTGCCAGCATCAGCGGCGTCCTGCCTTTATGGTCCTGTATGTTGATATCAGCACCATTTTTCAGGAGTTCGATGACCTCATTGGCATCACCCGATTTTGCGGCTTCATGCAAGGGATTAGAGGATTCTTGTGCGCTGACATTAAAGGCCAGCAATAGCAGGAGCAGGGTTGCCGTACGATGTATTCTTGCCATGAGGGTATCTACCGGGTCCGTAATGAGTGTCTGGATATATTCTAACCGTGATTTGTGCTGGCGTCTGTGCCCATAGATATGGCTTCGTTACTCGCCAGGCGTTTTGGCTAATGCGATATGGTATTTGTCGAGAGCAGAGCCCCAGTTTGCTCTGTTATGCAGACGCATAACCCTGCGTTTTCTGTGTTTGATTAAATTCGCCTAGTTCTTTCGCAGCACCCAGAAAAAGCAAACCTTGCAATACGATAATAATAAGGAAAAAGGGTATGGCCAGCAGCATCAGGATGATGGTTGCCGACATAATGCCTGTGGTTATCGTCAGATAGGTGTATGGGCGGTAGTATTTACAATATTCTTTATAGCCGAGCATGTTCCTGCCCAGCAGCACCATGGCAATCCCGTAGGGAACCAGTAATGCATATAGAATCAGCATGAGAGGGCTGAAGGGATTGTTGTCGTCATCCATTGGGAAGTTGGTGGCGGTAAAAAGGACGCTCATGATAATGAGCGCAATAATATATTTATCGGTTTTATAAAGTTGAAAACGGCTATTCAACAGTTGCTTTAAACGCCATAACAGGAATATCTCTATTACAAGAACAAGACTGTCCAACACATAGCTATCTGACCATTGTCCGGTTTCGTTATCCAGAGCAGCGAAGCCGGTTCTGTTGCCAAGAAAAGAATACCCGATTTGTGCCGTGTACAGCAGCAGATAGACAAAGCACATCCAGCCCGCAAATCTAAGTTTATTTGGGGTCAGCGTGGTGTTGCCAAAATCAACAGGTTTCGGTTCCTTATCGAGCCTTGCTTGTGGCGGTCTGTAAGGTGAATCATCCATTA
This sequence comes from uncultured Gammaproteobacteria bacterium, assembly GCA_947258875.1. Lineage (GTDB taxonomy): Bacteria > Pseudomonadota > Gammaproteobacteria > CAMYKB01 > CAMYKB01 > CAMYKB01. The sequence goes on along the minus strand of CAMYKB010000005.1, from coordinate 70,398 downwards.
AGTCACTAAATATTCCTCGCCTGTTCAATGGCATTGCCGAGGTAGTTGTCCGGCATCATGGCCAATAAACGTTGTTTTGCATCCTCGGGTAACTCGAGCCCTTCAATAAATTTCCGCATTGAAACGGCATCAATCTTATGGCCACGGGTGAGTGCCTTGAGCTTCTCATAAGGCTGTTCCACACCGTAACGACGCATGACGGTTTGTATGGCTTCAGCCAGCACCTCCCAGTTATTGTCCAGGTCAGCCTGCAGGCGAACGCTATCGATATCGAGTTTATTGAGCCCCTTGAGCAGCGACTGATAGGCAATGAGTGAGTGAGCGAAACCGACGCCAATATTGCGTAACACGGTGGAATCCGTGAGATCGCGTTGCCAGCGGGATACAGGTAATTTGCTGGAAAAGAAATTTAACAGCGCATTGGCAATACCCAGGTTGCCTTCAGCATTTTCGAAATCGATTGGGTTGACCTTGTGTGGCATGGTTGAGGAACCGACTTCGCCGGCAATAGTTTGTTGCTTGAAATAACCAATCGATATATATGACCAGATGTCACGGCATAAATCGATAAGGATGGTGTTAAAGCGGCTTATGGCATCGAATAATTCGGCAATGTAATCATGGGGTTCGATCTGTGTGGTATAGGGGTTCCAGTCCAACCCTAGTGCGGTTATGAAATTTTCAGCATGTGCCTGCCATTCAATTTCAGGGTAAGCCGCAAGATGTGCATTATAGTTGCCTACGGCGCCGTTGATCTTGCCAAGGATTTTAATATCGGCAAACTGGTCGCGCTGGTGCTCGAGGCGGTACACCACGTTGGCAATTTCCTTACCCAGCGTCGATGGCGAAGCCGGCTGTCCGTGTGTGCGCGTCAGCATCGGTATTTCAGCATAGCGATGTGCCATATCGCGCAATGCAGCGATAATCTGGTCCATGGGCTCCAGTATGACTTGACTGCGACCCGTCCGTAGCATCAGGGCATAGGACAGATTATTGATATCTTCCGAGGTGCAGGCAAAATGAAAGAACTCGCTGACCGGTTCAAGTTCCTTGTCGCTGGCAATTTTCTCCTTGAGGAAGTACTCAACTGCTTTGACATCGTGATTGGTCGCTTTTTCTATATTTTTCACCCGTTGCGCATCGGCTTCACTGAACTCGCTGATGATTCTGTCGAGCTGGTTGCTGGCGTTCTCGGATAGCGCAGGAATCTCAGCGATGCCGTCATGGGCTGCCAGCGATTGTAGCCAGCGGACTTCGACTTGTACTCTAAAACGTATCAGCCCATATTCGCTGAAGATAGGGCTCAGGTCGCTGGTTTTGCTGCCATAGCGGCCATCGACAGGAGAAATTGCTGTCAGCTGCGAAAGTTCCATATCAACTCCGGGTAAGGATCGCTCAAAAAATTCTATCCATTATACTACAGAGATGCATAACACTTATCGTGACCACTGTGATTGCCACGGAGATCAATAACATGCCAGAAGACAAATTTCGAATCGTCAAGGACAGTATGGGTGACCTGCAAGTCCCTGCAGATGCGCTTTATGCTGCCCAGACACAACGTGCAGTCACAAATTTCCCCATTAGCGGCCTGCCTATGCCGCGGGGCTTTATCCGCGCCATGGGCCTGATCAAGGCGGCATGTGCGACGGCTAATCATGAGCTGGGCCTATTGGAGAAGACGATGATGCAAGCGATCGGGGAGGCCGCCAGGGCGGTCGCCGAGGGTGAATATGACCAACATTTCCCGGTAGACGTATTTCAGACGGGTTCCGGCACCAGCACTAACATGAATGCCAATGAGGTCATTGCAACACTTGCAAGCAGGGGTTCCGGGAAACAAATCCACCCCAATGACCATGTCAATATGAGCCAGAGTTCCAATGATGTGATCCCGACAGCGATTCATGTTAGTGCCTGCCTGGCAATACATGAGAAGTTGTTGCCTTCCTTGCAGCACCTGGCCGGCACCATCGAGCAAAAGGCTAAAACGCTTAGCGGCCAGGTCAAGACGGGGCGCACCCACTTGATGGACGCCATGCCAGTAGGGATGGATCAGGAACTAAGCGCCTGGGCAGCTCAGATTGGTTATGGCATCGAACGCATCGAAGCGTCGTTGCCACGATTGCGCCAACTGGCACAGGGTGGGACCGCTGTCGGTACCGGAATCAATGCCGACTCGGCGTTCGGGGGCAAGGTCGCGGTAGCGCTCAGCGATCTGAGTGGAATCCAATTTGAACCGAAGCCCAATCTGTTTGAGGGCCTGAGTGCACAGGATGCCGCTGTGGAAATGAGCGGCCAGCTCAAGACATTGGCGGTCAGTCTCATGAAGATTGCCAATGACCTGCGCTGGATGAACTCCGGGCCCCTGGCCGGTTTGGGTGAAATTGCCTTGCCGGCATTACAACCTGGCAGCAGCATCATGCCGGGCAAGGTCAACCCGGTTATACCCGAAGCCGTTACAATGGTCTGTACACAGGTCATCGGTAATGATGCAACTATCACTGTGGCCGGGCAGGCGGGCAATTTCCAACTGAATGTCATGCTCCCTGTGATTGCCTATAACCTGCTGCAGAGCATAGAACTGCTTGCCAATGCCTCACGCATACTGGCCGATAAGGCGCTAGCTGATTTTACAGTTAACTCAAAGAATATATTGCAAGCCATTGATAAAAATCCTATTCTTGTTACGGCGCTTAACGCTGTGATTGGCTATGAGCAGGGCGCGGCGATCGCCAAACGGGCTTATGCCGAGAACAGGCCGGTGTTTGATGTAGCCCGTGAAATGACGGATCTGTCTGAAGAGGATCTACAACGACTTTTGAATCCGGCACAATTGACCAAGGGAGGTATCCAGCACAGCTGAGAATAGATGCTCAGACTGCTGGCCCATAACAATAAGCGATTATAAAAAGAATGGATATCACACTTGCCACACAAATGAGTATGGCGCTGATTTTTATCGGCGCTGCTGTATTGGTTATCTCGCTATCGTATGCGCGCATTATCATTCATGAAAACAGGGAATTTTCCCGGTCCTGGTTGCTGCTTGCCGTCCTTATAGGGCTGTTTATCGCCGGTTATCTTGCGTTTGCTTACTTGATCCTACAGCGTGATGTAAGCACCTTGGAAGTGATCGCATCGGCGATATTTTGTATTGGCAGTTTCTTCGTACTGACTATCAGCCGCATGAGCTTAGGTTCACTGCAGGAAACCAAGCGCATCATCGCCATGCAACAACATCACGCGTTGCATGACAACCTGACACGCCTACCAAACCGGACATTTTTCCTTAATCATCTGGCCGAGATGACCAATACAGCCGATCCAGCGATCAAGTTTGCCGTATTAATGATGGATCTTGACCGCTTCAGGCATATCAATGAAACCCTTGGGCATAACTGTGGTGATTTGTTGTTGCAGGAAGTTGGCATGCGCCTGCATCGGAACCTGCGGCGGACAGATATGCTGGCGCGACTTGGCGGTGATGAATTTGGTGTCCTGATTCAACCAGTCACGGATATTGACGATCTAAGAAAAATCTCAACCCATATCGTCTCGGTACTGCATGAACCTATCACCCTGTCTGGGTATCCTACTGATATAGGCATTAGCATCGGAGCAGCACTTTATCCTGAGCACGGTGATACCGAGAACGCTTTGATGAAACATGCGGAAATCGCAATGTACGAAGCCAAGCAAAATACTCACGACATCGTGATTTACGAAGCAGCGCTTGCCACCAAGTCACCAGAAGAATTGAGTATTTTGGGTGATTTACGTCAGGCCATTGAAGATGATCATCTGGTTGTACATTATCAGCCACAGATTCAACTGGATACGGGTGCGTTGTGTGGCGTCGAAGCGCTTATCCGCTGGACACATCCCAGGTTGGGTAACTTGATGCCGGACGATTTCATTCCACTTGCTGAAGAGAGCGGCATGATCAAAGCGCTTTACAGCTGGTTGCTCGACGTAGTACTCGACCAGTTGGCAGAATGGCAATCGGCAGGCATTCAAATTCCTATTTCAACAAATCTATCCGCAATTAATCTGCACGATATTAATCTTTTCGATTATGTTGCGGCGAGCCTTCGCAGCCGTGCAATTACCCCCAGGAGCCTGCATCTGGAGATCACCGAGAGCGCCGTGATGCTGAACCCTGAAAAGGCAATCAACATCATGCGGCGTCTGCACGATATTGGTGTACTTTTCTCTATTGATGATTATGGTACAGGGTATTCATCTTTACATTATCTTAAAAGATTGCCTGTCAACGAAATCAAGATTGATAAGTCCTTTATTATCGACATGATGCGCGATCCCAATAGCCATATGATTATCAGATCAACGATCGAGCTTGCACACAATATGAATCGCACTATCATTGCCGAGGGCGTAGAGAACGAGGATGTGCTGCATCAGCTGCGCGAATTAGGTTGCGACAAGGCTCAGGGCTACTACATCGGCGAACCTATGCCTATTGATGACCTCAATCACTGGATTAAATACATGCCGCATAAGCTACAGCCAAATCTGGCAAGTTAAATAACACGATTTAATAAGCGGGCCGAGGTTGGTGAAATGCTACAGTGTGAATTTTGACCTTGTGTGAATTATCGTTACCTAATTAACCTGACAATTTGCCTGCTGATTGTGTTATCAACAGCATGTGTACACATTGTGACAAAAGGGCCCCAATCGATGGCTATTCTTGAGGCACCAGTAGAACTGACGCCCCCATTCGCTGAAAAACGCCCGCACCGCTTCACCTATCATGGCATTACGGTCACCGATCCCTGGCACTGGTTGAAGGATCAGAGCTATCCGGAGGTAAATGACGAACCCGTACTAGATTATCTGAAGGCTGAAAACGCCTATTTCGAAGCCGTCATGGCGCCACATAAGACACTCACTGAAGAGCTGTTTCAGGAACTAAAGGGACGGATCAAGGAGGATGATGCATCAGTGCCATGGGTCGAACATGGATTCGATTACCGTTGGACATTCCGTAAAGGCAGCCAGTATCGCATTTGGGATCGTAAACCTGGTGGAAATGAAGACTGGAACGCGATTCTGGATGAAAACAAGGAAGCCGAAGGCCTGGAGTATTTCAAGCTGGGTGACTTAGCGGTTAGTCCGGATACAAAATTGATGGCCTGGTCTGCCGATACTAACGGCTCGGAACGTTTTACGATTCATGTAAAAGATTTGGGTTCAGATGAAGCTCTGGAAGATGCAATCCCTGAAACCTCGGGTGACATTACCTGGGCTGCCGATTCCAAAGGTTTCCTCTATACCGTCGTCAGTAAGGAATGGCGGCCTTACCAGGTGCGTTATCATCGCCTCGGCAGCGATCCTAAAGATGATCCGGTGATCTATGAAGAGCAAGACAGTAGTTTTTTCGTAGGTGTCGACTTATCCAGTTCAGAGGAATTTATTTTTATACGCACGGCAGACCATGTAACCGCAGAGGTTTATGTTATACCGGCGGATACCCCACTGGAAAAACCGAAATTGATGAGCCGGCGGAAAGCCAAACATGATTATGACGCCGATCACGGGCAGGGTCGGTTTTTCATCCGCAGCAATGATCAGCATAAAAATTTCCGCATCGCAACAGCGCCAGAGGACAAACCCGAACGTGAACATTGGGCAACCCTGATTGCAGGCTCAGATCGGCATTATTTCCGTGGTTTGCAGGTTTTCCGCGATTTTATAGCGATTCAGGAGGGTGTAGAAGGCCTGGATCAGATTCGTATCCGCAATGCCGATGATTCAGAACATTATATTGAGCTACCCGAGGCCGCGTACAGTGCCGGCATCGGTAATAATCCGCAATACGACCAGAAGCATCTGCGTATCAATTACGAATCCATGGTGACCCCGGATTCCGTTTTCGATTATTCACTGGCTGAACGCAAACTGGAGCTGCGCAAGGAACAGGAAATCCCGTCAGGATACGACAAGACGCAATATGTCACCGAGCGTTTCTTCACCACCGCGCGTGATGGCGCCAAGGTCCCTGTATCGGTCGTGTATAAAAAAGGTTTTAATAAAAACGGCCAGGGGCGTCTGCACCTTACAGGTTATGGCGCCTATGGCCATGATTACCCACCCGGATTTTCCAGTGCACGCCTGAGTCTGCTGGACAGGGGCTTCGCCTATGCTATCGCCCATATACGCGGCGGTGATGATATGGGTTATCAATGGTATGAGGACGGCAAACTCGATAAGCGAACCAATACGTTTAACGACTTTGTCGATGTGGCACGCGACCTGATTGCTCAGCACTACACCTCAACAGGGAACATCTCGATCTCCGGCGGCAGTGCAGGCGGTGAACTCATGGGCGCCGTCATTAATCAGGTGCCGGAACTCTGGCGCGGCGCAGTATTGCATGTACCCTTCGTCGATGTGCTCAATACCATGCTGGATACCTCACTGCCGTTAACGCCCATTGAATGGCCGGAGTGGGGCAACCCCATCGAATCAAAAGAAGCCTTCGAGTTGATCCAAAGTTATTCGCCCTATGACCATATCGAAGCTAAAACCTACCCGCCCATGCTGGTTACCGGTGGCATCAATGATCCACGCGTGACCTATTGGGAACCCGCCAAGTGGACCGCAAAACTACGGCATACCAAAACAGATGACAATCTGTTGATGATGAAAATCAACATGGGGGCAGGGCACGGTGGCAAATCAGGTCGCTACGAAAGCCTGTACGAAACTGCAGAAGAATATACCTTCCTGTTAATGGTTTTCGATGCTGTGGAATAATAACCTTCTGTTGGTTGGGGTGAGTGTAACGAATCCTAACAGCTATGCTTGATAATTCCGCGTTGGTCAGCCAAATCTACGGCGCTTGGACAGCAAACCCAGGCATGGCGATCGATGTTCACGAGCTATTGGGGTTTGGGTACGAATGGCGTATTGTGGATGAGGCGATAGATATCTAGTTTCTAGATGTAGATATTAGATATCTAGATGTATAAATTATTTATAGATATAGAAATGTCACCTAATAGCAGTTAGGTTCATAACGTAATATACATTGGCCGTATGAATAGGATAGAAAAACTATTAAGTATTGGAGATCTACGGACAGCTGGTAAGTCTGAAGTAGTAGTGAAGCAGGTTTTATCGAATCCAAAATTATTTGGTGATGTAGTAAATGCGATACTTATAGAAAACCCTGGCCTTAGAATGAGATCATCGGATGCAGTAGAGAAGATTACGCGAGATCACCCGGAATGGTTAAAGCCATATAAAAAACTGTTTTTAAGTAAAATAGCAAATATTAATCAGAAAGAGGTTCGATGGCACACAGCACAGATATTGCCAAGGCTTAACTTGACAAAAAAAGAACGCGAAATGGTTTATGAATTAATGCAGAGTTATCTCAAGGATGAAAGTAGTATTGTTAAAGCATTTGCAATGCAGGCGTTGACTGATATTGCAATACAAGATAGTAGTTATGTTGGCATGGTGCGAAAGCAAGTGAAACGACTGACAAAGGAAGGCACTCCAGCAATGAGATCACGAGGTAAGAAGTTGTTGGTAGCACTAGATGGTTAATGAACCTAACAATTGCATCAAATCGTTCGCTATCGCTCACTGGGACGCGCAAAATACGCGCGCCCTTTATGCAAGACGTTGATAAGCGGGTGAATCGATAATTATGACAACATCAGGGCAATGCCTGTGTGGTGGGATAACGTTCTCGATGGAATTTCCATCGAAATGGGTCGCGCATTGTCACTGTACGATGTGTCAACGATCGCACGGGGCTGCTTTTGTCACCTGGGTAGGCGTTGAGGAGTCACAGGTTACGATCCAGGATGATGAAAATGTGCTGGCCTGGCATTCGTTCACCCCCGAAGCCCAACGTGGCTTTTGTTCTCGTTGCGGCAGCAGTTTATTTTTTCGCTCCGAAAAATGGCCGGGTGAACTGCATATCGCTCGCGCCAATATCACTGGGCCATTAGACCGAGAGCCACAAGCACACGCCTTTTTTGACACGCACGTTCCCTGGTTTGAGGTTAAGGATGATCTGCCTAAAAAACCGGATCCAGACGCGTGAGCTGTGATATCGGTCCCAACGATCAAAGATTTAACGGAAGTGGCCTGAAATGAAAATTTGGGTCGACGCGGATGCATGCCCGGTGGTGATCAAGGAGATACTGTTCAGAGCGGCAGAGCGTACCGGAACACCCCTAACGTTGGTGGCAAACCACCCACTTCGGACACCCCCATCGCGCAATATTAACTTTCTTCAAGTCGAGTCTGGTTTTGATGTCGCTGATAATGAGATTGTAAAGCGGTTATCTGCTGATGATCTTGTCATTACCAGTGATATCCCTATGGCTGCAGAAGTGATTGAGAAGGGGGGTTATGCTCTCAATCCTCGCGGGGAACTGTACTCGGCAGATAGTATTAAAGACCGCCTTAATACAAGAGACTTTATGGATACATTGCGGGCCAGTGGAATAAACACGGGCGGGCCGCCGGCGCTGAGCCATAGTGATCGTCAATCGTTTGCGAATCAGCTGGATAAATTACTGGCCAGGTATTCTGCAAATAAATAACATACTAACGTCGAAGAGCGTGTTTTACAGGAATTGGCAGCAGACGCTGGTGCGCGCAAGGTGGTCGTGTGGGTCGGGCATGAGCTGACTGATCAGGAAGTTTCGTTAAAGGTGTAGTCCACATGAATTTTTAATGATGATTAGTGGTTGAACAAAAAAGCCCCGCAATGCGGGGCTTTTTTTGTCATCGATAAAAATGATTAACTTATTTCGCCCTCGTAATCGGCAACTCCTGGGTTGGTCGAGACCCCAATCAGTTTGGGGTGGTTAATTTTGGGAAGGTTAAGCACGTTATCGGTACCCTTGTTTAAAAGGATATGGTCACGTACGACATCCCAAATCAAACGGCCTTCGGGGGTACGGTTAACTACGGCCCAGCCGGCGACCTTGTAGGTTTTTTCCGGATCGATAGGGTCACCGTTATCCAGGCGAGCATCAGTGATGCGTTCGTAGAGCTTTTTGGTCGGGTCGATGGTGTAATCCATGCCTCCCACGCGAACCATGTCTCCGCCGGACTGGAGGTAAGGGTCGGGGTCGAAGAGATTGTCAGCCACTTGTTCAAGCACGTTCAATAATTGTTTGCCTGTCATTTCGTTGACGTAGGTTTCACCGTAGGTCAACGAGCACTGGGTCATAACATCCTCCATAGTAATCCACTCGCCCTTCGGTGTGGTGGTGCCCCATCGTACACCTGCAGACATGGCAACATCAGCGCCGTATTCCTCGCGCAGAGCATTGCAGATGACCTGGTCCCAGGTACCCATGAAGTTGCCCCGGCGATACAGTGTGCGGTCGGCAATAGCGAGCTTTTCGGAGAGGATTTCTTCAAAGGTTTTGCCCAACCGTTCTTGGTTGTAGAAGCGATTACGGGCGCGGCTTTCTACGATGTTTTCATCGTATTTGGTATTACGCATTTGCGTGATATAGGCCTCCATTTCCTTATTGGCGGGCAACATATCGGCAAAGACAGGCAACATTTTATAATTACGACTCTTGAGTTTGCCTTCAGCGAAACCAAAATCCATGACGCCAACAAATTTACCATTGGAACCGGCGTTAGTAACCAGGCAGCTGCCGCCGTCAACATTTTTAACTTCGATTGGTTCTGGGATGCCGTCGTGGGTATGGCCGCCGAACACTACATCCAGGCCGGGTACACGTTCAGCCATCTTGATGTCTACGTCCATGCCATTGTGCGAAACCAGAATCACGGCATCAGGGTTTTCTTCGTTGCGGATTTTCTTCACCAGTGCCTTCATGTCGTCCTCACGTAAGCCGAAGGACCAATCCGGGAAGAACTCCGGCGGGTTAGCGTTTGCGGTACGCGGGAAGGCCTGACCGACAACTGCAAAGCGCTTACCACCGACGTCCTTCATGGTATAGGGCTGGAAGGCGTGCCCGGTATCTTCATCGTACAAACCACGACCGTCGTATTTCTCAACCATGGCGATGTATTCATCGCCGAACAAAGCCTCTTCCTTAACGCGTACGTTCTGGCCGATGAAGTCGCCTTTGAACAGTGTCACGTTGCTCAGCACCTCATCTTCTTTATAAGTGAATTCCCAGTGACCAACCATCACGTCGATCCCAAGGATGTTGGAGGCTTCAACCATGTCCACGCCGCGGGTCCATAACGAGGTGCCAGAGCCTTGCCACAGATCACCGCCGTCAACGGTCAATGTATTGGAACGACCACCCGCGCTTTCACGCAGCTGATCCAGTAATGTTTTGACATGAGCAAATCCGCCCATGCGTCCAAACTCTTTAGCAAACGCTTCGAAATTCAAGTAGGTGTAGGCATAGGCTTCGCGTCCATTAGTTGGCAGGCCAACGGATTCGAGTAGCCTCTTTCCGACGACATGCGGTGGACGTCCATAGGCGTCACCTACACCCAGGTTCACGTTTGGCTCGCGAAAATATACAGGCTTCAACTGGCCATGCACGTCGGTGATGTGCAAAATACGCGCATCACCTTGCATCGGTGCGTCATAAAACCCGGCGCTAGAGGTCTTCTCCAGGGCTTCAGTAGCGACCTCTACGGCCTCCTTGATCTTGCCAGCAGCTTCCTTGTCATTCTTTGAGCAGGCGATGCTTGCCAGGGTTGAGGCGCTGATGGCGCCCATACTGAGTAATTTGAGAAAAGTACGGCGGTCGAACTGTGACATGTAATAATCCTCAATTTATAAGTACATTAAAACTTTTCATACATACTAAACGATGAACATGGATAGCTGGGCATAGATGCAAGGTATGCTAGTGCACATATCGATGCCAATGAATCCAGGCCACCCCTGTTATATTTCGAGTCCTGTGTCTAGGAAATAGATGCCAGGAATGACGTATCAATCCCGCCCCAAAAAAACCATGCACAATCTCAGACGAAGCCGCGCAGTATACCTAAACCAGAAGCCCTTGCTAAGGGCCATGGGCCTGCTATTGATGGCGTTTTTGGCGGGATTTCTACCCAGAGGGGGTAAAGCTGATGTAGTAAAACCCGCACTAGTAGAGATCAGCGCCCATACCAGCGGCCAGGCGGTGATCGAGATACGGGCCAGTATAGAAGCCTTACTGACCGGTATAAACGCCCAATACCGCAATACTCAGGATGCGCCAAATGCTGCTGAGTATGATGCCCTGAGGGGCTTGGAGGCATCACAACTGGCCATTGCCTTCGAGCCCTTCAAGCCCGAGTTTCTCTCCCGGGTAAGGCTCAAGGGTGATGGCGTTGAGGTGCCACTGCGGATTACCCAGGTGGACATTCCTGGGCCTGGGTATACCAAGGTGCCGCGTATCAGCGTGATAGTGCTGGAAGGTAAGCTGGATCGTGCCACCAAATCTTTGACCTGGTACTACCCCGAATACTTCGGCGACAACGCAGTACGCGTCCGGCAGGTGGATGAGACTAATGAGAGATGGCATTGGTCCGAGTGGCAGTGGCTGAAAAAAGACAGGACCAGCGAACCGTTCTCGCTGGCGGAACTGTTTACCCGCCAACCGGTGAGTGAGGTTGTGTGGTCTTACATCCAGCTGGGTTTCGAGCACATTGTACCCAAAGGACTGGATCATATCTTTTTTATCCTTGGTATCTTCTTACTCAGTAAGCGATTGCATCCCTTGTTATGGCAGGTCACGATGTTCACATTCGCGCATACCATCACATTAGGATTGTCGATAAATGGCATTATAAATCTGCCCGCGAGGATAGTAGAGCCGCTGATTGCCCTGTCGATCGCCTATGTAGGCATAGAAAATATTTACGCCAAGCAATTGCATAAATCGCGCCTGGTCCTTGTATTCTGTTTTGGACTTTTGCACGGCATGGGATTCGCGAGTGTACTCGGCGAATTTGGTATGCCTAGCGATGCTTTCGTCACGGCCTTAATCAGTTTCAATATAGGTGTTGAATTCGGTCAGCTTGCAGTCATCGGTGCTGCCTTTCTTGCAGTTGGTTTTTGGCTCAGGTCGCGCGCGCAATACTACCGCTATGTCATTCTTCCAGGTTCAGTCATGATCTCCGTGATTGGCTTGTACTGGTTCTTCGAGCGCTTGGATTTATATTGATGATATTCCAAATAGGCGAGGGGAAGTCTTCATCAACCTAGCATCAAATATCTACGTTGCGCACCTGCTGAGTGTAATAATCTGATCGGATGCCGATATTCAGCCTATAATATATGCATTCAGAAAAAAGCCCGGGCTAGCCGGTCTTATGTATTTCTAACAGACAGGTAACGCTTACGCAGCGAGTTGTCTTAGTACATAGTGCAGGATACCGCCATTCTGGTAGTACTCGACTTCCTGGGGTGTGTCGATACGGACTTTGGCCTTGAAGGTTTTTTGCGATCCGTCTGCAGCTGTTGCTACAACAGTGACTTCTTTGGCAGCGCCATTCTGCATGCCTTGAATGGCATAGCTTTCTTCTCCACTAAGTCCAAGTGTCTCGGCACGCTCGCCAGGCATGAATTCCAACGGCAGGATACCCATACCGACAAGATTGGATCGATGTATACGTTCGTAGCTTTCGGCAATTGCAGCCTGAACACCCAGGAGGCGCGGTCCCTTAGCGGCCCAGTCACGTGAAGAACCGGAGCCGTATTCCTTGCCGGCAATGACGATTGATGGCACGTTCTCGGCTTTGTATTTCATGGCGGCATCGAAGATCGACATCTGCTCGCCCGAAGGTTGATGAATAGTGATGCTGCCTTCGGTGCCCGGTGCCAACTTGTTGCGCAGGCGAATATTGGCGAAGGTGCCGCGCATCATGACTTCATGATTACCGCGGCGTGAGCCGTAGGAATTAAAATCGGCCGGTTTGACGCCGCGTTCCTGCAGGTATTGTCCGGCAGGGCTGTCGGCCTTGATGGCGCCCGCAGGTGAGATGTGATCGGTTGTGACTGAATCACCCAGCAGCGCCAGTACGCGCGCGCCGCTGATATCCGAGGCATCGCTGACCTGCATGGTCATACCGTCGAAATAGGGTGGGTTTGCCACATAGGTGGAATCATCCCAGCTGTAGAGCTTGCCTTCACCGGCATCGAGATTTTTCCAGTTTTCTTCACCGGCAAACACGTTGCGGTAAGATTTCGAAAATTGTTCGGCATTTAAACAAGCCGATACGGTTTCTGCAATTTCCTGTTGTGTCGGCCAGATATCCTTAAGGTACACAGCAACGCCGTGGCTGTTTTTAGCCAAAGGTTCGTTATACACGTCGATATCCATACGCCCGGCTATCGCGTAAGCAACCACCAGCGGCGGTGAGGCGAGGTAATTCATGCGCACATCAGCATGCACGCGGCCTTCAAAATTACGGTTCCCCGACAATACTGACACCGCAGCAAGGTCATTTTCATTTATGGCTTTTGAAATCTCCGGATGCAGCGGACCGGAATTGCCGATACAGGTGGTGCAGCCATAACCGACGACATTGAAACCCAGTTGATTGAGGTCATCCATTAATTTGGCATTGGTCAGGTAATCGGTCACTACACGCGATCCCGGCGCCAGTGAGGTCTTGACCCAGGGTTTGACAGTAAGACCCAGTGCCGCCGCCTTCTTGGCTACCAGTCCGGCCGCGACCATCACGGTCGGATTGGATGTGTTGGTGCAGGAGGTGATGGCGGCGATGACGACACTGCCGTCGTTCAATTCCATCGTCTCTCCATCAACAGAGACCTTTACCGGTCCTTTGCTTTGCAGATTGCGTTCTTTCTTCAAGCGCTGCAATTCATCGCTGAATATTGTTTTGGAATGCTTGAGTGGCACGCGGTCCTGGGGTCTCTTAGGCCCTGCGAGACTGGCCTCAACGCTGCCGAGATCAAGTTCCAGGTATTCACTGTACTCGGCGCGATTGTCACCGGGCTCACGCCACATACCTTGCGCACGCGCATAGGCCTCCACCAGCGCCACCTGCGCCTCATCACGGCTGGTGAGGCGCAGGTATCGCAAGGTTTCCTCATCAATAGGGAAGATGCCACAGGTTGCACCATACTCGGGGGCCATATTTGCAATCGTGGCGCGGTCGCCCAACGGCATATGATCCAGGCCATCACCGTAAAATTCCACAAATTTACCCACAACACCGTGTTTGCGCAGCATTTCAACAATAATCAATACAAGATCAGTTGCGGTTGTACCTTCAGGTAACTGACCCGTGAGTTTGAAACCCACTACTTTCGGTATCAGCATGGAAATCGGCTGTCCCAACATGGAGGCTTCGGCTTCAATACCACCGACGCCCCAGCCCAGTACCCCAACACCATTGATCATGGTGGTGTGTGAGTCGGTACCGACGACTGTATCAGGGTAGGCCTGTGTCACACCTTCTTTATCCTGCGCAAAAACCACACGTGCCAGGTATTCGAGGTTGACCTGATGCACGATGCCGGTATCCGGGGGTACGACCTTGAAATTCGAAAACGCGTTTTGTCCCCATTTGAGAAAACTGTAACGCTCGCGGTTACGGCTGAATTCCAGTGAAGCATTCAGATCGAAGGCCTTGTCACTGCCGTAACTGTCGACCTGCACCGAGTGATCGATGACCAGTTCAGCGGGTTGCAGTGGATTGATCTTGTCTGGATTGCCACCCAGCGCTTTCATGGCGTCACGCATGGCTGCGAGATCGACCACCGCCGGTACACCGGTGAAATCCTGCATCAGTACGCGCGCCGGTCTATAGGCAATTTCTGTTTTTGGTTCGGCTTGCGGGTCCCAATCGAGCATGGCCTGGATATCATCGGCAGTGACGGTTTTGCCATCCTCGTGGCGCAGCAGATTTTCCAGCAGGATTTTCAATGAAAACGGCAGTCGCCTTGCTTGTTCCAGTCCTGATAAATTGAACATTTCATAGTGTTTGCCGTTTACATCAAGACTGCTTTTAGTGTTGTAGGTATCTGACATGCGGGTATCTCTGGTCGGGGTATCTAGAATAGCTAAAACCAATGCTTAGTATTAAAAAGCATAGGCTGAGTTAATAAATGATTATACCTGATTCTGCCAGATTCAGGCCAGTAGCAGCTTGTCCACTGTTGCCAATATCTTCTTTTTACCCAGAAACAGCTGCCAGCGGCTGCCACCCGCCTGACGCCATAACCAGGCGGCACGGATACCGGCCAACAGCAGGGCACGAATGCGGCTCGCAGTGTCCTGATTGACCAGGAATGACTCATCGCCATGCACAATGATGCGTGGAGCGATTTTACTGATGGTCTCCAGGTAGATGTCTGCAAATTTATTGATGACATTACTGTGCGTGAGCTCGAAATGTTGTAACTGGTTTTGCACTTCAATCAGTCCTTGGTCGATTTTTTCCATCATCACGGGTAACTTGCTGAGTTTCTTTTCCAGGTAGAGCAGGGTAACGGCATAACGCATGCGATCCATGCTTTGCTTGTCATCCTGCTTGTTATACGTCGCTTTCAGGCTGCGCAGGCCCGGTATGAGGTTGTAGCTGCCCTCATAGACATCGGCATAACTGTCAACGTCTGTTTTGAGCAAACTCTTCAGGCAGATTTCATAGGCTGGATAATCAATAATTTTGCCTTGCCAGGCGAGTTGCTGCACCTGTTCAATGCATTGGTAGAGGCCAGCCAGGGCAATGACCTGGTTTTCTGTTGCAGTTGTCATGGTTATTTCACTATTTGATCGATTACACCGCCACCGAGGCAGGTTTCCCCGTGATACACAACCACAGACTGGCCCGGGGTAATGGCGCGTTGTGGCTCAGCAAAATTTACCTGATAGCGGTCTTGTGTGAGTGAGGTGAGTGTACACGCCTGATCGGCCTGCCGGTAACGTATCTTTGCCGTATAGCTAGTGGATGTGTCCAGGGGTTCTTCATTGATCCAGTGTATTTGGTTCGCTATTAACCCGCTGTGCATCAACAGTGAGTTGTCATGCCCCTGTGCTGCGATTAAACGGTTGGTCGACATATCCTTGGCAACCACATACCAGGCCGCTTCTGGCATGTCTTTGAGACCACCAATCTCCAGTCCCTGTCGTTGACCTATAGTGTGGTACATCAGGCCTTGATGTGTGCCTATGACATGGCCTTCAGGGCTAACGATATCACCGGGTTGTGCCGGCAGATAGTGTGCCAGGAAATCGCGAAAGCGGCGTTCGCCGATAAAACATATTCCTGTGCTGTCCTTTTTATCATGGGTGACCAGACCAGCCTGTGCTGCAATCTTGCGGACCTCTGCCTTGTTGCTGCCGCCGACGGGGAAGTGGGCATACTTGAGCTGATGTTGTCCCAGAGTATGTAAAAAGTAGGTCTGATCCTTGTTGTGATCAATACCCCTCAAAAGCTGAGTCTTATTTTTGACACGTGCAACACGCGCATAATGACCGGTCGCGATGCTGTCTGCACCCAGTGTCATGGCATGATCCAGGAATGCCTTGAATTTGATTTCCTTATTGCACATCACGTCAGGGTTAGGGGTGCGCCCGGCGCGGTATTCCTGCAGGAAATAGGTGAATACGCGGTCCCAGTATTCACTGGAAAAATTAACGGTGTGTAAACGAATACCCAACGCCTCGCATACAGCGCGGGCATCTTCCAGGTCAGCTGCCGCCGCGCAATACTCGTCGTTGTCATCTTCTTCCCAGTTCTTCATGAACAGGCCTTCGACTTTATGGCCTTGTTGCTTGAGCAACAGCGCCGCGACCGACGAGTCGACCCCTCCGGAAATACCGACGACGATGTGTTGTTTTGATGGGCTAGACATTAGAGAGACGGGAACATCATTTAGCTGGTAGAGGCTATTATCTCAGCAGCTACATTTTACAGCAAATAGTCATTTCCGCATGGTTGCAGCATGCATACTGACAGGGTTCTCTGATTTGTTTTTCCTGTTCCCACGCTCCTGCTCCTGCGTGGAAACGCATACCATTGTATCGCTTAACTCAGGTATGGGTTTCCACGAAGGACTGTGGGAATCAGGTATCTTGGTCATTTGCCAAAGAGAAATAGGGAAATTGACAAGCCGAGTATTCTTTATGTGTCCTTCATGTCTTTGCGGTGTGTATTTTTATAAGTCAAAGCAGATCGCTTAGAATCGATAATGAATAGCGTTTCCCCGCCAGGTAATCGTCGATACTGCGTAACACCAGGGGACTGCGGAGGTTCTGCGGCTGGTTGGTAAGCGCCGCGTATTTCAGCCAGACGCTCCGTACTATGCCGTCGTCAAGCACCTGTTGAGGATCATGTTCTGATACACTGCCGCAGAAGGTTGCGCGAATGAATGTTTCGTGGTTCGAGGGGTGTCGCCAGCGATAGATCCCGACGATGGCTTCTGGCAGAAAATGCCAGGCACTTTCTTCGCGTGTTTCGCGGATGACGGCATCGAGCAGATTTTCGCCGTCCTCAAGATGCCCCGCCGGTTGGTTCAGGACCAGAGAACCATCTACACATTCTTCAACCAGTAGGAATTCGCCGTCCCGCTCAGTTACCGCTGCTACTGTGATGTGCGGATGCCATGTCATAAGCTGAATTTAGCATAGCTGAACAGTGGGTAAACACCTGTGAGGCAGTGTCCACAGCTGCGATAATGTAACATGGCAAGTCCCAAGACAAGCAATAGTCAAGGTTAAATATCAGTTTTAATTAATTGATATTTATGTATATTATATTATTCTGTCTATTGAGCAGGTCAGCAGAACAAAGGCATGGTGCCGGATACGCTCTTATACGCGTTTCAAAGCAGGCCGTATATAATTGGGTTATGTATGTCGAACACGAGATCTGGTTAATCAACAATCATGAGTAATGACGGGAAACCCGAATATAATGACGAGTTGGCGGTACAGGAAGCCAAACCCAAGGTAAGGAAACCGCCACTTTATAAAGTTGTCCTACTTAATGACGACTACACTCCTATGGAGTTCGTTATCCAGGTGCTGGAAACGTTCTTTAACATGGACAGGGAAAATGCGACCCGAATTATGCTGCATGTCCATACGCGTGGTAAGGGTGTATGCGGTGTATTTACGCGGGATATTGCTGATACCAAGGTATCGCAGGTCAACGAATTTTCCCGTGCCAATGAACATCCATTGTTGTGTACGATGGAAGAAGCCTGAATAGGGTTTACAACGATATGTTACTGAATAAAGAACTCGAGTTCACACTGAACATGGCCTTCAAGGCAGCACGTGAGAAACGGCATGAATTCATGACCGTTGAACACCTGTTGCTGGCACTCACAGAAAACCCCACTGCCGCCGGCGTGTTACGTGCCAGCGGCGCAGACCTGAACGTACTAAGTGGCCAGCTGGCTGACTATGTCGATGAAAACACACCGGTACTGCCAGATGAAGACATGCGTGATACCCAACCCACGTTGGGGTTCCAGCGTGTATTACAGCGAGCGGTATTCCACGTGCAATCCTCACAGGGGTCAGGCAAAAAAGAGGTCAATGGCGCCAATGTACTAGTGGCAATTTTTGGTGAACAGGATTCGCATGCGGTCTATTTGCTGCATCAGAATGATGTCGAACGCCTGGATGTCGTGAATTACATCTCCCATGGTATTTCCAAGGTGGGGGATGACAAAGATGAAGATGAAATTACCCTTACAGAGCAGGAAGCCAGCGAAGAGGGGGCGGCCAGTCGGCCACTGGAAAATTTCTCCACCAATCTCAACGAAATGGCACGGGAAGGCAAAATCGACCCATTGATCGGCCGGGATAACGAAATCGAGCGCACTATCCAGATCCTTTGCAGGCGGCGCAAGAATAATCCTCTGCTGGTCGGTGAAGCCGGTGTTGGCAAGACCGCGATTGCAGAAGGCCTTGCCAAAAAAATTGTTGATGATGAAGTACCGGAGGTGCTTAGTGAGAGCACGATTTATTCTCTCGATATGGGTGCGTTGGTGGCGGGCACCAAATACCGCGGTGATTTTGAAAAACGACTCAAGGGTGTATTGAAGCAGTTACGAGGCGAGCCGGGAGCAATCCTGTTTATTGATGAGATACATACCATTATCGGTGCTGGTTCAGCTTCAGGCGGTGTTATGGATGCCTCCAATCTGATTAAGCCAATGCTGGCCTCGGGTGAACTCAAATGCATTGGTTCGACTACCTACCAGGAATTCAGGGGCGTATTTGAGAAGGACAAGGCATTGGCGCGCCGTTTTCAGAAGATCGATATCGACGAACCCTCTGTCGACGAAACCTATCATATACTCAAAGGCTTACGTGATAAATATCAAGCACATCATGAAGTAAAGTATACCGATAAGGCGTTGTTTGCTGCAGCGGATCTATCAGCCAAATATATCAACGACCGGCATCTACCGGACAAGGCCATCGACGTGATCGATGAAGCTGGGGCTTTTCTACGTCTGAAGCCGGCAGAGAGCCGTAAAAAAACCATTTCCGTGCGTGACATCGAAAACATCATTGCCAAGATTGCACGTATTCCACCCAAGAACGTCAGTCATTCCGATTTGGAAGTGTTGCAGCGACTGCAACGTGATCTCAGTCTGGTGGTGTTCGGGCAAGGCGAAGCGATTGAATTGCTCACCAGCGCTATCAAGCTGTCGCGTTCGGGGCTGGGAGAAACCGAAAAGCCCATCGGCTCATTCCTATTTGCTGGGCCTACCGGTGTGGGCAAGACCGAAGTTACGCGTCAGCTTGCACAGATTATGGGTATCGAACTCATCCGTTTCGATATGTCCGAATACATGGAACGTCACACAGTATCACGGCTGATTGGTGCGCCGCCGGGATATGTGGGCTTCGATCAGGGTGGCTTACTGACCGATGCCGTGCTCAAGTCACCTCATGCGGTGTTGTTGCTGGATGAAATAGAAAAGGCCCATCCGGATGTCTTTAATCTACTGCTACAAGTAATGGATCATGGCACCCTTACCGACACCAATGGCCGTAAAGTGGATTTCCGTAATGTTATCCTGGTGATGACCACCAACGCCGGCGCAGAAGAAATGAGCCGCGCAAGCGTCGGTTTCACCCGACAGGATCACTCCTCAGACGGTATGGAAGTCATTCGGCGTAGTTTCTCACCGGAATTCCGTAATCGGCTGGATGCCATTATTCAGTTTAAAGCGCTTGATGAAGCCACTGTCGTTCATGTTGTTGACAAATTCATCGCGCAACTGGAAGCACAGCTTCAGGAAAAGAAGGTGTCTATCATTGTCGACGATTCAGCACGCAGCTGGCTTTCACAACGTGGCTACGACCCGAAAATGGGGGCGCGGCCAATGGCGCGTGTGATTCAGGAACATATCAAGAAACCCCTGGCTGAAGATATCCTGTTTGGCCGCCTGGCTAAAGGCGGTGAAGTCCATATCAGCGCCAGCGAAGACGAGCTGGTGCTCGATATCGCAGAAGAAGTTGTGCATTAGGGCCTCTGTCAGCAGGCGAAAAGCAGGGGGATTTTAACGGCCGCGGTAGGTAATCCGGCCTTTGCTGAGGTCATAGGGTGTGAGCTGAACTGTTACTTTATCCCCGGTAAGGATGCGGATGTAGTTTTTGCGCATGCGTCCGGAGATATGCGCAGTCACCACATGGCCGTTTTCCAGCTCAACGCGGAACATGGTGTTGGGCAAGGTCTCTACAACCGTACCCTCCATTTCAATATTTTCTTCTTTCGCCATACATACTCTATAGTTGAAATTGCAGCGGCTCATTATCAATAACTGGCCTGATAAAACAAGGCCTGTAGACAGGCATTTGCACAAGTTCACGTAAAATCGGCTCGAATTTGCCTATCTGGGGGTGAATTGCCTAAACTTGGCCGCCTTGCGGGGCATATTGATATACATAGCCTTGACCACGAAATTCGCAGTCTTGTATTAACTTAGAACTCCTGATGGCTGCATTGGTTCACTTTAAATCTTAATAAACGGGTGTTGTTTAGATGAAATTAGCATGTGTGTTTCCTGGGCAGGGCTCCCAATCCATTGGCATGTTATCTGAACTCGCAACGAGCCATTCCGTAGTCGGTGAGACCTTTCAGCAGGCTGCAGAGATTCTTGGTATTGATCTATGGAGTATGGTCGTTAACGGTCCGGAGGCTGAACTCAACAGCACTATCAACACACAGCCGGTGATGTTGGCTACCAGTGTGGCTGTGTGGCGTATCTGGCAACAGCGGGGTGGCTGCCAGCCTGAGGTGATGGCCGGTCACAGTTTTGGTGAATACAGTGCATTGGTGTGTGCTGGTAGCCTGAAATTCACAGACGCAATTAAGTTGGTGCGCGAACGTGGGCGCTTGATGCAATCGGCAATGGGAGAAGCTGAGGGTGCTATGGCGGCCATTCTCGGGCTCGACGATGCCACAGTCATTGAGCTTTGCGCGCAGGCGGCAAGCGGCCAGGTGGTACAGGCGGCGAATTTCAATTCACCGGGACAAGTCGTTATCGCCGGTGATGCAGATGCTGTTGACCGCGCCGTGGCCGCGGCCTCGGATGCAGGCGCCAAGCGTGCGATCAAACTGGCGGTCAGTGTCCCGGCACACACTAGCCTGATGCAAGCAGCGGCCGATGAATTTGTGTTACACCTCAATGCTGTACAGATTGCACCTACCTTGATACCTGTGTTGCATAATGTCGATGTGAAGAGCTACAACGACCCCGCCATGATCAGAGATGCGCTTTCCCGGCAACTGTATAATCCAGTGCGTTGGGTTGAAACCATTCAGAACATTGCAGCAGCCGGAGTCACAACAGTTTTGGAAATGGGTCCGGGCAAGGTACTCACCGGGCTAAACAAACGAATCGATAAATCGCTCAAGGGCCTGTGCGTACAGGATGCGGCCAGTCTTGAGCAGGGATTTCACCAATGTGAGGAGACAGCATGAGCCTTGAGAATCAGATCGCCTTGGTTACGGGTGCGAGCCGGGGTATTGGCCAGGCGATAGCGCGTGAACTTGGAACACGCGGAGCAACAGTCATTGGTACCGCGACAACAGAACAAGGTGCTTTAAGAATCACCGAGGATCTTGCCGCGCATGATTGCAAGGGAACAGGTATGGCGCTGGAAGTGACGCAGACGGAATCCATAACGGCTGTCATCAAGCAGATTGCCGCTGAGTTCGGTGCAGTGACGATTCTTGTCAATAATGCGGGTATTACACGTGACAATTTGCTGATGCGGATGAAGGACGAGGAATGGGAGAGTATTCTCAATACCAATCTGAGTTCTGTTTATCGCCTGTCAAAGGCGTGTTTGCGCGGTATGATGAAATCGCGCGGCGGCCGCATCATCAATATTGCTTCAGTGGTTGGTCTTACGGGTAATCCCGGACAATCAAATTACGCAGCGGCCAAGGCAGGCATTATTGGTTTCGGCAAGTCACTGGCGCGTGAAATAGGTTCGCGAGGTATCACGGTCAACACCGTGGCGCCCGGCTTTATCGATACGGATATGACACGCGCATTACCGGAGGATCAGCGTGCTGCCTTGCTCACACAGATACCCCTGGGCCGTTTGGGCGATGCTAGTGATATTGCCAATACAGTGGCCTTTCTGGCGTCGCCGGAGGCTGCGTACATCACCGGAGAAACCCTGAATGTCAACGGCGGCATGTATATGCCCTGATTAATCCTGATTTCTTGCCTTGAAGCAGATTAGGTATAGTTCGCCTAACTAACTGAAAATCATCTCATTTGCTCTATGATGGGTTGGTTAAAAATTCAGCAAATGCCTGTTAACTACTTGTTTCGTATAGCAAAATATACAGAGTAGATTGCGACAGGCGTTTTCACTACAATAGCGGCGCGGTTGAGACCGCACTTGTCTTTTTCGAGAGGAAAAACTGAACATGAGTAATATTGAAGAGCGCGTCAAGAAGATAGTTGTTGAGCAACTCGGCGTCGGCGAAGATGAAGCGGTCAATTCAGCTTCCTTTGTAGATGATCTGGGCGCGGATTCACTGGATACCGTTGAGCTTGTCATGGCTCTTGAAGAGGAATTTGAATGCGAAATTCCTGATGAAGAGGCTGAGAAGATCACAACCGTTCAGCAAGCGATTGACTACGTTACTGCAAACCTGAACTAAATTTTTAACCCGTTGTGATGAAACCGCAACCGGTTGTTCGGTTGCGGTTTTACTATTAAAGTGCTATTTCACATATTAGTTATAGGGCAGATATCTTGTCAAAGCGGCGTGTCGTAGTTACCGGCCTGGGGATTGTTTCTCCTGTCGGTTCCACTATCAAGAAAGCCTGGGACAATATCGTTGCAGGCAAGAGCGGTATCAGCAAGATTGATGTCTTTGATGCCAGTGATTTCTCAGTACAGATTTCTGGCGGCGTCAGGGACTTCAATGCTGACGATTACATCTCCCCCAAAGAACAGAAAAAGATGGATGTCTTCATCCATTATGGTATCGGTGCTGGCGTTGAAGCTATCAAAGATGCAGGTCTTGAGGTCACGGAGGCCAATGCAGATCGTATAGGCGTTGCGATTGGTTCCGGTATTGGCGGTTTGCCCAATATCGAAAAAAATTACGAAGCCTATATGAAGGGCGGACCACGACGCATTTCGCCATTCTTTGTGCCCGCCAGTATTGTTAACATGGTATCGGGTAACCTGTCGATTCTGTACGGTATGCGGGGCCCGAATATTTCTATTGTCTCGGCCTGTACAACCGGTACCCACAATATCGGCGAAGCGGCTCGCATGATCATGTATGGCGACGCCGATGTCATGATCGCCGGTGGCGCTGAAATGGCGACCTGCGCTCTGGGTATTGGCGGCTTTGCCGCCGCACGTGCACTGTGTTCATCGCATAATGATGACCCGGAAGGCGCCAGCCGCCCCTGGGACAAGGACCGCGATGGTTTTGTGCTCGGGGATGGCGCCGGTGTAGTGGTTCTGGAAGACTATGAGCACGCCAAGGCACGTGGCGCAAACATCTACTGTGAACTTGCAGGTTTTGGAATGAGTAGTGACGCCTATCATATGACCTCCCCCTCTGAGGGCGGCATGGGCGCAGCACGTTGCATGATAAATGCCGTAAAGGACGCCGGTCTTAATCTTGAAGATGTGGATTACATCAATGCACATGGAACCTCGACGCAAGCCGGTGACAAGGCTGAATCTGAGGGCATCAAAGCCGCATTTGGTGACCATGCCTATAAACTCGCAGTCAGTTCCACTAAGTCAATGATTGGACACTTGCTGGGCGCGGCTGGTGGCGTTGAGGCTGTATTTTCTATTCTGGCGATACGTGACCAGGTACTACCGCCGACCATAAACCTGGATACGCCGGATCCGGAATGTGATCTGGACTATGTGCCTAATACTGCCCGGGAAACCAGCGTTAATGTCACCATATCAAATTCTTTCGGTTTTGGCGGTACCAATGGTACGGTAGTGTTCAAGAAAATCTAACAACTACTGAAAGCATTTTTCGCTAGCGGGATCGTTGAAACGATCCCGCTTTTTTATTGCTTTGTAGATTACTTCTGCGCATAGTGAATAGTATGTTAGTCAATGGTCAACCTGCTGATAGCCTGCCACTTACCGACCGGGGTTTAAGTTACGGTGATGGTGTGTTCGAGACCATTGCAGTCAGGAACGGTGAACCCGAATACCTGGATCGCCATTTGCTGCGGTTAAATAACGGTTGTGTTCGGCTCGGTATTAAGCCGCCTTCGGCAGAAAAAATATTGACTGAGGCGTTGCAACTCAGCAGGGCACTCGATAGAGCTGTTCTCAAAATTATTATCACGCGCGGTCAGGGCGGGCGCGGTTACCGGCCTGACGCTGACGGTGAGACAACACGCATTTTGCTGAATTATCCCTGGCCGGATTACCCGAAAACTTATGCAAGTGAAGGCATTGCAGCCACGGTTTGTAAGCTACGCCTGGGTCGCAATGCACAGCTGGCCGGTATCAAGCACCTGAATCGTCTGGAGCAGGTGCTTGCACGTGGTGAATGGCAAGATGAATATCAGGAAGGAATAGTGCTCGACACCGAAGGTCATGTCGTCGAAGGCACCATGAGTAATCTTTTTATCGTGCGTGGGATACGATTACTCACACCAGCCCTGGCGCAGTGTGGGGTCGCGGGAATCATGCGTGATGTTGTCCTGGAAACAGCACAGCGACAGGGTATCGAGGTACTCACGACCGATGATATACATCTGCAAGACCTGCAAACGGCAGACGCGCTGTTCTTTTGCAACAGCCTGATCCGATTATGGCCGACCAAAACACTGGATGCTATAAGCTATAGTAAAAATGAAATAATACAAGAGCTTATGAGTTATATTAATATCAACAATCATATTTGAATCCCGTACTAAACCCTGAAATATGCGACATCAAACCCGTGCATACCTGATGTTAGAATGGTGCCCATGAAACGTTTGATCATTTTGCTCGGCGTGGTGTCATTGCTGGCGGGAGCAGCGTATCTGCTCACCGATGTTTATCGCTTCCTCACTCTGCCGCTATCCAGCGAGGAAATCAGTCTTGACTATGACCTCAGGCCTGGTACCAGCTTCAAAAAACTGGCCGCCGATTTGCATGATGCCAAGCTGGTGTCGAAACCTCTGTACTGGTCACTCTATGCGCGCCTGCAAGGTCAGGCCAACAGCATCAAGGCGGGCGAATATCGTCTTGATAACCGGCTCACACCTGTAGAGTTACTCGACAAGCTGATTGAAGGTAAAAGTCTGCAGTACAGCCTGACGATTCCGGAAGGCTGGACCTACCAGGAAATGATGAATGCGATCGCCCGCCATCCACATATTATCCAAACACTTACCGATGGCGATAACGTCATGGCGAGGCTGGGGGCCGAGGGTATGCATCCGGAAGGTAGGTTCTATCCCGATACCTATTATTTCCCTAAAGGCATCACGGATCTGGATTTTCTACGGCGTAGTTATGCGGCCATGCAATCACGTCTGCAACAGGAATGGGGAGAGCGAGAAGAAGGATTGCCTTATCAAACGCCCTATGAAGCCCTGATCATGGCATCAATCGTTGAGAAAGAAACTGGAGTCGCAGAAGAACGTCCCATGATTGCTGCTGTGTTTGTGTCGCGTCTGAAGAAGGGCATGTTATTGCAAACTGATCCAACCATCATATATGGAATGGGAGATTCGTATAAAGGCGATATCCGTTACAAAGACCTCAAACGCGACACGCCCTATAACACATACATCCACAAAGGTTTGACGCCTACGCCCATTGCCTTGCCGGGTGGTGACGCTTTACATGCTGCCCTCCATCCGGCCAAGTCCAACGCCCTCTATTTTGTTGCCAAGGGTGATGGCAGCCATCATTTTTCGGCGACTTACAAGGAGCACCGCGCCGCCGTGATCAAATATCAATTGGCGGGGAATGCCAAGCGTTACAAATCACAATGAACCAGTACAACCTTTACGAAGTAGTGCAATAAGTGCGAGGCAAGTTCATCACCGTTGAAGGCGTTGAAGGGGCGGGCAAATCGACCTGTATCGAGGCGCTATGTGCGCATCTTCGCTCACGTGGCATTGACCCGGTCATCACCCGAGAGCCCGGTGGCACAGCGCTCGGTGAGGCCATCCGCGAGTTGTTGTTGTCGAAAGACTATCCACCCATGAATTCTGATACAGAATTGCTATTAATGTTTGCAGCGCGTGCAGAACATCTCGGCAAAACCATCATGCCGGCACTGCAGCTGGGAAACTGGGTGGTGTGTGATCGCTTTACCGATGCAACATATGCCTATCAGGGGGCTGGACGCGGAATTGTTGAACAACGCATTGCAACACTCGAAGAATGGGTTCAGGGGGATTTGCGGCCTGACCTAACCTTGTTGCTCGACCTCGATGTCGAGACCGGGCTCACGCGTGCGCGTGCGCGTAGTGACGAGGATCGTTTTGAACAGGAGGCGCGCGCCTTCTTCGAACGAGTGCGTGAGCGCTATCTTGAAATAGCGCAGGCTACACCACAGCGCTACCGCGTGATCAATGCCGCGCGTGAACCACAGGATGTACAGCAACAGATCGCCACAACCCTTGACGAATTTTTGGGCTATGGACGCAGCGACTATGCCTGAGACCGCCCTTTTACCCTGGCAACTCCAACACTGGCAACAATGCCAACGGCGTCTCGCGGCAAACACATTTCCTCATGCATTACTCCTAAGTGGCGAACAGGGGCTCGGCAAACGCCATTTTGCTGAGTGTCTTACTAAATCGTTGTTGTGCAGCAACCCCCAGGAAAATGGTATTGCTTGCGGTGACTGCCAGACTTGCCATCTGTACAGCGCTGGCACACATCCGGATTATCGGCTGATTGCTCAAGAGGAAGACAGCAACCAAATCAAGGTCGATCAAGTGCGTACCCTGACGGAGTTTATGACCTTGAGCCGACAGTATGCACATCACAAGATTGCCTTGATCTGCGATGCAGATACCATGAACCGTAACGCTGCGAATAGCCTCCTCAAAACCCTGGAAGAGCCGCCGGCATGGGCGTTAATCATCCTCATTACATCACAGCCCGCTCGCTTGCCGGCCACTGTGCGCAGCCGTTGCCAGAAACTGCATTTTTCCATACCCGGCAGTTCCCAAAGCCTGCAGTGGTTGCAACAACAAGCGACCGACGGGCAGCACGATATCGAGCAACTGCTACGGCTTGCCGGTGGGGTGCCGTTAAAGGCACTGGACTTTCTGCAAGGAGATAAGCTCGAGATCAGGCAGGATATCTTCAAATCATTTACCACCATGCTGCGCGGTGAAACGTCTCCGGTAAGTGTTGCCAAACAATGGACAACCCATGATCCGGGGATGATCATCAACTGGCTCGTCTCCTGGGTTGCGGATGCTTTGCGGCTTAATTTTGATGCACAGGATGCCCGGCTCGAAAACCCCGATGTTTCTGAGGGCTTGAATAGCCTCGCAAAACGAGTAGACTTAACAAAATTATTCGAATTACATGCAGATTTGTTGCAGTACCGGCGCAGCTTGGGAGGCTCCTTGAACCAGACCCTGCTGATGGAGGAGATACTGATCAACTGTAAATCAGCAATGGTTCAGATTTAAAGGACAAACCCAAGATGTCAGACAAGAGCAAGGGCATACTTTCCCTCGCTATCAAGGATAAGGGATCGCTCTATGCGGCCTATATCCCCTATGTGAAGAATGGCGGACTTTTCATTCCCACCAAAAAGGCCTATAAGCTTGGGGATGAGGTCTTTATGCTGTTGACACTAATGGACGACCCCGAACGTATCCCAGTAGCGGGAAAGGTGATATGGATCACCCCCATGGGCGCTCAAGGCAATCGAACTCCTGGCATCGGTGTTCAATTCAATCCTACAGACAAGGGCGCCACGCGTAACAAAATCGAAACCTTGCTGGCTGGCGCCCTGGAAGCTGACCGCCCAACGCATACTATGTGACACGTGCACGCATACAAAGGAAGCATTTTGCGTGTAGAGGGTCTAAAATTTTACAGTAGGATTTAAATTTGTCGATTTTCGGGTTCTGGTCTATCGAGGCCTTTTAAGGAAGATATCGGTAACATGGCACAGTCAGGACATTCCTACCTGTTCAGTGGGAATGCCGCATTCATCGAGGGGATCTATGAGTCCTACCTCGAAGACCGTAATTCGGTCAGTCACGCTTGGCAAGTCTACTTCGACCAGCTTGCCGCCAGCGACCCCAAGTCCCCACCAGATAAACGTCATGACACCATTCGCAAGGCCTTCGAATCACGCGCGCGTGCTCCACGCTACGCTAGCTATCCTGTAACTGCCCAGCCGCAGTCGGGAATAGACCGCGACAAACAGGTTGCGGTTCTTCAACTGATCAATTCCTACCGTTTTCTGGGTCACCGCCAGGCCAACCTTAACCCCCTGGATGAGGATGATCGGCCAGAAGTCGATGCACTCGATCCGGAGTACCATGGGCTGAGCGCCGCAGATATGGACTTGATGTTCAACACCGGCTCATTGCATGGCCCGGATCACGCCAGCCTGCGCGAGATTCTCAGTATTCTCAGTACCACCTACTGCGGCACCATCGGTTCGGAGTTCATGCACATCACCGATACCGATGAAAAGCGCTGGATACAGCGGCGCCTTGAACTCCCGCAAGCGACACCGAACTTTGATAGCGACAAGAAACGCAGGATCCTGGAACGGCTGGTTGCCGCACAAGGCTTGGAAACCTATCTGCATCGCAAGTATGTCGGGCAGAAACGTTTTTCACTGGAAGGCGGTATTAGCCTGATACCACTACTCGATGAATTGGTCGGGCGCAGCAGCCAGCAAGGTGTTAAGGAATTGATTTTAGGCATGGCGCATCGTGGCCGTCTCAATGTACTGGTCAATACCTTTGGCAAAAGCACAGCCAGGATGTTCGACGAATTTGAGGGCAAGGTAAGCGGCGAATCGGGATCCGGCGATGTGAAATATCATAAAGGTTTTTCCTCTGATCTGGTAACCGAACACGGTACGCTACATGCCGTATTGGCATTTAATCCTTCTCATTTGGAAGTGATCGATCCGGTCGTTGAAGGCTCGGTACGCGCCCGCCAGCAACGCCGGGACGATAAGCAACGTAATCAGGTATTGCCAGTGCTGTTACACGGTGATGCGGCCTTCGCCGGACAGGGCGTGGTAATGGAGACCCTGAACCTCTCCGAAACCCGCGGTTATGCCACAGGTGGCACGCTACATGTCATCATCAATAACCAGATTGGCTTTACCACCAGTGATCCCCTGGATTCACGTTCGACGCTCTATTGCACCGATGTGGCCAAGATGGTGCAGGCCCCGATTTTTCATGTTAATGGCGACGACCCTGAAGCTATTGTATTTATCGCACAACTGGCGCTGGATTATCGTATGACGTTCAACAAGGATGTGGTGGTCGACATGGTGTGCTATCGCCAGCATGGCCATAGCGAAGCCGATGAGCCCTCCGTTACACAGCCGGTGATGTATCAACGTATCACCAATAAGCCGCCCGTGAATGAGCTCTATGCGCAACAGTTACAGGATAGTCAGGTTATCAAGCCGGGTGAAGACAAGGCGATGGAGCAGGTCTATGTGGAACGGCTGGAAGCGGATTTATCCGTTTCGGGCAGGCCATTGGCCAAGGATGCGAGCAAGACCTATAGCGTCGACTACAAGCCCTTTATGGGTACACACTGGCGTACCCCTGCTGATACTGCGATTACTCGGGCACGAATAAGTGAGTTGACCCGGAAAATGACGCGTATCCCTTCTCACTTCAAACTGCACATGGCCGTTAAAAAATTACTGGCCGCACGTAACAAGATGGGCGCAGGGGAATTGGGAATGGATTGGGGTTATGCCGAAACCCTGGCCTATGCCTCGTTGCTGGAAGACGGTTTCCAGGTCCGTCTCTCCGGGCAGGATAGTGTACGCGGTACTTTTTTCCATAGGCATGTCGGCATAAATGATCAGGTGAGCGGCGATATCCATATTCCCTTGCAGTACTTACATAAAGGGCAACCGACATTTCTGCCCATAAACTCCTTATTGTCGGAAGCAGCAGTATTGGGTTTTGAAGTCGGATACAGCACCGCCGACCCCAATGCCCTGGTAATCTGGGAGGCGCAGTTTGGCGACTTTGCCAATAATGCCCAAGTCATGATCGACCAATTTATCAGTTCATCCGAGGCCAAGTGGCAACGCTACAGTGGTCTGGTGATGCTTCTGCCACATGGTTACGACGGGCAGGGCCCGGAACATTCATCGGCTCGCCTGGAACGCTATCTGCAGCTCTGTGCTGAGGAAAACATCCAGGTATGCATTCCCAGCACCCCGGCCCAGATGTTCCACATGCTGCGTCGGCAAATGCTGCGCCCCTATCGCAAACCGCTAATCGTAATGTCACCCAAGAGCCTGTTAAGACATAAACTATCGACCTCAACGCTGGCAGAAATCACCGCTGGCGAATTCCAGGTGCTCATCGATGATATTGACGAAATCGATCCGCAGCAGATTACGCGCGTGTTATTTTGCAGCGGCAAGGTATATTTTGATCTGTTGGAAGCTCGCCGGGAGCATGGTATTCACGACATCGCTATTGCGCGTATCGAGCAGCAGTACCCGTTCCCGATAGAAGAAGTTCAGGCAGCGCTGAGCCGTTATGCCAATGCATCTGATATTGTATGGGTCCAGGAAGAGCCGCGTAATCAGGGTTCCTGGTACTACATGCAATCACGGCGCCACTTGCGGGCCTGTCTGAAAGAGAATCACACGCTGAACTATGCGGGACGTTCATACTCGGCTTCACCAGCAGTAGGCTACCTGCATGTGCATAGAGCGCAACAGAAGGCACTGATTGAGGATGCCCTGCTGTTAAAGGGTAAACTGCCACAGAAACAAACAGCCGATACAGATGAAACCGGATGACTGCTTATACTACTGCTAAATGATACATCGTCGAGGAAGACAACGTGTTGGTAGAAATTAAAGTTCCTGTATTGGCGGAATCTGTTGCTGATGCAACTTTGGGGGACTGGCTTAAAAAACCGGGTGAGGCGGTGTCGCGCGGAGAAAATCTCATTGAAATCGAAACGGATAAGGTCGTACTTGAGGTCTCAGCCCCCAATGATGGAATCCTTAAGGAAATCAAAAAAAATAACGCCGAAACCGTATTGAGCGAAGAAGTTATCGCAGTCATTGATACGGAAGGCAGCCCGCCTCCCGCTGCGGGTGCACAACCGATTAGAAAATTACCCGATACATCTGATACCGACGAAGCTAGCGTCACTGATGAGCCGCAACTCAGTCCGGCAGTGCGCAAGTTACTGGAAGAAAACAACCTCCAAAGCTCACAAATCAAGGGCTCTGGCAAGAATGGGCGCATCACCAAGAGCGATGTGCAGGATTACCTAAAATCGCAACCACAACCCTCAGCAGTACCGCAAACTGAGCCGCTAGCGGTAGAAAAACCTGCTCCCGTGCGTAATAACGAGTTTGTCACACCAGGCGACCGCATCGAAGAACGCGTTCCCATGACACGCTTGCGTAAACGTGTTGCCGAACGCCTGCTGGACGCCCAACACCAGAATGCCATTCTGACCACTTTTAACGAGGTTAACATGGCGCCCGTGATGGAATTACGTAAGCGTTATCGTGACAAGTTCGAAGAGGTGCACAGCGTACGCCTGGGTTTCATGTCGTTCTTCGTGATGGCCACAATTGAAGCCCTGAAACGCTTCCCGGTGGTTAATGCCTCCATCGATGGTGATGATATTCTTTATCACGGCTATTTCGATATCGGTATCGCTGTCAGCTCGCCACGCGGTTTGGTGGTGCCCATCGTGCGTGATGCCGATCAGATGACCATGGCCGAGATCGAAAAGCAGATCAATGAGTACGGCACTAAGGCCAAAGAGGGGTCGCTTTCGATGGAAGAACTCACCGGTGGTACCTTCACACTCACAAATGGCGGCGTGTTCGGCTCACTGATGTCTACGCCTATACTCAACCCGCCGCAAAGCGCTATTCTGGGTATGCACAAGATTCAGGAGCGGCCCATGGCTGAAAATGGTGAGGTCGTCATACGTCCGATGATGTACCTGGCATTGTCCTATGATCACCGCATCATCGATGGCAGGGAGGCAGTACAGTTCTTGGTGGCGATTAAGGAGCAACTCGAAGATCCGAGCCGCCTGCTGCTACACATTTAATAAATAACATTTGCTGAGACTCATTCATGGCGGATAAGCAATACGACGTGGTCGTAATCGGCGCCGGGCCCGGCGGCTACGTCGCCGCGATACGCTGCGCGCAACTTGGATTAAAGACTGCCTGTGTCGAAAAGTGGCTCAACAACAACGGCAAACCAGCACTGGGCGGCACCTGCCTGAACGTGGGTTGCATTCCTTCCAAGGCCTTGCTCGATTCGAGTCATTACTACCATCATCTCCAACATCAGGTCGCCGAACATGGCATCACGGTAAACAATGCCGAGATCGACGTGAGCGTGATGCAAAAGCGCAAAGACAAGATTGTCATGATGCTCACCAAGGGCATTGAAGGCTTGTTCAAGAAAAATAAAGTCGACTGGCTGCAGGGAGAGGCCAGTTTCAGCGACAGGAAAAAGATCAAAGTCACACCCTTGGAGAAGGCCGGTAAAGTTATCGAAGTTGCAGCGGCGAATATCATTATTGCCAGTGGTTCAGTGCCGGTTGATATCCCGGTTGCGCCTGTTGATGGTGAACAGATTGTCGATTCAACCGGCGCACTGGCCTTCAGGGAGGTGCCCAAACGCCTGGGCGTGATTGGTGCCGGTGTCATAGGACTCGAGCTTGGTAGTGTCTGGAACCGCCTCGGTGCCGATGTCGTGATCCTCGAAGCGATGGATACCTTCCTTGCACCCGTCGACCAGGAACTTGCCAAAGATGCTCTTAAGGTTTATCAAAAACAGGGCCTGGATATCCGTCTGGACTGCAAGGTCACTGGCAGCAAGGCCGGCAAAAAAGGTATTTCAGTCAGCTACCAAAACGGCGATGGAGACCAAAGACTGGAAGTCGACAAGCTGGTAGTCGCCGTTGGCCGCAAACCCTATACCGATTCACTGAATCTTTCCGGGATTGGTTTGGGTACAGATGAGCGCGGTTTCATCACTGTCGATGATCACTGTCAGACCAGTATCAATGGACTCTATGCAGTCGGTGACGCCGTGCGCGGCCCGATGCTGGCTCACAAGGCCTCGGAAGAAGGCGTCATGGTCGCCGAACGCATTGCAGGGCAGGGCGGGCATATTAATCACAACACCATTCCTTGGGTGATCTACGCATGGCCGGAAATCGCCTGGGTAGGTAAAACCGAAAAGCAGTTGACGGCAGAAGGTATCGAGTATCGCGTTGGCTCATTCCCCTTCATGGCCATCGGCCGTGCCCGTGGCATGGGAGAAACCACAGGCAAAGTGAAAATTATCGGCGATGCCAAAACCGATCGCATCCTCGGCGTACATATCTTCGGCCCGCAGGCCTCAGAACTCATCGCCGAAGCCGTCACTGCCATGGAAGCTGACCTCAGCACCGAAGACCTGGCGCGTACCGTACACGCCCACCCGACATTAGCTGAAGCCATTCACGAAGCCGCGCTAGCAGTGGATGGACGGGCGATTCATATTTAAGCCCGGCCTGTCTTGTCTGTGAGGTTTGTTATCTAAGCTGCGGATGGATGTGTGTATACATGAACGGGTAGGTTAGACAGCGCGCAGTAGAATGGAGCGCGATTTACTGTCCGGCCGCATCGTCACTCGCAGCAGTGATCTGATAAACCAAACTATCTCGACCGCCTGCGTCCGGCCTCGACCCAACCCAAATGCCTCCAATCTTTTCTACCGAACGCTGGAAGCGAAAATTGTCCGGGGCAGCAAGCAAGACTACATTTTCCACAAACTGAAAAGCATGCTCTAACATGAGCTTCTTGATTTCTCCGTTATACTTCCCACCCCAATAGGTCCTGGCCAAGAATGTCCAACCAATTTCTACGTCATTTTTCTCCTTATCGTAGTTGTGAAAGCGCGATGATCCGATTACCTGATTGCTTCTTAGGTCTAGGATAGTCAAAGTGCCTCCCGACTCTAGTGATTCATTGTAGAAGGGTTTGAAGTCGTCTTCCTGGTATCGGCTCTTGACTGGATGCTGCTCCCAAATCAGTGGATCAGAGGCAACAGCATACAGGTCATCATAGTCCTCCGCACACAGCGGTCTAATTTTGACGAGGTTGCCTAAGAGAAAGGGTTGATAATCAAAGGGCATCTTTTCTCCAGGTGGCAGCCCAACGACAGGAGTTCTTTACCACCTACAGTTAGATAAACCTAGACTTACTTCACTTGTCGACACAAACATTACTGCCCCAAAAGAGAATTAGTTATGTCGGGTATACTTGTTTCATCTACTGATGATTATTTAGTAACCCAGGCTGCCAACGATAATTTTCCAGTGATACACGAGCATTCCTGTTAAAGACAACGCCTTCATCTTCCAGAAGCTGGCGCTGTAATCCGTTACAACTTGGATCAGAACGGGTACTGACTTCACCCTTGGCATTTATGACACGATGCCAGGGGAGGTCATGCTTGCCTGATGAAGCATGGAGTGCGTAACCGACCTGACGGGCTTGCCTGGGAATACCAGCGAGACGCGCAACTTGCCCATAGGTTGCCACGCAGCCATGCGGGATTTTCCTAACTACAGCATAGATTTTCTCGTAGGTGTCACTCATGTCACAGAATATGCATCAGGTCAGGTTGATTTTATTGTTTAGTATTGTTTAATTGTCTCCTGCGATATCCATTAATGTATCGATAATAGTTGCAGGTTCCATGCGTAACTTATAATCTGTTTGGGCCTGCATGGCCCGTACAATTCCAGTTTTATCTATGACAAAACTACCGGGCACGGGTAACACATTACGTCCTTTGCCATTAAAGTCTTCGATGTCCAGCCCATGACTTTTGTAAACAGCTAGCAAATCATCAGGCAATTCATAATAAAGTTTATAGTCCCTCATTACATTGCTATCTAAATCGCTTAAGACTTCAAAAGGATAGCCGTCTTGCTTTATTTGTTCTGCTGATTTGTCCGGTTTTTGTGGTGTAATGACAATTAATTGAGCCCCATATTTTTTAAACTGTGGCAGGCTTTTATGTAAAGCATGCAAATGCATATTACAAAATGGGCACCAGGCACCACGATAAAATACAAGGACTACAGGACCTTTTTTAAGTTCATCTTTCAGAATCACCTTTTCTCTAAACGCGTTGTTCAAAATAAAATCCGGCGCCTTTTCACCGACCTTAATGCCTGGATTTGGTAAACTACTGGCTAGAGATTTAGCGGCTTTTTCCATAATCGCCTTGTCTTTTTCAGAAAAAGGTGATTTGGAGGTTTTCGATTCTTCCATAAACTGATTTAACGATTCCTGATAGCTGGGAACTGATTCACCTGAACAGGATGCATTAAACAGTATTATCAATATGATTGGTAATAAAGAACGCATAAATTTACCCTTTTCCATTATCGGTTAAAGACAGCGGTGTCTTGCTAACGTCCCGCTGAAGCGGGATTTTAAAGCCGTGTAATATTCTTCACGCTAATAATATATGCGACGCAATAGCTACCAATTAAGGGCCTTTTGAATACCAATAATAATTACCAACCGCTATCTGCGCTGAAACGCTCGCCGTAACGATCCTGTAGTTGCTCCAACGTGTTTTTAGTTTCGTCGCGACCACGGTCATTGAGATAGTGTAGGGGACCACCGCGGAAGGGTGCGAAACCGGTGCCGAAGATGACGCCGGCATCAACAAGTTCCTCATCGTCGACAACCTTGTCTCGCAAGCAGGCGACGGCTTCATTGACCATACGCAGGGTCATGCGGTCTTGCAGTAGCTGTAGATCGCCCTCGTATTTTTCTTTTCTGTTGCGTACTGGTTTGCCTTTTTTCCACTCATAGAAGCCGCTGCCGGATTTCTTGCCAAGCTTGCCAGCGGCGACCATGGTACGCAGTTTGTCCGGCACTTCCAGATTGTAGGCCTTGGCGAGGATGTCGCCGACAAATAGGCCGACATCGAGGCCTACAGTGTCACCGAGCTCAATGGGGCCCATAGGCATACCAAAGCTTAGAGCGGCCTTGTCGATGGCGGCTTTCGGAATGCCCTCGCTTTCCATGATCATAGCCTCCAGCATGTACGGCATAAGGATGCGGTTGACGAGGAAACCCGGCGAGCTCTTCACGGGCAGCGGCAGTTTATCGATGTGACGGGTAAAAGCCAGCGCCTTGTCGATGCTATCCTGCTGTGTCGTCTTGCCGATGACAACTTCGACCAGCGGCATCATGGCAACCGGATTGAAGAAGTGCAGGCCGATCAGGCGGCCCTTGTCACTAAACGCTTCCGCTAAGGTTTCAATCGGAATACTGGAAGTGTTGGTGGCCACCAACGCCTCGGGTTTGATTTTGGGCTCGATCTCACTATAGAGCTTCTTTTTAACCTCGGCATCTTCGAAGATGGCCTCGATAATGACATCGGCCTGTTGTAAACCCAGACCCTTGCTATCGGCGATCAGGCGATCCATGGCTGCGGTGATCAGGGTATTCACTTTGAGGCGCTTTTTGAACAGCTTTGCAGCACGTTGCATAGTAGCTGCAAGGCTATGGGCATTGGTGTCTTGTACGGTGACCCTGAAGCCCTGCAGTGCGCACCAGATGGCGATATCACCACCCATAACGCCGGCACCGATGACATGCACGTGTTTAGGGTCGATGCGTGACTTGTCGCCCAGGGATTTAAGACGATCCTGTAACAGGAACACACGCACCAGGTTACGGGCGGTATCACTGATGCTAAGATCTGCAACGGAGTTAGCCTCCATCTTGAGCATCATGCGTTCGTCGTCGGCGTGTTTTTGCCACAGATCGATGAGGGCATAAGGTGCCGGGTAGTGTTCCTGCCTGGCCTTTTTAGAAACCTGTTTACGTAATTGCATGGCGAGCAGCGGACGCAGCAATTTGTGGTTGAGGAGTTTCGCTGTACCCCCGGCACGCTTGGGTGTACGCCGGGTTCCGAGTACGTCTGCAGCAGCGGTTTTCAGGTAGCGCTCGGCAACCACATAATCCACCAATTTGATCTTCCTGGCGCGCCGGGCATCGAGGCCACGGCCGGTAAGCATCATGTCCATCGCAGCGATAGGACCAAGCAGGCGTATGGCACGCACACTACCGCCAAAGCCCGGATGTATACCCAGCCTGATTTCAGGCAAGGCGATGCGCGTTTTGGGGCTGTCGAGTGCCACACGGTAATCACAGGCCAAGGCCAGTTCGGTGCCACCGCCCATGCAAAAACCATTGATAACCGCAACGGTCGGGCAGGGCAGTTCCTCGATGCGGTCCATGATGTCCTGACCACGCCTGATGAAAACCAAGGCATCCTCGCGGTCAGCAAAGGTGGTGAATTCCTTGACATCAGCACCGGCGATAAAACCGCCAGCCTTGTCAGAAACAAAGGCCACACCGGCGGGCATGGTTGCATTGAACTCATCGAGTATGGCATTGAGTTCGTTGAGGACAGCGGTAGATAAGATATTGGCAGTGGAATCCTGAACATCGAGGTGCAGCCAGGCAATGCCATTATCATTGTGTACGACGTTCCAATGTGTGTAATTCTGTTTTGCCATGATTGTGATTACCCCGTAAGATTTTCAACCAGCATTGCGCCCCCTTGACCACCACCGATGCATAGGGTGGCGACACCACGTTCGGCCTTGTTGCGTTGCAGGGTTTTCAGTAAATGCAATACAATACGTGCGCCACTTGCACCTACGGGGTGGCCAAGGCTGATCCCACCACCATCCACGTTTAATCGTTCATGCGGAACCTCCCCAAAGGCCTTGGCAAGGCCTAGTTCAGCCCTGCAGTATTTGCTGTCTTTCCAGGCGGCCACACAGGCCAGTACCTGCGCTGCAAAGGCCTCATTCAGTTCCCAATAGTCAATATTGTCTGTGTTCATTTTGTGGCGCTTGAGCATGGGCACGACCGCATGTACCGGCCCCAGTCCCATTTGTGCCGGGTCGACGCCAGCCCATTCGGTATCCACAACACGCCCCATCACGGGCAGATCGTGCTGTTTGACAGCCTCTTCGCTGGCAAGAATCAGCCAGCTGCAGCCGTCAGTAATTTGTGCACTGTTACCAGCGGTAACGTTGCCGAAAGGTTTGTCGAATACCGGTTTGAGTGTCGATAGCTTCTCGACCGAGGAATTGGGACGTACACCATCATCCTGTTCGTAATAGTTACCTTTGGTATCGTAGAGGGGCTCAACCTCGTCGAGATAGCCAGCCTCCTGTGCATCACACAAGCGCAAGTGACTGGCTACGGCGTATTCATCCATCTGTTCGCGGCTGATGTTGAAACGATACGCCAGGTTTTCAGCGGTTTGCCCCATTGACAGCCCGATCACCGGGTCAGTCAGACCTTTCAGCAGTCCTATTACAGGCGCGAAATGTCCCGGCCGCAGGCTAGCCAGTGTTTTCACGCGTTGCCCGAGGCTCTTGGCCATATTCCAATCCGCCAGCCAGTCCACCATCTTGCGGTTGTACAACAACGGAGAATGGCTCATGGCTTCGGTACCCCCGGCGAGCGCCAGGTTACTGCGTCCACTGGCGATGTTGCGATAGGCGGAATCCAGTGCTTGCAAGCCGGAGGCACAATTACGCTGCACCGTCCAGGCAGGCACCTTGTCGCCACAGCCGAGGCGCAGTGACACAATACGCGCGATATTGACTTCATCAGCAGAAGGACCCACACAACCCAGGATTACCTCGTCGAACTCTTCCGGCAGGAAACTCTGGCGTAATAGCAACGGTCTGGCTGCCTGTACGGCAAGCTCAGCAGCCTTGAACGGGCCCGGTTTGCCCCGCGCCTTGAGGAAAGGGCTGCGGCTGCCATCAATGATATACACAGGGCGGCTATTGGCCGTCTTACGTTTAATGGTCGTGGATTTAGTTTTGGTGGCTTTTGCCATAGGTATGCTCCTGCATCGGCAAACATGCGACTGGCTGGGCAACAGTGGTACAGACGTTGTTCAATATCAGATCAGTCAGGTATGGGGCCAGATCCATCCCGAAATGAGCTGGATCTGTCACTAGTTTTTCGTTTTATGGACTTATTATAGCCATACTGGGAAAGGATTACGCAGTACACGGATCGCGGGACCTGCAGATCAGACCTTCTCCGGGTCGAATACCTCGGCCGTTTCATCAGTTTCAGCGGTGTGAGTGATGTTCTCCTGCTTGCCCTGGTCCTTCGGAGGAGCCCAAGGTAAGCGCCGGTAAACAGCGAGTTCATCAAAACCGTACATAGGATATTTGATGATTTCGAAGTATGGCGAATAGTCGAAATCGCGTGGGGTATATAGTTTGGGGTTACGCTCCAGCAGCTGCACCTCATCGTGTTGCACCTGGTTCTGGTTGTCGAGTGATATCAAGGGCAATATCGGAAACTTAACGGATTGAAAAGCCTCAGCGATCATGGTCGAGCATACCGTGCGCGTCGGGTTACCACTGTGATGTTCAAACAGGCTTGAACGCCATCTGGGAGGCAGCAGTCCATAGGGAAACATGAAGCGCGCCAGATCAAGCAGCTGACGCAGATCGTAGTGCAGTCCCAGGCAGCCGATACATCTCTTGATGA
This sequence comes from uncultured Gammaproteobacteria bacterium, assembly GCA_947258875.1. GTDB lineage: Bacteria > Pseudomonadota > Gammaproteobacteria > CAMYKB01 > CAMYKB01 > CAMYKB01. The sequence continues at coordinate 30,156 of CAMYKB010000005.1, read as the reverse complement.
CTTTTGATGCGTCGCTAGGCGATAAACCTTTCGGGCGGCACAGGCGTAAGTGAAAGTTCTCGTACTTACTCAGTGGCGCGACAATCGTTCCTTGTCCTAATAAGGCCTCGATGACCAACGGTTCGTGTGGATCACCGTCATAATAGTACTGGATGTACTCGCGAATATCCTGGTCTTGTATGTCATGCAAGTGCCCGATATAAAGCGCGGAATGGGTCCAGGAGCTGAGGGTGATGGTCTTGATGATATTGCTGACACGGCTGCGTCCTTCTACCAGGATCACATCCGCAGCTCGGATTTCATAGTTCAGGCGCTGATAGTCGGATAAATAGGCGTCCTCTTCCGGAGGACTTTCAGTGGACAACCAGCCCGTGATCCCATTCCAGATCCGGTCATGTCCTCGTTTGATCCATTGCCCGAGCATGCTGACTCTCAAAGTGGTAACGGTTCATCTTGATGTACATTACACTCTATTACCATCAATAGAATAGGTAAAGTGAACTTATCACAATTCCCGGATTGTCACGCGTACTTCCTGTGAGAAGAAAGGGCTGAATATGTGAAATTTCTGGTTATTGATATTTTCTTAAAGCTATGGAACAAGGTGCAGCATCATAAAAAAACGGCGGCACAAAGGCCGCCGTTTCGTTAGTTTATTATAGCTCAAGTTCAGACATTCTCTTTCCTGCGGCGCAGGGATGTCGTAACACCCAATGTCAGCAGGCCAACGCCTAACAATGCGAGAATCGAAGGTTCTGGCACGCCAGTTGGGCAGTCATTACCGGTACCGCCACCGCAGGTACCGCCACCTGGGTCAACATTACCAAAACCGGAGATGTACGCCGTGGAATCGAGCGCGGTATCACCTGAGTCAGCAATGATAAAGGTCAGCGTGTTACCCGTACTGCCTGCAGCAACTGCCCCTTCGAACAGCATGATAGGATTACCGGCGCCCGAAGTCGGGTCAAGAATACCGTCAAGCTCGGTACCGGCGATGAAGTCCATATTGGGGTGATTGATGTTCACCGGTAGAGCATCAAACAAGGCAATATTGACACCATTGAGGTAAATGCCAAAGGCATCGATAAAGGATGAATTAACGAATTCTGCATACTCATCCGAGCCGAACACCACATTGAAAAAGATACTGTCTGTGGAGCTATCGACGTCGAAAACCAGGTCGAACTGCGTGACATCATAGTGATCTAATGAACCGCCCGTAATCGGATCCAGCAGCGTTTCCTGAGCACCCGAAGCGGAGGTATTGAAGTTGGTGGTGTTGCCAGGAAGGCTATTCGGGCCATCATTATAATCGCTCACATTGCCGGAGCTGATCACGATGCCGTCACCGATGCCGTAGACGCCACTGGCATTGGTATAGGTACCGCTCGATACCGCTCCACTCAATAATGACTGACCGGAGAGAGAAGCACTGCTAACCGTAACGCCACTACCAAGGATGGAACTGGCCAACAGATTGGCATCCGTTTCCTGGGTGATCAATATGGCCTGTGCGCTACCGGCAGACATACAGAATGCCACTGCACCAAATACTGATGATTTATAATAACGTTTCATTTCGAGATCCACCTTATTTTAGGTTTATGGATTAAGTACGACTCCGTGTGCTACTAGCAATTACTTATCAAGTTATGTGCCAAACATGAAATGCCTAATAAAATCAAATAAATAACTTAACGTGACAGATCTGACAGCGCAGTTTTTGTAAAGATCGCCGACATGAATGGGCGATGTGTTGGATGGAATATCTTTGTTTTGTCAGCCAAGGCTATGATTATTAATGAGTTTTTCTCAATGTGCCGCAGAGACATCTATGTAAAGATTTCCGACGCACGAGCCTGGCTGCTAAAGCCACTGCAGCATCAATTTCGGCCTGCGGCAATGATGTTTTCAAGGTGTTGTAAAGTCCTGTCGAGATCATCGCGCGTGGTATGGAAGTGCGGTGAGAAACGTACACCACCACCTCGTGCAGCGCACAAAATGCCACGTGACTGCAGTTGCTGATACAAGGCATGACTGTCTAAGGCGGGATGCTTGAAACTGAGGATGCCCGCGCGTTGTTGCCTGACTTTTGGCGTGTTAATTAGGCAGCCCATATTTTCTAATTTATCAATAAGATATTCAATATTTCTCGATATAGATTCATCTATTTGCTGGAGGCCTGTTTCCTTGATCAGGGTCAGGCTGGCATGCAAGGCGTACTGCCCCAAGGTGTTGGCGCTGCCGCACTCAAAACGCCGCGCCGTTGCAGCCGGTTTCCAGTCGAGGCGATCGTAATTCCCGAGGTCTTGAAGCATGTGCCAGCCATATTGGGTGAGTCTTAATTTCTCACGCAGTTCCGCGCGGCAATAGAACAGCGCCACGCCTTCGGGAGCGAGCATCCATTTGTGGCTATCGGCCACTACGAAATCGGCATGCACAGCCTGGGCATCGAAAGGCAGCGCGCCCAGTTGCTGAATTGCATCCACGCAAAACAGGATCTGTTGCGTGCGGCAGAATTCGCCGAGCTTGCCAAGATCCATGCGCAGGCCCGTGGCATACTGGACCGCGCTGACCGCGAGCAAGCGCGTGCGCTCATCAACAAGGTTCAATAATGCGTCCTCGGGCGATTCGGCCGCATCAAGATCGGCAAGACGCACGTCTATGTCGAATCGATCACGCAGGGATTCCCACACGACGCGGTTGGAAGGAAATTCCTGCCGTGCACAGATAATATTGTCACCAGGCTGCCAATCTATGCCATAGGCGATTACCGACAAACCTTCAGAGGTATTCTTAAGCAAGGCGATGTCATCACTGGATGGGGCATTGATCAACCACTGCAGTAATACCCGGAGTTCTTGCTCTGTCCGCTGCCAGCGCAAATAGTGTTGTGAGCCGAGATTCATGTTTTCATAGGCGAAACGCGTGATTGCCTGCACGGTGCGCCGTGGCCAGGGGCCTACAGCGGCATGATTGAGATGAACGATGTCGTTTGACAACTGAAATTCGGGATGCATGGTATTGGTGTCCGGTTTTGTGGCTGTGATAGATACAGGTAATATGCTGAGCTTGAGATGACTGATAATGACGAATTCGTTTCCAGGAAACAACATGAGTAACCAAACCTATAAACAACGTGATCTGAATGCGGTTTGGCACCCGTGCAGTCAGATGAAAGACCATGAACAACTCCCCATGATCCCGATACGCCGTGGGCAAGGGGTGTGGTTGGAAGACTTTGAGGGCAATCGCTATCTCGATGCCATCAGTTCCTGGTGGGTCAATCTATTTGGCCATGCTAACCCACGCGTTAACGATGCCATCAAGCAACAACTCGATGAACTGGAGCACGTGATGCTCGCCGGCTTTACTCACGAACCGGTGATAAAGCTTTCCGAACAACTGGTTGCTATCACACCTGCCGGGCTAAATCGCTGCTTTTATGCGGATAACGGTTCTTCGGCAGTCGAAGTCGCCCTGAAAATGAGTTTTCACTATTGGCGTAACAGCGGTAAGGAAAGTAAAACACGATTTATAAACTTGAGTAACAGCTATCACGGTGAAACCCTGGGTGCTCTGGCAGTGGGTGATGTCGCACTCTACAAAGAAACCTATGAACCGTTATTGATGCAGCCGATTACTGTGCCTGGGCCTGATTGTTATCAACGAGAAGCCGGCGAGAGTTGCCATGCATATTCACAACGCATGTATGAACATATGGAGGCAGCGCTAAATGAACACGCTGAAGAGGTGTGTGCCGTCATTGTTGAGCCCCTGGTGCAATGTGCGGGCAATATGCGTATGTACGATCCTGTTTATCTCAAACTACTCAAGGACGCCTGTGAACGCCACGGTGTGCATTTAATCGCCGATGAGATCGCAGTGGGTTTCGGTCGTACCGGAACCATGTTTGCTTGCGAACAGGCTGCAATCAGTCCGGATTTTATGTGCCTGTCCAAAGGTCTGACTGCGGGCTATTTGCCGCTCTCAGTAACCTTAACAACAGATAATATCTATGAATGCTTTTATGATGATTACACTACCCAGAAAGCATTCCTACACTCGCACTCATACACAGGGAACCCGCTAGGCTGCAGTGCAGCATTGGCAACATTAAAAATATTTGCGGAAGATAATGTAATCAAACAGAACAAGCGACTTGAGGAGGAGATGAGAACAGCAACTATGCACTTGCGAGATCATCCCCATGTCGGGGAGGTACGTCAGACAGGCATGATACTGGCGATAGAGATGGTCAAGGAGAAATACAGTAAACAAGCCTATCCCTGGGAGGAGCGGCGTGGTCTGCAGGTCTATCGACATGGCTTGAACAACGGCGCCTTGCTGCGGCCTTTGGGTAATGTCATTTACTTCATGCCCCCTTATGTCATCACACCGCAACAGATCCGCAGTCTTGCAGAAATCGCAACGAAAGGCATTGATCATGCCACTGATTATTGACGGGTCTATTCGCGAGGAGCCGGTTTATCTTTATCATCGGATGGTGTCAGGGGTGGCTTTCCGTTTACTGACCAGCTTCGCATATGCAAGTCGCGTTGCGGAAAGGGGATTTCGATTCCAGCTTCGCGGAAGGCTGCGTCAATTTCAAAATTAATATCACTGAGTATATGCAGACGCCGTTCTATATTACGTATAAAAAAACGCATTTCAAAGTTCAGTGAGCTATCGCCAAAACCAAGAAACAAAACATGTGGTTTTGTGATGCTGCCGTCCTTGATAATCATGTCATGATGATTGGTGATATTGAGAAGAATTTCCTTAACTTTCGATGTATCAGTACCATATGCCACACCGACAGGAATGCGGACACGGCCACGGAAATCTCGTAACATCCAGTTGGTGACTTGTCCTGAGATCAGCTCGGAATTGGGTACAATGACGTCGGCGTAGTCGAATGTCTGTATTTGCGTGGAGCGAATACTGATGCGTTTGACAAATCCTTCAGTGGTTCCCACCACAATCCAGTCGCCGGTCCTGATGGGCCGTTCGAACAGTAATATCAGGCCGGATACAAAATTATTGACGACGTTTTGTAGGCCGAAACCGATACCAACAGATAATGCACCAGCGATGATGGCCAGGTTTTTGAAATCAAGACCGGCTATACCCAGCGCAATGATCAGTACGATAGCGGTAGTGGCATAACCGGTGATTGTAATGGCTGCTTCACGAGCGCCATGGTCGATACGGGTTTTCCTCAGCCAACGCTGATCCAGTTGTTTACGTAACCAGGAGGCTAACGATAACAACACTGTGAAGAGTGCCAGCGCAAACGCCATTTTACTGGGAACAACATGCATTGGTCCTAACTGGAAACCCTCTGTCATATAACGCAGAAAAATTTCCTGTCCCTTTACTGATTGACCCCATATCCTCAATAAGATCAGGATCAGTCCACCCCAGATAATGATGGTCGCGAAGATACGCAGCCAAATCAAACCGGGTACGCCTTGTCCTTCTGCTATGCCAAGGCGTTGCCGGAGTTGTTTTTCCCAAGCGTAACGACCCTCATCTAGGCCATCGAAAATGTCAGCGATGAGACGACCTGCGAGCCACGCCAGGCCGATCCCGAAAAGACTGGATGAAATACCGAGCACAAGATACTCGCTGAGGTTGCGAAAACCCGCCCATTCAGCAATCAAACCAATAATCAGCGCGAGTGTGACCAATGGCCTGAATAGGCCAACACCCTGGATGCTTTGTAGCGTAAACGCCAGCCAGATGACGCGTATAAGGCTGATCACCAGCAAGGTGGAATACAGGGCGCGTGCCAGCAGCAGGATGGGTTCGGGCAGGCCTTTTTCAAACGGGCTGAGAAAAATAGCGGCACCAATAGCGGCCACTAGTACAAGTAAGCGTAATGCCTTCCAGAAGCGCACGCAATTATATTTATCCAGCGGTAAATAATGCCGGGCAGGCGGGGGCGGATTAAACAGACTGCGGCCTACAACCACCACAGAGAAATAAACCAGTAGTGCAAAACTGATAATTGCGAGCTGAGGAAATGGGCGTTCTTTCCAGGAAACGATTATCCAGAAAATCGTCCAACCTATTGCCACGGTAACATGAGGTAAGTAGCGAACCAGGGATGCCCCGAATGCGGTTGCCGTAGCGGCCGACAGATCTTCGGCAACCGCGGGTTCCCTGATGCCGGGACCAAGGCGTTTCTTGGCAGTGAGGGCTTTGTGGCGTCAGGTCTTCCAGACCGCTGCGTTTGATAGCTATACTTTTAATGGTTTTCAGCCACTGAACAGGTTCTGACCTGTTAACTAATAAAGAAGGAATACTGGGGCTACGGGTTTTCAGCAAACTGGACAGCTGCGCGCCTTCAAGCTTGTCCAGCTTGTCTAATAAAGAATCGGTTTGAACCAATAGCAACTTACAGGCAGATAACTCCTTTTCAAGTTTAGCGAGCTCAGTTTCCAGTGTATGGCGAGCAGAAGTAACAGCCCTATCTTCGTCTTTATCTGCAGGCCCGAGAATCTCGATGTTATTGTTTATGTTTTTGGCATCAGCCTCTTGTGTGTCAACACATTCCAGGGCAGATTTTCGATAACCAGCTACCTGCTGGCGGGTGGCGGCAACGGCCTCGCCTGTTAACAAACCATCATCGACACTTTTTTCGAGTTTTGTGAGTGTCTTGGTGGCTTCGCTGACCGAGAACCCCTGATCGTCAGGTTTAGCGAACGCGTTTCCTGTAGTAATTAACAGTACTACACAAACGGTGATAGATAACCGTAACAATGGTTGCAGGATCATCGCGCGTCGGGCCCCGAATATAAACGTGCTTTATTTGAAATGAATACACATGTTGACCTACAGGTATAGCACAGTAGTTCAGGGAATATGAGGGTAGTCAGGAATCAGGATCACCTCAGAATAACTTCAACACGTCGATTTTGACTGCGGCCTTCGCGGGTAGAATTCGAGGCAATGGGATAATCCTCACCCATGCCGCGCGCAGTAATGCGGTTTGGAGAAATACCGCGGCTGATCAGGTGTGATTTGATACCGTAGGCACGCTCTTCGGAGAGTTTCTGGTTTGAAGCACTGTCGCCTGTGCTGTCGGTGTGTCCTTCCAGATTAACGCTCAATGCAGGGCGTTTTTTCAGATAATCGATCAATGGCTCAATATTTTGCGCGGTATCATCAAGCAATGTGCCATCCTGCTTATTAAATCTGAGATTAGTTAATACAATAACAATACCACGAGGTGTTTCTACAGCATTGCTATAACGGGAAAACAGGCTGGTCAGCATGCGTGCCTGCTCAGCTGCCACTGCAGCCTCTCGATTGGCCCGTTCCAGTTGCTGTTTTGCGAGTTCGAGTTTCTGTTTGGCACGCTTGGATTCTTCTTGTCTGGCTTGACTGCTTACTTGCTCACGTTGTTTATTAAGCTCATCAAGACGTTGCCGTGCCTGTTTATGCTCAACTGTTGCATGTGCTATCTGTAATTTTCTTTCAGCCATATATGTGTTATGACTGACAGCCTTCATCTGACCTGCTTTGAGCGCTGCCTCGGCCTGTGTAAGGTATTTTTCAGTCTCATACAGAACGAGTGGCGCCCCAGAACTAATCGCATCATCCGATTTTGCCTGTTGCAGTTCAGCCCTGGCAGCCGCCAGCGGCTCGTAGTTTGTTGGTGCAGTAGCACATGCGGCAAGCAATGTTACACATAGTAAAAGACTGGCGGGGAACATCAATTTTGATACGTTATGGTAAGTCATGTTCATGCTATCAGATAGTTTAGTCATCACTGTTGGTTAGATGCTGTATTTGATGCGGGTTTACTTTAAGCTCTCTGAGCGCGATTTTATTGATCCAGGGGTGTCACATCGATAGGGGAACGCCACTCCATCTCGGCCTTGAAATTTCTGATACTGTTTTCAAGTTCCTGTGCTTGATTACTGGTTTTGCGACTTTTGGCTACGACCTCAGCGAGTTCTATATTCACCATTGCCTGCTGTGCAAAGTATTCAGCCTGCTCATTATCCTTATTAGCGGCCGCCGACTCGGCCTGGGAGAGTTTGTCTCTCGCCGCCTTAACGGCCTCAGCCGCATAGTTTTTGATTTCGCTGTTCTCGGCGCTTTTAACCGCGATCCGGGCTTGCGGTAAGGTTGTGGACGGAGGCGTTGAAGCACATGCTATAAGCAGCAATGATGCCCACAGAAGCAAAGCCGGTAAACGCAGAACATTCATAATCTATTCCCCATCAATTCTTCAATAATCACATCAAACTCTTACTGTATTATACATAGGTGATGATTTTTATACTTCGTCGGAGCAGCAAATTTCAATCTTTCAGGCAGATTTTCGCGCTGTAGACGCAGTTGCTAGCCTGTAGACCTCGAGATACTGTCTAGCACTGTGCTGCCAGGAAAAATCCTTGTGCATGCCATTTTTCTGTAGCTGACGCCAGAGTGGCTCATCCTCGTACAGCTTGAGCGCCCGTTGCACAGCCTGTATGAGTGCCTTAGCGCTAGCATCCTCGAATACGATACCAGTAGCTGTATCAGTGGCTAGACTCTGTGGGTTAGAGTCGATCACGGTATCACCAAGGCCGCCAACACGTCTTACAATAGGGATTGTTGCGTACCTCATGCTGTACATCTGATTCAAGCCGCAGGGCTCGAAGCGCGATGGCATCAGGAACATATCTGCACCCGCTTCAATGCGATGCGCCAGACCCTCATCATATCCGATCCTGGTCGATAATTTATCAGGGTGGCGACTAGACCACTCACGTAAGGCTTTTTCGAATTTCGCTTCGCCAGCACCGAGCAGGACAAACTGCAGGGGAAGCTTGACCAGCTCGGGGAGGGCATCCAGAAATAAATCGATGCCCTTTTGTTCGACAAGCCGGCCTATCATGCCAATAAGGGGAAATGCAGGCTTATTGGGAAGCGCAAAAATCTGTCGTAAAGATGACGTGTTCACAGGTTTATATTCAATGGAGCTTGCCGTATAAGGAATGGTGATTAGTGAATCGATCGCTGGATTCCAGGTCGCTTCATCAATCCCGTTCAAAATCCCAAACAGGTTTTCATGCCGGGATTTCAATAAACCATTAAGGCCACAGCCGTATGCCTCGGTCTGTATCTCCTGTGCATAACCAGGGCTTACTGTAGTGATATAATCCGCGAATATGAGGCCACCCTTGATAAACGAGAATTGCCCAAAATACTCCAGCGCATCAGGATGCCAGAACTTCTCTGGTATTTTTAAGCTATGGAATGTCTCATAATCAAATAAGCCCTGATAGGCGAGATTATGAATGGTGAAGATCGTCGCCGGTCTGTTTTTATATGTTGACAGTAACACCGGCACCATTCCGGTTTGCCAATCATTACAATGCAATATATCAGGCCGCCACTCGAGCGAGGCCTTATTCAGTGATACAGCAGTGACGGCTTGTGCAAACCGATAAAATCGCTCAGCATTGTCTGTCCAGGGTTTACCTGTAGTATCGAGATAAGGGTTGCCTGGACGATCGAACAAGCCAGCAGCTGCGACCAGGTAAACCGGGACATCGGTGCCAGGAAGTCGGGACTGGACCAACGACACACTGCCGAAGTCAGTTTCAATTTCTGTATGCTTTTCCAGTTCTTCAAGCTGCGTCAGTGCCTCCGGATACGCGGGTAAAATAATGCGCACATCATGACCACTGTTTTTGAGCGCCTGTGGCAGGCTAGCAGATACATCGGCCAGACCGCCTGTCTTGATCAGTGGATGCACTTCGCTAGTGGCAAACAAGATCTTATGCATGCGGTGTGTGTCCCTGTTCTATTCCTGGAGTTTAAAGACCAGACCTGCCAGGGGCGGTAAGGTTATGCATATCGACTGCGCATGCCCCATCCAGGGCGTATTTTCTGTAGCAATGCCACCTCCGTTACCGAGATTACTGCCAGCATAGTGAGTCGAATCCGAATTGAAAATCTCGCGGTAATATCCCTGACTCGGCACACCGAGTCGATATTTCTTACGAGGTACTGGTGTAAAATTGAGCACAACGACCAGGAGCTCGTCATCGCTGCGCCTTAAGTAACTCAATACGGACTGGCTGGCATCATGGCAATCTATCCATTCGAACCCTTGCTGTTCAAATTCGTACTGATACAAGGCGTGCTCACTCTTATAGAGGGTATTTAACTCGCTCACCAGTTTTTGTACGCCCTTGTGCAATGGGTAATCCAGCACATACCAGGCGAGTGCCTGATTGTGGTTCCATTCGTCTCCCTGACCAAATTCGGTCCCCATGAATAGCAATTTTTTGCCGGGGTAAGTGAACATATAGGTATACAGTAGACGCAGATTGGCGAATTGCTGCCATTCATCTCCTGGCATTTTGTGCAGCATTGAAGCCTTACCGTGAACAACCTCGTCGTGTGAAAACGGCAAAACAAAATTTTCCGTGAAGGCATACAGCAAACCGAAGGTCAGCTGATCATGTTGATAATGCCGGTGAACAGGGTCTTTACTCATATAGATCAGGGAGTCATGCATCCATCCCATATTCCATTTCATGGAAAAGCCCAGGCCGCCGACCCAGGTAGGCCGTGTCACCTGCGGCCAGGCTGTCGATTCCTCAGCCAGAGTCAGGCTGCCGGGGTGTTGCCCGTGTGTCAACTCATTGAGTTCGCGCAAAAAATCTATTGCCTCAAGGTTTTCATTGCCTCCGTAGATATTGGGTATCCAGTCGCCTTCCTCGCGTGAATAATCGAGATACAGCATCGAGGCTACTGCATCAACCCTTAAACCATCGATATGGAACTCTTCGAGCCAGTATATGGCGCTGGCCAAGAGAAAATTCTTAACCTCGCTGCGGCTATAATTATAAATGTGGGTGCCCCAGTCCCGGTGTTCACGTTTTTTCGGGTCTTCATGCTCGTAGAGCGCACTGCCATCGAAGTGGGCGAGGGCATGACTGTCCTTGGGAAAATGGGCTGGCACCCAATCGAGGATGACGCCGATGCCGTGCCGGTGGCAATAATCAACAAAGTAACGAAAATCATCAGGTGACCCATGCCGGCTGGTCGGCGCAAAATAACCTGTTGTTTGATATCCCCACGAAGCATCGAGAGGGTGTTCAGTGATAGGTAGCAGTTCGATATGTGTGAAACCGTATGAAGAGACATAGTCAACAAGCCGGTGTGCAAGTTCACGGTAATTGAGAAAGCCATTTTCTTCGCTGCGTTGCCACGAACCAAGATGCACCTCATAGATCGACAGCGGTTCGTGTTGCCAGTCAGCCTGCTCACGACGTGTAAACCAAGCATTATCACGCCACTGAAAGGCGCTGTCTTCGGCAACTATGGAGGAGGTTTCAGGGCGTATTTCGAAATGATTGCCGTATGGATCCGATTTCAGCAGCAGATCGCCCGTTTGACGGTTACGTATTTCAAACTTGTACAGAGTACCTGTATCCAGTTCAGGAATAAATAATTCCCATACACCGCTGCTGCCGTGTACCTGCATGGGGTGGCGGCGGCCATCCCATGCGTTAAAATCACCCACCACACTGACACGCTCCGCATTTGGCGCCCAGGTCGCGAACAATACCCCCTGGATGCCATCGATTTCACGCGAATGTGCCCCCAGGATCCGGTAGATATGCCAATGCTTGCCTTCAGCGAAGAGATGCAAATCATAATCACTTATCTGCGGGTTGAAACTGTAAGGATCACAGATATCATGATGATGGCCGGACTGATCCTCCCAGACGAGACGGTAATGTCTGTCAGCGAGCGCTTCATAGCCTGACCACTCGAAGATATCGGTATTACCCATGCGCTGCATTGGGGCGTCGACAGCCTTGATGCGCACCGTCTTGGCGCCGGGGATATGGCTGCGTACACATAGCTGTCCCGGTGCCAGCTTGTGTGGCCCCAGCAGCTTAAAAGGCGCATGATGACGCGCATCCAGGAGTCTCTGTAGATCTTCTGGTATTTGCATACTGTTTATGACAGTAACCATGTGCAGCCTCATTAACCACTGTGGTTTGATTTGTGCATTATTTCAAATATTACTCAGTCGCAATCCTGATATGTATCAATTACGGCTGATAAACATCATGTTATCAATAAATACTGTCTACCATAAGCTGCTAATTATAATATCCTATGAAACATAACCATGGAATTTGATCACTCACAACGATTTGTTAGCCGTCTCACGCGAGAAACGATGGCCTTGATCCTTGCTGGCGGTCGAGGTTCACGACTCAAGCACCTAACCATGTGGCGTGCAAAACCCGCTGTACCTTTTGGCGGCAAGTTCCGGATTATCGATTTTCCATTATCTAACTGCATAAATTCGGGCATACGCCAGGTGGGTGTACTGACCCAATACAAGGCGCATTCACTGATCCGGCATATGCAGAATGGCTGGAGCTTCCTGCGCGGTGAATTTGGTGAGTACGTCGAGTTATTGCCAGCCCAGCAACGCATCGAGGCTTCCTGGTACAAGGGTACCGCCGATGCCGTTTATCAAAATCTCGATATCATTCGCAGCCATTCACCCGAGTATGTGCTTATTTTGGCAGGCGATCATATCTATAAAATGGATTATGGTCCGATGGTGGCATTCCATACAGAACGTGACGCGGACTTGACGGTGGGCTGTATCGAGGTCCCGATTGATCAGGCGAGCGCCTTTGGCGTCATGGGTGTTGACGATGAGGGACGTATTATAAACTTTGTGGAAAAACCTGATGAGCCTGAATCCATGCCAGGAAATCCTGATGTGGCACTTATATCCATGGGGATTTACATATTCAAGACCGCATTTCTGATTGAACAGCTCATCAAGGATGCTGATACCCCATATTCCGCACATGATTTTGGCAAGGATGTTATCCCTTCAGTGATTTCAAAATACCGTGCATATGCCTATCCGTTCCGCGATGAGGAGACGGATAAACAGATTTACTGGCGAGATGTGGGCACCGTGGATGCGTTTTGGAAAGCCAATCTGGAACTGATTGGCGTGACGCCCGAACTAAACCTGTACGATAATGAATGGCCAATATGGACCTATCAGGAACAGGCACCACCAGCAAAATTCATCTTCGATAACGAGGACCGGCGAGGTATGGCGGTTGATTCCATGGTCTCCGGCGGTTGCATCATTTCAGGTGCACATGTCAGGCATTCGCTACTGTTTTCAAATGTTCATGTCAATGCCTACTCACATATTGAGGATTCTGTGATACTCCCGGAGGTCACGATTGGCCGTAATTGTCGTATCAAACGTGCCATAATCGATAAAAGTTGTCACATCAAGGACGGCACGATCATTGGTGAAGATTTAGCATACGACGCACAACATTATCATGTCACACCCGGTAAAGTGGTTTTAGTAACACCCGATATGCTCGGCCAGGAAATGCACCATGTCCGTTAAACGACCGCTTAAGGTAGTCATCTATTGGCATATGCATCAGCCGGAATATCGTGATCTGCGCACAGGTGAATACCAGTTACCCTGGACTTATCTGCATACCATCAAAGACTATGTTGACATGGTAGCGCATCTGGAGGCACTGCCCGAAGCACGCGCTGTGGTCAATTTTGCACCCATCCTGCTGGAACAGATTGATGACTACGCGCAACAGGTCAGGGGCTTCCTGCAAAACAGTGCCGCGATCCGCGACCCCTTATTGGCCGCATTGGCGGGACCAGCATTGCCTGCAGCGCCGGAGCAGCGTATCAGTTTAATAAAGTCCTGTCTGAGAGCCAATGAGGAGCGATTAATCAATCGTTTCACGCCGTATAAAAGACTGGCTGCAATGGCAGAGTGGATGATCGCACATGCAGATACTGTCATGTATGCAGCAGACCAATACTATGCCGATTTACTGGTCTGGTATCACCTTGCATGGATGGCAGAGACGGTGCGGACTGATGACCCACGTATCCGTAAACTGATGAAGAAACAGCGTGGCTACACCTTACACGATCGCCGTGAACTGCTGGATATCATCGGTGGATTGTGTGCAACTGTCATCGGGCGCTACCGCGTCCTGGCAGAAGCAGGTCGCATCGAGTTGTCAATGACACCCTATGCACACCCTATTGTGCCCTTGTTACTGGATCTTAAAAGCGCGCATGAGGCCATGCCTGATGCGCCATTACCATTACTGGAAAAATACCCGGATGGTGAGGCGCGTGCGCGCTGGCATCTGCAAAAGGGAATCGAGACATTTAAGCACTTTTTTGGTTTCTTGCCGCAGGGTTGCTGGCCCTCTGAAGGTAGTATTAGTGAACAGACACTCAAACTGTTGTCTGAATTTGGTTTTCGTTGGGCAGCCAGTGGTGAAGCGGTGATGCATAACAGCCTGAAAGTATCAGGGCTCGCTGTCGAAGATAGTGGTTCCAGCAATCACCAGGCCTATCTATTGGATGGATCAGACACGGCATGCTTTTTCCGCAATGATGGGCTCTCCGACCTTATAGGCTTTACCTATTCGGACTGGCATGCCGATGACGCCGTTGCAAACCTTGTTCATCATCTGGAAAATATCGATAACTCTCGTGCATCTCATTCCGACGCTATCGTGTCTATCATCCTCGATGGTGAAAACGCCTGGGAGCACTATCCGGAAAATGGTTACCATTTTCTCAGCGCCCTCTATAAAGCACTGGCGAACCATGCGGATCTCGAGCTGACAACTTATTCGGAATATCTTGCTGATAAAGATACACAACCTGTGAAGCTGCCGCATATCGTCGCGGGCAGCTGGGTTTACGGCACATTCTCGACATGGATTGGCGATACCGATAAGAACCGGGGCTGGGATATGCTGGGTGATGCCAAGCATAGCTTTGACTCTATTCTGTCCTCAGGGCGGCTTAACGACGACCACGTAAAAGCAGCCGAGCAACAATTGGCGATTTGTGAAGGTTCAGACTGGTTCTGGTGGTTCGGCGATTACAACCCGGCACAGACAGTCAGCGACTTCGAACGCCTGTACCGGGTGCATCTGGCGAATCTGTACCAATACCTGGGGCTGGAACCGCCAGCTTATCTATCGCATACCTTTACCCATGGTAGTGGCACACCCGCCATGGGTGGCGCCATGCGCCCGGGACATGAGCAGGCGTGAGTCACTCGCGCGCGATCCTCGATCAGCGACGTGCAGGAATCCTGCTTCATCCAACTTCACTACCAGGCCACGCAGATCATGGCGATTTTGGTCATGAAGCCTATCGGTTCATCGAATTCCTTGCAGCAAGCGGCATCACAGTCTGGCAAACCCTGCCTCTTGGTCCGACACATGAAGATAATTCACCCTACCAGTGCCTCTCAGTCCATGCCGGCAATCCGTTATTGATTAGCCTCGATTGGTTGGTAGACAGGGGCTGGTTAAGCGCCCACACCTTGCTTGATGAGCCTGTGAACGCCTCTATGCGGCGAGGATGCCTGCAGATCGCGCGGATCGGCTTTGAAGCCAATGCCTCTCAGAATGATCGTTATCACTACGATAATTTTGTGAAGCGCTCAGCTACATGGTTGAATGATTATGCCTTGTACAGCGCACTCCGGCAAAATCAGGGTAACAGCCACTGGACCGACTGGCTGCCTATATACCGTGACAGACAGCCTGCGGCGCTCGAAAAAGCATGCCAGGCATTGTCGTCCGAGATAGAACAGGTCAAATTTGAGCAGTTCGTTTTTTTTACACAATGGAGCGAACTCAAAACCTATGCCCATCGCCACCAAATTATGATCTTCGGCGACATGCCAATCTTCGTTGCACACGACAGTGCTGAAGTCTGGGCACATCGCGAATATTTCACGATTGATGAACATGGCTCCCCCGAGGTTGTGGCAGGTGTCCCACCGGATTATTTTTCCGAAACAGGACAGCGCTGGGGTAATCCTCTATATCACTGGGAACGTATGCAGGCAGAACATTTTGACTGGTGGATTCGTCGCATGCATACCCAACTCACCATGTTCGATTTGATACGTATCGACCATTTCAGGGGTTTTGAAGCCTGTTGGGAAATCCCTGTCAGCTCCGATACCGCCATCGGCGGCCGGTGGGTAAAGGCACCGGGTGAAGCCTTACTGGCGACTCTATACAAGCACTTTGATCATCTGCCACTGGTGGCAGAAGACCTTGGCGTGATTACACCAGAGGTCAACGCATTACGGCAATTATTTCAGCTGCCGGGAATGAAAATCCTGCAATTTGCATTTGATGGCAATGCAAACAACCCATATCTTCCGCATAATCATGAAAGAAATATGGTGGCGTATACCGGCACACATGATAACGACACAACGCTGTCATGGTATCAATCACTTGCCATTGACGAAAAAACCAGGGTAAACAACTATCTTGGCAACACTCAAGAATCTATGCCGTGGGCGTTAAACCGTTGCGTGCTGGCCTCGGTCGCACGATTGGCAATACTTCCCATGCAGGATATTCTGGGGCTGGGGCAGGGCAATCGCATGAACGTTCCTGGCACCGTCAGTGGTAACTGGCAATGGCGTTACCAACCCAGCCAGATGAGCACTGATCTGCCTCAACGTTTAAGGCGTATGCTCGGCCTCTATGGACGGCTGAAAGATTAAAATCTCTGACTAAATCCATCCTCAGGTTCGTAAACAGCGCTCACCTGTAATACTTCTCAGGACGAACTCAATCGAGAACAAAAATCTCTAGAACCAAGCTGTAGATTATACGAGTACACGGCAAAGATTGCTCTCTACAGTTTTTTTGCATTTCCTCCATCCATGGAAGTCAGATACAGGAGGTAGGGCAACGCAGGGAGCAGTTGCCGACGACTGCATGGATGCAGGAGGTAGAGCAACGCAGGGAGCAGTTGCCGAGAAGCATGGCGATTTAAGGCTTAGAACTGCCGGTCATGAATTAATCAGGGGTTGTTGAAGGTATTTACAACCACAACATATAACCGATTTCAAAACGATGACTCAACAACGAATGATAAGGGTAAATACGAATTTTATAGCTTTGCAAACCGGAATGTTGCAATTTTTCGTTGGCAGAATAAATCGTCTCACCGGAGTCGGTGTTATTTTGTGGTTTCAGAAAGAATCTTTCTAACACTTTGAATGACTCAGCTTCTCTCTGTGTTCCAATGAGGCATTCAACAGCCACATCATCAGCGGCCAGCCCATTTAAAAAAACCTTGACGCTGAGTGGCAATTTTTCATCATATTCGATCGCCTGGGGCGCCTCGGAAATACCTTTAACACGTACCCCTGACCACTGCTTCCTGATTTTTTGCTTCCAGCTTGCCAGTTCGCGCGCCTGGGCACCGTTATTTGCTGCCAGTTTCTGATGTTGATTTTTGGCGGGTGTATATAATTTGGTTACATAATCCATGACCATTCGCATCGCATTGAAGCGCGGGATGATGGACTGCATTGATGCTTTACACTTTCTGACCCAACCCTCCGAGTAACCTTTATGATCCCGGTCGTAATACAGAGGAATAACTTCTTTCTCAAGGATGTCCATCAAATCATGGGCCTCCTCGCGATCACGGTATTCAGCATCGAATTCGGAGCCATGTGGCGTAATAGCCCAGCCATTGTCACCGTCATAACCTTCTCCCCACCAGCCATCGAGTACACTGAGGTTCAACACACCATTGATCGCAGCTTTTTCACCTGAAGTGCCACTGGCCTCGAGAGGGTATTGAGGTGTGTTAAGCCAGACATCCACACCCGTAACCAGTTTGCGTGCCAGCGCCATATCGTAGCCTTCCAGAAAAATAATCTTTCCCTGAAATTCAGGACGTTCTGCATAGTCATGAATTGACTTGATAAGTTGCTGGCCTGGAATATCATTCGGGTGCGCCTTGCCAGAAAAAATAATTAGCACAGGCCGGTTAGAATCATTGAGGAGACGACTGAGGCGTTCGGGATCGGACAATAACAGGGTGGCGCGTTTATAAGTTGCAAAACGGCGAGCAAAACCCAATACCAGCACATCCTCTTGTGGTTTGATCAGGTGTTGACATATACGTTTAATATGCGCGTCACTGCAACCGTTGCGCTGGCTTTGAATTAATACACGGCGTTGCACATCCTGCAGCATGGCAGATTTTAACTCTTGTCGCAGGCTCCAGCAGCGGTGATCGGGAATCTGTTCCATGACATTCTGCCAATACTCTGGATTAAGTAATTCGCCGCGCCAATCGCTAAAGCGGGTATCCAGCAAACTAACCCATTCCCTTGCCAGGAAAGTCGGCAAGTGCACACCATTAGTGACATAGGTGATCGGATTCTCTTCCTTAGGCGTTTGCGGCCATATATATGCTTCCATATTCGAGGCAACGCCACCGTGGATGCGGCTGACGCCGTTATGAAATCGTGAGCCTCGTAGAGCAAGTGCCGTCATATTGAAGCCATTACTGTCTATTGGTGATTCACCTAAATTACTAAATGTACTGCTATCGATCTTAAGTTGTTTCAGATAATCACGAAAATACGTGGTGATCAGATCTTTATCGAAAATGTCGTGCCCGGCTGCCACCGGTGTATGAGTCGTGAAGGCGGTAGCACTGGCTACCAGTTCAATGGCACTGTCGAAATCCATACCTTTAACGACATGCTCGCGGCAGCGTTCGAGTATCTGAAAAGCTGCGTGACCCTCATTGATGTGCCAGATGGTTGGGTTTTTACCCAATGCGCGCAGCGCACGGACACCACCAATACCCAATACGATTTCTTGCTGTATGCGTGTTGTCTTATCACCGCCATACAATTGATAGGTGATGGAGCGATCTTGCTCACTATTTACCGGTAAATCGCTATCCAGTAAATAGAGCGTGATATGTCCCGCTTTGGCTTGCCAGAGTTTGAGTGTTACCTGGCGCTCAGACAGGTCAACCTGCACATGTATTTCTTCGCCATTACTGCCAACGGCTGGTTGGATAGGCAGGTCATTGAACTTTGTGGGTGTGTAATGGGCAATCTGGTTGCCATGGTTATCAATGGTTTGCGTGAAATAACCTCGCCTGTACAACAGGCCTATGCCAACAAAGGGCAGGCCAAGATCGCTGGCTGCTTTACAGTGATCACCTGCCAGTATGCCCAGACCTCCGGAGTAAAGAGGAAAACTCTCGTGCAGTCCGAATTCAGCACAAAAATAGGCCACCAGGTCGTGCTCGGGATCGAGCATCTGTTCGAGTCCTGAACGCAGCCCTTCACGGTGATAGGTATCATAGGCGGAAAGCGCGAGATTGTAGTCCTCGATGAAGCCACGGTCTTTCTCAGCTTCCAGTAAGCGTTTTTGCGAAACACGACGCAGGAAGACTTTCGGGTTGTGCCCGCAAGCCTCCCAAAGATCGCGATCCAGTCGGTAAAATAAGGCCCTGACCTGGCGATCCCAGGAATACAATAGATCATTAGCCAGTTCCGCAAGCCTGCTCAGCCTTTCAGGAATACGGGGTTGAACTTCGACTGTAAAGCTGGTTCCACTCATTGTAGTTGCCATAAAGTTGTTATTTTGGGCATTCTCACATTTTCCTGCACGAATGTATTGAGCTTAATCAAGCAAATTTCCTGCCATTCGTTATTCCTACCCTACACTATTAAAGGTAGTCTAGAGAACTTCAGGCTAATTTTGAGCACGTTACACAAATAAATACAGAGAATAACGGTCAACGGCCAAGCCTGGCAAAGCACTATATTGATGCGCATTACAGGTCTTGGGACTGATTTTAGAGCGCCGACCAGAGATAACGGCAAGCAATGGTGCGATATGGACGCCAGGGTTCGGCGATGCGCAGGTATTCGTCCTGCCGGCATTCAGGCGCCAGTGTGTAATACCGTTGCATTGATTTGCGCAGCACCAGATCGCCCAGTGGCAACACATCCGGCCGTTTCAGTGCGCTCATCAAAAACATATCCGCACTCCAACGACCGATGCCGGGAAGCTGTGTCAGTGCATCCCGTACCGCATCATCATCCTGCCTCACAAGTTTTCGGAAATTAAGCTCGTTATTCATTACAGCAGTTGCGATAGCCTTGATATAGCGAATCTTGTTGCGCGAGATACCGCAATTGCGCAAGGTGTTTTCAGGCAGTTTATACAACTTGTCCGCATTAAAAAAACGGCTACCCTGGCAGGCCAGTAGGCGCTGGCTAATGGTATGTGCGGCTTTTACTGATAATTGCTGATTAATAATTGATTGAACCAGAACATGAAAATAGGGCGAGCGTTGCTTAAGTGCATTCACCTGTGCATAAGGTTTATGTGTCCTGATCAGGCCGGCCATAACCTTATCGGTTTTTAGCAGATGACGTTTTGCAGCCTTGATAATGACTTCATTCATGCATTCTATTGTACATAAGCGGGCGAGCAACACTATAATCAGTTTCTAGTTCAATCGTTCTCGGGGCGGGGTGAAATTCCCCACCGGCGGTATGTACATTTCGATGCACAAGCCCGCGAGCGCCTGTAGTCATATCACAGGGTCAGCAGATTCGGTGAGATTCCGAAGCCGACGGTTATAGTCCGGATGATAGAGAGCGGGATGATGTCTGCCACCCAGTATCATGGATGCTGTGGGCTGCATTTTCTTGCGCCCCGCTTATTCGTCATAAGTATGGGGCAGCATCATGAATCAAAAACACACTCCCGAGAATGCGCACATTGCATTTATACAGTCCAGTTGGCACAAAGATATTGTCGACCAGGCTCGTGACAGCTTTATCTTTGAGCTAGGGCAAAAAAGAATCTCTCACGAGCAAATCAACATTTTTGATGTGCCCGGTAGTCTGGAGATTCCGCTGCAGGCAAAGTTGCTGGCGAAAACCGGAAAATACGACATTATTGTGGCTGCCGGGCTCATTACGGATGGTGGTATCTATCGTCATGACTTTGTGGCGACTACGGTTTCCGATGCCATGATGCGTGTGCAATTAGATTATGAAATCCCTATTCTTTCAGTCGTACTGACTCCGCATTGTTTTCACGATCATGAAGAACACCATAACTTTTTTTTCGAACATTTCAAAAAGAAGGGCGCAGAAGCGGCGACGGCCTGCATGCAGACGCTACAGAATTTAAGTGCAATTAGTCAGTCAAGCTAAAAAATCAATTATAGCCTTTGAGATTATCGATCAATTCGGGCAGGAATAAAGAAATCTGTGGAACATAGGTTATCAGTATCAGGAAAAACAGCAGTAAAATCAGCCAGGGCAGAGCGGCCTTGATCGCCCATTGCAGGTTTTCTCCGGTGATCCCAGCTGTAACAAACAGGTTGAGACCTACCGGTGGAGTAATCATTCCAATCTCCATATTGACGACCATGATAATACCCAGATGAATGGGATCAATACCCAGGGCCGTTGCGATGGGAAACAGGATTGGCGCCATAATCAACAAGATCGCAGACGGTTCCATGAAATTCCCGGCAGCCAGTAACAAGATGTTTACCACGACCAGGAATCCCCAGGCCGGCAATCCCCAGGCAATAATGGATTCTGCGATAATGTGCGGGATGCGCTCTGTCGTGAGCACATGCGCAAATAGCATTGCATTACCAATAATAAACAACAGCATGATACTGACCTTGGCGGCATCCATGATAGTGCGCCGGACTTCTTCGTCTCGTGTGCATTTCGGCAAGGCGACAAGGATTTGCCCTGTATTGCGCAGTACTACACTAGATACGCCTTCACCTTGTTTACGCCAGGGTATATTTTTCATGGGACCGATATCACGGTACCCGAAACACACGACAAAAAAGGCATAGACTGCAGACACGGCAGCAGCCTCAGTAGGACTGGCGATACCGCCGTAAATCGCACCCAGTACGATCACAATTAACAATAGGCCGCCAGATGCCGAGGCAAAGCCGGCAATAAATTCTCGCAGAGATGCGCGCGGTTGTGCGGGAAGGTTCTTGATACGCGCAACGATGTAAATTGCGATCATCAGGATCAGGCCCATCATGATGCCGGGTATGAAACCAGCCATGAACATACGAGCCGCCGACACTTCGGTCGCAGCTGCGTAGACCAACATAACAATTGAAGGCGGGATAAGAATACCCAGTGTTCCCGCATTGGCGACTACACCGGCGCCGAATTCTTTGGGGTAGCCGGCCTTAACCATACCTGCGATGACAATGGAACCTATCGCCGCTACGGTGGCAGGTGATGAGCCAGACACCGCCGCGAAGATCATGCAGGCCAGTACAGACGCCATTGCCAGGCCGCCGCGGATATGGCCAACGGCGTCTATAGCGAATCGTATGATGCGTTTAGCGACACCCCCACCGGAGAGGAATGACGATGACAGGATAAAGAAGGGGATTGCGAGTAAGGTGTAATGTTCTGACAGGTTTTCGAAAAACTTAAGGGCAACAGATGCCAACGAGTCATCCGAAAAAAGCAGGATAGTTAGCACACTGGAAAGCCCTAATGCCATGGCGACGGGCATCCCCATCATCATGCAGATAAACAATATCAAAAACAACGCAGCAATTGTCATAGAATGATTTTATTGTTTTGTATCGAATTTTATACCCTGTTCTTCCAGCACCTCTTTCGCCTCATTTCCATGACGAAAGCCAATTTCCTTACCCGTTAGAATATTCCATAAAAGCTGCATGAGGCGCAGTGCCAGCAGTAACAACCCGCTAACAAGAATGGAATGGGCTATCCATTTCGGTATCGGCAAATCCTCCATTTCGATGCCGATCTGCACAAGTTTGGATAAGTAGATCCACGACCCATAAATAAGCAGACCGCAATAAACTATCGCCAGTAGCGCCGCGATCACACCGAATACCCGTTGTATAGAGTTTGGAAAAAGTTTAACGAAGGCGTCAACACCGATGTGGGCCCCTTCTCGTAGGGCCCATGATGTACCAAACAACACCAACCATGCAGACACATGCAGGGTAAGTTCCTCAACCCACAACACGCCATGATTGAAGACGAAACGGTCAATGACCTCACCAAAGGTTAACAAGGTCATACCAACGAGGAGGAGGGCGATAAAGCCCTCCTCCATGTTGTTAAGGATACGGATAAACATAAAGAGTAATTTCCCGGTTCACCATTATTTGATGGGCAGGGAGTCATTCATATCTTATTTACCCTCTTGGTTATTTGTTGGAATTTATGCCTGCATTGATCAGGTCTTTGCCAATTTCTTTCTCGAACTTACCCCAGACCGGTTTCATGACATTAACCCATTGCGCACGTTGATCGGCAGTAATCTCGACCACATTGCTGCGCTTTGAATCGATTATCGCCTGTTTGTCCTGCACGGCTTTTTCAAGGGCAATCTTGTTGCCATGCTCAATGGCCTCTGCCAGTGATTTATCAACGACCGCACGTACATCAGCAGGCATCTTGCCCCAGAAATCCTTGGACGTTACAACCATGTAACCGAGATAGCCATGGTTGGATTCAGTGACATAGTCCTGTACCTCAAAGAATTTTTTGGAGTAGATATTTGACCAGGTGTTTTCCTGACCATCAATGGCCTTGGTCTGTAATAAGGTAAAGACTTCAGAGAAAGGTTTCTTCTGTGGAGAAGCATCGATTGCCTTGAATTGTGCAGCTAGGACATCTGACGACATGATCCGGAATTTCAGGTTTTTCGCGTCAGCGGGTACACGCAGCGGGGTATTTGCTGATAGCTGCTTCATACCATTGTGCAGGAAACCCAGCCCTTGCAGGCCCTTACCTTCAGTCGAATTCAGCAGGCTTTGACCTTCAGGGCTCTTCATGAAGTTGTCTACTGCCTTTATGTCATTGAACAGGAAGGGCAGGTCGAATACCTGGAGTTGCTTGGTATATTTTTTGAATTTGGAAAGCGAAGGGGCAGCCAGTTGCACATCACCCAGTAAAATGGCTTCCAAAACCTTATTATCGCCGAACAATTGCGAATTGGGGAAGACTTCAACCACGACCTTGCCTGGCAGGCGTTCTTCAACCAGAGCCTTAAATTTCTCAGCCATCTGGCCTTTCGGTGTATTAACGGCGACTACGTGGGAAAACTTGATTTTGATAGGTTCTGCCTGCGCGGCAGCAGAAAACAGAATAAGCGTGGAGAGAACAAAACTTCTAATGAGTGTGTACATCTGGTAAACCTCCTGGTACATCGTGGCTTACAGCCATTAATATTATTAGGATCAGTGTATATTTTAATACGCTGAATGAAATGAAAATAACGCATAAAAGTACAAAAGGCCAATATATTAGTGAACACTAATGGGGCCGCTGTATGGGAACTGTGTCATTATTAACCTAGCTAATCATCAGGCATTTAAAACTTAATAGATGTTTTTATTTGATCAGGAGTGTCGGATGCCTCAGCAACCACAGATTATCAACTCTGCCTTTCATCTTTATCACTAAGCACATGCCAGGTATTGATCCTCTCAGCCTTCCTGTACTTGCACTGATATGTGGAATTATTTTCTTCGCAGGGCTGGTGCACGGCACACTGGGGCTGGGTTTTCCACTGGTCGCGACACCCTGTCTTGCCCTCATCACGGATATCCGCAGCGCTATACTGATAACGTTATTACCAACAATCGCTGTCAATATCGTCAGTATCATCAAGGGAGGGCATTGGCATCTCAGTATCGCTAAATATTGGCCCATTGCATTCTATGTTGCCATCGGCAGTATCCTCGGCACCCGATTATTAATCGTTTTCAATGATCCGGCACCATTCAAACTGGTACTAGCCGGCATGATCCTGATTTATTTGAATATAAACCGGCTGAGCGCCGCAAAATTGACATGGGTCAAGGCCTATCCACAACAATCAATGCTGTTGTTCGGCCTAGTTGCCGGATTCCTCGCTGGAATGGTTAATGTCATGGTTCCCGTACTGGTGATTTTTTTTCTCGAACTGGGATTGGCGCCTACCGCTATGATCCAGATATTCAACCTCAGCTTCCTTTCCGGCAAGCTTACTCAAACTGCTGTATTTAGCCACTCGAATATTCTGAGCGGTGAAATGTTGCGCGCAACTGCACCACTTGTCATCTTTGCCCTGGTGGCACTCTTTATCGGTATGGCAATACGAGGCTCAGTTTCTATAGAGCGTTACCGAAAATGGTTAAAAAACGTGCTGTTTTTTATGGCGATGATCCTTATTGCTCAGTATATTTTTACCTGACACCAGATATACTGAAATGCATGCGACAGAAACACCCTGATATGCCGTGTGTAGCCAGCGTGGAATAGCAGGCGTAAATAACAATAAATTGTAACCTATACACTGATACTCCCATGTCACCTACACAATGGCTCGTTATTATCCTACATGTCGTTGTGGCTCCAGCAGCTGCTTGGCATGCACTCCTGTATAAACGGGATTCCCGTGCTGCCATGGGCTGGGTAAGTGTTAGCCTGTTATTTCCTTTATTTGGCCCGTTTTTGTATTTCCTATTTGGTATTAATCGCGTGCAGGCTCGTGCACGTATACTGCAGGATACTAACGCCACAAAACACCTTGTCGATTTTGAACGTGGGGAGCATTCAACTGGTACAACAATCAGCGCAGTACCAGTGCCTAAGAAGTACCAGGCGATAAATAGTATTTCAGCATCCATATCAGGGCGATCGTTGGTTCAAGGCAATCGTATTGAAATACTCGTGAATGGGGAACAGGCCTATCCGGCGATGTTGGCTGCGATCGAGAATGCCTCCAAAAGTGTCTACCTATTGACTTATATCCTGGAAACCAATCGAATCGGGAAGCGATTCATTGATGCCTTGGCGCGCGCATCAGCACGGGGCGTAGAGGTACGTGTATTAATAGACGGGTTAGGGGAGATGTACTCCTATCCCCGCGCCAGCAGCCTGCTACGCCGCAATGGAATCGAGGTTCAGCGCTTCTTTCCACCGAAATTATTTCCGCCCGCATTAATGATCAATCTGCGCAACCACTGCAAGATCTTGCTTGTCGATAGTGTAAGCGGGTTCACAGGCGGGATGAATATTGGTGATCGCCACTTAATAGAGGATCCAAAAAACACCAAGCCGACTGCAGACTTACACTTCCAGCTAGCTGGTCCTATCCTTTCGCAACTGCATGAAGTATTCGTGGATAGCTGGCGTTTCGTCACTAATCAGACATTATCGGAATATATCGCCTCACCCACCGAAGCAGGGGGCGCCCTTTGCAGGACAATCCTGGATGGACCTGACAAGGATATGGACAAGCTGGCCATGATCCTGGTCGGCGCGGTGTCATCTGCACAACACAGTATCAAAATCATGACACCGTATTTCTTACCTTACCGAGAACTCATCGTTGCTCTACAGGTCGCGGCTTCTAAAGGCGTTGGTGTTACGATCATCCTGCCATCCAGAAATAACCTGCCCTATGTGCATTGGGCGACGCGCAATATGCTATGGGAATTACTGCAGTATGGCGTTAATGTGCTGTATCAACCACCGCCATTCGCCCATACAAAGCTGTTTATAGTAGACGATTATTACGTATTAGTCGGATCCGCTAACATCGACCCGCGCAGCCTGAGATTGAATTATGAGCTGGCTGTTGAAACCTATGACAAGGCATTCGCAGATAAAACAGATCATTATTTTCAGAGCATCTTTCAGCGATCTTCCAGAGTCAGTCTTGCAGAACTGGATTCCAGGTCGTTATTAACAAGGACACGTGATGCGGTTTGTTGGTTGTTCTCGCCTTACCTATAAGGTGGTATAACGCTGTAACTGCGAGCGGCAACGTTAATGCGATTGATGGAATCAGCTGGTTTAGATGTAATGTTAAATATAGAAAATATCCATAACTATTTGATATTTATTATTATATACTAGTATACATGGGCATCACGTTTGGTGCTCCATTCGCATGTGCCACTGCACTCGATTATGGCTTTGGCGCAGCTGACCCCTTCAAATTGTGTTTCCAGCGACTCATCAAGCCCGCTGTTACGATGCAGTTTACTTACGCTGTTACATTGCTTTTCCTGACCAAGGAAATAAATATCTCCTGACCATTTGGCATCTATGCAGCCGTGTTTTCCCGTACCAAACTCGATGCCTAGGCGATAATCACCGCAACGTAGACGCTGGTGATGAATGCTGCCTTCAACATACCATTCACCATTGGCACGTAACCACGCATTGATATCAGTATTGAATTTGAATTCCTTCTTCCTTGCCTTACTGTCTGGCAACCAGGAAGCCTTGGCTTCAGCTTGATAGGATTGGGTTTTATCCGCCGCTGAAACAGGAAGTATAATTAATAAAGCACTCAACATTAACAGATTTGTTATTGATGATTTCAGCATGGTAGAGCGTTCCTCGATTGTCTTGAATAGTTATAGCAGATTTTTCATAAAATTAGTGTCAGACCGGTAAAATGGTCAGTAGTCACTCACATTATCTATACAAATAGGATTTGTACTAAAGCAAAGCAAGACATCACTCCTGACATCAGGCTGTCAGTAGGTGTGGAGTATAGTCACTTTTCCATCCGGCAACTAAAGGAAAGAACAGCGATGAGTGATCCAATGAAACAACACGGCGCATTCAGTTGGAATGAACTAATGACAACTGACGTAAGCGCAGCCAAGACATTCTACGGAAAATTATTGGGCTGGACTTTGGAGGAAATGGAAAATAGTGAAATGCCCTATACAATCGCTAAGGCAGACGATAAAGAAGTTGCAGGACTCATGGCTACACCGCCCGAAGCAGCAGGCATGCCCCCGGTATGGGGCGCCTATGTGACAGTGGATGATGTGGATGCCAGAGCGAAACAGGCGGAAGACTTGGGTGGCAAACTACTGCTCGCAGCACGCAACATTCCTGACGTTGGGCGATTTTGCGTTATTCAGGACCCTCAGGGTGCAGCGCTTACCTTGATCACCTATGCTAACAAATAAACGAGCATAACTCACAAATGGATAACGACTAATGAGACGCGCTGACCGCCTGTTTCAAATCATTCAGTTCCTACGCTCACGTCGTGTCACCACTGCACGCTGGTTGGCTGAGAAACTGGAAATTTCAGAACGTACTGTCTACCGTGATATTCAAGATCTACTTGTTTCCGGTGTACCAATAGAGGGCGAAACGGGTATCGGTTATGTGTTGCGGCGGGGGTTTGATCTCCCGCCGCTGATGTTTACAACGGAGGAAATTACTGCATTGACGCTGGGGGCACGTATCGTTAATAGTTGTGCTGATACAGCATTAGCAACTGCCGCCGAGTCTGTGCTGAGCAAGGTAGAGACTGTACTGCCTGATCCATTGAAACAAAAGTTCGACCACACACCACTGTTCGCTCCGTTCATGCATGTATCACCAGCGGTCGCTGCCACAATGGGGATACTACGTGGCGCGATAGATGATCATCATAAAGTGCAATTCGACTATACACGCGAAGACAGTACGGCCTCCAGCCGAACTGTATGGCCTTTAGGGTTATTTTTCTGGGGCACAGTCTGGACACTCGGAGCCTGGTGTGAATTACGCGAAGCATTCAGAAATTTCCGACTTGACCGCATACAAGGACTCGTTGTGAACAATACACATTATCCCAACATCGCAGGTCGTACTCTTGACGATATGATCGCTTATGAATGCGAAAGAATGAACAACAGCTAAATACTGCGCAACTCCCAGATTGACACTAATGACGATAACCTGCACTTCAACGAACTCATCAATCAATAACATTAAGTTAATAAACACGGTTTTTACATTTATTTGCCAACACTATTGAATTATATGGATTTTATCTAAAATAACGATAATCACCGGGAATTATTCTTATTCATGTGCTAATGTTTTCTTACGTTTAGGTTAACGGTTTTGTAACATATTCGGCGGTTGTTGCGTATCGACTAATAACCTAATGAAAAATTAAGAATGACGAAGAATGGAGGAGATAACTATGCAGCAAGCACAAACGATAAAGGGCGCTTTGTTGTCCAGTCTTATGCTGTTATTCACTTTTTCATCAGCCCATGCAGATAAAAACGAGGCAGATAAAAAACTTGCAGTTGATAAAGTCGAGGACGGTTTGTCTGTTATGGTCCTGGGTTCTGGTGGGCCAGTCGCAACGGCCAGTGGACGAGCCAGTGCAGGTTATCTGATATTTACTGATGGTAAACCCCGCATCCTGATGGATGTTGGTGGTGGTACATACCAGCGTTTGGCGGCCAGTGGTACCAATGTCAAGGACCTTGATATTGTTTTATTAAGTCATTTGCATATTGACCATACGGGTGATCTTTCATCTGTAATCAAATCGGTGTATTTTCACAATCGCGGCGCAAACCTGAATCCTAATGTTCCACAATCTTTTCCACCCGGACGCACGGCACCGATTCGTATATTTGGACCAAATGCTAATGGCGTCCCCTTTCCACCGCCAGCAGGATTGCCTGACGTTCCGCAATATCCGGCATCAAGTGAATATATTCACGGCCACTATGATGCGGCGACAGGCTTGGAGCGTTACTTAAATATTTTCAGCCGTGCAATTAGTGGCGGAATATTTAGTGTTACGGCCACAAACGTAGCGCCTAACTGGTTGGCTTATACTCCAGAGACTCTAATTGATGAAGGGGAAGACGAGAACCGTCTACTCATAACAGCGGTTGGCGTAAATCATGGTCCGGTACCCGCACTTGCCTTTCGTATTGAATACAAAGGTAAGAGTATTGTGTATTCAGGTGATACCAGCTCCAGAAGTGTCGCGCCTGATGGCTCTGCCTTGCCCAATGGTGGCAATATGGTAGCCATCTCTGAAGCTGCCGATCTGTTGATCTACGACACGGCGATTATGGATGATCTTCCTGCCGGACCCAATGATGGTGTGTTTTTCGCATTACATACGACTCCATCGCGTATCGGCGAGGTTGCACGATCTGCCGGTGTTAAAAAATTGTTGCTTTCCCATATTACTCCGGTTACTGAACCACGACTGCGTGATGTTAAATCATTAATTCGAGCTCAAGGATTTACCGGTAAAATTAAGACAGCAAAAGATTTAAAGGTGATCAACCTGGATCATGTGCGGGGATATAAGTAAGAGGGCACAACCACGACGCCATTCGATATGGTCGTACGTAACGATTTAGACCGCTTCCACCTGGTCGCGGATGTTATCGATCGTGTGTCCAATCTCG